>NZ_SSNA01000192.1 GCF_004799445.1 Bradyrhizobium sp.
CGGAAATGGAAGCGCCTGAGGCATTCGTCACGCTGCCGCCGGCGAAGAGAGCGACGCCGTCGTCGACCGTCGCGGTGATGCTGCCGGAGTTCGAAACCGTCCCGATCGCGCCTTGGATGATGACGCCATCTTCACCACCCGTAATCGAGCTGGTGTTGGTCACAAGGCCCCCGGCTCCGAAGCCGACACCATAGGCCACGCCGGAGATCGTGCTGTTGTTCGTCACCGTACCCGCAGCGCCCGTGATGTCGACGCCGGCCCCGGAACCTAATCCAGCCCCGAGCGCGCCGAGGCCCGAGATCGACCCGCCGACGTTGTTCGTCACGCTGCCGCCCGCCTTGAGCACGAGGGCATCCTTGCCCGAAATCGAGCCGGTGTTGCCGACGATGCCGCTGCCGGCCAGCGACACGCCATTGCCGCTGGCAGCGGAGACCACGCCGGCATTCGTGATCGTCCAGGTGGTGCCGGTTCCCCCGTCGATGCCATCGGCAGGGCCCGTCGAGGTCACCGTGCCCGTGCTGGTAATGGTCAGGGGATTGTCGGTCGTGCCCAGAACTACCGGACCGGTCGTGCTGCTGCTGATCGTCGTTGACATCGGTCTCTTCTTAATCGTTAGCCGGTGACAATCATGACCGCACTAGTCCAAGACGTAGCCCAGCCGGTCCATTACGGGTTTAAGGATAGGAATAACCGGCTCCAGATGCTTCCGATAATGGCGATAGCGGAACCGGGACCGGTCGTACAATTTCTGCGTCACTTGCGCGTAACTAGGGGTGTGCGGCAGACGTCGGTTATTGTGGAAATTGACGCAACGCTCGTCGAAGCTCTCGCCGATGAAGTCCAGCATACGACGCACGCTGCCTGACATATCCGCCACCATGTCCTCGTAGCGAACCGGCAAGTACCGCAGTGCCATTTGCGCGCGATAGTGATGGACGAGGTCCATGACCAACACGTAGTGCTGCGCAATGGTCTCCAGCGCAAAAGCGCAGAAATATCCGTGGGTCAGGTGATGGGAATACGCGGATAGAACGACATCCAACGGGTGGCGCAGAATGTGAATCAACGGCGATCGCGGAAAGATCAGAGAGATCAAGCCGATGTGCATTTCGTTCAGGGGCATCTTGTCGGTGAAATAAGTGTCGCCCTGCTTGATGACTCCTCTAAGCTCCGCCTTCTGCAGGTATGTGTCCCGCAATGCTTCGGGTCCGCGCCGATTGTCTCCCATCCACAATTCGGCCAACGCTTCGGGATAGGACAATGGGCTGCCGAACAAACGTGGAAGCGTGTCGCTGAGCTCGTTGATGAACGGAAGCTCATCTCCGGCCGAAATCCTTGGATGGCCGGACAAGGCCTGTTCCGCCAGCGTGGTCCCCGACCGTGGAAAGCCCATGATGAAGATTGGCTGCGCAGACCCCTCCCGTACTGACGCCATGGGCATCAACCGCAGGCGGTCACTGACGAAGAACTGCCGCAGGCGCCCGGCGATCTCCCGCGCCTGGAGATCGAGATAGCCCTTTCCGGTGATTTCACGCGCCAGTCGTTTCGCCTCATCGAAAGAAGCGAAGGCTTCATCATAGCGCCCCAGCCTGTCGAGAATCCGGCCCTTCTCGAGAACTGCGTTGGAGTCCGAACGAACTCCGGCAGGAGGACCACTTTCGTCGTCACCTGGATCGGGCTCGAGTTCGGCCAGAGCCACCGCGAGCTTGCCTTCGCGCGCATGCAACGTCGCCCGGGCGACCCGCAACCCGGGATCGTCGGGGCGAATCTCTGCGGCTCGGTCGAGCTTTGCCTTGGCATCAGCGAAATTGCCGTCGGCTTCCTCGAGCTGGCCCCACCCAAACAATGTTTGGAAAACGTCCGGTGCCGCTTTTATGGATTCGCTGTAGAACTCGCGCGCCTCTGCGATCCTTCCCTGGCACTTGAGGTTCCAAGCCAGGTTGGCCAATAGAATCGGGTCGCGCGCACCGCCTATTTCCAGGACGCGACGATAGTGAAACTCGCCGACATGGGGGCGCTGAGCTTCAGTCAGGATCATGCCCATCAAGTTGTGCGATCGCGGATGTGCCGGTGCGAGACGCACAGCATTTCGCGCGTGATGTTCGGCAGCGGCTAAGTCGCCTCGTTGGAACAGCAGCAATGCCAATTCCTGGGTGGCGTCGACGTTATTGGGCGCGACCGCGACGAGCCGCTGCAACAACGCCAGTGCCGCCTGCTCGTGGCCCGCACGCCGGCGGATCTGATAGAGGATCCAGAGCGCAGCCGGAAAACGGGGGGCCATGTTCAGCACCTCGAGGCTTCCCGCCTCGGCCGCGACGGCGTCGCCGATGGCAAGCGCCTTGGTCGCACGATCAGCAAGAATATCGACCCGCTTCGCTGCCTCAGACGATGCAGCGAAGGTGGGGTCCAGTTCGCAACATCGGCAGCTCCTCAAACCGCTGCCACAGGCGCATAGGGTCTCCTGATGCGTGTTCGCCGCAGCATGCACAACAATTCGACCGAGGGGTGCCAGCCCGTATCGTCCGTCAGGCGCCTGTGCTGGGCAAGCGGGGCGCGCACCCTCCTCGGCGCCGCGCTTCTCAGCGAACGGTCTCTCACCCCGAATTGGCTGTGCAACCAATTGCATCAAATCTCTCCCACGAAGGCATTCGAGGCTGTACGAGGTGGCCGGTGACCGGCCAGGTGTTTCGATTCCCCCTCCCCCAGCGAGGAAGTTCCGCCAAAGCTCAGGCGGCCGCCGCCTTTTCGAATGCGGCGTGATCGTCCCAAGTCTCGATTTCCTCCAACGCAAATTGGTGGGACCAACACGCTATACTGCTTTTGCAAAACTCCACTTGGCTCATGCGGAGTACGACCGTCTGCCGCGGAGTCACTTGCGGTACTCAGAAATGGGTAGCGCGTCGGTTCGCCCCAAGCCGCCCGCCTCGTCCCCAACCCACGCTCGGGACGGGCCCCTTGGTAAACGGGTACGGGGAAGCCTGCAGGTGTTTTTGACAAGCCACGCGGCCTTCGCCACGCACCGTCACAGGTGCTCGGCGCGGAGCGACAGGCGGCGGCGAACATCCGACGCGGAGATCGCCTGCAAGGAGAGATCAAGATCGATCCTTTCCACCGCGTAGCCGACGTCGCGGCCATAGAAGACATGTGTGACATTGGGAAGCGGAACCACAAGAAAGCGCCCCTCGAACTCGCGAAGCGCGTGCTCGATCCGGGCTCGCACATATTCGAAATCAAAGGGATTGCTGCCGTCGGTTCCTGCCGTATCACGGACTGCGATGCAAACTTGGCCGACCCGCCGCAGCCCCTCGATGATCAAGGCCCGGTGGCCATTGTGGAAAGGCTGGTAGCGTCCCACGAACAGGGCGGTCGGCCGTTTGGTGTCGAAGACTGGCCGCACACGGTTTGCGACTTCCTCGGCCCAGTACTCGGCCGACCCCTCGGCGACGACGCGCAAATCGTATCGCTCGGGCGCGACGAAAATCCGGTCGGTGTCCTCGAATCGGCTTTGCCGCACACGATCCACCCAGACAATGAAGGAACTTCGGCCCGCTTCGAAGGCGGCACGGGCTTCCTTGGTGGGGCATATGAAGTCCGCGACGGCGAAGCAACCTGTTTTGACGACTTGATCGCACAGCCAACCCATGCGGCGCGCCTGCTCGACGCGATCGGCGGCAGTAAATCCCAAATCCCTGTTGATTTCGCGACGGACGTCGTCCGCATTGAAATGGACAGCGTTCAATCGGGGGGCAAGCACCCGCGCAAGCGTGGTCTTGCCGGCTCCCGGCAATCCCATGATCAGGATTTTGCGAGTCATCTACAGAGGCCTCCAGATATTTCTGTCTTGCTGCGCATCCAGCGTTTCGCCCGAGCGGCGCGATCAGGCGCTGAGCGGCCTCCCTGATAAAGCGAGGCACCCGGCGAGATCTGGTTGCACGGCTTTTCAAGCCTTTGCGGCTGGAGCCTCGGCTCGGAAAGAGCCTCGCCGACCCGGCGTGCCGCGCTGGCCCAATCGCCCGGGCTCGGCTGGCGGAACAACCGCGCGGTCGGGTACCAGGGGCTGTCGCTTCGTTCCAGCAGCCAACGCCAATCAGGTGCATAGGGCAGCAGGATCCAGACGGGTTTCCCCATCGCGCCCGCCAGATGGGCTACCGCGGTGTCCACGGTAACAATCAGATCGAGCGTTTCGATGATGGCCATTGTGTCAGCAAAATCAGCAATCTCAGCGCCGAGATTTAGCAGCGGAGCCCGATCGAAATAGTTCGCAATCGCGCCTTGCGCCGGCCCTGTTTGCAAGGAGACCAGAGCAACGCCATCCAACGCAGCAATTGGCGCAAACGCCGATAGGCTCATGGAACGGTTGAGATCATTGTTGTGAGTTGACCTGCCGGCCCAGACGATACCAATGCGGCGAATGTCGGGCTGAAGCAGGTCCTGCAAGCGAGCACGCCAAGCCGCGGTTCGCGCCGGATCGGCATGAAGATAAGGCACCTTGCTGGGAATCGTATCGAGGATTGTGCCGTGCAAGCGCGGCAGGCCGGTCAGCGGACAATAGGCATCGAAAGGCGGACAGCGGTCCCAATGGCCCACCAATTCGAGCCCCGGATGAGTCTGCCGGATCACCGGATGCATGAGAGGGTCGGCCACGACCACCACTTGCGGGCAACGTGCGCAGACCCATGGGATATATCGGCAGAACTGGATCGTGTCGCCGAAGCCCTGGTCGGCGATCAGCAGCAGCGTGGCGCCAGGCAGCGGCGCGCCATCCCATTGAGGGCGGTTATTCGGAGGCAGGAGCGGCGGCGCGCCCGCGATCCGGTAGCGCCATTCATACTCCCTCCAGCCCTCCGCGAATTGGCCACGCAGCAAGAGTGCCTCGGCCAGTTCGAAATGCGGGCCCGGTGCTGCAGGATCAAGCGCCAAAGCACGGCGAGCGCAGGCGATGCTCTGATCCAGCTCCAATTTCCGGTAATGCGTGACGGCCAGGTTGTGTAGCGTCTGGAAATCGTCGAAATCCCTATCGAGCGTTTGCTGCCCGACTCGCAGTGCGTCGTCGTAGCGGCCGAGCCGTTCATAGATGGGACACAAATTGCGGCGGAACAGCATAGCGTCCGGGGCCAAACTGATCGCGCGCTCGATCATTTCGGCCGCCGCTTCGTGGCGTCCCATGCGGAAGAGCAGAACGCCTTTTTGGTGCAGAGCCCACGGCTCATCCGGAGCAGCCGACAGAATGTGACCGAGGATCCTCTCTGCCTCGGACATTCTTCCTTCCTCCGAGAATTCCGCGGCGACCTTCAACAATTCGTCCAGCGGGACCGGCACCTTCGGTATCGCCGACGGCGCACCAGCTTGCAGTCCGGGCGATGCATCGTCGCTTGTCAACGGTTCCAGCGACTTCTCGTCATGACGATTGAGCGAGGGAGATCGATCGCAGAGCACCTCCGCTTGTCCGCGGGTGGGAATGTGCCGTGGGCGCGAACCTTCGTCGCAGAATGGTGAAAGCGCGTATTCTTTCATCGATCGTTTCAGACCAAATGATGGGGCCACTCCATCGGGGGTGCGACGACAAGCACGCCGCAACACGAGGCCACTCGATTGCGAGCGACCATCATGTGATGAAATCCATCTGCCGGCGGACCTGTTTGTCGGAGAAGCGGCAACGCCACCACTCGATCGTCCTTTCCAATCCGTCCCGCAGCTTGACCTGCGGTGACCATCCAGTCGCACGTACGAAGCGGCCGCAATCGGCGAGCAGCGCTCGCACTTCCGAATTCGGTGGCCGCAGACGCTTGTTCTCCTGAAGCACAGGCTTGTGGCAGGATGTCAGGTCGATGATGAGGTCGATCAGATCGCCGACCTTGATCGCCCGCTGACTGCCGGCGTTATATGCCTGACCGAATTCCACGCCTTCGGCGAGACCCGCAGTCATGAATGCAGCAGCAGTATCCGTAACGAACGTGAGATCGCGCACGGTCGTCGCGTCGCCCACCATGATCGCGGCGCACGAAGGATCGAGCGCCTGTCGGATAATGGTGCCGATGATGGCCCTTTCACTTTGTCGTGGCCCGAATGTGTTGAATGGCCTGAGGATTAGGACTGGTACGCCGAACGACCTCGCGAATGCCTCCGCCATCATGTCCGCGGCTATTTTGGAAGCCGAGTATGGCGATTGTCCCTGCAGCGGATGGGACTCATCGATCGGCATTGTTAGGGCGGTGCCGTAAACTTCGCTCGTCGATGTGTGCACGATCCGTTCGGTACCGTGTTGCCGGGCCGCTTCGAGAACGTTCAAGGTCCCGAGCACGTTGGTTTCCACATAGGATTGCGGCGCGATGTACGAATGGGGTATCGCAATCAGTGCTGCGAGATGAAAAACGATTTCGTGACCGTGCACGAGGCGATTGATGAAAGCTGCATCGCGGACGTCGCCGCGGACAAGATTGATTTTCCCCCGGATCTGCTCCGGCAGATCGTCCAGCCAACCATGGCTGTCGAAGGAATTGTACTGAGCAAGCGCGGTAACTTCGGCTCCCGTCGAAACAAGGGCTTCTGTCAGGTGCGAACCGATGAAACCGTCCGCTCCGGTTACGAGGATCTTGGCACCAAGGTAGCTCATAGCCATCGATGTCTCGCCTCATCTTCTGGAAACGTTTGACTGACCTCCAAGCCCCGCTTCGATCCGCGACCCCGCCGCGATCATCCAGGCTCCTCGAAGAATCCAACCGAGATCGGAAATGAGCGTTCGCTGCGAGAAATACGCGAGGTCGACTTTCGCTTTGGCAGGGAACAGAACCTGCCGATAGAACTCCACCGCAGCGATATCGGCGGGAAAGAGCCTGCTTTCATGTCGAAACATGATCTGGCACGGGCCGAAAAGGCCGGGCTTGTGATCGAGAACCTTCTCGAACCCGTTGCGGAAGCAGTCGGTAAAAGCAAGTGACTCGGGTCGTGGCCCCACCAGCGACATATCACCCCGCAGAACGTTCCAGAGTTGCGGCAACTCGTCCAGCTTGCTTGCGGCAAGGATGCGGCCGACTGCCGTTAGACGGTCGTCTTCTTCGATCGTAAGCGGGCATCCGTTGTTGTCGCAGTCGGGTCTGAATTTGCGAAACTTGTACATTCGAAACGGCCGTCCATGCTGTCCCAGACGAAGCTGCGAGAACAGGATCGGCCCTCCACTTTCGATCCATATCGTAATCACCACGATCAACATGACGGGTGTGAGAAGGGATGTTGCTACCGCAGCACACAATATATCAAGGGTACGCCGCAAGCCGACATCGATCCCGAAAGATGGCCGGGAGAACTCGTCCGCCGCGTCGCGCATGGTCATGCGGTTGCCTCCATCGAAAGCTCTGCACCCAGTGCGGCTGCGAGCGAATTCACGACGAATTCGACAGTCTCCGGGGTCATCCTGGGATGGAGCGGCAGTGTGAGCTCCCGTCGGGAAAATTCCTCGGTTCGCAGCAAATGAAACTCCGGACAAAGGTTCTTGTAAAATGTCAGGCGATGCACTGGGGGGTAATGGACGGTGGTCTGAACGCCTCGCTTGCGCAGCTCGTCGACGATGGCCTGCCGACTGATTGCGGTCGGAAGCAGAACCGGCATCAGATGATGCGCCGATGGCCATGGATCCGCGAATGGCACCGTTACCGACGGGCACAGCCGAGCAATGAGCCGGCGATATTGCAGCGACAGCCGTCGTCTGATGTCATTCCATTCCGGCAATCTCTTGAGCTGCGCGAGGCCGACGGCAGCTCGCAACTCGTCCATACGGTAGTTGAATCCAAGCATCGTGACATCGTAATCTGAACTGCGACTGTCGAGGCGCTGCCGCGTGTTGCTTGTCATGCCATGAGAACGCGCTCGCCTGATGGTTTCTCTCAATGATCGGGAGTGGGCAATGATCGCGCCTCCCTCAGCGGTCGTCATGTTCTTATTGCCATAAAAGCTGAATGCCGCCGCTTCGCCTATGGTCCCGGCAGCTGGCAGCCCCGGCGCATGCGCGGCGTCCTCGATCAAGAGCAAATTCCTGCGTCGCGCGAAGGACTGCCAAGCGTCACGTTGCGCCAGATAGCCGCCGAAATGCACGATGATGACGGCTTTGGTTCTCGCAGTGCACCTGGCTTCAGCCTCATCCAACGAGATCAGGGGAACTTTCGGCGACTCGATATCGACGAAGACCGGCCGCGCCCCGACATAGCGCACGCTATTGGCGGTGGCGACAAACGTCAGCGATGGAACAAGGACTTCATCGCCTGGTCCAATGCCGAGCGCGTACAGGATTAGGTGGAGGGCAGCAGTGCAAGAGCTAACGGCTACCGACTCTTCGGCTTGATGCAGGCGGGCGAAAGCCTGTTCAAATTCCTCGACCCGGTCTCCCATCGTAACCCAGCCGCTGTCGATTACAGCGACCAAAGCAGCTTTTTCCTCCGCCCCCAAGATGGGCTCTGATACCAACAACATGTGCGATCCCGATCTGATCGAGCGTTTAACTGGCCGGGGCAATCACCGCGACATGCGGCATTGCTTCAAGCTGCGATGGTTGGCGCGAATGCGGGCGACTGCTCGTCCCAAGCGACTTCCTGAGCTTTATGGAAGTCCTCCACTCGGCCTATATCGAGCCACATGCCGTTGTGCTTGAATACGTTCACAGGTATCTCCTCCTCCAGCATCTGGAACATCAAATCGTCGAATCCGAATGGCACACCCGAGGGGATACGTTCGAGAACTGCAGGATCCATGCAGTAAACGCCCATGCTGACGAGATGCGACAGTTCAGGCTTCTCGCGAAATCCGAACACACGTCCGTCCGTCTCGTCGATCACACCAAAGTCCATTTTGGTGAGACGGGTGGCAGTCGCGATGGTAAGAGTCCCGTGATGTCGCCGATGACTGTTCACGAACTGGTTGAGGTTAAGATCGGTAAGTACATCGCCGTTAAGAACCAGGAACGGCACGTCGAGCTGTTCGCGCAGGAGTGACAACGGACCGATGGTTCCAAGCGGTTCTACTTCCTGCGTGTAGGTGATCTGCATGTTCCATTGACTGCCGTCGCCGCAAACGCTGCGAATGAGGTGACCCAGGTATCCGGTCGTAATGAAAACGTCCTTGATGCCGCTCCGTCTGAGCCACTTGAGCAATAGCTCGAGCACAGGTCGGGCTCCAATCGGCATAAGTGGTTTTGGCAAAATGGATGTGTGCGGGCGCAAACGCATGCCCCTTCCGCCGCACTGGATAACTGCTTTCATTTTGGTACTCCCATATTACTCGTATTTTGTTGCTCTCCGCTCGCACCCGACTGGCCATAGCCGACTAAAATATTCTCACTGCAAATGCGCATTCTGTTCAATATGATCCTCAACAGACCCTTGATGTTAGCTGGCTCGCCATCCGTGCGCATGGCTAAGGCGCATTACCACCCGCTAGCCGCGAGCAACAACGCGCTCGCCGCGCTACGTCGAAGTGGGTAACCCGTCCACGTATCCGGATCGCGATGATGTGGAACGATGATGTGGAACAATGTGCTCTCGTATCTCGGAATTCTGCAGGAACGATGCCCGAAAGCCGGGCAGCAACCGCATCTTCGCGATACGCGTACGCGAAAGCGACACGGTCGCGCAAATGCCGCAGCACATATTTCGAGATTCTTCCGCGCAGCCCGATCGGTCCCGGTGCCGCAGATCTCGGGGCGTTTCGGCTTGCCGACCCGCAAAGCGGCAAGCCGCGACGCGATTCCAAACTGAAAATTCGACACCCCGATACGTGCCGTCGACACCCTCGTCTCATCTCCGGCAAGTAGGAAGGTGAATACCCCCTTCTGAGTACCTCGCAATGCACCGATGCTTTCGAGGCCAATATTGGTAACGTTTCGCCGTGCTGCATCAATTGCTTAGTGTTTGATGATGCCGTCTCTCGAGTTGCGAGGCGTGTCATGGATTTGAATATTTTGTTTTGCATCGACTGCCTGGTCCGCAGGGCCCCTTGGCTAGAACAGACGGTCTGCGGCGTGCCGGTTCACCACATAACTCCGAACATAGCTCCGACCGGAGCCCGTCCCGCTAACGCAGCGAGGAGGATCACGCCTTGACCCCGCGTTTGCTCTGCATCGGAGGAGAGGATCATCATCTTCGGATTCCGTTCCTGCTCGCCCTTGGCCATCGCGGCGTCAGGGTGACTGCGGCCGGCACCGGAGACGGCACCCCGTTCGCACGCGCCGGGATCGAGTATCGTTCGTTCCGCTTCGATCGGTTTGTGAATCCGCTAGCCGATTTGACCGCAGTCAGATTGCTCGCATGCCTGATCGCCGACGTCCGTCCCGATCTCGTTCAATGCTTCGACACGAAACCGAATCTGCTGGTTCCACTCGCGGCGCGCAGCAGCGATGGTGTCGCCGTTATTCGAACGATCAACGGACTCGGCTGGATCTACTCGTCGGGCTCGGCATTGGCCTTGACGCTCCGGCCCGTCTACCTCGCGCTCCAGCGGTTGGCGGCGCGAAGGACGGCGATGACCGTGTTTCAGAATCGCGATGACCAGACGTTTTTCGAACGTTACGCGATCATCGGCAAGGGATTGAGCCGGCTCATTCCCGGATCGGGGATCGATGTCGGGCGATTTGAGCAGGCGGCGTCAGCGGGGCCCTCACCAGCCGACCTGCGCCGGTCGCTCGGGCTCAAAGACAGCGAAATCGTCATCACCGTCACGCGCCTCACCCGGCAGAAGGGAATTCCGGCGCTGCTTGAGGCCGCGGCGCTGATTCACGAGGTGCGCCCAACCGTCCGTTTCCTGCTTGTCGGCCCGCGCGAGAGCGAAGGACCGTTGGCGGTGACACAGGCCGAGCTCGACCGCCATGCCCCCTACGTTATTGCCACCGGCATGCGATCGGACGTCCCCTCGTTGCTCAAAACCGCCGACGTGTTCGCATTCCCTACCGAGTATCGCGAGGGCGTGCCCCGAGCGTTGCTCGAGGCGGCGCTCGCCGGGCTGCCCATCGTGGCGACAAATATGCCTGGCTGCAACGACGTGGTTCGCGACGGCTGGAGCGGCTTTCTGGTTCCACCGCACTCGCCGCGCCTGCTGGCAACGAAAATTATCGACCTGCTCGACGATCGCTCCACTGGACGCGCGATGGGCAGGCGCGCCGCAGAACTGGTGAGGCAGGAGTTCAATCTCGATCTAACCGTTGCCCGCTATGTCGCGGCCTACAACGAACTGCTCGATGATCCTCTTCGAAGCCAACTGCAGATGGCCAGGAAAGGCCACGACCACGGTTCGCTCGGAAAAGAGAGGTTTTCATGAAGCGAGACCTGCTGCTGGTGCTGGGAATTCTGCTGTCGACCGCGTCCCAGCTGCGGCCTGCCGGCGAGATTTGCCTCGTGATCTGGATCGGCCTGATGCTCGGCCGCGAGACGGTGCAGCTTGGGCCTCGATTCACACCGGCGCTTTCCCGGCTGGTCATCTTCTGGCTGCTTTTTGCCGTGGCCCAGAGCATCGGCACGCTTGCCGGTTTTGCGATCGGGGATGTTCACGATCAATCGTTGTTCATGCACGACGTGATGGCCTACCCGCTGCTCGCCGCCATCAGCATCCTTTGCGTCGTGGGGACAGATGCAGAATCCCGCCTGCATCGCGTCGCCTGGCTTCTGGTGACTATCGGCTCGGCTACCCTCGCTGTGCAGGTCGTCCAAGCGTGGGGATGGGTCAGCGCAGGATCGATCGATCCCTGGTATTGGGATCGCTTGCGTGGCTGGTCAGAGAACCCGAACCAGCTGGCTATACTTTGCGCCGTGCTCGGACTTCTATCCCTGCATCTCGCCGACGTCGCAACCAGCACCCCTGCGCGGATCGCTGCCATCGGAACTGCCATTCTTCCCGTTTACGCCGGACGGCTCACCAAGGGCGATACCTTCAGTCTTGTCCTTTTGGCGGCCGGTCCGATCTTCATCGCGCTCAAGCTGCGAACATGGCTTCTTTCCCATCAACCAAGGCTCACCGTCCGCTCGGCCTCCGCATGGATCGCTATCCTCGCGGTGCCGCTGCTATTGGCCTCCGCCGCTCCGTTCGGTGCTTCCCTCGCGGTCGAGGGCCAAGGATTTCTCGGCGACTTGGCGAAGGGCGACCAGCAGGATACGCAAAAAACCGCTGAGATCCGACTCCAGACCTGGCGGCAAGCGATCGATCGCGGACTTGAATCAGGACTACTCGGTTTGGGGCCGGGTCCACACCTTCCGATACCATCCTGGATTCGCGCAGGACGACAGGAATCATTGGGAGAGCCTAGATTTCTCGAGCATCCCAAAGTGAACGGCACGCCGAACTTCGAGGCCCACAATACGCTGCTCGATATCCTCACCCAGGGTGGACTATTGGCCGTCCTCAGCCTCGTCTGGCTGGTTGGGGCCACGGTCCTGCTGACCTACCGAACGAGGCTGGATGGACTAACGGTGCTGCTTTGCGGACTGACGATCTTCAGCATTTTCCATTTGATTGTCCGCCACCCGGCCTTCTGGTTTGCCATCGCAATCTGCCTGGTCGCTGCGGAAGGCCGCAAGGCGTCACTGGCGCACCGGTGGAGCTGACGAGATGTGCGGCATCGCAGGCATTCTGGTCACACGCGCAACGAACCCTCGCAATCTTGCGGCGATCGATCCGATGGCCGCGACGCTCCATCATCGCGGGCCCGACAGCGGTGGCATCTGGCTCGATCGCGAGGGCGGCATCGCTCTTGGCCATCGTCGCCTCGCGATTGTCGATCTGTCCGACGCCGGCCACCAACCGATGCTGTCGGCCGATAAAAACCTCGTCATGACGTTCAACGGCGAGATTTACAATTTCGCCAGCCTGCGGCCGGGACTAGCCGCCAAAGGCCATCGTTTCCGCAGCGATGGCGACACCGAGGTCATGCTGGCCGCGTTCGAAAGCTACGGCATCGAGGAAGCGCTCAAGAAATTTTCCGGGATGTTTGCCGCCGGCGTCTGGGATCGCAAACATCGCGTTCTGCACCTCGTCCGCGATCGCATGGGCAAAAAGCCGCTGTATATCGCACTTGCCAATGGAACGCTGCTGTTCGCATCCGAACTGAAGGCGATTCTGGCCTATCCCGATTTCCGCCCAACGGTCGATACGCGGGCGCTGGCGATGATGCTTCGCCAGGGCTGGATGCCGGACCAACATTGCATCTGGAAGGGCGTCTTCAAGCTGCCGCCCGGAACGATGCTCTCGGTACAGGCCGAAGATTTGGAGACGGCAAGTGTCGAAAGCTTGCGGGGAAGGGTTCGGTGCTGGTGGTCGCTGGCCGCGGTCGCGGAAACCGGGCAGCGGTATCCGCTCACGCTCGATGAATCCGAGCTCGATACCGAGCTTGATCGGCTGCTCCGGAGCGCGGTGCGGCAACGAATGGTCGCCGACGTGCCGCTTGGCGCCTTCCTGTCCGGAGGGATTGACAGCTCAACGGTCGTCGCGCTCATGCAGGCGCAATCGTCGCGTCCCATTCGCACCTTCACCATCGGCTTCAGCGAAGCCCAATATGACGAGGCTGCGCACGCATCAGAAGTGGCGCGGCATTTTGGCACCGACCACACCGAATTTCGCCTGACGCCTGCGGAAGTCTGCGCGGTGATCCCGGATCTGCCGCAGATTTGGGATGAACCGTTTGGCGACGAATCGCAAATTCCCACTTTGCTTCTTTCGCGACTGGCGCGGCAGCATGTCACTGTCGCATTGTCCGGAGACGGCGGCGACGAGTGTTTTGGCGGATACGCGCGACATTTCATGCTGGCGCGGCTCGCCGCTCTGTTTCGGCTCCCTTCCAGCCTGCGCCGATTGGCGGCTTCTGCACTACTCCAGCTGACGCCACAAGCGTGGTTGGAGATCTTCCGGATTCTTCAAATACCGGCCGCGCTTCGTCCGACCTCGAACGGCACCAACCTGCAGAAATTCGCGCGCGCGCTCGAGGCTGCGGACGAACAAGAGCGTTACAACCAGTTGACAACGTTCGGTTCGCCGTCCGTGGTTCTCGATCCGGGAGCCGCCGATCCGGCCGACGTCCCGCCGCTCCCCGATCCGGTTGGCAGGCTCATCTATCGGGACATGGCCGGCTATTTGACCGGCGACATTCTAGTCAAGCTCGACCGCGCGACAATGGCGGCCAGTCTGGAGGCACGATGTCCGTTTCTCGATGATCGCGTCGTCGAGCTTGCATGGCGCCTGCCCACCGCCGTCAAGATCCGCGGCGGCCAGGGCAAAAGGCCATTGCGGCGCGTACTCCGCCGCTACCTGCCCGAAGCCCTCTTCGAACGGCCGAAGCAAGGCTTCAATGTCCCTATCGGCGAATGGCTGCCTGGCCCTTTGCGCGGCTGGGCGGAGGAGTTGCTTGACGGGGCACGCATCCGGCGCGAGGGCCTGCTTCATTCCGGCCGCATTCAGGCCTGCTGGCAGCAACATCTCAGCGGACGAAGGGATCGGTCGGGTGAACTGTGGGCCATTCTAATGGTTCAGGCCTGGCTCGACTTCGCTCGCAATTCGAAATTGCCGCAGTCTTCTTTCGCGGCCGACGAGCCGGAGACGTCCTTGACGCCTCAAACAAGGAGTTTGAGAGCCTATGGCTAGATCACCCCACATCAAGCTCGTCGCCCTGGGCCCGTCGATCGCCTGTCAGGGCCAACGATCAGCCCGGCGCAGAATGATTAGGCGCCGCGCCGCTCCTTTCCTGAACCAACACCACAAGAACTCCAGAGCACCAGCGGCAGATGAATCAAGAGGTCGGCAATGAATATACATTGGGATCTAACGACTGAGGAAACCAAGCCGCCCGTGCCCGTGAGGAAAAATGCGAGTTCCGCGCGATGGACAACTGACAGGTCTACGGCCGACCCACTTCACTTCCTTGAACTCGTCAATCTCCTGCTCCGCCGAAAACGCCTCATCCTGACCATGGCACTCTGCGGTGCGATGCTGGTGTTTACAGTTGGGTTGTTGATGCCGCCAAAATATACCGCGAAAGCACAGATCGCGATCGATCCGCCTTCCAGCAGCACTCAGGCCGCCGCTCTCCCCAAGGATGAGGGCAGCATCGAGACCCACGTGACCATCCTTCTCGCTCGTGATCACCTGCAGCACGTCGCCGACAATCTGCAGGAAGACCCGCAATTGCAGACGGCAGCGCCCGCCGTTCGTCGGATCGAGACCGAACGCGTCGCGGATCGCGAGCCGCGGCACGCCACCTCGGCGCGCTGGCTGCCGAGCCCTTGGGAGTTGGCACACCGCCTGCGCATTTGGGTAAGAGGGGTCAGCAGTGGAGAACCGACGCTGAACGTCGACGAACTGGAACGCCACCTCAGGGTCAACCAAGAAGGACGCTCCCGCGTCATCACCGTTAGCTACACATCGACGGACCCCGACGCAGCCAGGACCATCGCCAACCGGATTGCCGAGCTGTACGTCGAGGGTCAGGGTGAACAAAAGCGCGCATATACCAGCAGCGAATTGACTCGGCTCGACAGTCGCATTGCAGACGTGAAGATCGAGGTTGAACGATCCAGCACAGCCGTACAGGCCTTCATGCGGCAAAGACTCGACGCTGCGAAGCAGGCGAGCACAACCCGTGAATCAGATCAACATCTGCAGGAGCTCGAACGCCAGGCGGTAGCAAAGGGACAGCTCTATCGTACGCTGCTGCGCCGCCAGCAGGAGATCCGGGACCTGCAAGAGAACATCACGTCCGGCGCGTATATCCTGTCGCTGGCCGCGACACCGGACCGGCCGAGCTCTCCGAATCCGTTCCTGTTCATCCTTCCCGCGCTGATCGTGTTTCTAATCTGCGGATCGCTACTGGCCGTCATTCTGGAGAGCCTTGACCGCGGGCTAAGGAGCGAGAAGGAAATCAATACGGCGCTCGGCGTCTCCTGCCTCGGGCTGGTTCCGCAGGTCGCGGAAATGGATAGAACCCGCCGATTGCATCAGCATCTGGAAACCAACCCGTTTGCTGCCTATGCCGAGGCCATTCGTTCGATCGTAGCAACTGGACACCTGGCGTCGCCATTTCATCCATCGAAAGTAATCCTGATCACCTCAAGCTTGCCTGCGGAGGGAAAGACCACGCTGGCGGTGAGCCTTTCGGTCTGCCTGGCCCGGCTGGGGCAACGTGTTCTCTTAGTCGATCTGGACTTCAAGCATCCATCGATCCTGCGTGAACTGGGCGGCGAAGCCGGACAGGGAATTGTTGACATCCTGCTCAAGAACCGCACGCCGGCAGACGTAATCCAGTCTATTCCGAAGTTGGGGCTTGATTGTTTGCCGATGAGCCGAAGTTCCTTTGATCCGCTGATACTGTTCGACGGCGACAAGATGCCGCGTCTGCTGCGCCAGTTGCGCCGGAATTACGATTACGTGATCATCGACAGTCCGCCGGTGCTCGGCAGCACCGAGACGCGGTTGCTCGCTGCTATGGCGGACGAGAACCTCTTCGTAGTCAAATGGGGCAGCACACCGCGAGAGCTCGCGCAGAACGCACTGGACCTGCTGCGTAGACCCAACCGCGCCCAGGCGCAGCAGCTTCGGCACGTGAGCGCGCTGATTTCGCAAGTCGACCTGAAAAAGCAATCGTCTTATGGATATGGCTACACGGGCGAATATTTCTCGAACTACGGGAAAGCTTCACCTGCCCCTGACG
>NZ_SSNA01000193.1 GCF_004799445.1 Bradyrhizobium sp.
CGCCGCCCGGTGTCGGAGGTCTGCCACCGCTTCGATCCGCTGCCGCAGATCCTGAAGAATGTGCGCTACCGCAGCGGCAAGCCGCTCGACGACGCCGAGGTCAAATCGGCCATCGTCGCCGGCGAGAAGCGGCTCAACGGCCACGGCCGGCTGCTGGTCCGCTCCTCCGGCACTGAGCCCGTGATCCGCGTGATGGGTGAGGGCGATGATCGCCTGCTGGTCGAGGAAGTGGTCGATCATATCGTCTCCGCGCTCGGCCACGCGGCGGCCGCGTAACGGCCACGCGGCGGATGATCTGAAGCGTGCATGCGCGCCTGAACGCAGCCCAGCCATTATCGTACGGCGCTGGTCGAAGCGGCGCCGCCGTCGTAGGAAACGCGGGTTGCCCCGCGAATCTTTCAGGATTTATGCCGTGAACAAGCCCGTCATCGTCTCCGAAGAAGCGCCTGTCGCGCCGGTGACCCTGCCGGAAGCGAAATCACCTCGCGCCGCGGGGGCGGCGGGGCCGGCCTATATCGTGCTGGCCGGCATCAGCTTCTCGCATTTCCTCAATGACACCATGCAATCGCTGATCGCGTCGGTGTATCCGATCCTGAAGGAAAATTACGCGCTCGATTTCGCGCAGATCGGATTGATCACGCTGGCGTTCCAGTTCACGGCGTCGCTGTTGCAGCCGGTGGTCGGTCATTTCACCGACAAGAAGGCGCAGCCGTTTTCGCTGGCGATCGGCATGGCATTTACGTTCTTCGGTTTGCTGCTGCTCAGCGTCGCGCAGCAATACGCGATCATCCTGGTTGCGGCGTCATTGGTCGGGTTCGGTTCGGCGGTGTTCCACCCGGAGTCGGCGCGGATCGCGCGGCTGGCTTCCGGCGGGCGCTTTGGTTTCGCGCAATCGGTGTTTCAGGTCGGCGGCAGTCTCGGAACCTCGATGGGGCCGCTGCTGGCGGCGCTGATCGTGGTGCCGTTCGGCCAGCCCAGCATCGCCTGGTTCTCGACGATCGCGTTTCTCGCCATCGTCATCCTGTGGCGGATCGGTCAGTGGTACAAGCCGCAGATCACGACCAGGAGGCCTGCGCCGGTCGATCCGCATCCGGAGGCCCCGAGCCCGCGCCGGGTCGTGATCGCGCTCGCGGTGCTGGTGGCGCTGTTGTTCTCCAAGCAGCTCTACGTCTCGAGCCTGTCGAGCTACTACATTTTCTATCTGATCGACCGGTTCGGCGTCTCGACCCAGGCGGCGCAGATCTATCTCTTCATCTTCCTCGCCGCCAATGCGGTGGGCGCATTCCTCGGCGGGCCGCTGGGTGACCGCTTCGGCCGCAAGATCGTGATCTGGTTCTCGATTCTGGGCGCATTGCCGTTCACGCTGGCGCTGCCCTTTGCCGGCCTGCACGCCAGCGCGGTGCTGACCGTGTTCATCGGCCTCATCATCTCCTCGACCACTTCCTCGATCATCGTGTTCGCGCAGGAACTGGTGCCACACCGGTTCGGGATGATCTCCGGCGTCTTCTTCGGGGTCGCGTTCGGCATCGGCGGCCTTGGCGCGGCCGTGCTCGGCAAACTCGCCGACCACACCAGCATCGCCTTCGTCTACCAGGTCTGCGCGTTCCTGCCGGCGATCGGACTGCTCGCGGTGTTCCTGCCGAAAATGCCGAGAGCCGTGCACTGACGCTGCAACCGGCCGTGCAGAGGCCTTCCATTTTTCATCAATCAATTGTTAGCGATTGTGGCGAGGCTTGCAATTATATGTGGCCGGTTTGGCCGATGCATGAAATCTTCGGAGATTATCAACCTTAAGAATTAGGGTTAAGCGGCGCTTAAGCATTTGCTGCCATCCTCCGGCCGTGAGTTTTTAGATGTGGGGCCTCCGTTGTCTGCCTCACCGGCCAAAAGGACGAAGCCAATGCGTAGCGTTAAGATCCTCATTGCCGCCGGAGCGGCATCCCTGTTGTCGTCGGCGGCATTTGCGGCCGACATGGCCATCGCGCCCCCGCCGATGCCCTATGCCGCCCCAGTCGCCGACTTCGGTGGCTGGTATCTGCGCGGCGATATCGGCTTCAGCAATCAGAGCGTCAAGAACATCCGCAATACCAACCCTGCGCTTTATGCCAACCTTCTCTCGCTGGACGAGAAAACCGGCTTTGACACCGGCGGTGTCTTCGGACTCGGTGCCGGCTATCAGTTCAACAACTGGTTGCGCGTCGACGTCACCGGTCAGTATCGCGGCAACACGAATTTTCACGGGCTTGATCTGACCAGCTTTCCGAACGGCGGCGCGACCGGCTTCGGTTCGGATGTCTACAATGCCAGCAAGTCGGAGTGGGTATTCCTCGCCAACGCCTACGTCGATCTCGGCACCTGGTGGTGCGTGACGCCCTATATCGGTGCCGGCGTTGGTACCGCACGCGTCTCAATCGCGAACTTCACCGATTCCGGTGTTGCCACGCTGTTCCCGGCCGGCTCCGGAGTGGGGCCCAGCCTCGTGTCTGCCCAGACCGGTTCGCAGTGGAACTTCGCATGGGCGCTTCATGCCGGTCTGGCCTACAAGGTCAACCCGAACATGACGGTTGAACTTGGCTACAGCTATCTCAATCTCGGCGACGGCACGACGGGTGTGGATGCGACGTTCGATCGCTCGGCGGGTGGCCATGTGTTCACGTTCAAGAACATCACCTCGCAAGACCTCATGTTGGGCGTACGCTGGAACCTCGACAGTCCGCAAGTCTATGCACCGCCGTTGATCCGCAAGGGCTGATCGCAGCCTGATTGCTCAATTTTGCTAACGGCGCGGGATCTTCCCGCGCCGTTTTGTTTTGCGCGCGCGGGCCATGACCCCGACCGGGAAGGCTGCGCGTGCGCGAAGCGGGAAACGGGTTTTCGGACAAGATCATGCCAATCAGAGTGCCGCGACAACCATTGGTTAAGGTTAACGCGCGATGATCAGCACCAAGTTCAGGGTATCCGATGGGAGTATTTCGAT
>NZ_SSNA01000194.1 GCF_004799445.1 Bradyrhizobium sp.
AGATTGGCGGTGGACGAGCCACTCGCCAACCGGGTCAGGTCCGGAAGGAAGCAGCCCTAACGAGGTCCGGATCGGGTCGCTCGTCAGTCTCCTACCTGTTTTTTCGGGCGAATCGCGCAAAAGCGGTAAGTTGTCCTGCGCTTGATTTCGCCTCGGTGCGTATTCCGCAAAAGTGGGTACCGGTTTTGCTTCGCAATCAAGTTTACGCAGATTGCGTGTACTTATCTGCGGTAGGGTACGAACAATCCGCAAAGTCGGCTTCGAGAGATAATCAATTGCGGATCGATCGATGACCGACGCTGGCGCTCCCTTGATACCCCCTACCGATTCCGGAGGCGTCCACGCGGGCGGCTTCGATCTCGGTGGTGCGCCAGAGGCCGGCAAGCACTATCGCGTGCTGGCGCGGAAATACCGTCCCTCCAGTTTCGACGATCTGATCGGCCAGGACGCCGTGGTGCGCACCGTCTCCAATGCGTTCGAAACCGGACGCATTCCGCAGGCCTGGATCCTGACCGGCGTACGCGGGGTCGGAAAGACCACCACGGCGCGGATCCTGGCGCGTGCGCTCAATTATGAATTGACTGACGGATCGGTGAAGGGTCCGACCATCCACATGCCGGTACCGGGCATCCATTGCCAGGCCATCATGGAAAGCCGGCATATGGACGTGCTGGAAATGGACGCCGCCTCCCATACCGGCGTCGACGATGTGCGCCAGATCAACGACAGCGTGCGCTACGCGCCGGCCAGCGCGCGCTACAAGGTCTATATCATCGACGAAGTCCACATGCTCTCGACCGCGGCCTTCAACGCCTTCCTGAAGACGCTGGAGGAGCCGCCGGAGCACGCCAAATTCGTATTCGCCACCACCGAAATCCGCAAGGTGCCGGTCACGGTGCTGTCGCGCTGCCAGCGCTTCGACTTGCGCCGGGTCGAGGCCGATGTGCTGATGAGCCATCTTGCCAATATCGCGGCCAAAGAAGGCGTCGAAGTCGAACCGGAAGCGCTCGGCATCGTCGCGCGGGCGGCCGAAGGCTCGGTGCGCGATTCGCTGTCGCTGTTCGATCAGGCGATCGCCCATGCCGCGGGCCCGGTGCGCGCCGACGCGGTGCGGCAGATGCTCGGCCTTGCCGACCGCACGCGCGTGATCGACCTGTTCGAGCAGCTCGTTAGCGGCGATATCGCCGGCGCGTTCAAGGAGTTTCGCGAGCAGTATGACACCGGCGCCGATCCGGTGGTGGTGCTGTCGGATCTCGCCGAATTCGTCAACTTCGTCACCCGCGTCAAGATCGTGCCGGCGACCGCGGACAATGTCGCCTTCGGCGAAACCGAGCGGCTGCGTGCCCGCGACTTCGCCGCCAAGATCTCGATGCGCGTGCTGTCGCGGATGTGGCAGATGCTGCTCAAGGGGATCACCGAGGCCCGAGAAGCCACCCGGCCCGCGGCCGCTGCGGAAATGGTGCTGGTGCGCATCGCTTATGTCGCCGACATGCCGACGCCGGACGAAGCGATCCGGATGATCGAGCAGAATGGCGGGGCCTCGCCCGCCCTTGCGGGAAACGCGGCGTCGGCGCGAGCTGCCCCGGCCGCGCCGGTTTCGTCGATGCCGCCGTCGCCGGCGCGGGCGGCCGCCGCGCCACGCGCCAATGCCGAGGCTTCGGTGCGGCCGCAGATGACCGCGCCGTCGGCCGAAGCGCAGTCCGCGCCGGCGCGCCGGATTGCAAGCTTTCCGGAACTGGTGGCGCTCGCCGGCGAGAAGCGAGATTTGCTGACCAAGGCCGCACTGGAGGCCGACGTCCGGCTGGTTCGCATCGAGGACGGACGGCTCGAAGTTGCGCTGGAGCGCAGCGCGGCGCGGACGTTGATCAATGATCTCTCGCGCAAACTGGAGCAATGGACCGGACGGCGCTGGACCGTGGTGGTGTCCAACGAAGACGGACAGCCGACGCTGCGTTCGCAGAACGAAGTCGCGAAGAACCGGCGCGAGCGCGCCGCTGAATCCGATCCGCGGGTGCAGGAGGTGCTGGCGCGGTTTCCAGGCGCCAAGGTGGTCGAGGTGCGCAAGCTTGCCCCCGAGCCGCCGGAATCCCATGCCAGCGTGGAAGACCCCGCCGAAAGCTCCGACGGCGACGACCAGTAGCAATTTCGGAAGGAACGTGGATGGCTGATTTTCTTGGCATGATGAAGCAGGCGGCGCAGTTGCAGTCGAAGATGCAGGCGATGCAGGAGGAGCTCGGCCATGTCGAGGTGGAGGGCATCTCGGGCGGCGGCCTGGTCAGCGTGCGCATGAGCGCGAAGATGGACGTCAAGGCCGTCAAGATCGATCCGTCATTGATCAAGGGTGACGAGCGCGAAATCCTCGAGGACCTGCTGGTGACCGCGCTCAACGACGCCAAGCGTAAGGCGGAGGCCGCCATGCAGGAAAAGATGCAGGCGCTGACCGGCGGCCTTGGCCTGCCGCCGGGACTGGGTCTCGGCTAACAGACATGCCAATTGCGGTTGCCGGTCCCGAAATCGAACGCCTGATCCAGCTGCTGGCGCGGTTGCCGGGGCTTGGCCCGCGCTCGGCCCGGCGTGCGGCGCTGCATCTGATCAAGAAGCGCGAAGCGCTGATGGCCCCGCTCTCCGCCGCGCTGCAAGTGGCGATCGACAAGATCCAGGTCTGCAAAACCTGCGGCAATATCGACACCCAGAATCCCTGCACGGTGTGCACCGATCCGCGGCGCGATCAATCGATCATCGTGGTGGTCGCCGACGTCGCCGACCTCTGGGCGCTGGAGCGGGCGCACGCGACCAATGGTCTCTATCACGTGCTGGGAGCGACTCTGTCGCCGCTCGACGGCGTCGGCCCGCAGGACCTGACCATCGACGCGCTGGTGGCGCGCGCCCACGCCTCGCAGGTGACCGAAATCATCCTGGCGCTGAATGCCACCGTCGACGGCCAGACCACCGCGCACTACATCACCGACCTGTTGCAGGAGGCGGGCGTCAAGGTGACGCGTCTTGCGCACGGGGTGCCGGTCGGCGGCGAACTGGACTATCTCGACGAAGGCACGCTGTCCGCCGCGATGCGGCAGCGAACCCTGTTCTAGCAACCAGATACGGAAACGATCGACATGACGAAACGACGATTCGCCAAACGGCTGGCCTTGGGCGCCATCATCGCGACGACCCTGGCTGCGCCCGCTGCCTGGGCGCAGCAGGCCGATCAGGCCGAACCCGCGCCGAAGGCGGGCAAGCTGATCCGTGCCGGCGAGGTGTTGTCGGGAGAGCTCAATGCCCTGAAAATACGCGGCGGCAAGAAGGGCAAGCGCTCCGCCACCTACCAGCTCACCAGCGAGCCGCACCGCTTGCCGCCGCCGAACGACCTTTGCGGTCTGGAAACCGGGCCGGAGACGTTTCAGATCGTCACCAACAGCGACGCCCAGGCCGCGCAGCTGAAAGGCTTTATCGGCAAGGAAGTCTCGCTCAGGATCGATGAGGTCGCCTGCGCGCAGGACGCCGGCCAGATGAGCGAGGCGGTGGTCACCAAATGGAGCGTGGTGAGCAAGCATTGATTGCGCCGTCGTGGCCGCAAGCACTGCTGTCATCGCCCGGCATATCCGTCCGAAGGACGGCGTCGCTTCCGCTCGCCCATGACCGGGCGACCCAGTACGCGGCGGCTTTTCGATTCGATCGCAACCTCAGTGGAATACTGGATCACCCGCTTTCGCGGGTGATGACAACCGCGAGAGTCTAGACCTTCGCCGCTTCCAGCGCCGCGAAGTGCCCGCGCCGCTGCAGCCAGGCCAGCAGGATCAGGCTCGGCACCGCGACCACCACGCAGATCGCGAAGAAGGCCGGCCACCCGGTGGCCTTCGCTACGTAGCCCGCGCCCGAGGATAAATAAGTGCGCCCGACCGCGGCCAACGCCGTGAGCAGCGCGTATTGGGTCGCGGTGTGCAGCGGATTCTGGCACAGCGCCGACAGATACGCGACGAAGATCACGGTGCCGATGGCGCTGGTGAAATTCTCCGCCGTGATCGCAAACGCCAGCGCCCATTGGTTGACGCCGGCCAGCGCCAGCCACGAGAATGACAGATTGGCGACTGCCTGGAGCACGCCGCCGATCCACAGGCTGGCGGCCAGCGAGTAGCGCCGGGCGACAAATCCGCCGGCAAATCCGCCGATCAGGGTCGCGGCAAGGCCAACGCCCTTGACGATGGCGGCATAGTCGTTGCGGGAAAAGCCGAGGTCGATCACGAACGGCGCGGTCATGGTGCCGGAGAAGGCATCGGTGAACTTGAACAGCACCACGAAGGTGAGCGCCGCCAGCGCGTCCTTGCGCACCAGGAATTCAGAGAACGCGCCGGTCGCAGCGTGCAGTACGCGCGCAAATGCGGTCTCGGTGCTGGTCGCGGCCTCCGCGCGCGCCGATTGCCCGGGCTCGGTGGCGGCGAGCGCGGTGACGGTGCCGATCAGCACTAACGCTGCCATCGTCACATAGCCCCACATCCAGGCGGATGAGCGCGCTATCCCGGTGCCTTCGAACGCGCTCACCAGAAACAGCGCGCCCGCGGTCGAGACCAGCATGCCCACACGGTAGGCCGCGACATAGGACGCCATGCCGGCGGCCTGCTCGCTCTCGGGCAGGCTCTCGACGCGGAAGGCATCGACCACGATGTCCTGCGTCGCGGACATCGCCGCCACCAGCAACGCGCCAAGCGCGACGAACAGCGGCGAGCGCGCCGGGTCGGTCAGCGCCAGCAGCAGGATCGCTGCGATCAGCGCCAATTGCGAGCACACCAGCCAGCCGCGCCGGCGGCCGAAGATGCGCGTGAACAACGGCACATGCAGCGCATCGACCAATGGTGCCCAGAGGAATTTCAGGGTGTAAGGCGTTCCCACAAGCGCAAAAAGCCCGATGGTGCCGAGGTCGACGCCGGATTCGCGCATCCACACCAGCAGCGTCGAGCCCGACAGCGCCAGCGGCAGGCCGGAGGAAAAGCCGAGCAGCAAGACGATAAGCACACGGCGTTGCAGATACACTGCCAGGCTTTCGCTGAAGGTCGCGCGGGGGGTGGCGGGATTTGCGGGTGAAGGCGTGGCTTCCGGTGCGATCATGGGAGGGTGTTAGCAGATTCGGGTGGCGGCGCCTGTACTCCCTTGCCCCGGCTCGAGCCGTTTACTCAGCCGTCATCGTCCGCGAAGGCGGACGATCCAGTATGCAGCGACGTCTCAGTCTGTCCCCAGAGGGCGCGGCGTACTGGATACCCCGCTTTCGCGGGGTATGACGGAGAAGGAGAGCATGACTTCAAAAGCTCAAATGCCGGCTATGCCTGGGTACAGATCGTCCCAATTGGGATTGAGTTCCTCGATCAGTCGAATTTTCCAGGCTCGATTCCACTTCTTCAATCGCTTTTCCCGGTGGATCGCGTTTTCGGCATCATCGAATTGCTCGAAATAGACCAGCCTGCCAACCTAATATTTCTTGGTAAAGCTTTTCACTTGTTTCAGGCGGTGCTCGGCCACACGGCGAATAAGATCGTTGGTCACGCCAATGTAGAGCGTCCCGCCGATGCGGCTGGCAAGGATGTAGACGTAGAAGCTGCGTGCCCCCATCGGCCGCCTCTGAAACACTGGATCGCCCGGTCGAGCCGGGCGATGACAGCGTAGCCCCTATTCCCCCGCCTGCAGCTTGCGCGGCAGCGGGAACAGCTCGGGGGTGGCTGGCTTGACGAGGCGCGGAGATTCCACGGGCGCTTCGGTCTTGCTGAAGTCGAGCTCCTCGATCCGCCCCGCTCGCTTTTCGATCTTGTCGGCGGAAATCAGGATCTGGCGGACGTCCTCGTTGGCGTCGGAGAAGTGCTTCTGCAGCTTGAGCACGCGCTCGCGCAAGCGCGTAAGATCGTCGCCGAGATTGAGCACTTCGGTGCGGATCTGGTCGGCGGCATCGCGCATCCGCGCGTCCTTCAGGATCTGCTGCATTACCTGGATCGCCAGCATCAGCAGCGACGGCGACACCAGCACGACGCGGGCGCGATAGGCCTTCTGGATCACATCGTCGAAGCCGTCGTGGATCTCGGCGTAAACCGATTCCGACGGCACGAACATCAGCGCGGTATCCTGGGTCTCGCCGGCGATCAGGTATTTCTCCGCGATGTCGCCGACATGCTTCATGACATCGGCGCGCAGCCGCTGGGTGGCGATTTTCTTTTCCTCGTCGGTGCGCGCGTCATGCAGTGCGGTGATCGCTTCAAGAGGAAATTTCGCGTCGATGCAGAGCGGCCGCTGATCGGGCAGGAACACCACGCAATCCGGCCGCTTGCCGGTCGAGAGCGTGTGCTGGAATTCGTAGGCGCCCTTCGGCATGCCGTCCTGGACGATCGCCTCCATCCGCGCCTGCCCGAATGCGCCGCGCGATTGCTTGTTGGCCAGCACGTCGCGCAGCGTGGTAACCTGCGAGGTCAGGTCGGTGAGATTCTTGTGCGCATTGTCGATGATGCCGAGCCGCTCGTGCAGCACGCGCAGGCTGTCCATGGTGTTGCGCGTGGTCTGCTCCATCGACTGGCCGACGCGGTGGGTCACCGTGTCAAGCCGCTCGTTGACGGCGCGGGCCATTTCGGCCTGGCGTCCGGCCAGCGCCTGCCCCATCGCGTCGACGCGGCCGGTGGCCTCGCTCTGCGCGCGCAGCATTTCGCCCACGCGCTCTTCAAGTTCGTCGGCGCGCATCGCCTGCGCCATCGCCATTTCCAGCCCGCGCCGGCCGGACCGGGCGATCACGACGGCGATGACCAACAGCAGGATGAGCGCGAGCACGCCAAACCCGATCAGCGCCTCGCCGGTGCGGACCGGCAGCTCGCCGATCCTGAAAAGAATCTCGTTCATGCCGCCGTTGTAGCCGATTCGGCCTTGAACACGAACGAAGAGGGAACATTTATGGTGAATATGGGGTAAATTTTTATGGTTAACGCTTTCCTAGGATTCATGGTTAAGCGCGGGTAAACAGCCGGTTCCCCCGCATTGACCCCGGCAAATCAGCAGCTTAAATCGCCCGCCAAGGCATTAGAGAAATCATGGCACTTCGAGAAATCATTATCCTGCCCGACAAGCAGTTGCGGCTCGTCTCCAGGCCCGTCGAAAAGGTCACGGCGGAGATCCGCAAGCTCGCCAACGATATGTTCGAGACCATGTATGAGGCGCCCGGGATCGGGCTCGCCGCGATCCAGGTCGCCCAGCCGCTGCGGCTCATCACCATGGATATCGCCAAGAAAAACGAGGACGGCGAGACCACGCCGAAGCCGCGGGTCTTCATCAACCCCGAGATTTTGTCGTCGTCGGAGGAGATGTCGGTCTACGAGGAAGGCTGCCTGTCGATCCCCGAATATTACGAGGAGGTCGAGCGGCCGGCGAAGGTGCGCTTCCGCTTCACGGATCTCGACGGCAAGGTGCATGAGGAAGACGCCGAGGGCCTGTTCGCCACCTGCATCCAGCACGAGATCGATCATCTGAATGGCGTGCTGTTTGTCGATTATCTGTCGAAGCTCAAGCGCGACCGCGTGCTGAAGAAATTTGCCAAGGCCGCCAAGCGCGCGGCGGAGTGAGTTGGCGAGAAAAAATCTCGAACGCGGCACCGGTGCGTATCGTGCGCAGTCACGGTAGTACGGCATCGCGCGATGTGCTCTCTCCCCCCTTGTGGGGGAGAGGTGGAGAGGGGGGTGAGCCACAAACTCCGGCGCGTGTGGCTTGCCCCCCTCCCTAACCCTCCCCCACAAGGGGGGAGGGAACAAGACCTGTCCCCGACCGTCGAAATTCGCTTTGCAGGAAGTCGTCCTTAACATGCCGCTTCGTCTGATCTTCATGGGCACGCCGGAATTCGCGGTGCCGACGCTGCTGGAGCTTGTGGCCCATGGCCATGAGATTGCGGCGGTCTATACGCGAGCGGCCAAGCCCGCCGGGCGCGGCATGAAGTTGCAATTGAGCCCGGTCGAAGTCGAAGCCAGGCGACTCGACATCCCGGTGTTCACGCCGACGACATTAAAGACGCCGGAAGCGCTGGAGCAATTCCGCGCGCATCATGCCGAAGCCGCCGTGGTCGTCGCCTATGGCATGATCCTGCCGCAGGCCATTCTGGATGCCCCAAAACTCGGCTGCTTCAATCTGCACGCCTCGCTGTTGCCGCGCTGGCGCGGGGCGGCGCCGATCAACCGCGCCATCATGGCCGGTGATACCCAGACCGGCGTGATGGTGATGAAAATGGATGCCGGGCTGGATACCGGCGATGTGGCAATGGCCGAGCGCTTGGCAATCACCGATACGATGACGGTGGCCGATCTGCACGACGCGCTGGCGCCGCTTGGCGGCGGCCTGATGGTGCGCGCAATCGGTGCGCTGGAACGCGGCAGGTTGCAACTCACACCGCAAAGTAGCGAGGGCGTCACCTACGCCGCCAAGATCGACAAGGCCGAGGCGCGCATCGACTGGACCAGGCCCGCGCGGGAAGTACTCCGCCATATTCACGGGCTCTCGCCGTTTCCCGGCGCGTGGTGCGAGATCACGATCGAAGGCGCGCCGGCGCGGGTCAAGATCCTGCGCGGCGAGATCGCGGATGGATCCGGCGCGCCGGGCGAGTTGCTCGACGACCGCCTGACGGTTGCCTGCCAGCAAGGCGCGCTGCGGATTCTCGAACTGCAGCGGGCCGGCAAGCAACCGATGAAGGCGGATGAATTCTTGCGCGGCACGCCATTGAAGCCGCCGATGCGGCTTGCGTGACGCTGTCATACCCCGCGAAGGCGGGGTATCCAGTACGCCGCGGCGTTTGAGATTGAACCGAGACGTCTCGGAGTACTGGATCATCCGCTTTCGCGGATGATGACGACCTTTTTGGACCGATATGCCCCGTTACAAACTTCTCATCGAATATGACGGCGCGCCGTTCAGCGGCTGGCAGATCCAGGACAATGGCCCTTCGGTGCAGGGCGCGCTGGAAGACGCGGTCGAGGCGATCTGCGGCGAGCAGGTTCGCGTTCACGGCGCGGGCCGCACCGATGCCGGCGTGCATGCGCTGGGGCAGGTCGCGCATTGCGATATCGCCAAGCATTTTGTGCCGGGCCGGTTTCGCGACGGCCTGAACGCGCATCTGCGCCCGCATCCGGTCGGCGTGCTCAGTGCCGAAATCGTGCCCGACAGTTTCGAAGCGCGGTTTTCCGCGAAAAAGCGGCATTATCTCTATCGGATCGCCAATCGCCGCGCCAATCTCGCGCTCGACATCGGCCGCGCCTGGCGGCTGCCGCGGCCGCTCGACACCGACGCGATGCACGCTGCCGCGCAAAAACTGGTCGGCAAGCACGACTTCACCACCTTTCGCGACACCGAATGCCAGGCGAAATCGCCGGAACGAACGCTCGACCAACTCGATGTCGTGAGGGACGGCGATGCCGTCAACATCGTAACCTCGGCGCGCGCGTTCCTGCACAGCCAGGTGCGTTCGATGGTGGGCTCGCTGGTGTGGGTCGGCGAGGGCCGCTGGAGCGCCGACGATCTCGCCGCAGCGCTGGCCGCCAGAAGCCGCGCCGCCTGCGGCCCGGTCGCGCCGCCGCAAGGGCTCTATCTGGTGCGGGTGGATTATTGAGTTTTCCTAACCTCGCCCCGCTTGCGGGGAGAGGTCGGCGCGTAGCGCCGGGTGAGGGGGACTATCCGCAAGTCCAAATATGCAGTGAGAGCCCCTCACCCCAACCCTCTCCCCGCAAGAGCGGGGCGAGGGAGAAGTCACCCAAAATACCGATCCAGGATCCCGCGATAGACCGCGGTCAGTTTCTCCAGATCGGAAACCGGCGTCCGCTCGTCGATCTGGTGCATGGTCTGGCCGACCAGGCCGAACTCGATCACCGGGCAGTAGCTCGCGATGAAGCGCGCGTCGGAAGTCCCGCCGCTGGTGCTCAGTTCAGGTTTCCGTCCTGTGACCTGCTCGATCGCCGCGACCGCGAGATCGGTGAAGGCGCCTGGTTTTGTGACAAATACGTTGGCATTGGACGGCTCCCATACGATCCGCGCGCGAATCCGGTTGCCCGACGCTTTTTCAAGTCGCTGCTCGACCAGTTCGCGCAGCGTTTGTTGGGTATGGAGATCGTTGAAGCGGATGTTGAATTTGGCCCGCGCCTGTCCCGGGATCACATTGCTGGCGGCATTGCCGACATCGACGGAGGTGAATTCGAGGTTCGACGCCTGGAATTGCGCGCTGCCGGGGTCGAGCGGCTCGTCGCTGAGCGCCACGATCAACCGTGCAATATCCGGCACCGGATTTGCCGCGCGATGCGGATAGGCAACGTGCCCCTGCACGCCGTCGACATAAAGTGTGCCTGATTGGGAGCCGCGGCGGCCGACCTTGATGCAATCGCCGAGGGTCTCGACATTGCTGGGTTCGCCGAGCACGCAGTGATCGAATTTCTCGCCGCGCTTCGCCGCCCATTGCAACAGCTTGATGGTGCCATTGACGGCGATGTCTTCCTCATCGCCGGTGATCAGGAACGAGATCGAACCCGTGCCGTCTTCCCTGGGCTTGCCGCCATGGCCGGCGAGATACTGCAATACCGCAGCGACGCTGCAGGCGATGCCCCCCTTCATGTCGACGGCGCCGCGGCCGTAGAGAAAGCCGTCCTTGATATCGCCCGCGAACGCGCCATGGGTCCACGCGCTTTCGTCACCCGGCGGCACCACGTCGGTATGGCCGGCGAAGCTGATGTGCGGGGCCGACGTGCCGATCCGCGCATAGAGGTTGTCGACATCGGCGGTGCCGGGCTCGCCGAAGGTGACGCGATGCACCTCGAAGCCGGCGGCAGTCAGAAGATTTTCGAGAACCCCAAGCGCACCGGCGTCGGCCGGGGTTACCGAGGGGCAGCGGAGGAGATCGCGGGCAATCGAGAGGGCGTCAGTCATGCCCCCGCATAACATGCGCGCCGGCCGGTGGGCCAGCTTTGTGGGGAACAAATTCCAGCTCGCTCTGCTGGTCCCAGCCCGGCCGCGTATCGATCGGATCGGCTGGTGCCAAAGGGTCCGACCCGAACCGGTTGGGGCCGCTGGTCCCCCTCAGAAAGACCAGTTCGACGATACCCCAAAGGTTGAGAATGACGGCGACCAGCGCAAGCAGGTCCGCTGCGATCAATTCATCAATTCCGCTACTGATGCTGCCGAGCAAAGTCGGCGCAGCGAAAAAAACGACGAACCACCAGCCGTTCCTGTCACGATCGTGCAGCCGCTTGGTCGTGGTCGCCGCCAGGAACCACAGGCCGAAAATGAGGACCGGGATTCCGGCCAAATTGAACAGCAGGGAAATCAGCGGGCCTGTCGATTGTGGATCGGCACCGCCGAAGGTTGCGTGAACGGGCAGTGATGGGGGAAGGCCGAAGAGATCGACGAGCTTGATGCTCACGGACTTGACGCTGACGCCGAAGAAGCCGCCGAGTGCGAACGCCAGGACCGACATGACAACGAGGCAGAAAGCCGTACCGGCAAACAGCGCATACCAGTACTTGGCGCGGTTGATGCGGCCCTCGAAGCTGAACAGAAACGCGTTGTCCGTCAATTTGACCATCGCTCAACCCTGGGCGCGGCGGGGAATGGCCGCTATCCCATCAATTGGTCGCAGGCGATGGATTTCGGTTCGAGGCAGGTCGGGGTCGCGGCGCCAAGACAGCCCAACGTAAGCACGGCTCTTCGCCTTAGGTCTCGCCCGGCACACTAGTTGCGCCTGCCGATGGGCCAGCTTTGTGTGAAAGAAATTCTAGCCCGCTGTGCTGGTCCCAGCGTGGCCGTGCATCGATCGGCGCCAGCGGATCGGGCCCGAACCGGTTGGGTCCGTTTGTCCCCTTCAGGCCGGACATCTCGACAAAGCCCCAGACGGAAGCAATCAACACCGCAAGCCCGACCAAGAACTCGAGCCCGGAGCCGCGAAGCCAGTCCCCGAATTGGGCGTGGAGGCCGGGTGCGATGATAAAGGGAACTATCCACCAACCAGGCTTGTCACGGTCGTGAAGTCGCTTGATCGAGGCGATCGCAAAGAACCACGCAAACACCAGCGTCATCAGCACCGCGACGAGTTTTGGAAGCAGCGCTCCGGTGTCGCTATCATCGAGCTGGAAGGATGCGGCAATACCCACGAGGTTGATCGTGAGGGGGCCGGTGGGAATGCCGAGGATGAGGCAGAAGACGGCCAGCAGCATCAGCGCAACGACCATCGAGCCCAGGATGATCAGCGCCGCGAGCCAGTATCTGGCGCGGTTGATGCGGCCATCGAATCGGGACAGCAGCCATTTGGTGTCCATCGCAGCCTCCGGACGGCCGAGAAACGGCCGCGCTTCGGTCATTGGTCGCGATTGATCGATTCCGGTTCGATCTCAATCCCGCGTAAGCGGCGTTGGGCCGGCGCTGTGCACCAGAAATCGGGGAACGCTGTATTGGCCCGGGGGCAGGTTTGTGGGGACGCCGGCAGGGACAGTCGCCAACGGATCAGGCCCGAACCGATTGGGCCCGTCGGTGCCCATCAGGAAATACAACTCGATGAAAATCCAGGTCCCCAGCAGGGACATGGCCACCGCAACCATCACGAGCAGCAATTCCCTGGCGATCGAAACATCAACGCCGAAGGAGAGTCCCAGGAAAAGACCATAGTACAGGAGGGAGAGACGATTAAGGATAACGATTGGAATTGCCCAAAAGCCGCTCCAGTTGCGATCGTGCAGCCGCTTGGCCGTCGTGGCGGTGTTGATCCAGGCCATCACAATTGCGACGACGAGGATCCATAATGACGAGAGGAAAATCGGGAGCTTGGGCCACGCTATGAACCAGAATGTGAGGAGAGCCAGCTGCACAACCAGAAATCTGGCGCGGTTGATTCGGCCCTTAAAGCTGAAAAGTAACCTGGCGTAGTCCATCGCAATCTCCGGACGGCCGGAAATCGCCGGCCGTTCGGAATATTGGTCGCATGGACCGGCATTGGGTTCGAATCTAGTCCCGTAACAGCTCGTTGATGCTGGTTTTGGCGCGGGTGCGCTCGTCGACGCGTTTGACGATCACGGCGCAGGCGGTGGAAGGGCCGGGCTGGCCATTCTTCAGCGGCCGTGGCGGCAAGGTGCCGGGCACCACGACGGCATATTCGGGGACTTCGCCGACAAACGTCTCGCCGGTGTCGCGATCGACGATCTTGGTGGAGGCGCCGAGGAACACGCCCATCGCCAGCACCGCGCCCTTGCGCACGATCACGCCCTCGGCGACTTCCGAGCGCGCACCGATGAAGCAATCGTCCTCGACGATCACGGGCTCGGCCTGCAGCGGCTCGAGCACGCCGCCGATCCCGACGCCGCCGGAAATGTGCACGCGCTTGCCGATCTGGGCGCAGGAGCCGACCGTCGACCAGGTATCGATCATGGTCGATTCATCGACATAGGCGCCGAGGTTGACGAAGGACGGCATCAGCACGACGTTTTTGGCGATGAAGGCGGAGCGGCGGACGATGGCGCCCGGCACCGCGCGAAAACCCGCGTCGCGAAAACGGTTTTCGCCCCAGCCCTCGAATTTCGAGGGCACCTTGTCCCACCATGACGCTTTTCCCGGGCCGCCGGCGATCGCGCTCATGTCGTTGAGGCGAAACGACAGCAGCACCGCCTTCTTGAGCCATTGATGGACCACCCACTTGCCGCTGGCCTGCCGCTCGGCAACGCGCGCCTCGCCCTTGTCGAGCAGGTCGAGCGCATGATCCACGGCGTCGCGGACTTCGCCCTTGGTCGCGGCAGAGATGCCATCGCGGGCATCGAACGCGGCGTTGATGGTGGATTCGAGGGCGGGAAGCGACATCGGGATTTCCTTGGGCGACGGCCGTAGCGGCAAATCGGAGGGGCTTTTTCGGGATTTGGGGCGGGAGAGTCAAGGTTTGCGTTGTGGTCGTCCCTGCTTTCGCACGGATGACGTGAGAGCAGAAGCAAGGCTTACGACGCTCCGATCAGTCCCTGCAAAAACCCCGTCAGATCGTCGGTGACGTGATCGACACAGGGATCATCGCGGCCTTCCAGCTCCCAGTCCTCGCGCACGACTTCTGTTGAGCCGTCGGGCACCACCAGCACCGTGGTCATGCCGAGCTGATGCGGAATGACGAGGTTGCGCGCGAGATCCTCGAACATTGCCGAGGTCCCGGGATTGACGTCGTGCACATCGAGGAATTTGTGATAGGTCTGCGGCGCAGGCTTGGGCTCCAGCTCTGCGGCGATGATGTCGAACACCGCTTCGAAATGCGCCCCGATGCCGAGCCGCTGCAAGACCTTGTCGGCATGATCGGTCGAGCCGTTGGTCAGGATCAATTTGCGTCCGGGGAGTTTTGCGATCGCCGCGCCCATCGCCGGATTTGGCTGCAGCGGCGAATGGTCGATCTGGTGCACGTAGGCGAGATAGTCGTCGGCGTGCACGCCATGTTCGGTCATCATGCCGCGCATGCTGGTGCCGTAGCGGCGGTAGTAGTCCTTCTGGATCCGGCGCGCTTCATCGGCGGGTACTTTGAGATAGGCGCCGATGAACTCGCCGATCCGCTGATCGACCTGCTGCCACAGGTTGACGTGGTGCGGATACAGCGTGTTGTCGAGATCGAACACCCAGGTGTCGATGTCGGTGAAGGTGGGGGAGGTCATCGCGTTATGGCACTCTCAAGCCGTCGTCCGTGCGAAAGCAGGGACCCATACTCCGCGGCTGGCGTAACGGGCACTGTGCGAGGGGTTCTTAACGTTGCTAACATCGGGAATCCAAAACTCTGGCTGGTGGTTATGGGTCCCTGCTTTCGCAGGGACGACCAGGAATCACGGCATCGCAAAGCGCAGCGTCTTGCCGCCGCCCGACATGTCGACGGCGGTAAAGCCGGCCGAGGCGAGGCCGCGGGTGCCGCAGTCGCTCTGTTCGGTGATTTCGAACTTGTTTTCGCGCGTGCAAAGCTGGGTCGCGCCGCCCCAGTTCAGCGGCTTGTCCTTGAACTTGACGGTGCGGTTTTCGGCATCGACGGCTTCGGCGAAGCTGAAAATCCGCTTGGGCTGGCCGGTGACGTCGGGATGCAGGCACTTGCCGGGATCGATGCGATACCAGCCGCGGCTGGTCACGGTCTTGCCGTCGTCGGTGCCGACCGCGGCCATGACCTTGTGCGGCGTGTCATTGCACCAGGTAAGTCCCGTCGAAGATGGCGACTGCACCGCCTCGATCATGGTCGCGAAGAAATTCGGCGACTGCACGACATCCGCCGTCAGCCCGCGGCTTTTCAGGAACGCGGCCAACGCGGCTTGTGTTTTCGGACCGTCGACGCCGTCGATCGGCGCGGCGTCGTAGCCCGCGATCACCAGCAGCCGCTGAATGCCGGCAAGCCTCGCCTGCTCGTCGTCATATTCGCTGTCCTCTGCGAGATAGGCCACCAGATTGCCGTCATCGGCCTGGGTCGGGGTGATCTGGGTAAAGGACGCGGGCGTTTGCCCTGGGCGGCACTGGCGGGCGGCCGCGATCACGAAATTCTCGGGCGCGATGCAGAGCGTGTCGCTGCCGTTCTGCGGGATCGGCGATGAGCCGTAGACACCGAGCGCGCGCGCGTTGAGCAGGATGCGGTCGGCGGTCAGCGTGCCCTGTGCGACCACGCGGCATGCCGCCGGATCGATGCGAAACCATCCGCGCGTGGCGGTGGCGGCCTTGTCGTCGATGCCGATCGCCGCCTCGATCACATAGCTCATGCGATTGCAGAGCTTGAGGTCGGCTTGCGCGGGCGCGGCGCTTGCGAAGAGGGCGATGGCCGGAATAATTCCGGCCAAGACGGCTTTCGTTGGCGTGACCGCGTGATTCATCACTTGTGGATCAGCGTACCCGTGCCCTGATTGGTGAACAGTTCCAGCAAGACCGCGTGTGGCGTCTTGCCGTCGATGATGACGACCCCCTGGACGCCCTGCTCCAGCGCGTAGATGCAGGTTTCGACCTTCGGGATCATGCCGCCGGAAATGGTGCCGTCGGCGATCAGCTTATGCGCGTCCTTCACCGAGAGTTCCGGTATCAGCTTCTTCGATTTGTCGAGCACGCCGGGAACGTCGGTCAACAGCAATAGCCGCTTGGCCTTCAGCGCGCCCGCCACCGCGCCGGCAAACGTGTCGGCATTGACGTTGAAGGTCTGCCCCGTCTTCGAGGTTGCCAGCGGCGCCAGCACCGGGATCAGTTCATGGCCGATCAGCTGATTGAGGAGGGTCAGGTCGACCTTTTCGGGCTCGCCGACGAAACCGAGATCGACCACCTTCTCGATATGCGAGCCCGGATCGACCATGGTGCGGGTCGCTTTCGACGCCGTCACCATGTTGCCGTCCTTGCCGCACAGGCCGACCGCCTTGCCGCCGGCCTCGTTGATATAGCCGACTAGCTGCTTGTTGATCGAGCCCGCCAGCACCATTTCGACGATCTCGATGGTCGCGGCGTCGGTGATGCGCAGGCCGGCGGCGAATTCCGATTGAATGCCGAGCCGCTTCAGCATGGTCGCGATCTGCGGGCCGCCGCCATGCACCACCACCGGATTGATGGCGGTCTGCTCGAGCAGCACGATGTCGCGCGCGAACGCCTTGGCGAGGTCTTCCGCGCCCATGGCATGGCCGCCATATTTGATGACGATGGTTTCCTCGTCATATTGCTGCATGTGGGGCAGCGCCTCGGACAGGATGCGGGCCTGATCGAGCGGACTGATATATGGCGCGTCGGTCATGAAGCGGGTCTCACAGTGTGCAAGAGTCGGGCGGTTTCTATCCGATTGCGGCGCAGGGCGCAAAGCGCCGCTTGCTTTCTTCCCTCTCCCCCTGTGGGAGAGGGTGGCGCCTCACGAAGTGAGGCGACGGGTGAGGGGTTGCTTCCGCGGATCAAGACCCCTCATCCGGCGCGCCATAGCCGATGCATAGCATCGGCGTTCCAAGAGACGGCGGCCGGAGGCCGCCTGCCCCACCTTCTCCCACAAGGGGAGAAGGAAGAAGGGAACGCTCACTCCCGCCGCGGCCATGCGGCGGCCACCGCGAGCGTCAGCCAGCTCACGATCAGCAGCGTGCCGCCGGTCGGCGCGGCAAAAGGAAACAGGCTGTGGCCGGCAAATTGCCGCAAGGTCAGATCGCCGGCGAACAGCGCCGCCGCGACGACAAAGCCGAAGGCGGCGGAAAGGCCGATTCCGGCATGAATGACCCCGCGCTCGATCAAGGCCACGACAGCAAGCACGGCGACCGCGTGAAACAGCAGCATCGATGAGGCCGGCACGAGCCGCGCGGCGTCGCCCTGATGGGCGGATGCCGCCGCCAGGATGACGCCATCGGCGCCCATCACGCCGGCCAGGATGATCAGGATGCGCAACAGGCGGGATTGCGTCATCGCCGACGCTCGCCAAGCAGGCGCACCATCGCTGCGCGCAGTTCCGGCATCCCGGCGCCGGTTTGCGAGGATGTCGCGATGATTTCCGGAAAGGCGGCGGGGTGTTTTGAAAGTGCTGCCGTAACGTCGGCGATGCGCTGCTCCAGTTCGGCCGGCTTGACCTGATCGGCCTTGGTCAGCACGATCTGATAACTCACGGCTGATTTGTCGAGCGTCTTCAGCACGTCGAGATCGACCTCCTTGAGGCCGTGCCGGGCATCGATCAGCACATAGACCCGGGCCAGGCTGCTGCGGCCCTGCAGGAATTTGTGGATCAGCGCGGTCCAGGACGCGATCTTGGCCTTTGGCGCGGAGGCGTAACCGTACCCGGGCATGTCGACCAGCCGGAAGCCGGCCTGGTCGGGCCCTTCGAAGAAGATCAATTCCTGAGTGCGGCCCGGCGTATTCGAGGTCCGCGCCAGCGCGTTGCGCCCCGTCAGCGCATTGATCAGGCTCGATTTGCCGACATTGGAGCGGCCGGCAAATGCAACCTCCATCCCCGCCATCGGCGGCAGCGTCTCGATCGAGGGCGAGGCCCAGATGAATTGCCAGTCGCCCGCGAACAATTTGCGGGCCTGTTCGATCAGCTTCGCATCGGGTTCAGCGGACATTGCGAAGGATTCCATCTGTCGTCATGCCCGGGCTTGTCCCGGGCAATCCACGTCTTGCTACTTGGCGGAAAAGGAAGACGTGGATGGCCGGGACGGGCCCGGCCATGACGAATTGAGATTCCGCCCACGCCTCAGCGCGGCCGTCAGGTTTTCGATTCGGCCTTCTTCGAGCCGAACGTCGCCTTCAGGTTGTCGAACAGTTCAACCTTCACGCCATTGCGGTGCATGATGAAGCTCTGCTGCATCACTGACAGCGTGTTGTTCCATGCCCAGTAGATCACCAGACCCGCCGGGAAGCCCGCGAGCATGAAGGTGAAGATCAGCGGCATCCAGCCGAAGATCATCTGCTGCGTCGGATCCGGCGGCGTCGGGTTGAGCTTGAACTGGAACCACATGGTGACGCCCATGATCATCGGCCATACGCCAAGCGCGAGATAGGACCCCAGCACCGGCAATTGCGTCGGATCGAAGTGCAACAGGCCGAACAAGGTGAACAGGTTGGTCGGGTCGGGCGCCGACAGATCCTTGATCCAGCCATAGAACGGCGCGTGCCGCATTTCGATGGTGACGAACAGCACCTTGTAGAGCGAGAAGAACACCGGAATCTGCAAGGCGACGGGAAGACAGCCGGCGATCGGGTTGATCTTCTCCTTCTTGTAGATTTCCATCATCTCCTGCTGCTGCTTCACCTTGTCGTCGGGATAGCGCTCCTTCAGCGCGGCCAGCTGCGGCT
>NZ_SSNA01000195.1 GCF_004799445.1 Bradyrhizobium sp.
AAACCGCGCCTGCGGCCCTCGGAATTTTTGACACCTTCTGCAAAACGACTTTTGCAACACTATCGGCACAAAGCGGACCTAACGACCGTCGGGCTGAATGTCCGCTGTCGAGGGCCAAGCAGACATCGCCGTTCCATAACATCTGATTGGCGCATTTTATGTCCGTTGCCGGGGTAATACCCGACCTCAATCGCGCCTGGCGCCAGGTCAGCTTTTGACCCGGATGCGTGGACCGGCTGCATTTCGCAATAGAGATTGTGCGTGGAAACCGGAAGTCGCTGATATGTATCCGGCCTGTTTGATCGGCTCGCGGGCCATGGCCTTGATGGGAATACGCACGCATTTTTGGTCTCACTAGCGGACAGGTTGGCGAGCAACCATTCGGGTCACCAGACTCTTGATGCGTTCATCGATCCGTTCCAGCCGAGCTGATGCGACTTGCCCTTGCGGTTGAACATAAAGTTGCTCATGATGGGTAAATGGGCGCGAAACCATGACGCGCTCGCGTGTTGTCACAAAGCGGCCGATTACCGAATTGCTGCTACCTCAATATACAGCGCCTGCGCCAGCGGTAGGCAATTCTAACCAACGACACACAAGTCGTTCGTCGCGCGGGCTTCATGCCGCGTAGCCAATTGCCATCTCTGGAGGATTTCTTATGTTTCGGATTCCAGCATTCATTGCCGTACTAACGCTGATAGGAACGACTGCTACGGGTGCTTTGGCAGCACAGGGCTCATATGCTAGAAACGGTGGCCAAACGGGATGCTACAATTCCCAAAGATGCGCCTCGTTTTGCAATCAGCAACGCGGAACAAACTGCAAGCAATGGTGCCAACGGCGAGCGTCCACAATGCCACATTGCTAGTAGTTTGAGGCGTCTCACACAACCTGTTCCAGGATCATCAGGTATTGAATTGAGAAGCTGCCTTCGGGCGATTTTTGTGCGGCCTGCATCCGCGATATCACCTATTGGCGGCACTTTTCGGACATGGCGCCATGTCTGACTCTCCGGAATGGGCTTCAAAGCGGACATCCTTGCCGTCATCTATCCGCGACAAGCCGGTCTCCTCAATGCTTGATGCTGGGTTTTTGCCCGGCCGGGCCGGCCCCTCGACCTGAATCACTGCCGGGGGAGCCCTAAACCCGCTCAATGGGTTCGACAGATCGGCCCTCAAGAACTCTGCCATTTTCAAAGCGGATCGAAACCCGGCCATCGGTTCGGAGTTCGACAACTTCGCCTATTTTACCTTGCAGCGTCATTTCGGCCTTCCAGGCAAGAGTGCCAGAGATCAACCTGACCCGATCTCCAATTTTCAGGCTGGCCTCAAACAGGGAGTTTTGCTTCATTTTTCCTTTGCCTTTAGCCCTAGCCCAGCGGCCTTAGCATGGCTCCGATGTGACGTTGTTGCATCCGTAGCACCGGAAAACTCGGACGGCCCTCTTTGTCTGGATCTCTGGTAGTTTGCCCAGGCACTTCATCTGGCTCCCGCAAGCGTCGCATTTATCGATCAGGGCTTTCCGCTGTGGATCGGCGCATTCGTTCATCTCGGACTTTGATCCCCTCTGGGCCTAGAGACACTGCGGCAACATGCTCGGTAAATTGCGCCGGAACAGTGAAGGTGCCCCCCGTAAGACTACGAGCATAATGACCCGTCGCTCCCCGCCGACGCTCCGGGGGTGCTCAGGCGGGTCCGTGCCTTCCGCGGTCGGAAAGCCGCCGAACCGGCTCTGAGTGGCTTGTTAAGCCATAGGCCCTAGCTTCTCATCAATCGCGGGCCTCGTAACTCATACCGCGACGAATTGACGAACCCGCCGGCTCAACCCGGTGGGTTTTCCGTTTGAACGAGTAAGAGGAAGTAACAGCGAGCCTGTCAAAGCGACGCAAATGACCCAACTCGGACATCGTCCGTGTTGATCCGAAACAGGTGCAGATGCGAGGTGGTGGCCGCAAAGGATTTTGCATCTTGTGGAAGTGGACCAGCGGCGCTACGCCGCATCCAGCCGCGAACGATAGGATTGAGGCTGATCGTTGAGTTCGTCGATCGGCACCGGGCGGCCAAGCAAATAGCCCTGCGCGAAATTCACTCCCAGCGTTCTAAGCCCCTCAAGCTGCTCGCGGGTCTCCACGCCTTCAGCCGTAACCGACATGTTCAGACCGCGGGCCAGCGTCACGATCGACGATATAATGGCCGAACTCTTGTGACCCCTGGACAAGCTTCCCATGAAGGACTTGTCGATTTTGATCTTGTCGAATGGGAACGCGGTCAGGCAGCTCAGGGATGAATACCCGGTACCGAAGTCATCAAGAGCAAGCGAGACCCCGATGCTCTTGAGTCTTTCCATGAAGGCATGATTTTCGACCGCTCTCTCCAGCAGGACGGATTCGGTAATCTCAATTTCCAGTCGCTCCGGCGGCAAACCCGACTTCCGCAACGCGGACTCGATGATATCAAACAGCTCGGCCTGCTTGAACTGAACCGGCGACAGATTCACAGATACCGTCGTGTCCGCCGGCCAGGATATCGCGTTGTCGCACGCCTGCCTGATGATCCATTCCCCAAGCGGGACGATGAGTCCGGTTTCCTCTGCAAGCGGAATGAACAGGTCGGGCGGTATCAGCCCTCTGGTTGGATGACGCCAGCGCACAAGCGCTTCCTCGCCTCGCCGACGGCCGGTCTGGACGTCGAAATAAGGCTGATAATGCACTTCAAACTGGCAGCGCGCGATGGCGTCCCGCAGATCGCCTTCAAGGGTGTTTCGAGCTTCAAGTTCCGCGGACATGGCTTCATCGTAAAGCGTGAAGCAGTTCCGTCCCGCCGATTTCGACCGGTATAGCGCGAGGTCGGCTTTTTTCAGCAACTGCTCCTGATCGCTACCGTGCTCCGGCGCCAGCGCAACGCCGATGCTGGTGCCGATTTCGACCCGATGGCCCTGCAACTGGAACGGCTCAGCGATGAGTTTCGAGATTCGGCTTGCCAAATCGATCGAACTGGCCCGCTGATCGTGGCACCCCGCCTGGATGATCGCGAATTCGTCACCGCCGAGCCGCGCCAGCACATCGGTGCCCCGTAGCGCGGAATTCAGGCGAAGCGCCACCTGCCGGAGCAACGCGTCGCCCGCGGCATGCCCAAGCGAATCGTTGACGTTCTTGAAGCGATCAAGATCGAGCATCAGAATTGAAAACACGCCCCGGTCCTGGCGCTCGTACAAGCCGGCGTCCCTGAGTTGCTCCAGAAAGAACGCCCGGTTCGGAAGTCCGGTCAGAATATCGGTCTGCGCAAGCTCGAGGACGCGCCGGTTCGCCAGAGCAAGCTGACGCGAGTTGCGGCTCGCAAGACCCAGATACACGGCCAGGAATGCGGTAATGGCAATTCCGGCGGTGAGTACGGTCAAAGCGCGGTCGTACCGCGCGGTCAGACGGCCGCCGGCGGCAGGAATGGCCTGTACGTGCCAGTTGGCATCGCCGATCCTGAGCAGACCCGACCATTTCGGGCCTTTCGCGAAAGCCCGCACCGTCTGCACCGTCGCCGGCGCCGACGAATAATCGGGGGCGGGCTGATGTCCCGGTCCGGCGTTTGTTTCCAGATCGGGCGGATAGGCATGGATGACGATGGCGGAAGATGCCGCTGTCGCCGTCCTGACCGACTGCAGCAGGTGTGCCAGATCAAATATCCCGACCACGTAACCCGCCAGATTGCGCCGCCGGTCGGCAATCGTAGTGCGCGACGTCCCCTTTACATATACCGGTACGCTGACCAGCACGCCGTGAGTGCTGCCCTTCGCATCGTGAAACAGCCTGGTAGGCATCACCGCGACGGCGTCGTTATCCCGCGCGCGCTCCAGCGTCGCCCACCGGATCGGTTCGGTCGAGTAATCTAGACCGTAGACCGGCGAGGTTTTCGCTTCAGTCGAAAAGAACACCGGGAAATAAACACTGCTCTCCGGCGCGGGAGAAAGGGCACCATCCGTGGCAAGGGATTTGATCCGATATCCGGGGACGCCGTCGCTGACCGCGGCAGCCTCATACTCGGCACGTTCCTTCCAATAGATCTTCGGCACCCAGCCGACGCGAAGGATCCCCGGGTGATCCTCGAACAGACGGCCGCCGAAAACCTCGAACTCGCTGCGGGTAACGTCCTCATTCGCCGACTCGAACAGGGTGCGCAGCGTAACCAGCCGGCTGAGATATTCGTTGATCCCGTTCTGCATCTCGATCAATTGGGTCGCGGCGACGCCCTCGAACTCGACCCAAGTGACGCGCTGCTCCCACCGTCCGACGGCGTAGGCAGCAGCCATCGACAGCAAAAGGCCAATGCATCCTGCCACCAGCGCGGGCCGGAAAAGCAGGGACCACGAGCCCGAGATCCTTCGCCGGTCGACCATGTCTCCCCGGCGTTGGTCATCCAGGTTTCGATCGCTCATCTTCGTCTTTCGTTCGAAACGCGCAGCGGCCACAGAACAGTGGTGCCGTTGTAAACGATCTATCGAGGCGGACTTTGGTTAAAGAGCCAAGAACATCAGAGCAAATGCCGCTTGGTCCGATTGCCTTAGTTAACGATTTCCATAATCGATAAAATGCCCGCGACTTGCTGCGATGTCAGCGATACGCGGTTCCATAGCGGAACAAGAAAAAACACCGGGCGATTAGCGAGCTCTTCATCACGTCGGGATATCATTCAGCGCCCATTGGAGCGGCTTTTCGATCCAGAAGAAATGTTGTCATGCACCAATTGCGATCTACTTTCGCAGGCTTTTCGATCATGCTCGCGGCGGCTGCTCCGCTTCATGCCAGGGCTGACGAGGTCGGCGTTAGTTCCGGCAGCATTCTTTTCGGTCAGGCCGCCGCGCTCGAGGGTCCCTCGTCGGCGCTCGGCCGAGGTATGCGGCAAGGCATTCTCGCAGCATTCGCGGAGGTCAATGGCAAGGGCGGCGTGTACGGCCGCACGCTCGAACTGATAAGCCGGGACGATGGTTACGATCCCGATCGCTCGATCGTTCAGACCGTCAAGCTGATCGATGAGGACAGAGTTTTCGCTTTGATCGGCGCGGTCGGCACGCCCACCTCGACCGTGACCGTTCCGATCGCGAAAGCCGGGAACGTGCCTTTCATCGGTCCGTTCACCGGGGCGGGGTTCCTTCGCGCGCCGGACCTACAAAACGTCGTCAATATTCGCGCGAGCTACGGCGCCGAGGCTGAAGCCTGGATCAAGCACCTGACCGAAGATCTTCATATCAGGAGCGTCGCGATCTTCTACCAGGACGATTCCTATGGTCGCGACGGTTTGGCCGGCGTCAAACTCGCACTGGAGAAACGCGGTCTGGAGTTGACGGCCGAAAGCACCTACGAGCGCAATACCAAAGCGGTTGGCTCCGCCGTGCGCGTGCTCAGGCGTGCCGAACCGGAAGCCGTGGTTATGGTCGGCACCTATGCACCGTGCGCCGAATTCATCAGACTGGCACGCAGGAGCGGCTTCGATCCGATCTTCGTCAATATCTCCTTCGTTGGCGCCAATGCACTGGCAAAAGAGCTCGGCCCCGACGGTGATGGGGTCATCGTGTCTCAGGTCGTGCCATTTCCCTGGGATGCGTCGGCACAGGTAGTGGCTGATTACCAGGCGGCTGAGAAAGCCCTCGATCCAGCTTTGAAACCGGACTTTGTCTCCCTGGAGGGATATCTTTCCGGCCGCCTTGTAGCCGCGGCGCTCGAAATGGCCGGACCAAACCCTACGCGTGCAGATATGCTTCAGATCATCAACGATGTCGGCAGATTTGACATCAGCGGAGATATCATAACGCTCGGGCAAAAGCTGCAAGACGCGCCGGCCAAAGTCTTTCTAACGGTCATTCAGCCGGACGGCACGTTCAAGGCAGTCAAGAAGCTTTAAGAGCGCGTGGCTTCATAAGCCTTTGGTCCGATTGCGCACCGACGAAGCGATCGAACACTGATGCTGTTTTGCTGCAGTGCATGAGCCTCCTAATGGACCCATCTCCGACTTTTCACTGCATCGCTTGACGAGCGACGTTCAGGGCATCTTCCGGAAGAATTAACGACGTGTGGCAATTCTCCATGAACGCTTTGAAGTTAGTCTGCACCTCCAAACCCCCCGAGGGGTTTAACTTTGGAGGGTGACATGAATGCGATTTCAGAAGTTTCCACGCCGGCCGTTTCCGAAGCGCAAACCGACTACATTCGGGACGCGATCGCTGTGATTTGTGGTCTTGCCGTGCTCGTGTTCGCGTGCCTGGCGTCTGAAGGCTTGGATAAGGGTGTCGGCTTCTTCTAACGAACCGCATTCCCGTCGCCCGCGTAGTGCCACCGCACCGGTGCGGGCGACGTTTCACTGACCGGATT
>NZ_SSNA01000196.1 GCF_004799445.1 Bradyrhizobium sp.
TGGCTACTTTATCTGAGGGTAATTCCACCAACGTCCTGGTCTTTTTCGCAGCGTCGTACACCTTGACCTGGAGCATGGGATAATTGGTTTTGAGGTCCAGTGCACTTTTATGAGCCGCCTCCTGCGTCGGGAATACGGTCTTCATCCGGCCATCAACTTCCAGGCCAAAGCCCTCAGTCATTACGAGGTCGGCGCGTGTGATGTTCCTGGGTTGCGGTTCGTCGGGTATCGTCAGAGGCTTTTTCATGGCACCTCCTAGGTTCTTTCCTATCTAATCACTGCCCTCCTCAAAAGAAGAGCCTCGCCCTTTCTCCCCCACAAGCCCCCAGGGCAGGCTGTGCTTGGAGGAAGCGCACAATGGATAAGCCAACAGAAGATCAGATCCGACAACGTGCTCACGAACTCTGGGAACAGAGCCACCGGAAGGGGCGATGAGTTCTGGAACCAAGCCGAACGGGAGTTGCAGGAAGCGGAGGAATCGCGGAAACTCCGCAAAAGAAATCCCCGACGACATTTAGAGAACAATAAAAAGGTGGCCAGTTCGGCCGCCTTTTTGCAATAATTAAAGGTGACGTGCCTGTCTCGAATTCTTGCTTCGCAAATATACGCATCTGGTTCTGGGTGGCATCTGGTTGCTGGCATATGGGCGGCATGCGTTGCTGACGCCGTCGTTCAATTCACTAATACGATTTGCAATGCGTTTCTTTGCGGCTTGCCGGAATTCACCAGCGGCAGCGAGACGCCGAGATTGTCGAACATCAGATCGACGTCACCTGCGAGCAAGCCCTGTATTCGAAATCAACCGCGATAAACTCATGTCAATCCCGGCATTTGCGTGGGCCTATGGATATTGGCGATATGTGATGGACTGGGTTGAAGGTATGGAAGCTTGGCAGGCGGCCCGCCGTTGGAGTAGGAAGACAATGCAGCGCCTTCGCAGTATTAGCTGGCAGCGGACGGCATCTCGAAAGTCTCGTGGTCTTCTGCCATCGCGTTCGTAAGCAGCAATGCCGAGTGACCGCGCACAAGTCGCCGTTAATGCGAGAGGACTGGTATTACGCCGTTTATAAACGACCGACCGTCAGAAGCACGGCGTCCCAAGTTATGACTGCAAAAAAAGCCGCACGATGCAAAAAAAGCCGCACGGGCGTTACACCGAACGGCTTTTTTATGCGGCTGCCGGGTTCCGGTTCCGCCGCTGCATTACATAACCTATCAGAACGCAAATGGTTGCATTCCCGGCGTGAAGCGGCTGGCGAACGTAACGAGCAAAAGCTGACCGCAGTGTTCCGACTCACCATCACGATTAGCCGTCTTCTTTTCAGCAGTCCTTCAGTGCGGTTGGGACCCCATCAGTGCGGCTGGACCCATGCTTTTTCAGAAGGTCAGCGAACACTTATTCTGCAGGGCGGCTTCGTTCCACCTGTCTGGAATTTTAATTTTCTCCCGTACACGTCTTTGGGATTGATTCATCGAAACAAGTTTGCCGTTTTCGACTTGGTCCAATGTTGTTAAATTCAAATAATTAAACTGGATTAGTCATGTCGAACCGTGTCAACGTCGAAATCGACAGCATCCACAGCCGTGCTATCTGCAAGGAGATCGGAGAAAGGCTGGGCATTTCCCTGTCGCGGGAATCGCCGGAACTGCCCCCACGCATGCGAACGCAACTGGATCAGCTACGAAAACTGGAAGCATCCGGCTCGCCGTCGATTGTCCCTTCAATCTTTGGTTTTGGCGACAAACAGTAAGTTGCGTCGCAGAACGGATTGGTTTTCGGTTTGAGTGACGGGCTAATTGAAAATGGTCTCGACACCATCCAGGTAGTTGAACAATTCGCCCACCCACTTGCGCGACTCGTCGGTGTCGGCGCTCTCGGCCGCCTGCTGAAGGGCGGCACCGATGTCAGTGATCGCCTGGAATCCATAGGCGCCCCCGGAGCCCCTCATCTGGTGCCCCAGAATCGTCACGGTCTCAAAGTCAACCCGATCCAAAGCGTCCAGCATCATGATGGCATTCTGCCTGCAGTTCTGCAGATACGCGGGGATCCGGTTTGCGGATTTGGATTTTACACGCAAATGGATCAAGTCCATCCCGCTGCTTTCTTCTTTTGATGATGACGGAGCAACGATGGAATGCTCCCTGATCGCTTGCAGCAGCACCTCTTGCTTGATTGGTTTCGTCAAAAACGCCGTGCACCCCGCCGCCAGGCACATTTCCCGATCGCCCTTCAAGGCGGAGGCCGTCAATGCAATGATCGGCGTCGGCGGCCGGCCGTTCGCCTGTTCCCAGGCACGAATCGCCCGCGTCGCGGTCAAGCCATCCATGACAGGCATTTGCCGGTCCATCAGGACCAGATCGTAATCTCCGGTGGTAAACTTTTCACAGGCGATGGCCCCAGTCTCGGCGATTTCGACCCGGTACGGCGTGTCCTCTAGATAGGCAATCGTGATTATGCAGTTGTCGGGAGAGTCCTCCGCCAGAAGAATTCGTAACGCCGGCAGCGGCAGATCAGGATCCGTGCCGACCGGCGCGACCGCAGGCCGATTGGCCTCCGCCCAGATCTCAAGTGGCACGGCGAAAGCAAACACGCTGCCCTCCCCGACTTCGCTTTCGACCCAGATGCGCCCGCCCATCAGTTCCACCAGGCGCTTCGAAATCGTCAGCCCCAGCCCCGAGCCCCCGAACCTGCGCGTAGTGGATGAGTCGGCCTGTGTGAAGCGTTCAAACACCGGGCCCAATTTCTCGCCCGAAATGCCGATGCCGGTGTCCGAGACCGTGAACCGCAATGCAGTCAGGACGGAGGAGTCCGCATCCAGCGCGACTCGCAGGGACACTTCACCGGATTGCGTGAACTTGATCGCGTTGCCCAGCAAATTGAGCAGCACCTGCCGCAGCCGTGTCGGGTCGCCGACCAGGTCGGTGGGCACGTTCGGCGCGATCTTGCACACCAGGGCCAGCCCTTTTTCATGGGCCCGAGCCGCCACCATCTCCATCACTTTCTCCAGGTGGTCGTTCAACGAGAAGCCCGTCCGCTCCAGCTCGAGCTGCGAGGCTTCGACCTTGGAGAGATCGAGGATGTCGTTGATGAGATTGAGCAGGTTGTCGCCGGCGCGGCGGAAGATCTGCACATACTTGTCTTGCTCCGGCGAGAGAGCGGTCTTCGCCAGCAGATCCGCGATGCCCATGATCGCATTCATCGGCGTTCGGATCTCATGACTCATGCTCGCCAGAAAATCCGACTTCGTCTGGCTTGCGCTCTCAGCAGTGGCCTTGGCCTGCTGCAATTCCGCCTCCACCCGCTTGCGCTCCGTGACGTCGCGCGCCGCGGCGAAGACGCCCTGCAGCGTACGGTTTCGGTCGTAAAAGGTGGTCGCGTTGTAGGACACCACGGTCTGCTTGCCGTCGCGGGCACGCGCCGTCAGCTCGTAGTCGGTGACCGACTTTTCACTCAGCACGAGCTCGATCGCCGCTTCGGCCCGCTCTGGATCGGTGAAGTAGTCCTTAAACGGTGCGCCGATCAGCTCGTCACGCGTGCAATCGGTGAGCGCCTCCATCTGCTTGTTGACGTCGGTAATGATACCGGAGGGATCGGTGGTCATGATCGCGTCGATGTTGGATTCGATCAGCGAGCGGGTGTAGAA
>NZ_SSNA01000197.1 GCF_004799445.1 Bradyrhizobium sp.
GCGCCCGATGCGCCCGATAGCCGCGTGTGCAATGTGAGTAGTAGAACGCACACGCGTTAGTCAGGTCACACCGGAATCACCCGGCATTCCCCGCGCAATGGTTTACGGCTTATTTCGTGCTCTCCCCGGCGACCGGGCTTTTTTGCCACCGTCGCCCGCGCTCCTTAGCGCGAACTTGACACCAGCGTCGGGGTGTCAGGACCACACGACTTCGCCGTCCGCGCCAGCGCCATTCGTCAAAGGCGCCGCCTGCGTCCACCGCATCCCGCCCCGCGTCCGTGACGATCGCGAGCCGCCCCTCCAGTGGGACGGGACGGGCGAATTGATAAAGATGATTTGCCCGACGGCGAAAGCAGAAAATTTTTGCGATTCGCACTGGACAGAAACTTGCCGGAGGACCTGGAGGACAAGTTGATTTGCCCGACGGGCATCGTCGCGCGCACCCTCACGCCTTCTTCAAGAACTCCGTCCGCAGCACCAAGCCCTTGACCTTGTCGGTGCGGCCTTCGATCTCGTCCGCATTGTCGGTTAGGTGAATTCCCTTGATCACGGTGCCGCGCTTGAGCACCGTCGAGGAGCCCTTCAGCTTGAGGTCCTTGATCAGCGTGACGCTGTCGCCCTCGGCGAGCAGCGCGCCGTTGGAGTCCCTGACCTTGATGTCCATGTGGTGTTTTCCTTGCGTGTAACGGGAAGCGGCGCGCTTTCTTCCTTCTCCCCTTGCGGGAGAAGGTGGCAGCCGGAGGCTGCCGGATGAGGGGTGCTTTTTTGATTCGATAGCATGTAGCCCGCATGAGCGCAGCGATATGCGGGGATCATAGAAATAAGAAGACCCGGATATCGCTTCGCTCATCCGGGCTACGCTTGCTCGACCTAGCCCAGTTCGATTTCCGCGGTCACCTCATGCGAGAGGCTGACGCCGCCGAGGGTCAGAACCATTTTGGCCGGCAGCTTTTCATTGCCCTTGAGACGGCCGTCAGCGACCGCCTCGCGCACCGCTTTTTCGATTTCGCGTTGCGAGGTGATCCCGACCTTCTTGAGAAATCCGCGCAGGCTGGTGTTGAAAACGTCTTCGTTCATGATGGCCTCCTCGATCATGATCCGATTTAGTTAAATCGAATCATGATCTCATCTCTTTGTTGGAGCATGATCTTCTCGGAAAACCGGTTCCCACTTTTCCGGATCATGCTCTATTTCAGGGCCGAACCGGATTGTTCAGCATGTATTCGCCGAGGTCGCGCTGCTTCTTGTCGGTCCGCGTGATGGCGTTGCTGCGCTGAACGTCGCGGTCCTTGCGGCAGGCGACATATTCGGGCGAGCCGGCCGCGACGTTGTTGGCGCGGCAGAACGCGTCGTCGTCCTCGTTCAGGCCGGCACTGGCCGGCAACTCGTGGCGTTTCGCGCAGCCGGCGAGGGAGAACGTGGCGAGTGTCAGCGCGAGGAAAAACGTCGGAACATTAAATCGCATGCCAAATCCCGTATCTATCGGTCTTACCCTGTAACCCGAATTATGGGATTTGTAAGCCTCCCGTCGTCATTCCGGAGCGATGCCAACGGGTCCACGCGAAGCGCGGCCCGATGACAGGCTCCGCATCGAGTCCGGAATCTCGAGATTCCCCGATGCGCAATTGCGCATCTGAGGTCTGGTCCTTCGGACCATCCCGGAATGACGGCATTCGTCCTCACACCCTCCCCTTCAGCGCGTCGCCGATTTCGTCCAGCACCTTGGGATCCTCGATGGTGGCGGGCATCGCCCATGGCTCGCCGTCGGCAATCTTCTTGATGGTGCCACGCAGGATCTTGCCCGACCGCGTCTTCGGCAGCCGGCCGACCGTGATCGCGAGCTTGAACGCCGCCACCGGGCCGAGCTTGTCGCGCACCAGCGCCACGATCTCCTTTTCGATCTCGGCATGGCTTCGCGTCACGCCGGCCTTCAGCACCAAAAAGCCGCAGGGCACCTCGCCCTTGATCGCGTCCCTGACGCCGAGCACCGCGCATTCGGCGACGTCGGGATGCGACGCCAGAATCTCCTCCATGCCGCCGGTGGAAAGCCGGTGGCCGGCGACGTTGATGATGTCGTCGGTGCGGCCCATCACGAAGACGTAGCCGTCCTCATCCTTGTAGCCGGCATCGGAGGTTTTGTAATAGCCGGGAAACTCGTTGAAATAGGCCTCCTTGCAGCGCTCGTCCTGCTCCCACAGCGTCGGCAGGCAGCCCGGCGGCATCGGGAGCTTGATGACGATCGAGCCCATGGTGCCGGCGGGCAACGGCCTTGAGGATTCGTCGACGATTTCGACCTGGTAGCCCGGCATCGGCACCGTCGGCGAGCCATGCTTGACCGGCAACATGCCCAGCCCCACCGGGTTGCCGGCGATGCACCAGCCGGTTTCGGTCTGCCACCAGTGGTCGATCACCGGCACCTTCAATTGCAGCTCCGCCCATTCCACCGTCGGCGGGTCGGCGCGCTCGCCGGCGAGAAACAGCGTGCGGAATTTCGACAGGTCAAACTCTCGGATGAATTTTCCGTCCGGGTCCTCCTTGCGGATGGCGCGGAACGCGGTCGGCGCGGTGAACAGCGCCACCGCCTTGTGTTCGGCGATCACCCGCCAGAAGCTGCCTGCGTCCGGCGTGCCGATCGGCTTGCCCTCATACATGATCGAGGTCGCGCCATGAAACAGCGGCCCGTAGATGATGTAGCTGTGGCCGACCACCCAGCCGATGTCGGAGCCGCACCACCAGACCTCGCCGGGCCTGACGCCATAGAGATTGAACATCGACCATTTCAGCGCGACCAGATGCCCGCCATTGTCGCGCACCACGCCTTTGGGTTTGCCGGTGGTGCCCGAGGTGTAGAGGATATAGAGCGGATCGGTCGCCAAAACCGCCACGCAATCGGCCGACTTTTTCGCTGTCATCGCGGCGGTTCGCAACGCCGCCCAGTCGTGATCGCGCCCGGCCACGAGCTCGCAAGACTGCTGCGGCCGCTGCAGGATGACGCAGGCCTCAGGTTTGACGCTGGAGAGCCTGATCGCCTCGTCGAGCAGCGGCTTGTAGTGCACGATGCGGCCGGGCTCGAGCCCGCAGCTTGCCGAGAAGATCAGTTTGGGTTTGGCGTCCTCGATCCGGGTCGCCAGTTCCTTGGCGGCAAAACCGCCGAACACCACCGAATGCACCGCGCCAATCCGCGCGCAGGCCAGCATCGCGATCATGGCTTCCGGCACCATCGGCATATAGAGGATGACGCGATCGCCCTTGACGACGCCAAAGTCCTGCATGATGGCGGCGAGCGTTTTCACCTCATGCAGCATCTCGGCATAGGTCAGCCGGGTGACGCTGCCCGCCAGCGGCGAATCATGGATCAGCGCCAGCTGATTGGCGCGTCCGCCGGCGACGTGGCGATCCAGCGCGTTGTAACAGGTGTTGACCACGGCGCCCGCGAACCAGCGGCCGTAAAGCCCCATCGAGGGATCGAACACCTTCCTGGCGGGCTCGATCCAGTCGATCTCGCGCGCGGCCTCGCCCCAAAAGCCCTCGGGATCCCTGAGCGAGCGGGCATGGGCCTCGTGATACCGGCTATTGTCCTGGGCATTCATGAGTTCACTCCCGCTGGCCGATTTTCTTCAACTGACCAGACCACAGACGCCCGGCCATGATCCGGATCAATTCCACGCCATTTTTCTTGAGGCTATTGTCACGTGTGGAAACGCCATTTCAAGGCGAAAACGCTGCGATCCCGGAACGATACGCGCGGCGGCGGCCATTGACCCGCTGCGTCATCCCCGGATGAGCGCATTGCGCTCACTCGGGAGGTGCGAGCGAAGCGAGCCTCGAAGGATGGCAACACGCACGGACTCGCGGCCATCCTTCGAGGCCCGCGCAAGAGCGCGGGCACCTACGGGTGAACGCAATTGCGTTCATCCCGGGGATGACGGGCAAGTGCCGTTGGTATAGCCTAGGATCGACGTCCTATTGCCGCTCGATCGCCAGCAGATGGTCGAGCCGCTGGCGCATCTCCTTTGGCAGATCGTAGTCCGGCCGGCCGAACGCGGCGTTGCGGCGGGCGATGAAATCATCCTGCTGCTGCTGCATGGCGCGGCTGGCGCGGGGACTGTCCTTGCCGGCCTCCCGCACCACCTTGGTATTCACGGCGTTGATCTCGCGGTCGATATTGGCCAGTTCGGGATTGGCGCAGATCGCCTTCTCGACCGCGCGTCTGGCCGCGGCGCAATTGAAGCTCGGCTTGTTGTTGACCGCCAGCATCGCACCGATGCGCTCCACCTCCTGGGCCAGCGACTTGTAATTGCCCCTTGCGGTGGGATGGTCCGGATTGAGCTTGATCGCGGCGCCGAAATCGGCGAGCGCACGGGGCCGGTTGCCCTTCTTGCGCCAGAGCTCACCCCGCGCATTGAAGACATCGGCGAGCGTCGGATCGAGCCGCAGCGCCGTATCGTAGTCGCCGATCGCGCGGTCGATCTGGTCCTTGCGGTCCCAGGCGGCGGCACGCGCGACCAGGGCCTTGATGCGGTCGGCCTTCAAGGTCTTGTCGTTGTCGACCAGGAGGCCGCAAACGGCGATGATGCTGTCGTCGTCACTGGCCGCCACGGCGGCAAGGCAGGGCGCCGGATCGACCTGCTGGCCGGCTGCTGGCTCAGTGCCGGTCGCGGCCAAAGCCCGGCCCGCGGACACCGCACATAGAGCAGCCGCGATGGCCGCACCCGCGATCAGGAACTGAAAATAGCGTTGCATCGAATGGCTCATAGCACGGCGATCGGAGCGCTGGACCCTGTTTACGTCGTCCCTGCGAAAGCAGGGACCCATACGCCGCGCCGCCTCATTTTAACAATGCTGGCGGACGACTTATCCGCCACCACAAAAGCCGGTGGGTTATGGGTCCCTGCTTTCGCAGGGACGACCAAAGGCTAATTCACCTTCAGCGTAATACCGCCATCGACCACCAGTTCGATACCGGTGACGTATTTCGATTCGTCGGAGGCGAGAAACAGCGCCGCGTTGGCGACGTCCCAGGCGTCGCCCATGTGCCCCATCGGCACCTGCGCGTCGCGCGCCCGCCACATCGCTTCGACGTCGCCCTTGGCGTAGCTCGCCGCGAGCCCCGCGGAGTGCTCCACCATCGGGGTTTTCATCAGGCCGGGCAGGATCGCGTTGACCCTGATATTCTGCGCGGCAAATTCGACGGCCGTGGTGCGCGTCATCTGGTTCATCGCGGCCTTGGTGGTGCCATAGGTGACGTAGGATATGCCGAGATGACGGATCGAGGCGATCGACGAAATATTGATGATCGAGCCGCCGCCCTGTTTGGCCATCAACGGGATGACGTGCTTCATGGCGAGGAAGGCGCTTTTGAGATTGACCGCGAACACGCGATCCCAGTCCGCTTCCGAGACGCCGACCACGCTGCCGGTCTCGGCGATGCCGACATTGTTGTCGAGCACGTCGATGCGGCCATAGGTTTCGAGGCACGCCGCCACCATCGCCGCGACGTCATCGGCGCGCGATGCGTCCGACGTGAACGCGGTCGCCTGGCCGCCCTCCGAGGCAATGATGCCGGCGGTCTCCTGCGCGGCGGCGGCGTTTCGATCGACGCAGAACACCTGCGCGCCCTCGCGCGCAAAGGTCACGGCGGTCGCCTTGCCGTTGCCCCAGCCCGGCCCGATCGAGCCGGCGCCGACCACCAATGCTGTCTTGCCCTTCAGACGTTCCACTCAACCCCTCCCGCTTTTCGCGAAATTGGCCGGGTGCAGGCCCGCGGTCAACCCGTCCGATCCGCCAAACCTCGGTTGCGGCCAACAAGCCGAATGCCGCGGCGGAACGAGCGCGGGCCCGCCGACGGAACCGACGGCCGATCACGTCGTTGGAAATCCACCCAATCGAAGGCTGAGGTTTCCAATTGCGGCAGGCCGCAAACCCCGTCGGGCGCACGCTGGATGCGCTGAATTTCTTTCTCGCCGATGTGCGCGACGGCCTCGGACCCTATCTCGCCATCTATCTTCTGACCGACCAAAAATGGGACCAGGCCAGTATCGGCGTGGTGATGTCGGTGGCCGCGCTGGCGGGCATTGCCGCCCAGACCCCGGCCGGCGCGCTGATCGACGCCAGCACCGCCAAGCGCTTTCTGATGGTCGCGGCGGCGGCGGCGGTGGTGGTGACGCTGGCCTGCCTCGCGCTGCCGTTCATTCAGCGTTTCGAATGGGTCGCGGCGACGCAAGCGCTGGCGGCCTCGGCCGGCGCGGTGTTTCCGCCTGCGGTCGCGGCGGTCACGCTCGGCATCGTCGGGCCGCGCGCCTTCGCCAAACGGATCGGCCGCAACGAGGCTTTCAACCATGCCGGAAATGCTTCGGCGGCGGCGATTTCGGGGGCCGCGGCCTATTTCTTCGGCCCCATCGTGGTGTTCTGGCTGCTGGCCGCGATGGCGGTGGCCAGCATCGCCGCGACCTTGTCGATTCCAGCCGGCGCCATCGACGATCACGTCGCGCGCGGGCTCGACGATACCACCGAACGCGGCGCCGGCCATGGCGGCCAGCCGTCCGGATTTCAGGTTCTGCTGACCTGCCGGCCGCTATTGATTTTCGCCGCCGCCACCGTGCTGTTTCATTTTTCCAACGCGGCGATGCTGCCCTTGGTCGGCCAGAAGCTGGCGCTGGTCAATCGCAACCTCGGCACCACGATGATGTCGGTCTGCATCATCGCGGCGCAACTGGTGATGGTGCCGGTCGCGATGCTGGTGGGGCGCAAGGCCGACCAATGGGGGCGCAAGCCGATTTTCGCCGTCGCCCTTGCTGTGCTGGCGATTCGCGGCGCGCTCTATCCGCTGTCCGACAACCCCTATTGGCTGTTGTCGGTGCAATTGCTCGACGGCGTCGGCGCCGGCATTTTTGGCGCGCTGTTTCCGCTTGTCGTCGCCGACCTCACCCGCGGCACCGGGCATTTCAACGTCAGCCAGGGCGCCATCGCCACGGCGACGGGTCTTGGCGGCGCCCTGAGCGCCGCCGTCGCCGGCTTCATCGTGGTCAAGGCCGGCTACAGCGCGGCGTTCCTGTTTCTGGCGGCGGTGGCGGGCGTGGGTCTGGGACTGTTCGTCGCCATGATGCCGGAGACCGCGCCGCACGCCACCCGGCTACGCCCTAGCAACAAGCCGGTTCCCCGCGTACTCTGAGGCTGAACCGGCCCGTCAGAGGCCGGTCTTATCGTGGAGAACGCCATAATGCCCGCCTATCGTAGTGTTGGAATATCATTGGGAGCCGCCATCCTGCTCTGCAGCGCCGGCCTCACGCTTGCCCATGCCAAGCCGTTCATGATCGTCGGCATCGACGAGAAGGTGTTGTGGGACGATGACGGCAAGACCGTCCTGTCCGCGCCCGGCAAGGACCAGGTCCTGATCGTCGATCTCGCCGATCCCGAAAATCCCAAGATCGCCGCCAGCCTGCCGCTGGAAAATTCAGTGGTCGGGCCGCCGGTCAATGTCGATATCGACCCCACCGGCTCGGTCGCGCTGGTCGCCAATTCGGTCGATGTCGTCAAGGATGGCGACGCGCTGAAACAGGTGCCGGACAACAAGATCTTCGTGATCGATCTGAAAGCCAGCCCGCCCAAACTGGCGGCGACGATCACCGGCGGCAAGCAGCCGTCGGGACTGAACTTCAGCCCGTCCGGCAAGATGGCGCTGGTCGCCAACCGCGGCGACAACTCGGTCAGCGTGCTCTCGGTCAACGGTACCGACGTCAAGATCACCGATACCATCAGCTTCCCCGACAGCGTCGCGCATGTGATGTTCACGCCGGACGGCAAGCGGGCGCTGGCCGTGCGCTTCCCCGCGCACAAGGTGTCGGTGCTCGACATCGTCGGCGACAAGGTCACCTACAACAAGGTCGACCTGCCGACCGGCCAGTGGCCCTACAATGTGGTGGTGACGCCGAACGGCAAGATCGCGCTGACCTCGGACAATGGCGGCGCCGGATCGTCCGACGGCAGCGTTGACACCACCAGCGTGATCGACCTCGAAGCCAACCCGCCCCGCATCATCGACCGGGTGGTGGTCGGCGACGGCCCCGAAGGACTGGCGATGTCGCCGAAGGGCGACCTCGCGGTCGCCGCCATCCTGCGCGGCTCGAACATGAAGAAGGCGTTCTTCTACCAGAAGAACGGCAGCCTCTCGATCCTCAAGATCGACGGCAAGAAGGTGACCAAGACCCAGGATATCGAGGTCGGCGGGTTGCCCGAGGCGGTCGTGTTCACACCGGACGGCAAATATCTCCTGGCCGGAAATTACCTGACCCAGGATTTCTCGATCCTGAAGGTCAACGGCGGCAAGGTCACCGATACCGGCAAGCGCTTCAAGGTGCCGGGTCATCCGGCTTCGGCGCGGATGGGTCATTAAGGCGGGATTTAATCGCTGCAGCGATCGATCACTGCCCCCTCTCCCCGCGTGCGGGGAGAGGGTTGGGGTGAGGGGGACTCTCGTGAGGCTCGGTCTTGCGGAGATTCCCCCTCACCCGGATCGTAAGAACGACATAGCCGAAGCTTCGCTTCGGCGTTTCCTAAAGAACGGCCGCCAGAGGCGGCCTATGCCTCTCCCCGCAAGCGGGGCGAGGTGACCGAATTTGCGAATGCGCCGTTATGGCTGGCCGGCGGCGCATTGGAGCGCCCGAATTTCAGGTCACTCCAGAACAAGCTCAGTTAAACGTCATGTCGAGACATTTCGAGATGTCGGAGCCGAGACCCGAGCTGATGGTGATGCAGCCGCGCACCTTCTGCGTGGTGTTGTCGCTGGCCCAAATCGAATAGCCGCCGGGACCGAAAAACGAATTGGTGTTCGGCGGCTCGGTCTCGGTGGCGTCGAACGAATAGCTGGAATCGGTTTCGAAAATCCGGGGCTTCTTGGCGCAGCTGCCGTCGGCCTGCACGTTGATGACTTCCTTGTTGTCGCGCGTCAGCGCCAGGCTGACCTGGCACCTGAAATATTCGGACGTCCTGGCGTTGAAGATGTAGGCGTAGGATTTGCAGGTCGCGGTATTGAGCTTGCCGGCGCTGAGACCGCGGCTGCAGGAAATTCTCTGGCTATTGCTGAGCTTGAATTCGTCCGCATCGGCAACAGTCGCCAGCGTCATCGCCAGCGCGACGCCAAAACATATATTCACAAACTGGTTCATCCGAATCATCCCTGTCAACTTTTCGCGAACACCCGGTTCTAGACTGGATAGGCGAGGAAGATAGTCAGGAAGCCTGCGGCGGGAAATCACAAAGTCTTAAAGCGCGCCACGCGCAGCCCCGCGCAATGCGTGATGTTGACGTAGCGATATCGTTCGTGATTTGTTCAAAACATGATGGGCCGCCAATTTCGCGGACCGGTTGCCGGGAGCATGCAGGATGACGCGATTTTCGACCAGGAGCTTTTGGATGGCTGCAGCACTGGCCGCCCTGACCACGTCGGCATTGGCCGAACCGGCGGCGCCGACGCCCTGGGAGCTGAGGCCGGACATGGGCTATGGCTACGACAAGGACGGCAAGACGTTTTCCTACAAGATGGGCACCAACAATGCGGGCCTGCTCCTGAAGGGCGCCAAGAAGGTGCCGAGGGGTACGTTGTTTTTCATCGGGCAGAACGGGCAGCTCTATATGCGCACCGGACCGTTCCTGGAAGGCGACGGCAAGTTCATGTTCGGCCCAAACTGAGGACTAGCGATCGTGCGGATTTTCACCCTCCCCTGGAGGGGGAGGGTCGACGCGAATGAAATGAGCGGCGGGGTGGGGTGACAGTCTCTCCACTCGAACAGTGCCCGAATTGAGAGATCACCACACCCCGTCTCGCATCTCGCTGCGCTCGATGTGAGCCGACCCTCCCCCTCCAGGGGAGGGTGAGCCTAAAACGCCGCCGCGAGTTCCTTGGCGCCCGGCAAATTGCTGTTGGAGTCCATCCGGCTATCGGTGACATCGAGCAGCTTCGCCACCGTATTGTGGCGGATCGCCACAGGATTGCGCTCGTAACCCGAGCGCTGGAAGAAATTCGCGGTCGGGACCCGTTCGCGCAGGGCCTGCGGCATCGTCACCATGTCGAGCCCGGTGCCGTCGCCGGTGAGGTTCATCATTTCCAGTTCGGCGGCGGTGAGCGGGCGGGCATAGCCCTTGGCGCGCGCGAAGATCACCGAGGTCAGCAGCTTGTGGGTCTGCAACAGCGGCCCGACGTCGATGTCGAGAACCATGGCATGGATGGCCCAGCCCTGCGGCGTGTCGGCGAGCTTTTCGTGCTGCGCCCATTCGTCCGGCACCGATCGGGCAAGCGCCACCATTCGCTTGAGCACGGCGATCTTGCGATCCATCGCCTGGCGCTGGCTGCCCGACAATTGGGCGGCCCTCTGGGTCAGGTCGCGAACGAATTCGTGGCCCTGCTCGGCGATCAATTCGACGCTGTTGGTGGTGAGCAGCTGGTTGTAGCCGATCGCGGTGGAAATGGCGCGCCTGCCGCCATGCTCGATGCCTGATTGTACATCGTAATTGCCGGTACCGCCGGTCTCGAACGAATAGACCCGCACCGCCTGCTCGCGCGTCAGCCCGGCCGCCGCGGCGGCGCGGGCATAGGCACGCTTGAACTCGATTTCGCTGGCCGGCCGCTGCGGCGTGAACTGGAAATGCTCTGATGCGGCCTGCAACAGGTCGGCGACGACCGGAATCGCTTTGTGCACGCGCGGCGGATGCTCGGGTTCGGGCTCCGGTTCCGGATTCACCGGCCGCTTCGGCCCGCTATAGACCGGCGGCTGCGTCAGCACATAGTCGTCGAGACTTATCGCCAGATGTTCGCGCCGCTTGGCGTTGCGGCCCCGCCGCTTCTCGGTGATCGAACTCCAATAGGCGCCGGCCTCCGCCTCGAACGCCGCGCGCGCCTCCTGATATTCCCGCAGCTTGAGCCGATATTCCGCGATCGCCTGCGGCGATGCCGCCTCTGCCCCGGCATCGTCAGGCGCCGCAAGCGCGCGCACATCGATCGCCGCCGCCGGCTGGACGATCAGCAGCAGTGCCAGCGCAAGATATCCGGGGCAGGAACGAATCGCATGAGGGAGCATGAGATTGTTCTAGCAAGCGTGCCGCGCAAGTCAGCCCCGAAACGGTAACTTCGTCGCCAGCGGTCCCCTTACTCCTGCTCGACGCCGCTGGCCTTGACGAGTTCCGACCATTTCCGCTCATCCCTGTCGATGAAATCGGCATAGTCTTCCGGTGTCCCCGGCGTGATCTCGGTACCATCGAGCGCCAGCTGCTTCTTCACCTCGTCGGTGGCCAATGCGGCCCGCAAGGCCCCGTTGAGCCTGTCGATTACCGGCCGCGGCGTGCCGGCCGGCGCCACCAGCCCGTAGTAAAGCGACGCGTCGAATCCCGGTAAACCGGCCTCAGGCATCGTCGGCACGTCCGGGAGCAAGCTGCTGCGGGTGGTGCCGGTGACCGCCAGCGCGCGCAACAGTCCGGCCGAGACGTTGGCATGGGTGGTCGGGATCGGCGCAAAAGCCATCGGGATATGTCCGCCCAACAGGTCGCTCAGCGCCGGCCCGGTGCCCTTGTAGGGAATGTGCATCAGCGTAATGCCGGCCGAGCGAGCGAAGTATTCGCCGGTGATATGGCTGACCGTGCCGGCGCCGGCTGAACCGAAATTGACCTTGCCGGGATGCGCCTTCGCATAGGCGATCAGCTCGGCGACCGTGCGGGCGGGAAATGACGGGTGCACCACCAGCGATGTCGGCGCATTGCCGATCATGCCGATCGGCGCAAAATCCTTGCGCGGATCGTAGCCGGGGTTTTTGTAGAGCGACGGTCCGATGGCAAGCGTGCCGGTGTAGCCGACCAACAGCGTGTAGCCATCGGGATCGCTCTTGGCCACGGCTCTGGCGCCGACGGTGCCGCCGGCCCCGGCGCGGTTATCGATCACGATACTCTGGCCAAGCAGCTGGCTCATCCTGTCGGCGATCACGCGCCCGACCAGCGAGGTGCTGCCGCCGGGCGGGAACGGAATCACCATCGTGATGGTCCGGTTCGGATAGGATTGCCCGCGCGCGGAACCAAGGGCTCCGCAAGAGCCGAATATGAGCACCAGAATGCAGAGCGACGCGTTCCAGCTGCGCATCTGGAGAAACCTCCCGGAAACGACGGTTCTTGTTGGGCTGCATCGTCGTCGAAAGATCAGAAGGCCGCAACCCGCGGGAGGCAGCTATTTCCAGGCAAACACCGGCTGCTCCAGTTCAGCCACACGGGTATCGCGCCCGGCGAGCACTTCGCGGAACTGGTAGATCAGTGCCGCGGTCGGTGCGTGGATGAACTGGCCGGCGTGACGAAACCGGATGACGCGCCGCGTGCTCTCCGGGATCGCGACGAAGTCGAACGCCTCCGGCCGTTCGATATCCGCAAGCCCAATCCGATGCACCGAGGCGACCTCCGCCGGGTTGGGTGACAGCGCTGCGCCCGCGGCTGCCCACAGCACGACCGGCGTGATCAGGTATCCGGACCGGGTCGGATAATCGTCGAGCAGGCCGAGGACGTCAGGAGATCCGAGCCGAAGGCCGAGCTCCTCGTCAAGCTCGCGCAAGCTTGCCTCGATCGAGGTTTCGCCTTCGTCACAGCGCCCGCCCGGCAGCGCCCACTGCCCGCGGTGGGCGCGCAGCTCAGCCGCGCGCAGGGTCAACAGCAGCGCGGTTCCGCGCGGGGCGTCATTGGGTTCGACAAGGACGATGGCGACCGCGGCCCGCTTCAGCGCGGGCGCCGGTTCGCCTGCGGGCAGCCGTGCAAATGCCGCGCAGCGCTCTGCGATATTGCGGCGGGTGGTATCATCGAATGGCCTGGCGCGGTGAATTTGAAGGTCCTATCGGTTTCGCGGCAGATTTATCATAGGAACTTCAAATTCAAAACCGCTCCAGAATCATAAAGTTACCAGTGCTCCTCTGAATTCCGAAGTTCGCATCAGAGGGTGCCGCACATGCATGCGAACTTCGGAATCGGAGCACTGGTCATCCGGCTTGACTACAACACGGCAACGATTGATGAAATGGCCGCAAATCGGCACAGCACCGGGATTTGGAAAGGCCTGACATGACGACCGACATGGCCGCGGAGAAAATGAAGGCCTCTGGCTGGACCATGGTCGAGACCAGCGGTTTCATCGCTCTGGTCGGTCCGCTGTGGCAGCGCGTTGTCGATGAGGTGCATGAGTACGCGATCGTCACGCAGGACAAGCACCATAACCGCCGCGGCCTGGTGCAGGGAGGGCTGTTGATGACGTTCGCGGACCGCAGCTGCGGCATGACGGCACGGTTCGTCTCCGGCCGGCCCACCCTCGCCACCGTGCAGATGGACACCCAGTTTGTCGACAGCGCCAAAATCGGCGAGATTCTGATATCGAAGCCGCGCGTGGTCCGCGCCACCCGCAGCCTGATCTTCATGGCGACCGAGGTCACCGCAGGTCACCGCTGCGTCGCCACCGCCAGCGGGGTGTTCAAGGTGTTGAAAGACCATACGTAGAGTTTCCGGCATTGCGGAAGGCAGAGCTACGAAGCAGACTCCGTCATTCCGGGATGGTGCGCTAGCACCAGACCCGGAATCTCGAGATTCCGGGTTCGATGCTTCGCATCGCCCCGGAATGACAAAAAAACCGAAAGGTCCACACCAATGGAATATCGCCAACTCGGTCGCAGCGGCCTGAAAATCTCGCCGATTTGCCTCGGCACCATGATGTTCGGCGGGCCGACCGACGAGGCGACGTCGACGCGGATCGTCGCCAAGGCGCGCGAGGCCGGTGTCAATTTCATCGATACCGCCGATGCCTATTCGAACGGCAATTCGGAAGCCGTGGTCGGCCGCGCCATCTCCAACAACCGGCCCAACTGGGTGCTGGCGACCAAGCTCGCCAATCCCATGGGCGACGACCCCAACCGCGGCGGCTTGTCGCGGCGCTGGGTGTTGCAGGCCGCGGACGAAAGCCTGAAGCGCCTCGGCACCGACTATATCGACATCTATTATCTGCACCGGGAAGATCATTCGACGCCGCTAGCGGAGACCGTGCGGGCGATGGGCGAACTGATCCGACAGGGCAAGGTGCGCTATTTCGGCGTCTCCAACTACCGGGCCTGGCGGGTCGCGGAAATCTGCAACATCTGCGACGACCTCGGCATCGACCGCCCGATCGTCAGCCAGCCGTATTACAATGCGATGAACCGCATGCCCGAGGTCGAGCACTTCCCGGCCTGCGGTTATTACGGCCTTGGCATCGTGCCCTATAGTCCGCTGGCGCGCGGCGTGCTGACCGGCAAATACCGCCCCGATGCGCCGCCCGACAAGGAAACCCGCGCCGGCCGCAACGACACGCGCATGATGCAGACCGAGTGGCGTCCGGAATCGCTGCTGCTGGCGCAGCAGATCCGCCAGCATGCCGAGGCCAAAGGCATCACCGCCGGTCAGTTCGCGGTGTCGTGGGTTCTCAACAGCGCGTTCGTCTCAGGCGTCATCGCCGGCCCGCGCACCGAGGCGCAATGGGACGATTACGTGCGCGCGCTGGATTATCGCTTCACTGCCGAGGACGAAGCGCTGATCGACCGGCTGGTCGCAAGCGGCCATCCCTCGACGCCCGGCTACAACGATCCGGCCTACCCGATCGAGGGACGCAAGCCGCGGACGGCGGCTTAGAGCGGGATGAGGTTGAGGTGAAGCGGCAATCAGTCGCCGCTCCCTCTCCCCGCTTGCGGGGTCGAGATGAGCGAAGCTCGCTCTTAGAGGGTTGGGGTGAGGGGGACTCTCGTCAAAGCCGGACCCGCGGATAGTCCCCCTCACCCGATCACTTCGTGATCGACCTCTTCCCGCAGGCGGGGCGAGGTGATCGAACTCGCGCATGCGTCGATTCAACCAAAAGCCATCCGGCTCTTGCAAAGAAAAACATGGCTTTTCGGGCATAAAAGGCGCACAGGTGGGCTCTGTTCGCCTTTGGCCGGACGCAGGGTTGTCCTTGCGGGACTGCAGGCAGACGATTTGCAACAAGACCTGGCGAAGATGCGCGAAAGCGGTTCAATTCTCATTGAATCGGCCGACGCCCGCGCCAACCGAGAAAGATGATCTTGACGAGGTCGCGACGGGAAACGGTCACATTCAGATATCCGTTCCGCATCAAGGGCGTCGAACGCCAGCTGCCGGCCGGTGCCTACGAGGTGGTGACCGACGAGGAGATGATCGAGGGTCTGTCGTTTCCCTGCTTCCGCCGCGTCGCCACCCTGATCATGGTCCCCGCTGCGCCGCCGCACCATGCCTCGACCGAAATGATTTCCATCAGTTCGGTCGATCTTGCCGATGCGCAGCAGGCCGACATGGCCGCCTCGCATGATTGATAACAGCATCACCATCGAAACCCGCTCCCTGCGTTCGGCATCAACGCCGGCGCGCCGCACCTAAGGAAATCACATGCAAATTCTTTCCGCGCGTCACGTCAAAACCGAAGAGTCGCTGCGCCTTGGCGTCGTATCGGGCTGGTACAGCACCAAGGTGAGCGGCACTTTCGTCACCGGTCCTCATACCACGCAGGAAGATTGTCTTTCGAAGATCGCCGAGCTCAATCCGGCGCCGGCCAAGAAAAAATTCCGGGGCTGAATCGGCAACCTGTTCCATCGAGGAGTCTCCGGCATGGCGCTTACCCAGGGCAATTACAGAGACTACGACTTCGACCGGATGGTCGTGCGCTTCACGATGAAGAACGATCTGGCCGAAATCGCCTGCGCCATATCCACCGACGCGATGGATCAGCTCGAGGGTTCGTCGCGAACGCCGCCGGCCCAGCGCGAGCAGCAATTCCTGAGACTGCGCGAGCGCATCGAGGCCCGCGCGGCGCGGAAATTCAGCGATGTCGAACTGGAGGGCAATCCTCCCGGTGTGATCCTGCGCGCCATCGATTTTCGATCGCCGCTGAAGTAGCCGCGACAACGCCGCCCGGCGCGGAGCACGGCAATTTTTTACCATGCCGGCGGGCAAACCTTGCCGCGGGCGGCCTCGCCGGTTCAGGTTTTCTCTTGATTTCCAAGGGAAAAATCCTGGCCCGTGGCTTGCTTAGGCTGACCCCGGGGGATTTGCCTTGGTGCCGTTGCGTGAGTTTCAAGCCATGCATGGGAGCCAATCATGACGCGACATCATATTCTGCCGCCGCTCGTCTACGCGCCGCCGCCGACGAAGATCGAAACCCGAAAGCGCCGCATCCAGGTCGGCAGCTTCGAGGCTATGGATGAGACTGGCGAAACCCATGACGCAACCGCAGCCGACCCATCGACCCCGGCTTTCAACACGCCCCCGCTGCAGAATTTCCCCGCCATCGAGGGATCCGACAGCAAGCCGCAGCATCCCAGAGGGCGGCTGAGCGAGGATACCCTGAAGGCGATGCTGCAGACGCAGGAATTGCAGTAAGGGGCAAGCGCCCGGGACCGCTAGAGCCATTTCCGTTTCGATTGAATCGAAACGGGGCTCTAGATTCTTGTTTTGACGCGTTTTCTTCACGCGAACCGGTATCCACTTCGCTCGAAAACGCTCTAGCTCGAAGCGGTGCAGGGCGAGGCGTCGCCGGCCGCGAGCTTTCGCAACATCGCGTCGAACGCCAGCTTGATCCGATGCACGGCCGGCGTCTTGTAGGCGAATCCCTCGTTGCGATCGTGCACCAGCATCGAGGCATTCACCTCGAACACGACGAGATTTCCGGAAACGTCCAGTCCGCAATCGATGCCGAAATATTCCAGGCCGACGCGGTGCTGGATGGCTTGCAACGCCTGATAATGCGAGGGGTGCAACACCGAGGTGGGGTTGGTCAAAAAGGCCTCTTCCTCCTGCTGCATCCACGGTTGATTGGCCATGTCCGTGTTGATGTGATGCAGCTTCCAGTCGCTGCCGATGCAAAGGTGATAGGGCAGGATCTGGCCGTCGACGAAAATCAGCCGGTACTTGCGGAAATAGCCGTCGGCGGAGCAATAATCGATGTACTCGATCAGATAGTGATCGTGATCGGGACGTTGCGACAGAAAGGCCGCAAGCGCTTCAGGGTCCGCGATCTTTTCGAAATCATCGCCGCCATGGGTCCCGACGGGCCGCGCCAGCACCGGCGACGAAAACGGAAATGCCGCCTGCAAGGCCGCCGGGGAAGCATCGGCGCCGGCCTTGTGACGCAGAGCTTTGGGGACGCGGCAGCCCGGGATTCCCTGCAGGAGAGTGGCGACGATGTCCCGCGTCGTCTTCTGGATCTTGCGCGGATCGTTGACGATCGGCTTGCCAAGCCGGCCCGCCAAATCGGCAGCCAATGGCAACAGCGCTTCGGTCTGGTCGGCGTCGGAAATCAGATTGACGACGACCTGGATGTTCTGGCTGAACAGTTCGGCGTCATAGTCGCGGGCAGCGAACAGCGCCAGCGTGTCGGTGTCGTGAACCGCGTCCTTGAAGAGAAGTTCGGTCGGAGTGTTGCCGCCGAAGGGAGCGTACAGGGCCAGAACCCGAAAATCGGGCGGGAATTTTGCGGCAGGCCGCCGGATCAGCGGCTGGATTTGTGCAGCCTCCGCGTAGGCGGCTTGAGCGCCTGCGTCATCGCCCATCGTCTGTTTGAGGGCGCCGATCCAGTTGATGCTCTCGGCATCACGCGGGTTGAGCGCGACGGCGGCCTGAAAACATTCGATCGCCGATTCCGGCTCGTTCAGCTCGAACTGGGCCTTGCCAAGCTGATGATGGAGCTGGCCGTCTTGCGGCCGTTCGCTGATCAATTCCAGCAGCAGCCCCCTGGCCACGATGTATTGCTGTGTGGCCATCAGGGCCTGAACCAGGTTGGTGCGTGCCGGCCAATGGCGTGAATTGAGTTTCAGGGCCTGAAGATAGAGTGCAATGGCGTCCTGAGGTTTTCCCGATTTGAGGTGCACATTGCCGAAATTGCACCAGCAGTCGGTCAAGTGAGGCGCCAGTCTCAACGCCGCCTTGTAGTTTTCGCCAGCCGATTCGAGATCGCCGCGGATCATGCGGGCATTGCCGAGCCTCGAATGCAGCTCCGAAATTGTTTCCACGGATACGTTGCCGGGCGCTTCAGTCCCGACCGCGGCAAGACCAAGCTGAAACGCGGCGATCGCTTCCTCGGTTCTGCCGGCGCCGTAATGCTCCAGTCCGATGCGAAGTTGCCGTGCCGCGAGCGGGCCAACGAGGTCTGGGAGAGCGTTAGCGGACGCGGTTGCTGGCATGAATTCGCTCTTGTCTGGAGGAAGGGCTTGGCCGGAAGGGTTGCGCGGGAAACACCGTTTCGACCTTGTCTTTTGTTGGTTAACAAAGTCTTTCCAGGGCCGCGGTTACCGGTTTGGCTAAAGGGAATCTGCCGGCCATTTCGGGCGCCGGCGCCGGTTCAAGCGGCGGGCGCCGGCCACCCGCTTTTTGCGGATTCGTCCGGCGCCACCGGCCCGCGATGCTGGTGCGGCGATGTGCCGGGGCGCATGCCCGTCGGCTATTTCTTGCGCCCGGCCATCTCGAAAACCGCGCCCGGATCATTGTCGTCAAAGCGCAAGTCGAAATCGTGAAGATTGGCGATCGCCGAAGCAATGCTCAGGCCAAGGCCGCTGCCGGGAACGCGATGGCCGCTCGCGGTCCGGTAAAACCGCTGGAAGATCTTGTCCCGCTCCCCCGGCTCGACGCCGATTCCGTTGTCGCGCACGCGGACGACGGGACGGCCGTCTTCCTGGGTCACCGACACGCTCACGGTGCCGTGCTCGGGGGTGAACTTGATCGCATTGCCGATCAGGTTCGACACCGCCTCGCGCATCAGATCGCCATCGCCGAGAATCGCCACGGGCGACTGGGTCTCCAGCGTCATGTGGATCGACTTCGAGGTGGCGAGCGGCTCGTAGAATTCGAACAGCTCGGTGCAGATCGCCGACAGATCGATGGAGCGAAATTTGCTCGATTTCGGACCGTATTCGACATCGGCGAGGCGCAGCAGCGCGGAGACCGTCAGCATCGCCTTGTCGATGTGGCTGAGGGCCTGCTTCACCACCGCGCGCAGCTGCTCGTCGTCAGAGCTTTCCAGGCCGCGCTCGAGCTGCGCATGCACGACGGCGAGAGGGCTGCGCAGGTCGTGAGCGATATTGTCGCTGACGCCCTTGATCTGCACCAGCAAGCGCATGATTTCGTCCAGCATCAGGTTGACGTCGCGCGATATCTTGTCGATCGTGTCGTTGCGCGAGCGAACCGGCAGACGCAAATGCGTATCCCCCTTCATGATAAGGGCGATGGTGTCGTGAATGGTGGTCAGACGCCGCGACGCGCGACGCGCGAAGAACGCGCCGATCGCCAGCGCCAGCAGCAACATCGGCGCAAGTCCGGTGGCCAGCGCGCTTTGCACGATCCGGCGAAAGGCAAGGGTTTCGAGCAGACTTCGGCCCAGCAGCAGGATGGTGCCGTCCGGGCGCTCGCGCGCCACGAACACCGCCGGCTCCAGGAGATTGTCGCCACCCGGCGCGCGCGACGCCGTGACGTAGTGGGACTTTCCGTCCGGCGGAATCGCCGGCAGCGCGTCGATGTTGCCGAACAATAGCTTGCGCTCCGCGCCAAAAAGCGCCGCGTAGTCCAGTCGCCGCAGGTCATGCGTCATCCGCACTTCGAAGGCATTTCTCAATTCGTCGACGGAGTGATTGACGCTCTTGGCGGCTTCGTCCTCGAGGATGAGGCGATTCCTCGCTTCGTTCGCCTCCCTGATCTGGAGGTAAACCAGGCCAAAGACAGCCGTGGTCGCCACGGTGGTCGCCAGCACGAAGGCGAGCGCGACGCGCACCGCCGATGATCTGAAGAATTCACGCATTGGCACTTAGCATGAAGCCTGCTCCGCGGATGTTCACGATCAGCGAATGGACGCCCCGCGCATCGATCTTCTTCCGCAGGTTGCTGATATGGACGTCGACGACATTGGTCTCGAGCGAAAAGTGGTATTGCCAGACTTCCTCAAGCAGCATCGCCCGCGTGATCACCTGGCCGGGACGGCGCAGGAAATATTCCAGCAACTTGAACTCGCGCGGCAGCAGATCGATTTTGGTGTCGCCGCGATACACCGTTTGCTCGATCAGGTCCATTTCGAGATCGCCGACACGCAGCTTGGTGGTACGCACGTCGTCGAGGCGACGCATCAAGGCTTCGACCCGCGCGACAAATTCCACCATCGCGAACGGTTTCGCAAGATAGTCGTCGCCTCCCGCCTTCAGGCCGTGGACCTTCTCATCGATCGATGACAACGCCGAGATCACCAGAACGGGGACCTTGACGCCCTCCTTGCGCAGGACTTCCAAGGTCTTCAGGCTGTCTTCGCCGAACACGATCCGGTCCATGATCAACATCGCGGCGTCGCCCACGCGCGCGGCATCCGCGGCTTCCGCGATGGAAGCCGTGCGCACGAGATAGCCCAGCCGATCGAGTTCGATCTTGATCTCGTTCGCCAATTCCGCCTCGTCCTCGACGAGAAGGATGGTCTGGGCACGGGTCGAGGTCGTCTTGGTCAACGACTTTCTCCCTTCAGCGCGTCAGGGCACCAGCCCGGGCGGTGGCGGAGGCGGCGGCGGATGCGGCGGATCCTGTATCAGACGTTTAACGGCCGCAATCGCCGCAGGGTCCGGACGCCTGATCGGCGGAATGATTTCGTCCGGCGGCCAGCCGCCGCCGAGCGCCTTGTAGAGCGCGACGAAGCTGTCGCCGGCCAGACGGATCACCTCGGCCCGCTGCTGCTCCAGGGCGAATTGCTGCCGTTCGGCATCGAGAACGTTGAGGAAATCGGTCAGGCCGCGGTCGTAGCGCTCGGTCGCCACCTTGGTCGCCTGACGCGCCGCATCGAGGGCAAGATCGAGGCTGCGCAGGCTCTGCCGGTAACCGCGATAGGCCGCGTTGGCTTCGTCGACCTGCTGGACGGCGACAAGAATGGTTTGCTTATAGACCCCAGCGAGCTCGTGGGCCCGGTAGTCGGCAATCTCGATCAGGGCATCTAGTCTGCCGAAGTCGAGGATCGGCGCGCTGAGCGACGGACCAACTGACCCAATCCAGGTGATGGGAACCGCCGAACCAGATCGCAGGCCGGCCTGCGCGCCGCCTCCGGCGCTGAGCACCAGGCTCGGGAACAGGTCCGCGGTCCTGGCTTCGATCACGGAGACCGCGGCCGCCAGGAACCGCTCGGCTTCGCGGATGTCGGGGCGCCGGCGCAGGAGGTCGACTGGAAGCCCGGCTGGCGCGCGGGCCGGCAGACGCGGGATCGCGCCGGGGCGCCGCAGGTCGCCGGCGATAGCTTCCGGATATTCTCCCACCAGAACCGCGATCGCGTAGCCGTTGGCCGCGATCAGCGCCTTCAGGGGTTCGACGTCCGCCTGCAGCGTTTCAACCTGACGCTTCGCGAGCAGCACATCGAGTTCGTTGGTCAGGCCGCGATCCAGCCGGGTCTGGGCCAGATCGAGCACCTTTCGCGAGGCCTCGATGTCGCGATAGAGAATCTGAAGGCGCTCCTGACGGGCCCGCAGATCGAAGTACAAACGGGCGACGTCGGCGGCGACCACAACATAGACCCAGTCACGCGCTTCCTTGAGCGCTTCCGCCGTATAGACCTGCGCCTCGAAACGGCGCGCGATTTTGCCGAAGATATCGATCTCCCATTCGGCATCGAGGCCGCCGATCTGGGTGATGCTCCTGAGATTTTGGGCATTGTCGCCGGCCCTCAGCGGCTGCGCGGCCCGGCCTTTAGTTTCGTCGGTTCCGCTGCCGACACCCCCTCCCGCCGAGCCATTGACCTGAGGAAGCGCCGCGCCGCCGATCACGACCAGCTGCAATCTCGCCTGCTGCAGACGGTCCAGCGCGATCTTGAGATCGAGATTGTTCTGCATCGCGCGGTCGATCAGGTCGTTCAATTGCGGGTCGCGCAACGTCCGCCACCATTGCCACAGATCCGGGCTGGCGCCGCCGGACGATGATTCCCTGCCCGCCGGCGGCGTCACGAAGTTGGCGGGAAGAACGGCGTCCGGGGTGAAATATTCCGGGCCGAGGGCGCACCCTGCCAGGGCTCCGGCAAACACGACCGAACACGCAAGATTTCGCACTCTCATCGATCTATTCCAGACAACCGAAGATAACCCGCGACGGGCGTGACGTGTTCATTTCTGGTCATTTGGCATTCGAGATGTTTCGTGGCCATTGCGCGTGTCGCAGCGCCGGACGGAATGGCGCGGTGACCGCC
>NZ_SSNA01000198.1 GCF_004799445.1 Bradyrhizobium sp.
CCCGTCATTGTCGGCGTCGGCGAAATCGTCGATCGACCGAAGGAAATTACCGAGGGCCTGGAGCCCCTCAGCCTGCTGGTCGAGGCGCTCCAGCGCGCGGAAGCAGACAGCGGCGCGCGGTTGCTGAACCGAATCGAATCGCTCGACATCGTCAATTTCCTGAGCTGGCGCTACCGCGAGCCCGAGCAGCAGCTCGCCAGGCGCCTCGGTATCCAGCCGAAGCACGCCTACTATGGCCCGGTCGGCGGCGAGAGCCCGATCCGCTATCTGCACGAAGCGGCGCAGCGCATCGCGCGCGGCGAATGCAGCGTGGCCGCGGTCTGCGGCGCCGAGGCGCAGAGCACCGCGACCAAGGCCGAGCGCGCCGGCCTCAGCCTGCCGTGGACGCCGTTCGCGCTGGATGTCGCCGAGCCCAAACGCGGCGCCGCGTTCCAGAAGCCGATCGCGGTCAAGCTCGGCGTGTTCAGACCGGTGAGCGTCTATCCGTTTTACGAGGCGGCGACGGCGGCGCATTGGGGTCAGACGCCGCGCGAGGCGATGGCGGAATCGGGCGCGCTGTGGTCGGCCTATTCCCTAGCTGCTTCCGAAAATCCCAACGCCTGGCTGAAGCGGTATTTTGCGCCGCAGGAGATCACGACGCCGACGGCCGACAACCGGCTGATCGCATGGCCCTACACCAAACTGATGGTGGCCAATCCCATGGTCAATATGGGCGGCGCCGTCCTGATGACGAGCCTGGCGAAGGCGCGCGCCGCCGGCATCCCCGAGGACCGTCTCGTTCACATCTGCGGCGGCGCAGCGGCGGAAGAGCCGCGCGACTATCTCGAACGCGATGTGTTTTTCGAAAGTCATGCGCAGAACGCCGTGCTCAGGGCGGCGATGGAGCTGGCCGGCGGCGACGGCAAGGCATTCGACGCGATCGAGCTCTACAGCTGCTTTCCCTGCGTGCCGAAAATGGCGCGGCGAACGCTCGGCCTCGGGCCCGACGTGCAGCCGACCGTGACGGGAGGTCTTACGTTTTTCGGCGCGCCGCTCAACACCTACATGACGCACGCGGCCTGCGCGATGGTGCGGAAGCTGCGCCATGGCGCCACGCTCGGCCTGCTCTACGGCCAGGGCGGCTTCGTCACCAAGCATCATGCGCTGGTGCTGTCGCGGCAGGCGCCGCAAGGGCCGCTTGCCCGGGAGACCAGCGTGCAGAGCGAGGCCGATCGCCATCGCGGCCACGTGCCGGATTTTGTCACCGAGGCCGGCGGCAAGGGTTCGGTCGAGAGTTTTACCGCGATCTATGGTCGCAATAATGAGATCGACCACGGCGTGGTGATGCTGCGGACGACAGCCAATGCGCGCGCGCTGGCGCGGGTGCCGGCGGGCGATCGCCGGACGCTGGCGCATCTTCTCGACATGGACCGGACCCCGGTGGGATCATCCGGCGAGATCGTCACGGCGGACGACGGAATTCTGGAGTGGCAAGCGGGGTGACGTCGGCGGTGCAGCGTACTCCCGGCGATGCGAAGCACCGTCCGGCTACGCAGCGCAGCCGTCCGCGGCACCTCGCAGGCCCTACCCCTTTTCGCCCTGCTTGGCTGAAACCGTTGCCGGCCGGCCCTTGGTGCTGACGACACGGACCTGATCGCCGTCGACGATGCCGTCGGGCGGCGAGTTGATGATGCGGTCCTCCAGCGAAATACCGCCGGAGAGTTCGATATCGCGCCCGAGATCGCGCGCAATCGTCACGGGCTTGAACAGGATTCGGTTGTCGGCCGTCACCGTCGCAACACGCAGGCCCTTTTGGTCGAACACGAGCGCGCTGGCAGGAATGTGCAGGGGCACGCCGTCGCGCTGCAGGTTCAGCCGCACATTGGCAAAGCCGCCCGGCATCAGCTCGCCGGCGCTGTTGTCGAGCCCAAGCTGCATCTGCGTCGTGCCGGAATTGACATCAACCGCCTGCGAGGAAGCCTCGACCGTCGCATCAAAGGTTCGGGTTGGATATTCCGGAACGGAAATCACGGCCTTGGCGCCGACCTTGACCGCGGGCACGTAACTTTGGGGAACGTTGACGTAGACACGAAGCTTCTTGATATCGGAGACCACGAACATCGGGGGACCGCTGCCGCCGCCTGCATTGATCAGGGCGCCGACGTCCGTGGTGCGCGCGGTGACGATGCCGTCGAACGGCACAGTGATTTTCTTGTAACCGGACAGCGCCTCGAGCCGTTCGACATTGGCCTGGCTGGAATTGACCGCGGCGTTCTTGTTGGAGAGGTCGGCGGTACGCTCGTCGATCTCCTGCATCGAGACGAAATTCGAGGCGATCAGCGTTCTGCGCCGCGCCAGCGTCACTTCGGACAATTTCGCGCTGGCCTGCTGGTTGGCGAGATCGGCGCGCGCCTGCAGCAGCTGCTGATCGAGGTCCGGCGCATCGATTTCGGCAATCACGTCCCCGGCCTTGACCCGCGCGCCGATGTCGGCGCTCCAGTTTTTCAGATAGCCGTTGACGCGCGCAAAGATCGGCGCGCGGTTATAGGCCTCGAGCCGGCCCGGCAGGTCGAGCGTCGCCGTCAGCACGCCGGGATCGGCATAAATCAGCGCGACCGACGGTATCGCCTGGTCGTCGGTCCATTCGCGCAGCTGGACGCTGGAGTCTTCCCGGGCGCGGATGCCGCTGACCACCAGCGTCAGCGCGGCAATGAGGGCCGCAATACCGAAGATGCCCAACTTCCGGCGAGAGACCGGGGCACGAGATTCAGTGGGCATTCTGTGTCTCCGACAAGACGGCGCCGTTGGCGTCTTTTTTCCTGTGCATCATACTAAAAACCACCGGAACAAACATCAAGGTGGCGATCGTCGAGAAGGTCAGGCCGCCGATCACCGCCCGACCGAGCGGCGCGTTGGCCTCGCCGCCCTCGCCAAGGCCAAGCGACATTGGCAGCATACCGATAATCATGGCGAGCGCGGTCATCAACACCGGCCGGATTCGCACAAAACCGGCTTCGATGGCGGCGGCGATCGGGTCGCCCAGTTCGTCATAACGCTCGCGGGCGAAGCTGATCACCAGCACGCTGTTGGCGGTGGCGACGCCCATGCACATGATCGCCCCCGTCAACGCCGGAACCGACATCGTGGTGTGGGTCGTGAACAGCATCCATACGATCCCGGCCAGCGCCGCGGGCAGCGCCGTGATGATCACGAACGGGTCGGACCAGGACTGGAAGTTCACGACAATCAGGAAATAGACGAGGACGATCGCTCCCAACAGACCGAACAAAAGCCCGGAAAACGAACTGCTCATGGTCTGCACCTGACCGGAAAGTACGACCGTGGAGCCCTTCGGCACCTCTTTCGCCGTATCCGCGATGACCTTGCGGACGTCGGCTGCGATGCCGCCGAGATCGCGCCCCTGCGGGGCGGCGAAAATCTGCACCATCGGCTGGATGTCATATTGCGAAACCACCGCGCTCGACGTCGTCCGCGAGATATTGGCGATACCGCCGAGAATCGGCGCCGACATCGGTACGCTGGAGGTGATCGGCAGCGTTTCCAGCGCGCTGAGGGAATCGATCTGGTATTGCGGCGTCTGCATCACCACCGAGTAGTTCACGCCGTTTTCAGGATTAAGGTAGTAGGTCGGCGCGACTTGCCCGCTGCCCGACAGGTTGACGGTGAGGCTGTTGACGACGTCGCGCTCGGTCAGGCCGACATATTGCGCCCGCGTCCGGTCCACATCGATGTTGAAGGTCGGGTTGCTGGGCGATTGCTGGATGCGCGCGTCCGCGACGCCTGGAATTCGGCGAACGAGATTCAACAACCTGCTGGCGTAGGTGTAGTTCGCGTTCAAATTGTTGCCCCGGATCTGCAAGTCGATCGGCGCCGGGGCGCCGAAGTTCAGGATCTGGTTGACGATATCGGCCGGAAGAAAAGCAAAAGTCATTCCAGGGAAGAGGCGCGGGAGCTGCTCGCGCAATGCCTTCACGTAGTTTTCCGTCGGAGGATGGTCCTCCTTCAGCTTGATCTGGATATCGCCATCCTGCGGTCCGATCACGCCAGTATTGTTATACGTCATGTTGATGCCAGAGATCGGCATGCCTATGTTATCGGCCATCGTCTCGATCTGATCCGGCGGGATAATCTTGCGGATCGCCTTCTGGATGTCGGCAAACTGATTGGCGCTTTCCTCCAGGCGGGTGCCGATCTGGGTGCGCACATGCATCAGGATCTGGCCGGCATCGACCGAGGGGAAGAAATTCTGCCCGAGATACGGCACCATCAGGAATGAGGCTGCGACGAAGCCGAGAAAACCGATCACAAAAGTCGGGCGGTGACGCAGCGCAAGCGTCAACAGGTCGCGGTAGCCGCTACGAAAGCGCTCGAATCCGGCCTCGAAGCCACGTTGAAACCAGACCAGCGGATTGCGCGAGCGCGGCAGCGGCGCGCCTTCCTCATGGTGCCGATGCGGCTGCAACAGATACATCGCCATCGTCGGCACCAGCGTTCGCGACAGGATAAACGACCAGATCATCGCGAAGATCACCGCTTCCGCCATCGGCACGAACAGGAAGCGCGGAATGCCTTGCAGGAAGAACATCGGCACGAACACGATGCAGATGCAGAGCAGCGACACGAAGGCCGGCACCACGATCTGCTGCGCACCGTCCAGGATCGCCGGGCGGACGTCCTTGCCCTGCTCCAGATGCCAGTTGATGTTCTCGATCGTCACCGTGGCTTCGTCGACGAGAATACCAACCGCCAGCGCCAGCCCGCCGAGCGTCATGATGTTGAGGGTTTCGCCGAACGCCGCCAGCATAATGATGGAGCCGAACACGGCCAGCGGAATCGACGTCGCGATGATGATGGTCGAACGCCAGCTACCCAGGAACAGGAGAATCATCACGCTGGTGAGCAGGGCCGCGATCACGCCTTCGCGCACCACGCCGGCGATGGAGGCCGCGACGAACACCCCCTGGTCGCCGACAAAACCCACCTTCAGGGTCTCCGGAAGCGAGTCCTTGATGTCGACGACCTTCTTCTTGATGCCGGCGATGATGTCGAGCGTCGAAATGTAACCCGACTTCAGCACCATCATCAGGACGGAACGATTGCCGTTGACATGCACGATGTTGGTTTGCGGCGGATTGCCGTCGCGCACGGTGGCGACGTCCCGGATATAGACCGTGGCGCCATTGACAACCTTGATCGGGAGATCGCCGAGTTCGTTGACCTTCAGCGGCGAGTTGTTGACCTGAATGACGTATTCGAAGCCGCCGATCTTCGAGGTGCCCGCCGGTTGGATCAGGTTCTGTGCCGCAAGCGCGTTGGCGACGTCCTGACCCGAAAGCCCCAGCGACTGCAACGCCGCCGGATTGACGTCGATCTGGATCTGACGCTGCTTGCCGCCATAGGGATACGGGATCGCCGCGCCGGGCACGGTGACCAATGGCGTGCGCAGCTGATTGATGGCGATATCGGCAAGAATCTGCTCGGTGAGGCCTTCTCCCGACAGCGCCAGCTGGATGATCGGAACGGTAGAGGCGCTGTAGTTGAGAATCAGCGGCGGCGTCGCCCCGGGCGGCATCTGCTTGATGATCGTCTGCGAGACCGCGGTGACCTGCGCGTTGGCGGTGCGGATGTCGGCGTTCGGCTGAAAGAATATCTTGACGATGCCGATGCCGTTATAGGAATTCGCGGTGATGTGCTCGATATCGTTGACGGTCGTCGTCAGGATTCGCTGGTACTGGGTAATGATGCGGCCGGCCATCTGATCCGGCGGCAGCCCGGTGTATTGCCAGACCACCCCGATCACCGGGATGCGAATATCCGGAAAGATGTCGGTCGGCGTTCGCAGCGCGGCGAGCGGGCCGATGATCAGGAGAAGCAGCGCTAGCACGACGAATGTGTACGGCCGGCTCAGGGCAATACGGACCAGTGCAGTCATGGAGCGGGCATTCCTGAATCAATCTCGCGGAAAAAGAGGGATTGCTCGCGCCGATTTACCCGAATTATGGCCAAATGGCCAACGCCACAGGCCGCAGCCCTCTTCACTTCCGCGATACCAGACCGCGATGCCTTCCTGGCAGCCACTTGGAGCCCAAATATCGGGCTGTTTGATTATGCGGCGCGCTGTCCTGAGGTTGCTGACGAGCATTTCCGCGGCCTCGGTTAAATTGAATTTAATCAGCGTGCCGTTCCGATCGTTCGGGCGAGATGGCCATTCAGGGTCGCGCCGAGTCCGCTTGCGCGCCCTCAAGCCGCCCTGATCGAGCCGAGGAACTTGCCGACTTCGAGCTTGAGGCGGTTGCTCTCGCCGGCCAGCGACTGCGCCGCCGACAGCACCTGCGACGAAGCCGAGCCAGTCTCGCCGGCGCCGTGCTGCACGTCGGAGATGTGGGATGAGACCTGCTGGGTGCCCAGAGCGGCCTGCTGCACGTTGCGGGAAATCTCCTGGGTCGCTGCACCCTGTTCCTCCACCGCAGCCGCGATGGTCGATGAAATCTCCGACAGCTTTTCGATGGTGCCGCTGATCTCCCTGATCGCACCGACCGACTCGTGGGTCGCAGCCTGGATGCCGCTGATCTGCTGGCCGATCTCGCCGGTGGCCTTCGCGGTCTGCTCGGCCAGTGCCTTCACCTCCGATGCCACCACCGCGAAACCGCGGCCGGCCTCGCCGGCCCGTGCCGCCTCGATGGTCGCGTTGAGCGCCAGCAGATTGGTCTGTCCGGCGATGGTGTTGATCAGTTCGACCACGTCGCCGATCCGGGCTGCCGCCTTCGACAACTCGCCGACGCGATCGTTGGTCTGGCGCGCCTGGTCGACCGCCTCGTTGGCCATCCGGGCCGATTCCTGCACCTGCCGGCTGATCTCGTTGACGGATGAAGCCATCTCCTCGGTCGCCGACGCCACCGACTGCACATTGGTGGAGGCTTCCTCGGACGCTGCTGCAACCATGGTCGCGAGTTCCTCGCCGCGCTCTGCGGTCGAGCTGAGCGTTGCGGCGGAGGCCTCAAGTTCGGTCGAGGCAGAAGACACCGTCTCGATGATCTCGCCGACCGCGCCCTCAAAATCGTCGGCCAACTTATGCATATCCGCCTTGCGCCGCGCCACGGCGCGGGTCTCCGCTTCCTTCTGCTCTGCCTCCAGGCCGAGGCGTGCGGCTGCGTCACTCTTGAAGACTTCGACGGCCTCAGCCATCTCGCCAACCTCGTCGCGCCGGCCGATGCCAGGCACTTCGACATCGAGCTTGCCGCCGGCGAGGTCCTTCATCGCACCCGTCATGCGCCGCAGCGACCCGGTAATGCCGCGAGCGACCAGCATCGACACCGCGAGCGTCAACAGCAGGATCAGCCCGGCCGCGATCAGGGATTGCTGGGCAGAGGCCCATGCCTGCGCGTCCAGGTCATCGACATAGATGCCGGTCATGATGGTCCAGCCCCAGGGCGCAAACCCGACGATATAGGAGAGCTTCGGCTGCGGCTTGTCGGATCCCGCCCTCGGCCAGACGTAGTCGATAAATCCGCTGCCCTTCAGCTTCACCAAGTCTGTCATCTCGACCGCGAACAGCTTGCCCGCCGGGTCCTTCACATCCCTCATGTCCTGGCCGACAAGCTTCGCCGAGGTCGGATGCATCAGAACGCGGGGCAGCATGTCCTGAATGACGAAATATTCGTTGTTGCCATATCGGAGCATCGCGACCCGTGCCAGCGCCTGCTTCTGCGCGTCGGCGACGGCAACATCGCCTTTCTGCGCCAGCGCATGCTCTTCCTTGACAATACCGAGGGCTAGTTCACCAAGATGCTGAAGCTCGATCTGTTTCTGCTGTTTGAGGCTCTGAGCCAGCTCACGCGAGTCGAGAATGGCAACTCCCAGCAGCCCCAGGAAGCCGAGACCGATGAGGGCATAGATCTTTCGGCCGATGGTCATTCGGAGCTGAAATGGCATTGCAAACGACATCCTCAATCTCCGCAATCTGACGGTTGTTCAGCCGAATTCTCAGCGGAATCGTAGCCCGTGCGGATTCATATTGCGTTAATTGTTCGCTCCGTAGATTTACGGGTTAAACAACCCCCGAATGAGGGGCCTGAGGCCATCATGGCGCGGGCCAGCCCCAACCCGGACGCGCCAACAGCCATAAAGCGCGACCTTGCCGACGGTCTCCAGGTCCCGCTCGGGCTTCGCGGAGAGTGCGTCAACCCGAGCGCCGGCGGCTGCTTGCTTCAAGCCGCTCTGACCGAGCTGAGGAACTTGCTGACCTCGAGCTTGAGGCGGTTGGAGTCGCCGGACAGCGACTGCGCCGCCGAGAGAACCTGCGAGGAGGCCGAGCCGGTCTCGTTGGCGCCGCGCTGAACGTCGGTAATGTTGGACGAGACCTGCAGGGTGCCCTGGGCGGCCTGCTGGACGTTGCGGGAAATCTCCTGGGTCGCCGCGCCCTGCTCTTCCACCGCGGCAGCGATGGCCGAGGAAATCTCGGACAGCTTTTCGATGGTGCCGCTGATTCCCTTGATGGCGCTCACCGACTCCTGCGTCGCCGCCTGAATGCCGCTGATCTGCTGGCCGATCTCGCCGGTCGCCTTCGCGGTCTGCTCGGCCAGCGCCTTCACTTCCGATGCCACGACCGCAAAGCCGCGGCCGGCTTCGCCGGCGCGCGCCGCCTCGATGGTGGCGTTGAGCGCCAGCAAATTGGTCTGCCCGGCGATGGTGTTGATCAGTTCGACCACATCGCCGATACGGGCCGCCGCCTTCGACAACTCGCTGACGCGGTCGTTGGTTCTGCGCGCCTCACTGACGGCCCCGCCGGCCATCCGCGCCGATTCCTGGACCTGGCGGCTGATCTCGTTGACGGATGACGCCATTTCTTCCGTGGCCGAGGCCACCGACTGCACGTTGGCGGAAGCTTCCTCCGAAGCCGCCGCGACCACCGTGGTCAATTCCCTTGAACGCTCGGCGGTGGCCGTCAGCGTGCCGGCGGAGGACTCAAGCTGCGCCGAGGCAGAAGATACGGTATCGACGATCTCGCCGATCATGGCTTCGAATTCGCGCGTGATGTTGTCCACCCGGCGGCCGCGCTCGATCTTGGCTTCCGCCTCACGCGCCGCAGCCTCATCGGCGGCTTTCTTGGCAATCAGGGCTTCCTTGAACACCTGCAGCGAGTCCGCCATCGAGCCGATCTCGGTTTTCTCGCCCTGATGCGGAACCTCCGCGGCGAGTTCCCCACGGCCCAACGCCTGCATCGGCGCCACGATCGAGGCGATGCCGCGCGAGACATCGCGAACCAGATAAACGCCGACCGCAATTCCGACGATGGTGGCGATACCGGTTATGACGATAACCACCCAGAAGGCGAAGGCGTAGTTGTCGGCGGCGTCCCTGCCAGCCTTGTCGGCGCCGGCGTTGTTGAGTTCGATGCTCTTTTTCAGGACGTCGTCCGCCTCGATCCCGATCTTGTTCACCGTCTTGGAATTCAATTCATGCGCCTCGTGGGGAGCCTTGCCGACGCTCTTGCGCGACAACGCCATGACCTCTTCGGTGCCCTTCTTGTAGCGTTCCCACAGCTTGACCCAATCGTTGTAAAGCGCACGTTCTTCCGGCGAGGTGATCATCCGCTCATAGCTCTGGCGGACCTTGGCGTTGGCCTCAATGACCCCGGCCAGAACCTTTTCCGTCGCTTCCTTTTCCTCGGCCGTCTCCGACAGCATGTGCTCCCGGATCACGTTGCGATAGGTGATGACGCCGGCGCGCAGATCGCCGAGCACGCGGACACTCGGCAGCCAGTTTGTGGTGATGTCCAAGGTGCTGGCGTCGATCGCCCGCATATTCCGTACTGCCAGCAGCCCCATGCCCGTCATTGCAACCAGCAGGAAGGCGACGACGGCGGTAATCTTGGCGCGGATGGAGAGGTTGGCGAGCATGGTCTGAATCTCTTCTCAAGCGGAATCAAAGCCCGAACGGGCCACACCTTTTCTAATTCAATTTTTCGTAATAATGCGTAAAGACGGCGGCAGATTGAGGTGGCCGGGAGCTCGTCAGCGCATCAGCTTGAGCGCGTCGGAGAAGAACTCCGGACCGCCGAAATTGCCCGATTTTAGGGCAAGCAGCATCTCGCCATTCTTCGCGCCGACCGCGCGCAACACCGGCACCCCTGCGGCGATTTCCGCGCCGACCAGAAAGCCCGGAATTCCCAGGCGATCCACCACCGCACCCGAGGTCTCGCCGCCCGCGACCACCAGTCGCCGCACGCCCCATTGCACCAGGCCTTCGGCGGTCTCGGCCATCGCCTGCTCGATGGCGTGCCCGGCCGCATCGCGGCCATGGCGTGCCTGCAGGGCCGCGACCTGATCCGGCGTCGAACTGGAGGCGATCAGAATCGGGCCTTCCTTGAGCCTCTCTTTGGCCCAGGCCAGCGCACGTTGTGCTTCGCCGCTGCCGCTGACCACCCGGTCGGGATCGAGATGCAGCACCGGCATGACCTGTTCGGCGCTTGCAATCTGCTGCAGGGTTGCCTGCGAACAGCTCCCGGCAAGGCAGGCCGCCGGCCCGCCGACCGGGGCGCCCGAAACTGCGTTCGAGCCGCCGGGTTTTACTCGACCCGAGGCGACCAGCGCGCGGGCGAGACCAAGCCCGAACCCGGACGCGCCGACCGACAACCGATGGTCCAGCGCGACTTCTCCGATCGTCTCCAGATCGCGTTCGAACACGGCGTCCGCAATCGCGGCGCCGAAGCCTTTGCCGGACAGCTCGGCCAGACGCGCGCGGACGGCAGGGCTCCCGCGCGCGATCGCGGCGAGATCGACCAGACCGATCCTGGTCTTGCTCTGGCGCGCCAGCACCCGCACCAGATTCGAATCATGCATCGGATTGAGCGGGTGATCCTTCAGAGGGCTTTCGTTCAGCGGCACTGAACCTACGAACAGATTGCCCTGGTAGACGGTGCGGCCGGTTTCGGGGAATGCCGGCGTCACCAGCACGACTGTCTCGCCGCAATCGGCGCGCAACGCGTCCATCACGGGACCGATATTGCCGGCGTCGGTGGAATCGAAGGTCGAGCAGATCTTGAACAGCACATGATCAGCGCCGTGCCCGCGCAGCCATTTGTCCGCGGCACGCGAGCGCGCCACCGCCAGACTTGACTCGATCGAGCGGCTTTTCAGCGATACCACCACGGCATCGACCTCAGGCAGCGTGAGTTGATCGGCGGGAACGCCGATCGTCTGCACCGTGCGCAGGCCGCAGCGCGTCAGCGTGTTGGCGAGATCGGAGGCGCCGGTGTAGTCGTCGGCGATGCAGCCCAGCGCCAGCGTCACGGTTCTGCTCCGGCATAGGGCTTGAACCAGCCAAGGCCATCGGTGGTCTCGCCCCGCGGGTTATATTCGCAGCCGACGAAGCCGCCATAGCCGAGCCGGTCGAGCTCGGCAAAGACAAACGGATAATTCAACTCCTCGCCGTCGGGCTCGTGACGCGAGGGAATGCTGGCGATCTGGATGTGGCCGATGATCGGCATCATCTCGCGCAGCCGCATGGTGACGTCGCCGTGGATGATCTGGCAATGATAGATGTCGAACTGCAGCTTCAGGTTCGGAATTTTCAATTCTTCGATCAGATCGCGCGCGAACAGGAAATCGTTGAGAAAATACCCGGGCACGTTGCGCGGATTGATCGGCTCGATCACAACATCGAGGCCGTGCGGCGCAAAAAACTCGGTCGCCCATGCCACCGATTTGTAGAATGCCTCGACCGCCTTTCGATCGCTTCGATTCGCCATTCCCGCCATCAGGTGGACACGCTTGACGCCGGTCGCCTGCGCATAAGGCAGCGCGGTGCGCAGGCTTTGCTGCAGGTCGGCGAAACGGTCAGGCAGCGCCGCAAAACCCTTTTCGCCGGCGTCCCAATTGCCGGGCGGCAGGTTGAACAGCGCCTGCGTCAGGCCGTTGGCGCGCAGCCGCTTGCCGATCTCCTCGGCCGGATGCGCGTAGGGAAACAGAAACTCGACCGCGGTGAAGCCCGCCTTCGCCGCTGCCTCAAAACGGTCGAGGAAGGGGACCTCATTGAACATCATGGTGAGATTGGCGGCGAAACGGGGCATCGGCTGTCCTCTTTTTCGTTTATGGCTATTTCGGCTCGCCGGGCAGATGCGTGCCGGTGACGCGGGCATACATCCGCGCGACTGAAGCATCGTCATCGCGCCCCATGCCGGAGGCTGCCGTCATCAGAAACATCTGAAGTGCTGCGGCGGCCACCGGCACCGGAAATTTTGCCGTGCGCGCCATGTCCTGGATGATGCCGAGGTCCTTTACAAAAATTTCCACCGCGCTGCGCGGGGTGTAATCACCATCGAGCACGTGCGGCACGCGGTTCTCGAACATCCAGGAATTACCGGCCGACGCCGTGATCACTTCATAGACTTTCCGGATATCGAGCCCCTGCTTGGCGGCAAAGGTGATGGCCTCGGAGGCGGCCGCGATATGCACGCCCGCGAGCAGCTGGTTGATCATCTTGAACGCGGCACCCTGGCCCGCGGCATCGCCGAGTTCATAGAGTTTTGCCGCCATCGCATCGAGCGCCGGCCGCGCTTTGGCGAACGCGGCGGCGCTGCCGGAGGCGAGGACGGTTAGTTCGCCCTGCGCCGCGCGCTGCGCGCCGCCGGAGATCGGCGCGTCGAGATAATGCCGGCCGGTGGCCTCCAATTGTTTGGCGAGCCGCCGCGCCACATCAGGGTCCATGGTCGCCGACGAGACGAACACCGCGTCCTTTGGCAGCGTTTCGGCAACCCCATCCTTGCCGAACAGAATGGTCTCGGTCTGGGCGGCGTTGACGACCACGCTGACGACGATGTCGGCGCCCTTTGCGGCCTCCGCCGGCGTCCTGGCGCCCGCGCCGCCGTCGGAGATGAACCGCTTCACCGCATCGGCCGAGACGTCGCAGCCGGTGACGGCAAATCCGGCACGCCGCAGCGAGGTCGCCATGCCAAAGCCCATCGAGCCCAGCCCAATGACGGCGACGTGCGGTTTTGGCGATGCGGATTGAGACATGCGGCGTTTCCCTAAGAGAGTTCCTCACAAGCCGGGATTTAAACGGCGGCTTTGGCTCTTGGGTAACACGGCTTGGCCGCGCTGCCAAAGCGTGAGACAAGGCGGAAGAAGGATACCGCCATGAGCGAAACAAAGAACCGCGAGGAAATCTGCCGCCTGGCCCGTTCCTTGTTCGAGCGCGGGCTGACGCCGGGTTCCTCGGGCAACATTTCCGCAAAGCTCGACGATGGCGGCTGGCTGGTCACGCCGACCAATGCCTCGCTCGGTTTCCTCGATCCGGCGCGGCTGTCTCGGCTGGATGCCGGCGGCCGGCTCGTGTCCGGTGATGCCCCGACCAAGGAAGTGCCGCTGCATTCCGCGCTGTACCAGACCCGCAACGCCGCCCGCGCGGTGGTGCATCTGCATTCGACCCATTCGGTGGCGCTCTCGATGCTGCCGGAGATCGACCCGCGCGCGGCGCTGCCGCCGATGACCGCCTACTATTTGATGAAATGCGGCGCGACCGCGCTGGTGCCGTATTATCGGCCGGGCGATCCCGATGTGGCCGACGCGATCAGGGGCCTGGCCGGCAAATATTCCTCCGTGTTGCTCGCCAATCACGGCCCGGTGGTCTCGGGCGACACGCTGGAAGCCGCGGTGTTCGCGATCGAGGAACTGGAAGAGACCGCAAAACTCTATCTGCTGCTGCGCGGGCTCAATCCGCGATACCTGACGCCGGCGCAGGTTGAGGATTTGGTGAAGGTGTTTGGGTTGGTGCTGCCGGAGCACGCGGACGATTGAGGGCGCCCATCCAAAGCCTCCTCCGTCATTGCGAGCGCAGCGAAGCAATCCACGGCCCACCACAGCAAGAAAGTATGGATTGCTTCGTCGCTTCGCTCCTCACAATGACGAACGTTGCTGCTGAAGCTACAGTCCCAGATACGCCTTGCGCACATCGGGATTGCCCTTGATCTCATCGGCGGTGCCCTGCATCTGCAAGCGCCCGGTCTGCAGGATGTAGGCGCGATCGGCGATATCAAGGCATTCGGCGATGCGCTGCTCGACGATCAGCACGGTCATGCCGGCGTCGCGGATGCGCTTGACCGCCTGAAATATCTCGTCGACGAGCTTCGGCATGATGCCCTGCGACGGCTCGTCGAGCATCAAGAGCCGCGGCCTTGTCATCAGCGCGCGCCCGATCGCCAGCATCTGCTGCTCGCCGCCGGACAACGTTTCGGCGCGCTGGTCGAGCCGCTCGGAGAGCCGCGGAAACAGCTCGAACACCAGCGCCAGCGGCTCCTCGCGATTGCTCTCTCGGCGGTAGAGGTAGCTACCGAGCCGCAAATTGTCGCGCACTGAAAGGCGCGGAAACAGCCGGCGGTTTTCCGGCACATAGGCGATGCCGCGCGCGGTCACCATGTGCTGCGCCATGCCGTCGATGCGGGTGCCGTCGAAGGTGACGGTGCCCGAACGCGGCCGCTCGGCGCCGGCGATGGATTTCAGCAGCGTCGACTTGCCGGCGCCATTGGCGCCCGCGACGCAGACGATCTCGCCCCTGGCGACCTCGATCGACACCGAAGAGATCGCCACCAGCCCCTGATAGGCGGTGGTGACTTCATGCACTGACAGCATGACGATCCCCAAGATAGGCACTGATGACTTTCGGATCCCGAACCACGTCGGCCGGCTTGCCCTCGACCAGCACCTTGCCGAGATCGAGCACGATGGCGCGATCGACCAGCGGCATCACGATCTCCATGACGTGCTCGACCATCAACACCGTCACTCCGGTGGCGCGCACCTTTCGCACCAGCTCGACGCCGGTCTGCGCCTCGATCGGCGTCAGCCCCGTGAGCACCTCATCGAGCAACAGCAGTTTCGGCTCGGTGGCGAGCGCACGGGCGACTTCGAGGCGACGTTTCTCCGACGGGATCAATTGGCTCGCCAGCACGTCGGCGCGGCCGGCAAGCCCGCAGAATTCAAGCACGTCGTGCGCCTTGCGGCGGGCCTCGCGCATGATGGTGGTGCGGATCAGTGCGCCGACGATGACGTTGTCGATCACCGTCATGGTCTCGAAGCTTTTGACGACCTGGAAGGTGCGCGCGATGCCGCGCTCGCAGCGCTGCGCCGCCGGCAGCGCGGTGACGTCCTCGCCGTCGAACAGGATCGACCCTTGCGTCGGTGGCAGCACGCCCGCAATCAGATTGAACAAGGTCGACTTGCCGGCGCCGTTGGGGCCGATCAGGCCGACGATCTCGCCGCGTCCGACCGAAATCGAGACGTCGCTGTTGGCGATCAGGCCGCCGAAACGCTGCCAGACGCCGCGTGTTTCCAGCAGCGCCGTCATCGGACCGCTTCCTTGCGCCGGCCCGAGAACAGCCCGACCAGGCCTTGCGGGCGCGCCAGCGAGATCAGCACGATCAGCGTGCCGTAGACGATCAGGTCGACGCCGCGGCCGGAGCCGCCGATAAAGGAGCGCGTGAGTTCGGTGAGCGGGATCAGGATGACGGCGCCCAGCACCGGCCCCCACAACGTACCGATGCCGCCAAGCACCGCGGGCAGCGCCATCAGCAGCGAAAACTGGAAGCCCATGACGCTTTCGGGATCGATGTAGGAGACGAACTGCGCGTAAAAACTGCCGCCGACCGCGGTGAGGAAGGCCGAAACCGCCGCGGCCCCCATCTTGGAATTGAACACGACGACGCCGAGGCTTTCGGCGGCGTCGGGATTGTCCTTCACGGCGCGCCACCAGTAGCCCCACTTGGAATCCTCCAGCCACCACGTCACGAGCCAGGCGACGCAGGCGAGCCCCAGCGCGAAATAGAAATAGGGCAGCTTGCTGCGCGTGAACTGAAACTTGAGCCAGCTATCGCCGCGCACGGGAATATCGATGCCGAGCGCGGCACCCGCCCAATCCCAGTTCTGGAACAGCAACAGCGCGGTCTCGGCGATGACGATGGTGGCGATGACGAAATAGTGCCCGCGCAGCCGGAAGCAGGGATAACCGAGCGCCATGGCGATGACGGCCGATATCAGGCCGCCGCCGATCATGCCGAACCACGGCAGCACGCCGAATTTGGTGAACAGAAGCGCTGTGGTGTAGGCGCCGAGCCCGAAATACAACGCATGGCCGAGCGAGATCTGCCCGCAATAGCCACTCAGGATATTCCAGCTCTGCGACAGCGCCGCATACATCAGCGTCAGCACCATAATGTTCTGGACATAGACGTCTTTCACGAACAGCGGCACCAGGGCCGCGATCGCCGCAAGACAGCCGGCGACGATCAAATCGCGGCGACGGCGCTGGGCAAAGCTCGTATCCATCAGATCGACCCGAACAGGCCGCGCGGCCGGACAAAGACCACCAGCAAATAGACCGCGTAGATGCCGACCGATTTCAGCGAGGGCGGCAGCATCAGGGCCGTCGTCGCCTCGACCAGGCCGACGATGATGCCGCCGGCAAAGGCGCCGAACACGCTGCCGAAGCCGCCGAGCGCCACCGTGACATAGGCGACCAGCGCGAACGACGCGCCGACATCGGGATAGATGTAGAAGAACATCGCCATGATGGCGCCGGCCAGGCCCACCAGCGCCGCGCCGAGGCCCCAGCCCAGCGCGAACACCCTGTTCTTGTCGATGCCGACCAGCGCCACCGCGCCGGCATCCTCGCGGGTCGCCTCAAGGGCGCGGCCGAAATCGGTGCGGTTGATGAAGAAATACAGCGCGCCGAACGCTGCAATCGACACCAGCGCGCCGAACAATTGCGGTACGGGGAGGAAGATGCCGCCGATCGAGATGGTCTTGCCGCCAAGCCATGAATGCGTGACGCTGCGATAATCGGGCGTGAAGAAGAATTGCGCCAGCCCGCGCATGACGATAGCCAACCCGAAGGTCGAAAAGATCTGCACCATCCCGGCATTGGCTTTCGCCCTGACCGCAAAGCGTACAACCAGGAGGTAAACCACCGCGCCGAATACGAACAGCGCGGCGGCGACCAGCGGCGCTGCCAGCAACGGATCGATCGCAAAGAACGCAAACAGGAAGAAGGTCGCGTACATCGCTATCATGAGGAATTCGCCGTGGGCGAAATTCACCACGTCCATCAGGCCGAAGATCAGCGCCAGTCCAACGGCGATCAGGCCGTAGAGCAGCCCCATCAACAGGCCGCTGGCGAGACTCTGGATGATGGTTTCGGCTGTCACGGACGCACCCCCGTCGTGATACGTCGTCCCTGCGAACGCAGGGACCCATAACCACCGGAATTGCAATTGGAAGAAGGACGAGAGACCACGATAAAACCGATACTCCTCGGCGTATGGGTCCCTGCGTTCGCAGGGACGACACCGTGCTTGGGGTGAGCCTCCAAAAGCTACCCCGTTACTTCATCGGCCAGACGGCTTCGGCGACGGCGGCTTGCGGCGGGAAGATGGTGACGAACTTGCCGCCGACATATTGCAGCAACACCGGATCGGCATCGTTGTTCTGGCCCATGTCGTCGAACTTCACGCGCTTCCACGGCATGATGGTCTGCGCGCCCGGAATGTCGGTGGCAACCAGCGCCTCGCGAATCTTGTCGCCGTCGACGGATTTGGCGCGATTGATGGCTTCTGACATCACGATCAGCGCCATGAACTGGCGCGAGGAGAAGTCGTTGAGGTCCTTGCCCGACTTTTCCTTGAACATGGCGTTGATGGTGCCGACCATCGGCCGCTTGGCGGCGAGATCGAGCGAGAAGCTGCCGCGCGAGATCACCGCTTCGAGCTTGTCGCCGACCGCGTCGTACAGGGCTTTTTCGGAGAAGCCGGCGTCCTGCGCGACGATGGCGTTGGGCTTGTAGCCGAGTTCGGCCATGGTCTTCACCAGCAAGATACCGTCGGTGGTGTAGCTCGAGGGCATCAGCACGTCGGCACTGGCGGCCTTGATCTGCTGCACTTCGGCCGACAACGACGGCGAATTGGCGCGGTATTTGATATCGGCGACCACCTTGTAGCCGCGCTCATTGGCCAGTTTGAGCTGCGCGTTGCCTGAGTCGGTGCCGAAAATCGTATCCTCGTGAAACAGCGCCAGGGTTTCGATCTTGGTGCCCTTCTTCTTCATGGCATCGAAGAAGTCGAACATCGCCGCCGAGAACATCTCGTCATGGGGCGCAGGGCGAAAATAGAATTTGAGGCCACGGCGGTGCAGGCTCGGCGATGAATTGTCGGCCGACATGAACGGAATCTGATAACGCTCGCAGATCTGGCTGACAGTGACCGCGACCGCGCTCTGATAGGTTCCGATGATGGCGCACACCTTTTCCTGGGTGATCAGGCGCTCGGCTTCTGCGCGGCCCTTCTGCGGATCGGCCTGGTGATCGGCGAACACCAGACGGACCTTGGCGCCGCCGAGACCCGGAAGTCCCTCGCCGCGCGCCAGCGGCAGATCGAAATCGTACTTCTTGTTGATGATCTCGGCGGCGGTCTCAAATGACTTCTGGGCATCGACACCGATCTGCGCGCTGGCCCCGGACAGCGGATAGATCACGCCGATCACCACATCGGATGTTTGCGCCCGCGCCGCCATCGGCAGCAGCGCCGCGCTCGCGGTAGCTCCAAGCAAAACGTTTCGGCGGGAGATGGTCATTGGAAAATCCTCATGTGTCGGCAGCTATCGATGAAACGGTTGAAGACAACCGTAAAGCCTCAAAGTACGGCAGTAGCTGCCCATTAGAGCACAGCAAGCTGCTTGTTGCGCAAGTCCGTCACCAGCATCAGGCCGGGAGCATGGGTGATCGCAAATGGCAGCCTGGCCGCCGCGATCACCGCCTGCGGCGTCACACCGCAGGCCCAGAACACCGGAATCTCGTCCGCCTCCACCGGTACGGCGTCGCCATAGTCGGGCTTTGCGATGTCCGCGATCCCGATCGAATGCGGAAGACCGAGATGAACCGGCGCGCCGTGCACCGACGGAAATCGCGAGGTGATCTGCACCGCGCGGATCGCCTGCGCCGGCTTGAACGGCCGCATCGACACCACCATGGGACCGGCGAACGGCCCCGACGCCTGGCAAGCGATATTGGTGCGGTACATCGGCACGCGCACGTTGCGCTCGATGTGCCGGATCGGCAGGTCATCATCCATCAAAGCTTCTTCGAATGAGAACGAGCAGCCGAGCACGAACGCGACCAAATCGTCGCGCCAATGCGCCATGATGTCGGTCGGCTCCTCCACCACCTCGCCGTCGCGCCAGACGCGGTAGCGCGGCAGGTCGGTGCGGATGTCGAGGTCGATCCCGAGCGAGGGAATGCGCGGGTCGCCCACGTCGGACATGCCAATAATGGGACATGGTTTCGGATTGAGCTGACAGAAGCGGTGAAACGAGGCTGCGAGCTTTTCCGGCAGGATCGCGAGATTGCCCTGGACGAAGCCGTTGGCGACGCCGGCGGTGCTCGCCGCCATCCCGGCGCGGCAGGCATGCCGGGCCGCCACGCTCGGCAGCAGGTCGGCGCCCGGCGACGGCTGAGCCATGCCGCGATCCAACGGCCATTCGGTTTTTGCCAGGCTGGTCATGTTCGGCTCCGCCTTAATTGGCTCGACAGCATATCGCGCATATGGCTACCATAATGTCTAATCTTGGTTTTTGATCAAGTTCGATAAATTTAATTTATCGAACTGGGAGCTTTGCGGGCATGGTTGATTTCAAGGCAATTGAGACCTTCATGTGGGTGGTGACCCTCGGCAGCTTCCGCGGCGCCGCCCAAAAGCTCAACACCACCCAGCCTGCGATTTCGCAGCGGATCGCCCAGCTCGAGCACGAGGTCGGTGTCAGGCTGTTGCAGCGCGACCGGCGCATGGTGCTCCCGACGCCGAGCGGAAGGCAAATGATGGTTTATGCCGAGAAGCTGATCGGCCTGCGCTCGGAAATGCTGGCGGCGGTCGGCGATCGTTCGGCGATGCGCGGCGTGCTGCGGCTCGGCGTGGCCGAGACCATCGTCCACACCTGGCTTTCGCAACTGATCAAGGGCGTCAACCACGCCTATCCGAATCTCTCGCTGGAAATCGAGGTCGACATCACCTCGAATTTGCGGACCCGGCTGCTGGCGCAGGAAATCGAACTCGCGTTCCTGCTCGGACCGTTGACGGCGCCGACCATCAGCAACCGGGCGTTGTGCGACTATCCGGTGGGCTTTCTCGCCAGCCCCTCGCTCGGACTGGGCAAGCGAAGACTGACGGTCCATGACCTCGCGAAGTTTCCGATCATTACCTTTCCGAGCAAGACGCAGCCTTACGAGATCGTGCGTTCGCTGTTCAACCGCCCCGACCTGCCGCCGATCCGGCTGCACGCCAGCGCCTCGCTGGCGACCGTCGTCCACATGGCGATCGAAGGCCTCGGCATCGCCGTGATTCCGACCGCGATCGTTGAAAACGAAATGGCCGACGGGCGGTTGCAATTGCTGTCGACTGATCTGCAAATGCCGCTGCTGACCTTCTCGGCAAGCTGGCTTGCCTCCCCCGACACCGTCGCGGTCGAGCGCGTCGCCGAACTCGCCGCCAAGCTGGCGCAGGGCAGCGCTGTTATTGACGCGCCGCTGCAGGCGCGGCATTGAAACTGACGGCTACGCTTCTCCTGGCTTCCGGAATGGCTCCATGACCAAAATTGCATCCAACCTGCAGATCGATTCCGCCCGGCTTTGGGATACGATCCACGAAACCGCGAAATTCGGCGCCACGGCAAAAGGCGGCGTGCGCCGGCTGACGCTCGGGCCGGAGGACAGGCTGGTCCGCGACTGGTTCCGCAACGCCTGCGAAGCCGCGGGCCTTGACGTGCATGTCGATGCGCTCGGCTCGATGTTCGGCTTGCGCAAGGGCCGCGACATGTCGAAGCCACCGGTCGGGCTCGGCTCGCATCTGGACACCCAGCCGACCGGCGGCAAGTTCGACGGCGTGCTCGGCACGCTGGCGGCACTCGAGGTCGTTCGCACCCTCAACGACGCCGGGATCGAGACCGAAATTCCGATCTGCATCGTCAACTGGACCAATGAGGAAGGCTCGCGCTTTGCGCCGGCGATGATGGCTTCCGCGGCCTATGTCGGCGATTTCACCACCGACGATATCCTGTCGCGCAAGGACGCCGAAGGCGTCACGGTCGCCGAGGCGCTCGACAGCATCGGCTACCGCGGCGAGAGCCCGGTCGGCCGGCAGAAATTTTCAAGCTTCGTCGAACTGCATATCGAACAGGGGCCGATTCTCGAAGCCGAGGGCAAGACCATCGGCGTGGTCGATTCCGGCCAGGGTGTGCTGTGGTATGACGGCAAGATCACCGGCTTCGAGAGTCACGCCGGTTCGACGCCGATGCCGCTGCGCCGCGACGCGCTGGCGACCTTGTCGGAGATCGTGCTGGCGATGGAGAGTATCGCCAAAAGGCACGGCCCGAACGCCGTCGGCACCGTCGGCGAGGCCGTGATCGCCAAGCCCTCGCGCAATGTCATTCCCGGCGAGATCGCGTTCACCGTCGATTGCCGCAGCGCCGACGCCGCGATCATGGACGCGCTCGACAGGGATTTGCGTGCCGCGATTGCCGAGATCGCGGCCCGGCGCAAGGTCGACGTTACCGTCGATCTGGTCTGGCGCAAGCCGCCGACGCATTTTGATCCGAAGCTGGTCGACGCGGTCGAGAATGCCGCGAGCACGCTCGGCTTTTCCCACCGCCGCATCACCTCCGGCGCCGGTCACGACGCCTGCAATCTGAACACGAAGATTCCGGCCGCGATGGTATTCGTCCCCTGCAAGGATGGCGTCAGCCACAACGAGCTCGAGGACGCCACCCAGGCCGACTGTACGGCGGGCGCCAACGTGCTGATGCACACCGTGCTGGCGCTCGCCGGCGTCGCTTCCTAGAGCATGATCCGGAAAAGTGGGGACCGGTTTTCCGAAAAGATCATGCTCAAACAAGAAATGAGCCGGGCACCAGCCCGGGTTTATCGTAGCCTACGGAGATTTCTGTGCGCGGAGTTTTTGTCGATGCCAACGGATCGCTGGCGGATATTTTCGACCGGCAGAACAAGGCCGGCGATCCCGCCGTGCGGATCAACCGCGATGCCGATATCAAAGCCGAACAGATCCCGGCTCTGCTCGATGGCGCCGAGATCGTCATCGTCGACCACACCGCTCTGCCGACCGACGTCGCGCGGCGCTGCAACGGCCTGAAACATGTCGTGTTCCTAGGAACCGGCGCGCGCAGCTACATGAATCCGGAACAGCTTGGCGAGCTCGGCATCGAGGTCCATCTGATCAAGGGCTATGGCGACACCGCCGTGGCCGAATGCGCCATCGCGCTGATGTGGGCGTCGGCGCGCGGCATCGCCCGGATGGACCGCGAGATGCGCGCCGGCAACTGGCTGCGCGAAGACGGCATGCAGCTGACCGGCAAGACGCTGGGCCTGATCGGCTTTGGCGGCATCGCCGCGGAGGTGGCGCGCATCGCGCTCGGCAGCGGCATGCGGGTCATCGCCTGGAACCGGACGCCGAAGCAATTTGCCGGCGTCGATTTCGTCTCCCTCGACGCGCTGTTGGCGCAGAGCCACGTCGTCTCGCTGCATCTGCTGCTCAACGATGACACCCGCGGCTTTCTCTCGCGCGAACGCATCGCGGCGATGAAGCCGGGCGTCATCCTGGTCAACACCGCGCGCGGCGCCATGGTCGACGAAGCCGCGATGATCGAAGCCTTGAAGTCGGGCCACATCCGGCACGCCGGGCTGGATGTCTTCAACACCGAGCCGCTGCCGGCCGATCACCCGCTCACCAAGCTGCCGAACGTGACGCTGTCGGCGCATTCGGCGTTCCGCACGCCGGAAGCGAGCGAGAATTTGATTCACGCCGCATGGGAGCATTGCCGCAGGATTGCGAAGCAGGCGTAGGGTGGGCAGAGGCGCATCTGCGCCGTGCCCACCATCGATCAACAAGTTGTTGTGTCATGGTGGGCACGCTTCGCTTTTGCCCACCCTACGATCTACGATCTCGGTAGCGGACGCGTCCTTACGCGCCCTACTCCACCATCTCCGCGACCGCCTTGCCGCACGTCGTCGTGTCGGCGTTGCCGCCGAGATCCTTCGTGCGCAGCGTGCGTTCCCCGAGCGTGCGCTCGATCGCGGTGACGATGGATGCCGCGGCGGCCTTCTGGCCGAGATGTTCCAGCATCATCGCGCCGGACCAGATCATGCCGATCGGATTGGCAATGCCCTGGCCCGCGATATCCGGCGCCGAGCCGTGCACCGGCTCGAACACCGAAGGAAAATGGCCTTCCGGATTGATATTGCCTGACGGCGCGATGCCGATGGTGCCGGTGCAGGCCGGGCCGAGATCGCTGAGGATATCGCCGAACAGGTTGGAGCCGACCACGACGTCGAACCAGTCCGGATGCAGCACGAAATTCGCGGTCAGGATATCGATGTGGTACTTGTCCCACTTCACGCCAGGATAGTTCTTGGCCATCGCCTCCACACGCTCGTCCCAATAGGGCATCGTGATCGAGATGCCGTTGGATTTCGTCGCCGAGGTCAGGTGCTTCTTGGGCCGCGATTGCGCCAGCTCAAACGCAAACTTCAGGATGCGATCGACGCCGATCCGGGTCATGACAGTCTGTTGGGTGACGAATTCGCGCTCGGTATCGGGGAACATCCGCCCGCCGACGGATGAATATTCGCCTTCGGTGTTTTCCCGCACCACCCAGAAATCGATATCGCCGGGCTTGCGGTTGGCGAGCGGCGACGGCACCCCCGGCATCAGCCGCACCGGGCGCAGATTGACGTACTGGTCGAATTCCCTGCGGAATTTGATCAGCGACCCCCACAACGAAATGTGATCGGGAATTTTTGCCGGCCAGCCGACCGCGCCGAAATAGATCGCGTCGTGCTTGCCGATTTTCGCCTTCCAGTCCTCAGGCATCATCTCGCCGTGCTTGGCGTAATAATCGTAGGATGCGAAATCGAAATGATCAAAATGCACGGCAACTCCGTGCTTTTTCGCGGCCACCTCCAGAACGCGCAAGCCCTCCGGCACCACTTCCTTGCCGATCCCGTCGCCGGGAATGACCGCGATCCGGTATTGCTTTTTTTCGTTGCTCATCGAGAGATTCCTTCGTCCGCAGGCCGGCGCTGATAAAGCGATTTTATGACGGGATTGCAATGGACCAAACCGCGGGACGGTGCAACGCTGCACTGCAATGTTGACCGCCTCGACGGTGGCGGCCTAACAGTTGAAATTCTCCCTTCTCCCACCCCTTCAGATATCCCCCATCAAGCGAGTAATCCCATGGATCTTCATTTGCGCGGCAAACGCGTCCTGATCACCGGCGCATCCAAGGGCATCGGCGCCGCGGCGGCCGAAGCCTTTGCAGAGGAAGGCTGTCATCTCCGCCTGGCGGCCCGCAGCGGCGATCAACTGAAGGCGTTGGCGGAACGCCTGCGATCGGCCCATCAAATCGATGCCACCGCCCATGTCGTCGACCTGCGCAAGCCGGAGGATATCGCGCGGCTGGTCAAGGATACCTCCGATATCGACATCCTCGTCAACAATGCCGGCGACATTCCAGGCGGCTCGATCGACAAGATCGACGAGGCGACCTGGCGTCACGCCTGGGAGCTCAAAGTGTTCGGCTATATCAACATCACCCGCGCAGTCTACGCGCAGATGAAGGCGCGCGGGCATGGGGTGATCGTCAACGATATCGGCGTTGCCGGCGAAAAGTTCGACGCCAACTACATCTGCGGCAGCACCGGCAATGCTGCACTGATGTCGTTCACCCGGGCACTGGGCAGCAAGAGTCTCGCCGACAACATCCGCGTGGTCGGAATCAATCCCGGCCCGGTCGGCACCGACCGCCACGTCACGCTGTTGAAGACCCGCGCCAAGAACCAGTTCGGCGACGAAAATCGCTACAAGGAATTCCAGAAGGGTCTGCCGCTCGGGCGTCCCGCGCATGCCCGCGAGATCGGCGACCTGATGGCATTCCTCGCCTCCGACCGCTCCGCTTACACATCGGGCGTGATCTTCACGGTCGATGGCGGTATCGCCGCGGGATGGGGGTAGCGAGTCACGCTCTCGGCGTCATGGCGGGCGGAGTGGAGGACTCCGTCATTCCGGGATGGTGCGTAGCACCAGACCCGGAATCTCGAGATTCCGGGTTCGATGCTTCGCATCGCCCCGGAATGACGTACTAACCTGCCATCCGCTCGAACATCTGCCTGATCATCCCGGTGATCCGGCCTTTTGGCGAGAGCATCTCGTCCATGATCGTAAAGTGATTGGCGCCGGGGATCTCTTCATAGCTCACGGGCAGCCCGTATTGGGCGCGATAACCGGCAAAATCCGCGGCCTGCCTGCGCAATTGCGGCAGCTCGCCGCTGCCGACCGTCAGTGCCAGCGGCTTCATCGCGCCCGCCGCCTGCATGATGGGCGAGTTGCGGCGAGACATCGCCTCATCGAGGCCGAGCTTTTCGTTGAGATAGCTGTGTCGGATCGGCTCGAGATCGTAGATGCCGCTGATCGCCACGCCGCCTTTGACGCGCGGGTGCGACAGCGCCGTCGCCGTGAGATGGCCGCCGGCGGACCATCCGGAAACGGCGATCCTGTTGGCATCGCCGCCGAGATCGGGCAATCGGCCGGCGAGATAATCGATCCCGGCATGGATCTCGGCGACAATCTCGTCCAACGTGGCTTCCGGCGCCAGCGTGTAGCCGATCAAGGCGACATTGATGCCATGTGCCATCGGACCGGCGGCAAACAGCGCGAAATTCTCCTTGGCCCGCATCTGCCAGTAGCCGCCATGGATGAACAGCAGCGTCGGCGCGCCCGCGGCCGCCTTGAAGAAGTCGATGCGGTTGCGCTCGCGCGGGCCATAGCGGAGGTCGAGATGGTCGGAATGAGCCGAACGCATTTCCGCCGAACGCCGGTCCCAGCCGGCGACGATGTCGCCGCTTCCGGCCACGGCTGCACCGTTGTTGAGGCCACGGTCGAGGTCCTCTTGATTCAAGCTGCGCCAGTCGGGCGCGTCGAACGGCGTAGCCATGTATCATCTCCGGATGGTTGTCGCATTTCCACCTTGCCGTAAAATGTTTTACAGGGCTACACAATCCGCTATCGAGACAGCGGAGCGACAGGAATATCTTGATGTCAGCTGATCAGGCGCTGGTACAGGCGACGGCATGCGCGATTGTCGACAGGCTCAGGACGGGTGAAGTCACGCCGCTCGATCTGCTGGACGTGCTGGAGCGGCGGATTTCCGAGGTCGACGGTCCGGTGAACGCCCTGCCGATCCAGTGCTTCGATCGCGCCCGAACCCGCGCCAGGGCGCTGATGCAGAAGCCCGTCGGCGGTCGCGGCCTGCTGGCGGGCATGCCGATCCCGATCAAGGACCTCACCAATGTCGAAGGCGTAAGGACCACGCAGGGCTCTCCTATTTACAGGGACAATGTCGCTGCCCGCTCCGATCTTCTGGTCGAACATCTCGAAGACAATGGCGGGGTGATCTACGCCAAATCGAACACGCCGGAGTTCGGCGCCGGCGCCAATACCTTCAACGAGGTCTTCGGCGCGACGCGCAACCCGTGGGACCTGTCGCGATCCGCCGCCGGCTCCTCCGGTGGCGCCGCCGTCGCGCTCGCCACCGGCATGGCATGGCTCGCCCACGGCACCGACATGGGCGGCTCGCTGCGCAACCCTGCCAGCTTCTGCGGCATCGTCGGCCTGCGGCCGAGCATCGGCCGCGTCGCGCATTCCCCCGCCTTCAAGATTGATCGCAATCTGACGGTGCACGGACCGATGGCGCGCAATGTCGAGGATCTGGCGCTGCTGCTGGACGCGATGAGCGGCGAGCATCAGGCCGATCCGCTCTCCCTGCCTCTGCTGCCAACATCGTTCCTGTCGGCCGCACGCTCCGGCCAGCGGCCCAAGCGCGTCGCCTATTCGCCCGATCTCGGCATCACCCCGGTTGATCCCGAGGTCGCCACGATCACCCGGAAAGCGGCCTTGCGGTTCGCCGAGACCGGGGCGATTGTCGAAGAGGCGCATCCCGACCTGCGCGAGGCGCATGAATGTTTCCACGTGCTGCGCGCCTTCGACTTCGCCATCAGCAAGGCCGCGCTTTTGCGCAGCAAGCGCGATCAGCTGAAGCCGGAAGTGATTTGGAACATTGAGGAAGGCCTCAAGCTCTCGGTCGAGCAACTCGAGCGTGCCGAAGCGCAGCGCGTCGCGATGACCGCCCGCACGCTGGAGTTCTTCGGAACCTATGACCTTCTGCTGACGCCGGCCACCATCGTGGCGCCGTTTCCGGTCGAGAACCGCTATGTCGCCGAGTGCGCAGGGCATCAGTTCGACAACTACGTCGAGTGGCTCGGCATCGTCTACGCCATTACGCTGGTTTGCTGCCCGGCGCTGTCGTTGCCGTGCGGGTTCACCGCTTCCGGCCTGCCGGTCGGGTTGCAAATGGTCGCAGCGCCCCGTGGCGAGGCGCAGCTCCTGGCCGGCGCGAAGCTGCTGGAGGATATTCTGGGCCTGCGCGGCACGACCCCGATCGATCCGAGGCCCGGCAAGCAAGTTAAGCCTTAGCCTGACACCCCGCCCGCGGGAAAGGTGACGATTTGGACGCTGGTGAATGGCGCGTGCGCCGCTATAATTGCCCGAGAAACACCAATCCGCGACGATACGCTCAACGACTGCGGAACGCCTGCCAGGGAACGTCTGAAATGTCCGGAAAGCTGAAAATACACGTCGACCAGGACAAGTGCCAGGGACACGCCCGCTGCAAGTCGCTGGCGCCCGAACTGTTCGAACTCGACAAGTTCGGCAATGCCCACGAGATTGGCGACGGTTCCGTCCCCAAGGAGCTTGAAGACAAGGCATGGCTCGCCCAGGCCAATTGTCCGGAAATCGCGATCGAAGTGATCGAGGAATAACCTGCCGCGCCCGGGCATGTCAGCCAATTGACGCGGAATAATCAGGGCGAACGGAACCAGGAGGAAATTTGTCCGATGTCCAATCATGCTCCCGTTACCGATTGGGTTCACGATTTCGACCATACCGATCCGCGCTGGACCGAGAATCCTTTTCCGATCTGGGACGAACTAAGGGCGGAAAGCCCCGTGGTTCACACCGAGCGGTTCCTGGGCTGCTACCTGCCGACCACCTTCGAGGCGGTGAAGCAGATTTCCTACGACACCGAACATTTCTCGTCCCGCCGCGTCGTGGTGCGTACCGTCCGGCCAGAACCGCCTTACCCGTCGCCGCCGATTACGTCCGATCCGCCGGAACACAAGCCGGCGAAACAGTTGCTGTTGCCGTCATTCACGCCCGACGCCGTGAAGAAACTGGAACCCCGGGTTCGTGCGATCTGTAACGAGCTGATCGACGAATTCATCGCCGAGGGAGGATGCGACGCCGCGGCGCGCTACAGCAAACACATTCCGGTCCGCGCGATCGCCCACATGCTCGGCATCCCGGAGCAGGACAGCGAGCTTTTCATCAAATGGATTCACGAAATTCTCGAACTCGGCATCAAGGACGACAGCGTCCTGATGCGGGCGGTTCAGGAGATGAGCGGATATTTCGCCAAGCAGATCGAGCTTCGCAAGCAACATCCAACCGACGACCTGATTTCGACACTGATGAATGCGCGGGACAAGAACGGGCAGCCTCTGTCGGATCCGCATGTTCTGGGCTCGCTGCGGCTGCTCTTGATCGCGGGCATCGACACCACCTGGAGCGCGATCGGCGCGTCGCTGTGGCATCTGGCAAAAACCCCTGAAGACCGCAGCCGTCTGATCGCGGAACCCGCCCTGATGCCGACCGCGATCGAGGAGTTCTTGCGTGCCTATTCGCCGGTGACGATGGCGCGCGAGGTCATCAAGGAAACCGCGATCGGCGGCTGCCCGGTCAAGCCCGGCAACATGGTGCTGCTGTCGTTTCCCGCCGCCAACCGCGATCCCAAGGTCTTTCCGGACGCCGACAAGGTCGTGATCGACCGCCAGCAAAATCCTCACGCCGCCTTCGGCCTCGGCATTCACCGCTGCGTCGGCTCCAACCTCGCGCGCATGGAAATGACGGTTGCGATCGAGGAATGGCTGAAGCGCATTCCGGATTTCAGGCTCGACCCGGCCGGCAAGGTCGCCTGGTCGGAGGGCACCGTACGCGGCCCGCGGCAGCTTCCGATACTGTTCGGAACGGCCGGCTGAGGTAGCATTGCCCTGTTCTTTCATCCATAACGCTCACTCATAACCCCCGGGGAACCAAACGTGATAGATCATGCTGTGAGCCTGAGTGCCGACGACCGCCTCGATATTCGTGACGTGGAGCGCCGGGTCAAAGCGATCTTCATCGGCTCCGTCGGCAATCTTGTCGAATGGTACGATTTCTACGCCTACACGGCGTTCGCGCTTTATTTCGCGCCGGCCTTCTTTCCCAACAGCGATCCGGTGGTGCAGCAGCTCAACGCCGCCGTGCTGTTCGCCGCGACCTTCCTGATGCGGCCGCTCGGCGGCTGGCTGTTCGGCTACATCGCCGACCGCCACGGCCGCAGGCTTTCTCTGACGCTGTCGGTGGTCTGCATGTGCTTTGGATCACTGATCATCGCGGTGACGCCGACCTATGCCTCGATCGGCATCGCCGCCCCTGCGATCCTGGCGATCGCGCGGGTGATCGAAGGTCTGAGCCTCGGCGGCGAATACGGCGCCAGCGCGACGTATCTCAGTGAAGTCGCCGACGCCAAGCATCGCGGCTTCTATTCGAGCTTTCAATACGTCACCCTGATCGGCGGCCAGCTCACCGCCATCATTGTCCTGCTGTTGCTGCAAAAGGTGTTTCTGACGCAGCAGGAGTTGCAGGAATGGGGCTGGCGGATTCCCTTCGTGATCGGCGCTTTTCTTGCGATTTTCGCCGCGGTGATGCGGCGCAATCTGCACGAGACCGAGGCGTTCGAAGAAGCGAAAAAACTTGCCAGACCGACCGGCTCGATCACCGGCCTGCTGAAATATCCCCGCGAACTGTTGCTGGTGGTAGGCCTCACCGCCGGCGGCACCGCCGCCTTCTACACCTTCACGACCTACATGCAGACCTTCGTCAAACTGTCCGTCGGCCTCACCGCCGACCAGACCACCTTTGTGATCTTCGGCTCGCTGGTGTTCGCCACCCTGCTGCAGCCGATCTACGGCGCGCTGTCGGACCGGATCGGCCGCAAGCCGCTGCTGATCTTTTTCGGCGTGGTCGGCACCCTGGCAACGATACCGATCCTGACCACGCTGAAAGAGACCAAGTCGCCGTTGATGGCGTTCCTGCTGATTTGCGCGGCCTGGATCTTCGTCGCCGGCTACACCTCGATCAACGCCATCGTGAAGGCCGAGCTGTTTCCCACCAAGGTTCGCGCGCTCGGCGTCGGCCTGCCCTATGCCATCACGGTGTCGGTGTTCGGTGGCACCGCGCCCGCGGTGGCACTGTATTTCAAATCGCTCGGACACGAGGACTGGTTCTATTATTATCTCAGCGGTATGATTTTTCTCTCGCTGATCATTTACGCGACCATGCGTGACACCAAGCATGAATCGGCGATGCATCGCCACGAGTAGTGACCGGTCGTTACCAGCAATCATGGCATGAGCGATGACCGAGGAGAGCGACCAGCCGCTGGAATCCAAGCTCACGCGCACCAAACAGCGCTGGGCGCGCGAGGGCCGCTTCCTCACCGGGAAAACTTCGCGGCCTGGGGAGCAGCGCTTGCCGCCGGGACAGCACCTCACCGGGGACTGGCCGGTCCTCGATCTCGGCGTGGCTCCGCAGATTTCCCGCGAGCGCTGGCGGCTCGACGTCTACGGCGCTGTTGAACATCCGATCTTCTGGGATTTTGCAGCCTTCACCGCGCAGCCGCAGGTAAAATCCGTCTCCGATATCCACTGCGTGACCACCTGGTCGCGCTACGACAACCAGTGGGAGGGGTTGGCAACCCGCGATCTCCTCAATGCCTGCCAGCCGCGCGACGAGGCCCGCCACGTCGTGCTGCATTCCTATGATGGTTACACGACGAACCTCGCGCTGGACGATTTTGCCACCGAAGACGCTCTGCTCGCGCACAGCTGGTCAGGCATGCCGCTGGAGCAGGAACATGGCGGCCCGGTGCGGCTGGTGGTGCCGCATCTGTATTTCTGGAAAAGCGCGAAATGGCTGCAAAGCATCGAATTCCTCGCGCAGGATGCACCGGGCTACTGGGAGATTCGCGGCTATCACAACCGCGGCGACCCGTGGACCGAGCAGCGCTATTCCGGCGATTGACATGATCGCTTCTTTTATTCGGTGGCTTCATCCTTCGAGACGCATCGCTATGCGATGCTCCTCAGGATGAGGTCTAAGACCCTCATGGTGAGGAGCACGGCAACGCCGTGCGTCTCGAACCACGAGGCCCCGACATACGCCTCGATTTCACTCGAGCGGAATGCGCGTTCAAATCAAGGAGACAGCCCATGCCGGCCGAACGCTTCCAATTTACGGGTTCGGAGGGCCAGCAATTGGCCGCCGCACTGGATACGCCGGAGGGCGATATCCGCGCCTACGCGCTGTTCGCGCATTGCTTCACCTGCGGCAAGGACGTGCTCGCAGCCAAGCGGATCGCGGTGGCGCTGGCGGCCAAGGGCATCGCGGTGCTGCGGTTCGACTTCACCGGCCTCGGCTCCAGTGAAGGTGATTTCGCCAATTCCACCTTCTCATCCAACGTTGCCGATCTGGTGCATGCCGCCGACCACTTGCGCGAAACCCGACAAGCCCCTGCGATCCTGATCGGCCACAGCCTCGGCGGCGCGGCGATCCTGGCCGCCGCCACGCAAATTCCCGACGCCAGGGCGGTCGTCACCATTGCCGCCCCTTCCGACCCCGCGCACGTCACCGGGCTTTTTGCCGATCGCATCGAGGACATTCGCAGGCATGGCAAGGCCGAGGTCGCGCTGGCGGGCCGGCCGTTCACCATCACGAACCAATTCCTCGACGACATCGCCGAGCATGGGCTGATGACGCATGTCGCCAAATTGCACAAGGCGCTGTTGGTCATGCACGCGCCGACCGACGACGCCGTCAGCATCGATAACGCGACCCGCATCTTCGTGGCGGCCAAGCACCCCAAAAGTTTTGTTTCACTGGCCGGCGCCGATCATTTGCTGAGCGATCGGCGGGACGCCGCCTATGTCGCCGACGTCGTCGCCGCCTGGGTCACGCGCTATCTCGATTCCGCGGCATCGGAGGAAACCGCCGATCTCGGCGAGGCGCCGCGCCAGGTCGTGGTTCGCGAGACCCGCAACAGCAAGTTTCAGCAGATCGTTTCGATCGGGCCGCACCGGTTGCTCGCCGATGAGCCCGTGCCCGCCGGCGGCGAGGACACCGGGCCCGGGCCCTATGACTTCGTGCTCGCCAGCCTTGGCGCCTGCACCTCGATGACCATGCGCCTGTACGCCGACCGCAAGTCGCTGCCGCTGGCGCGCACCACGGTGACATTGAGCCACCGCAAGATCCATGCGGAAGATTGCGCCGAATGTGAAACCAGGGCCGGGATGCTCGACCAGATCGACATGGTCATTGCCATGGAGGGCGCGCTGGATGCCGAACAGCGCAAGAGACTGATGGAAATCGCCGACAAATGCCCGGTGCACCGCACCCTGACCTCGGAGATCCGTATCCTGACACGCGCGGCGGATTGACGAGCCGTCGCGCGGGCGTATCATTCATCTTAGAGCGTTTTCGGGCCAAGTGGTACCGGTTCGCGTAACGAAAACGCTTCAAACGAAGACTGGAGCCGCCCATGCCGGTCGTGGCGCGCGTCGATCCCAAAACGGTTTTCTCGCCCGAGGAGTGGGACTATCTGACCTCGCGCAGCTCGCTGCGGGGATTATGGCTGGTGGCTCATGCCTGGGGCACCATTCTTGCGGCCATCGCACTGGTCACCCTGTGGCCCAATCCCCTGACATGGCTGATCGCGGTGATGATTGTCGGCACGCGGCAACTCGGGCTGGCGATCCTGATGCACGAAGCCGCCCATGGCGGGTTGCACGCCAACCGGGCGGTCAATGAATGGGTGGGTCAATGGCTGTGCGCGGTGCCCGTCGGCGCCGACCTCGCCGGTTACCGGTCGTATCATCTGCAGCATCACAAATTCACCCAGCAGCCCGAGGATCCCGACCTCTCGCTCTCGGCGCCATTTCCGATCACCAAGGAGAGCTACACCCGAAAAGCCATCCGCGACCTCACCGGGCAGACCTTCGTAAAACAAAGGCTGCCGCTGTTCCTGTCGCTGTTCCGGCGTGGCAAGACCGACGAAGAAGTGTCGCATGAGAGTTTTGTCTCGAGCGGCGCCGGCAAGATGGCCCGCTTCCTTGGCGTGAACGCGTTGATGTTCGCGCTGTTCTGGCTGGCGGGTGCCGGCATCTGGTATTGGGCCGTCTGGGTGATGGCGATGGCGACCTGGCTGTCGCTGGTAACGCGCATCCGCAATATCGCCGAACATGCCTGCACCTCCACCGGAGAAGACCCGTTCAGCCACGCCCGCACCACGCTCGCCGGTCCAATCGAGCGGCTCTTGATCGCCCCCTATTGGGTGAACTACCACGCCGAGCATCATCTGTTCATGTACTTGCCGTGCTACCACCTTCCCGAGGCGCACCGGCTGCTGGTCGAAAAGGGTCTCATCAAGCGGATGGAAGTACGCCCCGGCTATCTCGAGGTGATGCGGCTGGCGACCTCGCGTCAGCTGGCCTGAATTTCTTCAGGCGTCTTTCGCCGATACCAGTGGCGGAACGCGAAACATTCCGCGCAGGCCCGCCGCCGAACCCAACAAAATCCCGCCGGCTGCGACGAACGACGCCAAGGCCAGCGTGGAAAGTCCGGTCAGGCCCTGCCCAACCGAGCAGCCATGGGCCATCGCGCCGCCCGATCCCATCAGCGCCGCGCCGCCGATCGAGCGCAGCATGTGACGCGGTGAAATGTAACCTTCGAGACGGAAACGTCGCGTAATGAGCGCCGTCACCAGGCTTCCGGCAAACACGCCGGCTACCATCGCGATGCCGAAGTTCAGCGTCAGTCCGGTCGACAGCATCGCGTATTGCACCGTGTCCGCAATCGGCGAAATGAAGGTAAGCGAGGTGACCGCGGCGGGATTGAAATCGTCGGCGCCGAGATAGCCGGTCGCGAACCATCCCGCGGTCACCAGCAGGCCGACGGAGACGCCGGCCGCGATCTGCCCCCACGCGCGCTGGAACGGTGGATGCGCGAAGGCAAAAATGACCAGGGCCCCGGCCAGCACCGCCGCCACCAGCGTGCGCGCGAATGTCTCGCTGCCGCCAAGCGTCGACAGTAGCGCCGGCAGCGAAAGGACCACTGGTTTTGTCGATGAAGCCTGCAACAGGACAATCCGCGCCGGCGCGATCAGTCCTCGCAGCGTCATCTGCGCGGCAATGCCGAGCACGATCACCACCACAAACGAGCGCAGATTGCCGCGGCCGAGCAGCACCAGCGCGCGCGAGCCGCAGCCGTTCGACAGCACCATGCCGTAGCCGAACATCAGGCCGCCGACAAACATCAGCGGCGCCGAGAACGACGGTTGCAGATAAACCGATTTGGCGAGATCGACGACGCCGCTGCCTGCCAAAAGCTGCGTCGCCGCGAGCGCCACGCCAAGCGCCAGGGCGTAGCTTCGGATCAGTCGGCTGTCACCCTCCGCCCACCAGCCGCGCAGACTGCTCATCAGGCAAAACCCGCTCAAAAGCCCGACAACGCCATAGGCAAGGCCGATCAACAGGCCGGCGCAGACGACGATGCTGGCGGCGGAAGGCAACGGCTTTTCCCTTTATGACGTCGGCCGCAGGATAATGCGATCGCGCGAGGAACCTGCGACCGCGAGAAAAGCAGCCTTGGCGTCCTGCAGCGGATAGATCGCTTTTGGGTTAATCGGAAATGGCTTGAGATGCCCGTCGACGAAGCCGAGACCAAGTTCCCTGAGCACGGCCCCGGTCGCGGTCGACGACAGACCGAGTGTATCGATACCGACATAGGTGTGCTGGCCACGGTAAAATTCGAGAATATTGAACTGCACCACCGGCTTGATCGCCGCGATCAGGATCTGCCGCCCCCGCACGGCCAGCGACTTGTGCGCCGCCTGGAAATAGGGATCGCCGACCGTGTTGAAAACGATGTCGGCGCCCTTGCCATCGGTCAGCTCGCGAACCCGCGTCGCCACGTCCATCGCCGATGCGTCGATGACCTCGACGGGCGAATTGGAATGGCCTTCGTAGGGTTCGTTCCTGCGCACCACGCCGATCACGCGCGCGCCCCGCCAGCTCGCGATCTGAACCGCGGCCTGGCCGACCTTGCCGTTGACGCCCATCACCAGCACGGTGTCGTGCCTTTTCGGCAGTCCGGCGCGGTGAAAGCCTTCGATCGCCGTGACAAAGGGAACCCCGATACCGGCGGCCTCTTCCCACGACAAATTCTTCGGCTTCTCCACCACGGCGTCGGCTTCGACCGCAAGGTGGGTGGCGTGAGTGCCATCGCGCCGGATCCCGAGGTCGCCGGACGAGCCGAACACTTCGCGGCCGATCGTCCCGGGTGGGCCATCGATCACGACCCCGGCGTAGTCGCGGCCGGGCGTGCGCGGAAACACCGCGTAAGCCATCAGGCCGGTCGCCGCCTTGACGTCGGATGGATTGACCGCCGCCGCCTTGACCTCGATCAGCACCTGGTTTGCCGCCCGCGACAGCAGATGGTGCTCGATTTCAGGCGCCAGCGACGCCGCGGTTTCGGCTTTCGCCAGCAAACGCACGCAGCGCGCCTCGAGTTTGGCAGGTCGGCTTTCCGGTTGGGCAGTCGGCATGGATATTTCCGTTTCTCAGGTGTCCTGAGAACAGCAGTTACCCTTTCGGCCGCCTGTCGTAAACACGCTTCGCCTTGCCGAGCGACCGCTCCAGCGTGTCAGGCGCGACCGCCTTGACGTGGGCCGTGATCCCGATCGTGCTCTTGATGTGATGGGCGACCTGCTCGGCATGGACGGTCAAGCCGTTGCCGTCCCAACTCTCGGCGCGCGCCTCGGCGAGGATGGTCAGTTGGTCCATGCGGCCGTCGCGGGTCAGTTCGAGAATGAAATGGCCGCCGCACCAGTCGGTGGCCAACAGCACTTCCTCGATCTGGGTCGGGAACAGATTGACGCCGCGCAGGATGATCATGTCGTCGGAACGCCCGGTGACCTTCTCCATCCGTCGCATCCCCGGCCGCGCCGTGCCGGGCAACAGCCGTGTCAGATCGCGCGTGCGATAGCGGACGATCGGAAAGGCTTCCTTGGTCAGCGAGGTGAAAACAAGTTCGCCGCTTTGCCCGTCAGGCAACACCGCGCCGGTCTCGGGATCGATCACCTCCGGATAGAAATGATCCTCCCAGATATGCAGGCCGTCCTTGGTCTCGATACATTCTTGCGCGACACCCGGGCCGATCACCTCGGACAGGCCGTAGATGTCGGTGGCGTCCATGTCAAAGGAAGCCTCGATCTCGGCGCGCATCGCGTTGGTCCAGGGCTCGGCGCCGAAAATACCGATCTTCAGGGACGATTGGCGCGGATCCAGGCCCTGGCGCCTGAACTCGTCGAGGATGGCCAGCATGTAGCTCGGCGTCACCGTGATGATGTCGGGGCGGAAATCGTTGATCAGCTGCACCTGCCGCTCGGTCATGCCCCCCGAAATCGGCACCACCGTGCAGCCGAGCTGCTCCGCACCGTAGTGCACACCGAGGCCCCCGGTGAACAGGCCATAACCATAGGCGTTGTGGATGATCATCCCGGTACGGCCGCCCGCGGCGCGGAGCGAGCGCGCCATTACCGTCGACCAGGTCGCGATATCGGCCCTGGTATATCCGACCACGATCGGCTTGCCGGTGGTGCCGGAAGAGGCGTGGATCCGGACCAATTTCTCGCGCGGTACCGCGAACATGTTGAAGGGATAGTTGTCGCGCAGATCCGACTTCGCCGTGAACGGAAATCTGGCCAGATCGGAGAGCTGCTTGAAATCCGACGGATGCACGCCGGCCGCATCGAAGGCTTTCTTGTAGTGTGCGACATTGCCGTAGGCATGGGCGAGCGACCAGGCCAGGCGCCTGGTCTGCAGCGCCATGATCTCGTCGCGGGAGGCGCGTTCGGCGTCATCCAGCTCCGGGATATAGCCGCTCGATCCGGGTTGAAGGTTGGTCAAGGCCATCGCGCGTTTCCCTGGAAAGCTGTTATTTTTGCCTGACGTCCGTTTCCGGCTCCGGCAGCCACGTGCCGCCGACGCTGCGGGAATGACCGCGAAACTCGGCGATCACGGCGTCGCCCACGGTGACCCGCACATCGTAGATGCCGGAGCGCCCGCTGCGCGAAAGCTCGCGCGCGGTCGCCACCAGGAGATCGCCAAGCTTGCCCGGCCGGATGAAGGTGATGTTGCCCTCGGCCGCGACGACGCGCTCGTTATGGCTGTTGCATGCGAAGGCAAACGCGGAATCGGCAAGGGTGAAGATGAAACCACCATGGGCGATGCGCTGGCCGTTGACCATATGCGGCCCGACCGTCATCGTCAGCGTCGCCTGGCCCGGCCTGACCTCGACGATTTTCATGCCGAGGCCCTTGCTGGCGTCGTCGTCCTTCCACATCGCATCCGCGCAGGCGCGCGCGAGATCGTCGGGCGATAGCGTGGCCTTGACGTTCACAGCGGTCTCCTCGGTATCGGCCCCTTGAAACGGGTCTCTTCAAGCGTGCCTTAGTCTTGAGACGAAGCCACCACGGTGTCAACGATCTCGCAATTGCTAGATATGGTCGTAGTCCACCACCACCCTGTCGGTCGTCGGCCGCGCCTGGCAGGTGAGGATGAACCCCTTTTCGAGTTCCCATGGCTCCAGCGAGTAGTTCACTTCCATCTGCGCAGCGCCCTCGACGAGCTTGGCGCGACAGGTCGAGCACATGCCGCCCTTGCAGGCGAACGGCAGGTCCAGCCCTGCGCGCAAGGCCGCATCAAGAATGGCTTCGCCTTCCGCAACCGGTACCTCGCGGCGTTTGCCGTCGATGATCAGCGCGGCGATCGCCTTCGGCGGCGCGCCCGCCGGTATCACGGTTTTCGGACGCGGCTTGCCGCCGAATTCGGAGACGAAGCGCTCGACATGGATGCGCTCGGCGGCGATGCCGATATCGCGGCAGGTCGCCTCGATGTCCTCGCTCATGCCAATGGGACCGCAGATAAAGACATGGTCGACGCTGGCCGCCGGCACCAGCGAGCGCAACAGCACCCTCACCTTCTCGCCGTCGAGCCGGCCGTGCAGGATCGGGATGTCCTGCTCCTCACCCGAGATGACGTGAAACACCGAAAGCCGGGTAATGAAACGGTCCTTGAGCTCTTCAAGCGCCTCGCGAAACAGCATGCCTCCGGTCGAGCGGTTGCCATAGAACAGGAAAAACCGGCTGTCAGGCTCGCGCGCCAGCACGCCTTTGACGATCGAAAGGATCGGCGTGATGCCGGAGCCGGCGGCGAATCCGACATGGACCCGCGCCTCGCCGGGCGCCGGCGCTATGCCGAAACGGCCGGTCGGCGTCATGACGTCGAGTTCATCGCCGCACTGTAGCTCGTCGGCGGCCCAGCTCGAGAACGCGCCGCCATCGACCTTCTTCACCGCGATGCGTAGTTCGCCATCATCGGGACCGGAGCAGATCGAATAGGAACGGCGCACTTCCTCGCCGTCCATCATCGTTCGCAACGTCAGGTATTGGCCGGGGGAAAAGCTGTAATCGCCTTCAAGCGCCTTCGGGATCGCAAAGGTCACCGACACCGCGTCAGCGGTTTCGCGGCGCAGGTCGTTCACGGCCAAGCGGTGAAAACGGGGTGCGTGGGACATTTCTAAATCTTAGGACTCTCTACTTGCCCGTCACTGCGAGTGGCAAAGCGACGAAGCAATCCATTCACTTTTTTGCGGGCGAGATGGATTGCTTCGCTTCGCTCGCAATGACGGTTTGAATGATGATTTCAGTGACACTTGAAATAATCGAACGGCTCGCGGCAGGTTCTGCAGCGCCACAGCGCCTTGCAGGACGTCGAACCGAACTCGGAAAGTACCTCGGTATCCTTCGAGCCGCATTGCGGGCAGGCCACCTGCTCCACCCCAAACAGCGCCCGCCGGGAGCTTGCGGCCTGCGGCGGCGCGATGCCGTACTCGCGAAGCTTGCGGCGGCCATCTTCGCTCATCCAATCGGTGGTCCAGGCGGGCGACAGCACGGTCCGTACGCTCGAATTGCGAAAGCCCTCGCGCTCCAACGCGAGTTCGACTTCCAGCGTGATCATGTTCATCGCGGGGCAGCCGGAATAGGTCGGCGTGATCGTGACGTCGACGCAGCCATCCGATATCGCGACCTCGCGCAGCACGCCGAGATCGGCAATCGTCAGAACCGGTATCTCGGGATCGACCACGCTGGCTGCGACCTCCCAGGCGCGTTGCCGCAGCTCGGCGTCGTCGAATATGGCGATCACCATGTGGCCCCCGGGAATGTCCGTTGCATCGATTGCAATTCGCTGAGCAGATGCCCGAGATGCTCGCTGTGCCGGCCATTGCGGCCGCCCTGCTGCATCCAGTTATTTCTGGGCAGATCGAGCGTCGCTTCGCTCACGATATCGGAGACCAGTCTGAGCCATGGCGGACGCAAGACTGCGGGATCGACGGCGATACCGGCATCGATCAAGGCACGCTCACTGTCATCGACCTCAAACATTTCGCCGATAAAGGCCCAGAGGTCGTCGATCGCCGTTTGTGCGCGGGCGTGGCTTTCCGCGGTGCCGTCGCCGAGCCGGACGATCCACTCCGACGAATGCCGGACATGATAGGCGCTTTCCTTCTCGGATTTCGCCGCGATCGCCGCCAGCGTCGCGTCACGCGATTTCATCATCGCGCGCCAATAGAGGTCGGCGAATGCGGCGTAGAAAAACTGCCGCACCATGGTGCGGGCGAAATCGCCGTTCGGCTGTTCCAGCAGAAGAAGATTGCGATACTGCCTGACGTCGCGCAAATAGGCGAACTTGTCCTCGTCGTTGCCGTTGCCTTCGACCTTGGCGGCGTAATCGTAAAGTTCGCGCGCCTGACCGAGCAGATCGAGGCCCATATTGGCGAGCGCCATGTCCTCTTCCAGCATCGGCGCGTGGCCGCACCATTCCGACAGCCGGTGCCCCAGGATCAAGGCATCGTCGGCGCGGCGCAGCGTGTACAGCACCAGCGGGGATTCGGAGACCTGGATCGATGCGACGGCCATTTTCAACACTTGCTCTTCCTCATCCTGAGGAGCGCGCCCTGCGCGCGTCTCGAAGGATGGGCCACGGGCCTCATGGTTCGAGACGGCGCTGCGCGCCTCCTCACCACGAGGACGAAAAATCACATATGCCCGACTTCGTCGGGCACGTCGTAAAAGGTCGGATGACGGTAGATCTTGGATTCCGCCGGATCGAACATCATGCCCTTCTCGGCTGGGTCGGACGCGGTGATCGCGCTCGAGGGCACCACCCAGATCGACAATCCCTCGCCGCGGCGGGTGTAGATGTCGCGCGCGGCCTGCAGCGCCAGCGTGACGTCTGCGGCGTGCAGCGAGCCGACATGCTTGTGCGCAAGGCCATTGCGGCTGCGAATGAAGACTTCCCAGAGCGGCGTGTTCGGCGTGGCCATCGTGATCTTCCTTTATTCGGCAGCCTGTGCGGCCTGGCGATAGCTGCGCTTTTCGGCGTAGGCAGCGGCCGCCTCGCGCACCCAGGCGCCCTCTTCATGCGCCTTGCGCCGCGCCGCCATCCGGTCGCGATTGCACGGGCCGTTGCCGGCCAGCACCTGCTTGAATTCATCCCAGTCGATCGCGCTGTATTCCCAATGCCCGGTCGCCAGGTTCTGCTTCATGCCGGGATCGGGAATCGTAAGCCCCAGATATTGCGCCTGCGGCACCGTGGCATCGACGAATTTCTGCCGTAGCTCGTCATTGGAGAAGCGCTTGATCTTCCATTTCGTCGAGGTGTCGCTGTGCTGGCTCGCCTGATCGGGCGGCCCAAACATCATCAGCACCGGCCACCACCAGCGATCCAGCGCATCCTGCGCCATCGCCTTCTGCTCTTCGGAGCCGCGCGAAAGCGTCACCATGATCTCGTAACCCTGCCGCTGATGGAAGGATTCTTCCTTGCAGACGCGGATCATCGCGCGCGCATAGGGACCGTAGGAACAGCGGCACAGCGGAATCTGGTTCATGATCGCCGCGCCGTCGACCAGCCAGCCGATCACGCCGATGTCCGCCCAGCTCAATGTCGGGTAATTGAAGATCGACGAATACTTCGCCTTGCCGGCCAGCATCTGGTCGACCAGCTCCTCGCGCGAGGTGCCGAGCGTCTCGGCGGCGGCGTAGAGGTAGAGCCCGTGGCCGCATTCGTCCTGCACTTTTGCCAGCAGCGCCGCCTTGCGGCGCAGCGACGGCGCGCGGGTGATCCAGTTGCCTTCCGGCAGCATGCCGACGATTTCGGAATGCGCGTGTTGCGAAATCTGCCGGGTCAGCGTCTTGCGATAGGCCGCGGGCATCCAGTCGTTCGGCTCGATGCGCTGCTCATCGTCGATGCGCGCCTGAAACTGCGCCGCCCGTGCGGCGTCTTCAACATTGCGTTCCTCGGCTTCCGACGTATTGAGCGCCTGGGTGTACATGCGCCGGCCTCCCGGATGATCCGGGTTAGATATATAACAGAAATCTCAACATGCAATATAATTCTGTAACATGTCACTCCCCGAAACGGCGCGCCAGCTCGGCGCCGGCGGCGGGCAACCGGCCGGTTTCGTTCAATCCGTTACGGTCGAGCCATTGCTCGGAGGCCGGCAACAGGCCGCGATAGATCTCACCGCAGAGCTGGCGGGCCGCCCGCCCCGGCCAGTCCACCGGCAATAGCAGCGCCGGCAGCAGCGGATCGCGCAGCACCACCCGGCGGTAATAGTGGACCAGCAAAATCCGCGCCGTGAACGCATTGGTGTCCGACAGCCGCGCGCGCCGGCCGATCCAGCCGCGCAGCGGCTCGAACGTCTTGATGAATTTCAGGTAGGCGTCCGCGGTGCGATCGAGCGGCCAGCTTTCGCTGAGTAGGCGGCGGCCACTGTCATCCTCGGCCGAGACTTCGAGCCGGATCGCGGACGCTGCTTCCTCCGGGATCGGAACCCCCGATGGCGCGACCCAGACGCCGGGCAACGGGCTGCCGAAGCCGGCATTCTTGAGCGCCTCGCGCGAGGCGTCGCGATCTTCGCCGTTGCCGATCAGCAGCAGTTCAAAACGCCCGGTCCAATCCGAAGGTTGCGGATCGTAGATATGTTTGGTGGCGGCATCGAAGGTCTGCCGGCCCTTCTTCACCAAGCGATAAAAACTGTTGCGACCGACCTTCTCGCGCTCGAGCCAGCCGTCGGCGGCGAGCCGCGACATCGCGGTGCGCACCACGCCGCTGTCGATGTCCAGCGCCTTGAAAAATTCCAACAGCGTGCCGAGCCAGACCGAACCGCCGCGCGGCACGATGGCGTCACCGAACACGGTGATGACGATGGACCCGGTGCGCGAGGGTTCGCGCTTGAGCTGGTCGATGATGCGGGCAAGCGGCTGCGGCATTGCCAACGCATAGCGCGTTTTTCGGAATTACAAAAACGCCGGCTGCTCTGGCTCATGGTTCGAGACGCGCGGCACAGCCGCGCTCCTCACCACGAGGGTCTGGAAGACCTCATCCTGAGGAGCATCGCAAAGCGATGCGTCTCGAAGCATGAAAGCCACCGGACTGAAAACCCTTCAGTAGTAGCGCCCGACTCTACCTGTTGGGATCGGGGTAAACGATGCTGCGCCAGCCGCTGCGGTCGAATGGCGCCCATTCGCCCTCGGGCTGGGCGAGACGATCGGCCACCGCGTAGACCACGGCTGGATGATGGCCCATGCCGCAATGACTGCTCTCGACCTCGATGCTTTCGGACATCGCGGAGGTCTTCTCCACGCAGCCCTGCCAGGCGCAGATGCCGTCGGTGCGGCTGAAGATCGCGGTGGTCGGCACCGGCGGCGTTTCGGAAAGCGATCCGCCGAACCGATGGTCTTCTTCCTCGGCGCTGCGGCCGCTCGCCATCTCGTAGACGCGCCAGGCGTTGGTGGCCTTGGGATGGCCCGCGAACGGACTGCCGAGCGTGATCACCGAGCGCACGCGATCGGGCATCATCTTCGCAAGCTGCCGCGCATAGAGCCCGCCAAGGCTCCAGCCGACCATGCTGATCCTGCGCCCATGCGTGTCGCTGAGTTCGCGCACCAGATCGACCATGGCGTGCTGCACGCCGTGGCGCAGGCCGAGATTGCGGCCTTGCCGCCAGCCGCTGACCGCGTAGCCGCGGTTCTTCAGGAAGCTGCGCAGCGGCCGCGTTGACGTGTCCGAGGCCACCAGTCCGGGCAACACCAGCACCGGATGTCCGTCGCCTTTCGGCGCGAGACTCAGCAGCGGCAAGACGCCGATAAACGCGCCGAGCTCATGGATAGCCCTGCCTTCCAGAAACATCAGGGTTCTGGACGGTGGGCGCAGCGTTTGGGCAGTGGCGGACATCGTATTTCCTCTTCACAGCCGAAGGCCGGCCAATTGGGCAGTTTTGGGAAACGCGGCTCTCACGCCATTCGTTCCGCAGCGCAACAATCTGTTGAAAGCTAAGACACCGATTCCATCATTCAAGCGCCTGCCATCCGATGGGACAATAGCTCTCGCCCCATAAAACCAACGCCGTGATCTAAAAGTCACAACAATCGCAGCAGGAGTTCCCCGGTGTAGAGCGCGAGGCCGGCAAGGCCGCCAATCAAGGATCCGTTGAAGCGGATGTATTGCAGATCCCGGCCGATGTTGATTTCGATCAGCGAGATCAATTGTCCCATGTCCCAGCCCTTGACCTGGTCGGAGATGAAGCTGGAGACGCCGCTCTTCTGGTCGGCAATAAAGCTTCGCAGCACCGCGACAAAGCCCTGGTTGATTTCGGTCCGCAGTTCGGAATCGGCAGCGAGCGTCTCGCCCGCCTTCACGAACATGCCGGCAAGATGCTGCTGCAGCACATGGCTCTCGCCGCTGGCGCTGCGCTCGATGAAGGCCCGTGCATTCGACCAGATATTGCGCGCGAGATCGCCGAGCTCGGGACGCGCAAGGAGATCGCGCTTCAACCCGTCGATGCGATCGGCATAGCTTTTGTCGCTGGAAAGCCGGTCCACGAACGACAACACCATGCGGTCGAACTCGCCGCGAAATGGATGGTGGGGATCGCTGCGGACTTCCTCGAAGAAGGCGGTCGCGGAGGCGACGATCTTGTTCATCAGAAACTTGTCGGTGCGGTAGAGTTTCAGCAGCGTCGGCAGTTCACCGCGGATTTTCTCGCGGATCATCGCCATGGTTTCCGGCTGCGTCATGGTTTGGTGTACGGCGCGAAGCATGTCGTCGAGCAGTCCCTGATGGCGGCCCTCGGCTACGAAAGCGCGCAGCGTTCCGGCGGCCAGCGGCGCGAAATCGATGCCCTGCAATTGGGTGGTGATGCGGCGGGTGATGAAGGCCATCAGCCCGGATGTTTCCGTTGCCGTCACCGCCTCAGGCAGCAGCCGCAGCGTGAAACGGGCGAGATCAGCGCTGCGCTTGCGGTCGCGCAGCCAGTCGGCGATGAAGGAACCGAAGTCGATCTGGCGCAGCTTGGCTTCGACCGGTGCGGCTTCGAGAAAATGCACCTCGATGAATTCGCCGAGCTTGTCGGCGATGCGGTGCTGATTGGCCTGGATGATCGCGGTGTGCGGGATCGGCAATCCCAGCGGCCTCTTGAACAGCGCCACCACGGCGTACCAGTCGGCCAGGCCGCCGATGGTGGCGGCTTCCGCAAAGGCCGCGACAAAGCCGAAGACCGGGTGCAGCGGCACCAGCAGTTTCGCCGTCACGAACAGGGTCAGCGTACCGGCCAGAACTAGCGTCGCCAGCGCCTTGACCCGCCGCAACTCGGCCGCACGCGCGGCATCGCCGGGCGCGTCAAACGAGAATGTGCCGGGAACGGTCATGGCGGCTTTCGGGGCGGACCGAGATTCGCGTTAAGCTCACGATATCAGCTTCAGTCATTGCGAGCGAAGCGAAGCAATCCAGAGTCGCGCAGACGCACTCTGGATTGCTTCGTCGCATACGCTCCTCGCAATGACGGCAGAGCGACATTGATCTATGCGGATACCGGTCAAAAAGAAGGCCCGCCTGAGCGGGCCTTCGAACTAACGCTACTGACGCGGAAGCGATCAGGCGGTCTTGTTGTAGACCTTGGTGAAGTTGTCCTGGGCAGTCTTGGCGCCATCGGCGACGAGCTTGCCGAGATATTCGGTCGAGGCCTTCGCCCGCGACACCAACACTTCACCGCGCGCGCGCAGCATGTCGGACTGAATCTGCACCGCTTCGTTGAGCGACTTGGCGGAAGCCAGCTTGTCGATACCGGCGAAGAAAGCCTCGGCATCCTGATAGATTGCGTCCTGGATATTGCGGCTGATCTTGGCGGCTTCGCTGACCGAACCGGCAACAGCGGTCTCGATCGCGGCAGTTACCTTCTCCGAGCCGGCCTGCAGGTCGGCGGCGCGTTCCTTGGCGGTCTCCGCCTGCTTCTTCACGAACTCGCGGGCGGCTTCCGGAACTTCCAGGTTCTGCAGCTTGCCGAACGCCTCGGTGACGGGCGCGAAGGCTTCCTTGACGGTGTTCAGCACGGAATTGGTTTCGGTGGTCATGGGGTTTCTCCATCCTCAGGTTTGAGCTATGGGCTCACCCCGTCCGATCTGGCCCGGGGCAAGGCATATATGGCATGGTTAATGGTGCGATGCAACATCAATGGTGCGATGCGATATCACTAATTCGTGATCGGCCTGATTGTTAGGCGGTTTGCTCGGGAAACCGGCGGATTTCCGGCTAATCAGGACGCAACCGCGCCCGGAAGCCCATACGCCTCCATCTGTGCCCTAACCTGCGCCACATTATGCCCGAGCACGACGATGTCGTGCTTTTTGCCTGCCTTGTCCTTCACATGGTCGCGTAGCAGCGCCTCGGCCTTGAACCCGAGGCCCTCGAAGATCGCGATGGCGCCGGTTTGATCGACCGTCATCTGCACCACCAGCTTTTCCAGGCCAGCACCCAGGGCGAGTGCAAAAATCTCCTGCGACAGCACCCGGCCGACGCCCTGGCCACGCACGTCGGAAGCCACCACGTTGCGGATTTCGCCGACATGCGGCGACCAGGACAGGGGATCGCGCACCAGCGTGCCGCATCCCACCACCCTGTCCGCCCTGACCGCGAGCAGGCTTGTGATCGCGCCGCGCTCGATCTCCTTGATCCAGGCGGCCAGAACCTTGGGCTCGCTGATATCGCGCGGCAGGAAGAGCAGATCGTGCACGGGCAGCTTTTGCGCGAAGTCGAGCACGGCGGTCTCGTCGGCCTGCGACATCAGGCGGAATTGGATCTCGCCGGCGTCGGTGGTCGCGCGGCGCGGGTAGGAACGGGTTTCGCTGCTCATGTCGATCTCTCGCATAGCCATGAATCGAGTTTAGGCCACAGCCGCTTGATGGCGTTGGCGCCGGCGACAAGGCTGACGTGGCCGCCCTTGAGGATCACCTCCTCCTTGTCGGCCGAGCCGATCTTCGCAATCAGCGGCTTGGCGGCGTCGTAGGGAACGATGTGATCATGCTCGGCCACCGCATGCAGGATCGGAACCTTGATCTTCGAGATATCCGCTTTCCGTCCACCGACCGACATGGTGTCGTTGTAAAGCTTGTTGTCCCACATCAGGTCCTTGGTGATGGTGCGGAAATACTCGCCGGCCAGCGGCAGCGTGTCGGTCGCCCAGCGATCGAACATCCGGTACGATTTGACGAACTCGTCGTTCCAGATGTTTTCCCACAACTGCACCTGGCTCGCGGCGCGCGAGGCTGGCCGCAGCATTTCGAAGGACGACAGGATCATTTCCGGCGGAACGTTGCCGATGCTGTCGACCAGATGATCGACGTCGAAATATCGCCTGTCGGAAAAATTCTGGAACAGCTTCATCTCGCGGAAATCGACAGGGGTCGTAAAGCAGATCAGGTTCTTCATCGGCCCGTCGGCGAAGATCGAGCCGTAGAGCAGCGACAGCACGCCGCCGAAGCAATAGCCGATCACGGTGACGTCGCTCTCGCCGGAATCGCGCTGCACCTGGCGCACGCAATCCGGAATGAAATCGAGGACGTAGTCCTCCATTCCCAGCCGTTTTTCTTCCGGCTTCGGCGCGCTCCAGTCCAGCATGTAGACGTCGTAGCCGCGCTTTAAGAGAAACTCGATGAAGCTCTGGCCGGGCACCATGTCGAGGATGTAGCCGCGGTTGGTGGTCGCCATCACGATCAGGATCGGCACGCGGTAGATCTCGTCCGCGACCGGCCGATAGTGGTAGAGATTCATGGTGCCGCGGACACTCAGGATATCCTTGGGGGTAGAACCGAGCGACGGGCCCGATGTCGAGATATATTCGACGCCCTTGATGCTGCGCTGGATCGCACGCTGGACCTCGGACTGGATCCGCTCCGGGATGCCAGCCAGATCGAGGCCTGCCGAATTCAGGCCAGCGCTGGCGTTCATTTTTGCTCTCCGCCCGCGGGCGGCGGGCGCCTGGTGCGCGGCGGCCGCGGCGCAGCCGAACCTGCGCCGCCCGGGGCGGCGGGATTGCCATGCACCTGATGCAACAGCGCCTTGATCTCGTTCAGCTGGCCTTCAATCGAGGCCAGCCGCTCGGCCATGCTGACCATCTGCGCCCGGCTCGGCAGGTTCATGCTGAGGAGATATTTCTCCATGAGGTCGCCGAGCTGTTTTTGCGCGCCCGCGGTGACGCCGCCCACCTGATTGACGACCTTGGAAAATTCCGGCGACGCCATCGCCCGATTGGCGAAGGCGTTGAATCCCTTCTCCATCTCGCCAATCATATTCTGCCACAGCGCGACGGGATCGTTGCTCTTGTCTGCCATCGGCGTCCTCCAGCATGATCGCGACTTTCCGCGTATCGCGGCCGAGAAACCGGTTTTCCACTCGCATGGAATAGCGCGCCGGTCTCGGCCGTTTTCCGCCATACCACACCGTTGCGACGGGCCGGTCAACCTGACGACGGCGATTTGCCGGCCAAGGGAGCCTTCTGCGGCGCGAAAAACCGTGTCATAGAGTCGTCAAGGAAAAATCATCCGGGGAACAGCCAAGGTGAATGTATCAGCCCAACAGCCGCCGCAGATCGCCCGCGCCAACGGCATTGACCTTTGCTACGAGATCTTCGGCGATGCCAACGCGGAGCCGATGATCTTGATCATGGGGCTCGGCGCCCAGATGATCCATTGGGACGATGATTTCTGCCGGCAGCTGGCGGCGCGCGGGTTTCGCGTCATCCGCTTCGACAACCGCGATATCGGCAAATCCAGCCACCTCGCCGGCGGCAAGCGCCTGACCGCGGTGGAACTGCTCAAGCTGCGATTCCTGAAAATCCCGGTCCAGGCGCCCTACAGCTTGCGCGACATGGCGGAGGATACGATCGGCCTGATGGAGGTGCTCGGCATCAGGTCGGCCCATGTGGTCGGCTTGTCGATGGGCGGCATGATCGCCCAGGAAATCGCGATTCTGTATCCGCAACGGGTGCGCTCGCTCACTTCCATCATGTCGACAACCGGCAACCCGAAAGTTCCGCCTGCGACCCGCGAAGCGATGGCCATCCTGATGGCGCCGCCGCCGACGACCAGGGATGAATTCTTTGTACGTTTTACGCAGACCTGGAAAGTCCTGCGGGTCGGCAGCTTCCCGGAAGACGAAGCGCTTGACCAGGCCCGTGCCGAACGCACCTTTGCGCGCGGCCTCAATCCGGCTGGCGTCGGGCGTCAACTGCGCGCGATCCTCGCATCAGGCAGCCGCAAGGCGCGGCTGCACACCGTCAAGGCGCCGACGCTGGTGATCCACGGCACCGTCGATCCGCTGGTTCACCCGATGGGCGGCAAGGACACCGCCGCCTCGATACCAGGCGCGAAACTCCTGATGATCGAAGGCATGGGCCACGCTTTGCCGATCCCGATGTGGCCGCAGATCATCGACGCTATCGACAAGCACGCCCACGCGGCTTCAGCCAAAGCGATGCACTAAAGACAGGGGAATGTCATGAGACTGGAAGGCGGATGTTATTGCGGCAGCGTACGCTATGTCGCCGAAGGCGAACCGATGTTGAAGGCACAATGCCATTGCCGCGAGTGCCAATATATCTCGGGCGGCTCGCCCAATATGTTCATGCTGATGCCGGTCGACGGTTTTGCCTATACCAAGGGAACGCCCAAGCAATTCACCCGCAGCGACCTGGAAGGCGCCGTCACCCGCGAATTCTGCGCCGAATGCGGCACGCATCTGGTCACGCGGCGGCCGGGATTGAACGCCGTGATCCTCAAGGTCGGCACGCTCGACGATCCCGCGTTCTTCGGCAGCGCGCAGATGGCGATCTTCACCGTCGACAAGCAGGCTTTCCATCAAATCCCGGAAGGGATTCCGAGCTTCGAGCGGCTGCCGAAAAGGTAAGGCCGCCAGACGAGTTGTAGGGTGGGCTTAAGCGAAGCGAGCCCACCATCACGAGCACTGGACGCATCATAGTGGGCACGGCGAACGAGCGCCTTTGCCCACCCTACCGGATCGGCACCGCCCGCGCGAACGAAAGCGGCGACGGCTGCCTCACCCGCCCGCCCAGACATCCAGCACATAGCGGTTCCTGGCGCCGAGATCGTCGATCCAGCGCTGCGCCGCATCGGCATCGACGCCTTTGCGCTGCCGGTAGATCCCGACAATCGCGGCCTTGACGTCCGGCTCCATCTTGCCGCCGTCGCCGCAGACGTAAATGATCGCGCCCTGTTCGATCAGGCTCCAGACACGATCGCTCTCGGCCGCGACCAGGTTCTGCACATAGGTCTTGGGACCCGCGGCGCGCGAGAACGCGGTGTGCAGTTCGGTGATGCCGCTGTCGGCGAAGGCTTTCAACTCGTCCGCATAGAGATAATCCTGATCGGGGTGGCGACAGCCGAAAAACAGCATCGCCGGGCCAAGGCTTGCGCCCCCGGCTTTCAACGCGGCGCGCTCCTGCAAGAAGCCGCGGAATGGCGCCAACCCCGTGCCGGGACCGACCATGATGATCGGCACGGCGGGATCGTCGGGCAGCCGGAACCCGGCCTTGGTTTCGCGCACCGTCGCATGGATGGTCTCGCCACCGCGACGTCCGGCAAGGTAGTTCGAACAGATGCCTTTATAAATGCCGCGACCCGAACTCGCGGGTCCCTCGACCACGGCAACGGTGACGCTGCAGCGCGAGGGATCCACCGAGGGCGACGAAGAGATCGAATAATAGCGCGGCGCCAGCAGTGACAGCATTTCGAGATAGGCGTGGAACGGCAGTTCGCAGGCCGGATGTTCCTCCAGCAGATCGAACACCGATTTGCGCCTTGCCAGGATTTCCGCACGATAGCGTTCGGTGGACGCGACATCGTCGCCGACAACGGCCAGCAGTTTCGGCTTTGTCTGGGGACAGCGGGTATTCTCCGACATGATCTGGATCTGCTTGCGGGTCGCGACCTGCTGCAATTCGACGAAATCGGTCAACAACCGTCCGACCGACACCGGCTCGCCGACCGGCAGTTGCGCGCGCCGGCCTTCGGCGACCTGCAACCCGATCTGATCGGAGGGCAGAAATCCGAAGCGGCGCGCGACCGAATCCACCAATGCCGGATCGTTGCGCGGCACCACGCTGAGATGGTCGCCGACCCGGTAGGTGACGTCAGGCGGCAGTTGCACCTCGATGTGACGGGTCGACCGTTCCGACGCGCTGGCGCCCTGCTTGTTTTGCAGTTCGGTATTGGCCAGGACCTTCATCGGCAAAGCGCCGCCGAGCGCGACGACGGCATTGACCGCCGAGGCCGCCACCGGCTCGATCTGGTAGAGCGGCTCGTCGTTTGCGCTGCGGCTGAAACTGGAGTCGACACCGAACTCCTTCACGGCCTGAGGCGCGGCCTTCGCAAACCATGCCTCGAATTCGCCATCGAGATCGCTGCGCGCATCGCCCTCGCCGCGCGCATACACGCTGCGGCCACCATGCGCCGCCAATTGCTCGTCGATCAGTCGCGGGATCGACTGATAGGTCGCGGCCCAGTCGCTGTTGCCGCAGCCGAACACCGCGTAGCGCACCTTGGCAAATGCATCCTTCGGCAGGTTGCCGCCGAGCCATTTGACGAACTGCGTGGCATTGTCGGGCGGCGCGCCGTTGTACGACGCGCAGAAGATCAGGACGCCGCCCTGCTCCGGCAACTTGCCCACGAAGTCGTCGAGCGGCGCCAGTCTGGTCGCAAAGCCGTTGACCTCGGCGAGATCAGCCACGCGAGTGGCGAGTTCCTCGGCGGTGCCGAGATTCGATCCGTACAGCACCAGCAGCGGCGTGTTGTGCCCGGGACGGGTCCGTGCGCGCGGCGCTGCCACCGCGCTCGAAGCCGTCGTCGTGGCAGCACCCGCATGCGTGCCGCGCTCCTTGTCCGTACGCGGCCGCACCTTGATCTTGAACCCGTCCGGCTTGATCGTCAGCGTCTCCTTCAGATGCATCTGGTAGCGGTTGACGTCGATCAGCTTGAAGCGCTGCAGGATCATCCCGATCGCAAGTGCGGCCTCATGCATGGCAAAGCCGCGGCCGATGCAGGCGCGCTGGCCATTCCCGAACGGCTTCCAGGCATTGACGGGACGCGCCGCCTCCGCCTCGCGGGAAAAATTCTCCGGATCGAACGCGTCGGGGTTCGGCCCCCAAACGCTGGGGTCGCGATGCAGCGCCAATACCAGCACCGTGACAAAAGTGTTCTTCTTGAGCTTGTATTTGCCGCCGATGGTCTCATCGGCCAGCGGCGAGATGCCATAGGCCGGCGCGGGCGGCCACAGCCGCAGGGCTTCCTTCAGAATCTGCGTGATGTAGGTGAGCTGGGTTACCTGCTGATAGGTCGGTTTGGCGTTGATATCGCCCCCGAGCACCCGGTCGACTTCCTCATAGGCCTTCTTCAGGACGTCGGGATGCTTCAACAGCGCATAGAGCGTGCACGACAACAGCCCGCTGGTGGTTTCGTGCCCGGCGATCAGGAAGGTGTTGATCTGGTAGCGGATGTTGACGTCATCGAGCTGCTCGCCGGTCGCGCGGTCGACGCCCGTCATCATGGCGGCGAGCATGTCCTTCTTGTCATCGGCGGCCGCCGCGTTCCTGCGACGCTCGGCGACGATCTCGTCGACCATCTTGTTCATGAAGGCGACGTCGCCGGCGAGATCGCGGCGACGTTTCTGCATCCACCAATTTTCCAGCGGCAGGCCGCGGATCATCATGATGGTCTCGAGCGAGCGTACCAGTGACGCCACAAAGGGGTGATAGTCGCGCCGATAGAACGAATTGAAGCGGTAGTCGAAGCCGCACAGTCCGATGGTATCCAGCGTCAGCGCGGTCATGTCGTGGACGACGTCGATCTCCTCGTCGGCGTTCAGCCGCTCCCACTTCTTCACAAGTTGCTCGGCGATATCGACCATGCTCGGGTGATACGACTGCATGGCGCGATTGCCGAACGGCTGCAGCAGGATGTTGTGCGCCTTGCTCCAGTTCGGCTCGGTCGTATCGGCGGTAAACAGGCCGTCGCCGCCGATCGCGCGCACCCGGCGCAGCGGCCCGCGCACCGCCTTGTCGAAACGCTTCTCGTCACTGAGTTCGTTGACGAGGTCGTGGCCGGCGACGATGACCAGCGGCGCGCCCATCATGTCGAGCCAGAGGATCGGCCCCAGTTCCCTGGCCAGCCGGGCCAGGTTTTGCACCGGCGCTGTCGAATCCAGCGACAGCATGTTGCCGACCACCGGCCTGGTCGGCGGATGCGGAATTGGGCTTAGTCGGTTGGTCGACGCCATTTGCGGATTCTTCCCCCTGCAAAATCTTCGTTCTTAGACGTCATTGCGAGCCAACGGGTCGCGCGAATGCGCGCCCGATGACAGGCTCCGCGAAGCAATCCATTGCGCCACAAAGAGAATGGATTGCTTCGTCGCTTGCGCTCCTCGCAATGACGGCCCTCTAAACTATCCAAACCTTCGCCTGCGCCATTCGATCAGCTTGGCGCTGACCTCCTCCGGCTTTTCCTGCTGGATCCAATGACCGCTGCCGCGGACCAGATATTTCTCGAGATCGGGAACAAGCTTCTCCATGCCATCGGCTGACGACGGCGGCAGCACCTGATCGTTCTCGGCCATGATCATCAGCGACGGCACGTGCACGGTATGATCGAGGTCGGCCGAGCGTTGCCAGTTGCGCGACATGTTGCGGTACCAGTTGATCCCGCCGGTGAAGCCGGTGCTCTTGAAGGTATCGACGAACACCTGCCTTTCCTCGGGCGACAGGATCGGCGTGCGCGGATCATGCTTGGCGTCGTAACCGGCAATCATCTGCGGAAACGCCAGATTAAGTCGCGGTGAAGCGCCGACGCCGGCAACCACCTGCTCGTCCGGCGCGGTGACTGGCCGCGGCACTGGCTTGCGCATAAAGGCGTCGAAGGTCTGCTCCACCCGGCTGCCGAATATCCTGTCGGGCTCACGCGCCGGGTCCTGGAACTGGACGATGTACATGTGCTCGCCAAAGCGCTTGCGCAGCAGCTCGATCGGATCGGCCCAGGCGCGCTTGACATGCGGCGTATTGATGCCGACGACGCCGGCGACGCGATCGATATGCCGAAGCGGCATCTGCCAGACGACGAATCCGCCCCAGTCATGGCCGACGAAAACAGCCTTGTCGATCTTGAGGTGATCGAGCAGACCGACGAGATCGCCGGTCAGATGCTCGATGTCGTAGGCCTCCACCGGCTCCGGGCGGTCGGTTGAGCCATAGCCGCGCTGGTCCGGCGCAATCACCCGAATGCCGGCCTCGCTCAACGCCTTGATCTGGTGGCGCCACGAAAACGCGATCTCGGGCCAGCCGTGGCAAAGAATGACCGGCGGCTTGTCGGTCGCAGGTCCGGCCTCATAAAAGCCCATGCGAATCCCGTTGGTCTGGGCAAACTGCAGCGGCGGCATTTCGATCATCGGCGCCTCACTCAAATTGCGGATCAACTTGCCTGGCTCTTGAGATCGGCCGGCGGCGCAAAGGCGGCTTCGAGTGCCGCGAACTCTGCCGGCAGCATGTCGCAGAGCAGCTGGACGTGCGGAATAATGTTGGCGCCGGCGATGAAACCGAAATCCAGCTGATCGCGGTAGCTCTGCACGGTGATGTTGAGCGCCAGCCCATGGGTCGAGATCGACACCGGGAAGATGTGCAGCAATTCGGCTCCCGCCGCATACAGCGTCTGGCGCGGTCCGGGAACATTGGACACCGTGATATTCGCCGCCGGCGGCAGCACGTCCGACAGGCTGGAGCGGCTATACAGCAGCGCCAGGATCTGAACCAGGATCGGCGCGCCCAGCATCGAGACGTTCGACATCTGCGGCATCAAGGCCCGCAGCGGATGCGACATCTCCTTGGATTTGGTGGATTGCGCGATGATCGCCTGCAGCCGCGCCTTGGGATCCTCAACGTTGCTGGCAATCGAGCAGATCATGCCGAACACCTGGTTGTTGGCGTCGGTGTTGCCCTCCTCACGCAGCGAGATCGGCACCGCCGCGGTCATCGATTTGGCCGGCAGCGCGCCGCGCTCCAGAAGATAGCGCCGGACCACGCCGCTCGATATTGCGAGCACAACATCGTTGAGCTTGCCGCCGGCCTGCTTGGCCAGCGCTTTGGCGCGCGACAGCGGGATCGATACCCCGGCAAAGCTGCGTTCCGATGAAATCGACTTGTTCAGGATGGTCGAGGGCGACACCATGCTGGCGATACTGTCGCGCGATTTCGGATCGGTTATCTTTCCGACCACGTCGGAGACGCTTTTGAGCATGGTCGGAACATTGCCGACGAACTTCACCGCGTTTTCGATCTGGAACATCGCGTTGTCGAACAGGATCGATCCGAGATCGCTCTTTCCCGAGCGCGGCAGTTCGATGCCCTTGGCCGCAGCGGAGCCATCGAATGGCTGGCGCCATAGCTGTTGGTAGGAATCGAGGAGATTGGCGGCGATGTCGCGCGGCTCCTGCCCGACTTTCGCCGGCGCCGCCGCCGGCTCGATCGTCCTTGGCACCGGCGTCACGTCGTAGATCATGTTGGTCAGCGCGGCCCCGGCGCCGCCGTCGATACAGGCATGGTGCATTTTGGAATAGAGCCCGATCTCGTTGTCCTTCATGCCTTCGAAGACATAGAACTCCCAGAGCGGACGGGCGCGATTGAGCAGCTTGGCATGCATCCAGCCGACGATGCGCTCCAGCGTGGCGCGGTCGTGCGGAGCCGGAAGGCTGCCACGGAAGATATGGCGGTCGATATCGAACTGGTCGTCCTCGACCCAAGAAGGATGATCGATATCGAGCGGGGCCTTTTCCAGCCGCGCTTTCAGGATCGGCGCGACGTGCAGCCGCGAGGCGATCATCGCCTTGAAGTCTTCGAAAAAGTCGCCCTTGTAATCGTCGGGCAGGCGGAAGATGGCCATGCTCCCGACATGCATCGGCATTTCCGGCGTTTCCAGATACAGAAACGACGCATCCATTGAGGACAGCTTCCTGGCGTCACTCATATGTTCCTCCCGCAACAATTCACGCGGCGCCTTGGCGGCACTTCTGGCGTTCAGACGGTTCCGTATTCGGGACGTCGGTCAGGATTGTGCCTGTTCCGGAGGCGCATATGCAATGGCAAACGGCCCCGATCGGTCAAATTGGCGGAATTGGCCCTCGGGCTGGGCCAGGCGGTCGGCGACCGCCCACAGGGCAGCCGGGTTTACGCCGAGCCCGACATGGCTGGCGAGGTACACTTCGATGTTTTCGGCGGTGTCGGAGGGGCGCAACAGGCACGTCCGCCAGTTCACGACGCCGTCGGCGCGTGAATAGATCGACGTGGTTGGAACCGGCAGGTCGCCGGATATCGCCTCGCGAAGCTCCGGATCGTGGTCGACCGCTTCGCCCGACAGCGCCTCATAAAGCCGCGTGGCGTTGGTCGCCCTGACATCGTTCGCGAACGGACTTCCCAGCGTCACAACGTATCGCACCAGCTGCGGCGCCTGCAGCGCCAGATCGCGCGCATAGACGCCGCCGAGACTCCATCCGACAAGGCTGACCTTGCGACCGCTACTTTCGTGAATCCCGGCGAGTCGCTCGCGCAATGCCGTCCGCATCCGCGAGATACCGCCGATGTTGCGGCCCATGTTCCAGGCGTGGGCATCGTAGCCGAGCTCTTTCAGATATCTGCGCATCGGCGCCATCGACAGGTCGCTGGCGAGGAACCCGGGCAACGTCAGCACCGGATGACCGTCGCCTTTCGGCGCGCGCATCAGCAGCGGGGACAGCAGCAGGCTGGCATTGAACTCGAATATCCCTCTCATCTCGGCCAACAGCAGGCCCAGACCCGGCGGACGAAGCTGGCTCATCTCCGGCGGTTGGCTTCGGTCAGCCGGCATTATTACTTCTTGTCGTCGGCGCGTGTGCCGCCCAGGCCGGCCATGGTCACGAACATGTTCTGAAACCGTTCGGCGATCTTGGGATCGAACGTCAGCCAGCTCTGCATCAGCGCTTCCGGTGAAACTTTCTGGATATTGTCCATCATCTGGCTTTGGAGTTTCTCCATGACCGCCGTCTGCATCGGCTGCACGTCGGGAAGGCCAAAGAACTGCCGCGCCTCGAGCGGCGTGCAATCTATTTCAACGTTTACCTTCATGTGGACTCCTGGTTGCATGGACAGCGTGCGGCAGTATCGCCGCGACCGGCCACGGGACGCAAGCGGCCTGAAGGGGCGAGACGATCTCTGGCGCCTTCCTTTGGCAGCTATGGTCAACCAAAGCGCGCGGCGGCAAAGGGCGTGGGGTCGGCAAACGGCGTCTCGCCGGTCATCATCTCCGCCAGCAGCCGGCCGGTCGCCGGACCCAGCGTCAGCCCATGGTGCTGGTGGCCGAAATCGAACCACAACCCGGCATGGCGAGACGCCTTGCCTATGATCGGCAACATATCCGGCAAACACGGCCGCGCGCCCTTCCAGGGCGTTGCGTCAATCGCCTCTCCCAGCGGGAACAAGGCATGCGCCCGCGGCAGCGCCTGCTGAATTTGAACCGGCGTGGCCGGCGCATCGCGGCGGGCAAACTCCACGCCGGTGGTGAGCCGAATGCCGCGGTTCATCGGCGCCAGCAGAAAGCCGAGATCCGAATCAAGAACGGGGTGATTGAGCACGGCGTTGCCGCGCGGCGCCAGATGCAGGTGGTAGCCCCGCTTGATGCCGAGCGGAATGGAATATCCGAGCGGACGAAACACCAGATCGGACCACGGTCCGAGCGCCACGACGACTTCGCGCGCGGCCACCCCGCCCTCAGCACCTTGCACGCGCCATCCGCCCGCCTCCTGTTCGAGCGTCCTCGCGTCGCCGACAACGAAGCGTCCACCCTTGCGCTTGAAAAGCGCCGCATAGGCTTTGGCCAGTGCGCCGGGATCGGGGACGAATCCCGGGGTGGGCCAATAGATCGCGCCGGAAAACTCTCCGGTCAGATTGGGCTCGCGTGCTGCGATGGCGCTGCCGTCGAGGACCTCGCCGGCAACGCCATATGGCCTGGCTCGCTCGACCTCGCGCACGGCGTTGGCGAGGCTGGCCTCGGAACGAAACAGCTTGATCCAGCCGGTCTTTCGCAACAACTCGGGAACGCCGGCCTCCGCGATCAGCGCCTCATGCTCGATCAGGCTGCGCCGGATCAGGGGTAGTTCGGCCATCGCACTGTGCAGCGCCCGATCCGGCGAGGAAGCGAGAAAATAGCGCAGCAGCCACGGCAGGGAGAATGGCAAATCGGAAAAGCGGTAGCGAACCTGCGGCGAGCGGTTCAACGCATATCGCAGGAGCTGCGCGAAATCCCTCGGAAACATGTAGGGGAAGACCGAGGCGCATTCGATCAGCCCGGCGTTTCCGAAACTGGTCTCCTCGCCGGCGCGTTCATGCCTGTCGACCAGGATGACGTCCCGTCCCCGCTGCTGCAGGTGCAAGGCGGCGCTAACGCCGACCATGCCTGCACCCAATACAAGAACATCGGCCTTGAGTTCCGCCATCCGGCGCTCCTGTTGAATGTTTTGGCTTGCTGCCGCCGCCTGCCGTTGTCGCGCAAACCGCTTGCTGTCGGGAAATCACGCTTGCGCGACGGCCAAACTCTGGCAACATGGATCGATCGTGGCTGTCGATACTGCAGAACTGAACAGCGTGCCACCCTCGGAGAGCGTCAAAAAATGCCGTTACGTCAAACCTTGTTTGCAGCGACCGCCGCTTTCGCCGTCGTTTTTGCCATGACGCCGGCCTCGAGCCAGACCCTGCGCTACGCCAACCAGGGTGAGCTCAAATCGCTCGATCCCTACACGCTCAAGGAAACCACGACCATCGCCCACCATGCACATGTCTATGAGGGCCTGGTCACCCGCGACAAGGACCTGAAGATCATTCCGGCGCTCGCCGAAAGCTGGGAGACCCCGGAGCCGACCCGCTGGCGCTTCCATCTGCGCCAAGGCGTCAAATTCCATAACGGAGACCCCTTCACCGCCGACGACGTGATTTTCTCCGCCGACCGTGTGCGGGCCAAGGGCTCCAACTTCCTGACCAACGTCCCGGCCGATGCCAAGTTCATCAAGATCGACGACTATACGGTCGACGTGAAGCTCGACTCGCCCAATCCCATTCTGACCTCACAATGGGACGGCTGGTTCATCATGGACAAGAAATGGTGCGAGGAGAACAACGCGGTCGCGCCGACGCCGGCTTCGGCAACGACGCCGAGCTATGCCTCGTTGCACGAAAACGGCACCGGTCCCTTCACGATCGAGAGCCATCAGCCCGGCGTGAAGACTGTGTTCAAGGTGAACCCGAACTGGTGGAGGAAGCCCGAGCATAATCTCAAGGAGATCGTCTTCACGTCGATCGGATCCGCGGCAACGCGGGTCGCGGCACTTCTGTCGGGCGAAGTCGACGTGATCGAGCCGGTTCCTACCCAGGATATCCAGAGGGTCAACGCAAGCGGCACCGCCACGGTCATGTCCGCACCCGAAATTCGCACCATCTTCCTCGGCATGGACCAGGTGCGCGACGAGCTTCTTTATTCCAACATCAAGGGCAAGAACCCGTTCAAGGATATCCGCGTCCGCGAAGCCTTCTACAAGGCGATCGATGTCGAACTGATCAAGAATCGCGTGATGCGCGGCCTCTCGACGCCCTCGGCGCTGATGGTCGCCCCGCAACTATATCCGCTCTCGAAGGACTTCACCCGGACGAAACCCGATCCCGATGGCGCCAAGAAACTGATGGCCGAAGCGGGCTATCCCGACGGCTTTGAAGTCACGATGGATTGCCCCAACGACCGCTATGTCAACGACGCCGATATCTGTCAGGCAGTGGTCGGCATGCTCGCGCGCATCGGCGTCAAGGTGAACCTGCTGGCGCAGCCCAAGGCGCAGTATTTTGGCAAGGTGCTGAAGCCCGGCGGCTTCCAGACGTCGTTCTACCTGCTGGGCTGGACACCGTCCTCCATGGATTCCCACAACGTGCTGTACGATATCATGGGTTGCCGCGACGACCCGAAGAACGCCACCCGCGGCGAGGCCAATCTCGGCGGCTATTGCAACAAGGAGCTGGATGCGCTCGCCGACAAGATTCTGATCGAACCCGATACGGCCAAGCGCGACCAGATGATCAAGCAGGCCTTCGAAATCGGGATCAAGGACTACGGCTATATCCCGCTGCACCAGCAGGCGCTCGCATGGGGCGTCTCGAAAAAAGTGAAATTGACCCAGCGCGCGGACAACGAAGTGCTGTTTTACTGGGCGACGAAACAGGACGAGTAATGCTACCAACATGAGGTCCCGGAAGCATCCGCTTCCGGGACTTGTCGTTTCGGGCCATGCCGTCCAAAAGCAGTGAAAGGAACAGATGCTCGCTTTCACTCTGCGCCGGGCGATCCAGGCCATCGGCGTCATGATCGCCGTCGGGATCATTTCGTTTTCGATGTTCCGCTTCGCCGGCGATCCGGTCAACCAGATCGTCTCCATCGACACCTCGGCCGCCGAGCGCGCCGCAATCCGCAAATCGCTCGGCCTCGACGATCCCGTGCCGGTGCAGTTCGCCCGCTATTTCGCCAACGCGGCGCAGTTCAAGTTCGGCGTCTCCTATCAGTTCCGCCTGCCGGTGGCCGACCTTCTGAAGGAGCGGATGCCGGCCACGCTGGAACTCGCCACCTGCGCCACGATCCTGGCGATGGTGGTTGGCATCCTGATGGGGGTGTATTCGGCGCTGAAGCGCGACACGCTGCTGGCGAAGATATTCCAGGCGGTTTCGCTGATCGGCATTTCGCTGCCGACCTTTCTGATCGGCATCCTGTTGATCTATCTGTTCGCGGTGGTACTGGGCTGGTTGCCCTCGTTCGGCCGCGGCGATGTCGTGCGATTCGGCTGGTGGACCACCGGGCTGCTCACGGTGTCCGGCCTGAAGGCCCTGATCATGCCCTCGATCACGCTGGGCCTGTTCCAGATGACGCTGATCATGCGGCTGGTGCGGGCCGAGATGCTGGAGGTCTTGCGCACCGATTATATCCGCTTTGCGCGGGCGCGGGGGTTGACCACGCGGGCGATACATTTCGGTCACGCGCTCAAGAACACCCTGGTCCCCGTCATCACGGTCGCCGGGCTGCAATTTGGCTCGGTTATTGCATTTGCGATCATCACTGAAACCGTCTTCCAGTGGCCGGGCATGGGGCTTCTGTTCGTGCAGGCGGTGCAAAATGTCGATATCCCGATCATGGCCGCCTACTTGCTGATGGTGTCCCTGATCTTCGTCACCATCAATCTCGTGGTGGACATTCTCTACACCGTGGTCGATCCGCGCCTGCGCTCTACTATCGACCGCCCAGCCTGATCCCGAGAGAACGCATGTCCGACACCGCCGTCCCGCACCAGGCCAATCCGAACGCGTCGCATGCCGGCGCGACGCCGGATCGCTGGCTTCGTCGCGCGCTCGCAAGCGACGTGTTCTATTCGTTTCGCCGCTCCCGGCTCACCATGGCGGCCGCCGCCGTGACGTTGCTGTTCTTCCTGCTCGCGATCCTGGCGCCGCTGCTCGCCGTGCAGAATCCGTTCGATCCGGCGCAGCTTCAGCTGATGAATTCGCGAATTGCGCCGCTCTGGACGGCCGATGGCCAAAGCCCGTTCCTGCTCGGCACCGACGAGCAGGGCCGCGACGTATTTTCCGCCATCCTCTACGGCTTGCGCCTCTCGCTTGTCGTCGGCGTTCTAGGCGTGCTGTTCTCCGGCACGCTCGGCATCATGCTCGGCCTGATCGCCGGTTATTTCGGCGGAGCGGTCGACGGCCTGATCATGCGGATCGCCGACGTGCAACTGACCTTCCCCGCCATCCTGATCGCGCTGCTCATCAACGGCGTCGCCAAGTCGATGTTCGGCAACCGCATGGACGCCATGAGTACGCTGGCGGTGCTGGTGTTTGCGATCGGCCTGAGTTTCTGGGTGCAATATGCGCGCACGGTGCGCGGCTCGGTCATGGTGGAGAAAAGCAAGGATTACGTGGCCGCGGCGCAGTTGATCGGCCTCCCTGCCCCCGTGATCATGCTGCGGCACGTGTTGCCGAATGCGATGGGGCCGATCCTGGTGATCGCGACCATCAATCTCGCGCTGGCGATCATCACCGAAGCCACCTTGTCGTTTCTGGGCGCCGGCATGCCCGATACCATGCCTTCGCTCGGCACCTTGATCCGGATCGGCAACAATTACCTGTTCGCCGGCGAGTGGTGGATCGTTGCCTTTCCCGGGTTTGCGCTTGCCGCGCTGATCCTCTCGATCAATCTGCTCGGCGACTGGCTGCGCGACGCGCTCAATCCGAAGCTCCGATGAGAGGCGCCGCAACTCGAGTGTATCCGACCGCATGACCGAACCTGTCCTTTCCGTGCGCAACCTCGGGGTCGAATTCGTCACCCGCCACCATGCGCTGCGCGCCATCGACGGCATTTCCTTCGACATCGCCAAGGGCGAGGTGCTGGGCGTGGTGGGCGAATCCGGCGCCGGAAAATCCGTTACCGGTCTTGCGGTGATCGGCCTGATCGATCCGCCCGGCCGCATTGCCGGTGGCGAGATCTATCTGTCCGGCCTGCGGATCGACAACCTGCCGCCAGAGCAGATGCGCCGTATCCGGGGCAAGCGGATCGGGATGATTTTTCAGGACCCGCTCACTAGCCTCAATCCACTGTACCGGATTGGCGATCAGCTGATCGAGACGATCCGAACCCACACCAATCTTTCCGAACCGGCCGCGCGCAGGCGCGCCATCGATCTGCTCGCCGAAGTCGGCATTCCCGCGCCTGACAAACGTATCGACGGCTATCCGCACGAATTTTCCGGCGGCATGCGCCAGCGGGTCGTCATCGCGCTCGCGATTTGCGCCGAACCGGAACTGATCATCGCCGACGAGCCGACCACGGCGCTCGACGTATCGGTACAGGCCCAGATCATCTCCTTGATAAAACGCCTCGGGCGCGATCACGGCACCGCCGTCATGCTGGTGACCCACGACATGGGCGTGATCGCCGAGACCTCGGACCGCGTCGCCGTGATGTATTCCGGCCGGATCGCCGAAATCGGTCCGGTAAGGGATGTCGTGCAGAACCCGCTGCATCCCTATGCCAAGGGCCTGATGGGCGCGATCCCGACGCTGGCAAGCGACGCCGAGCGGCTGGTCCAGATCCCCGGCTCGATGCCGCGGCTTTCCGCGATTCCGCCAGGCTGCCCGTTCAACCCGCGCTGCGCTTTCGTGTTCGATCGTTGCCGGATTGAACGCCCGGAGCCGATCGCGGTTGGCACTCAGGCCGTGGCCTGCCATCTCTATGACACCGCCGCAAAGGACACCGCGGCATGACGTCAGCATCCTTTGTCGAGGTCAAGGACCTGCGCCGCGTTTTCGATGTTTCGAAACCGTGGCTCAACCGCATGCTCGAAGGCGGCCACCTCGAATTCCTCAAAGCGGTCGATGGCGTCAGCTTTGACATCGCCAAAGGCGAGACCTTTGCGCTGGTCGGCGAATCCGGCTCGGGAAAGACCACGGTGGCGCGAATGGTGGTCGGGCTGTTGCCGCCGACCTCGGGCGAAGTCGTCATCGACGGGGTTTCGATGAGCGACGCCCACCAGTTACAGGCGCGCCAGCAACTGCGCCGCCGGATCCAGATGATCTTCCAGGATCCCTATGCGAGCCTCAACCCGCGGCTTCGGGTCGATGCCATTGTCGCCGAACCGATCCGCGCTTTCGACCTGATCCAGGGTGAGCGCGATATTCGCGCGCGCGTCGGCGAATTGCTTGGTCTGGTCGGCCTGCACGCCGACGACGGCTGGAAATATCCGCATGAATTTTCCGGCGGTCAGCGGCAACGCATCGCGATCGCGCGCGCGCTGGCCTCGGAGGCCGCATTCATCGTCTGTGATGAGCCGACCTCCGCGCTCGATGTCTCGGTGCAGGCGCAGATCCTTAACCTGATGCGCGACCTGCAGGACAAATTCGGTCTGACCTACCTCTTCATCAGCCACAATCTCGCCGTGGTCCGACATATGGCCAACCGCATCGGCGTGATGTATCTCGGCCGCATCGTCGAGATCGCGGAGGGTCGCGAGCTTTTCGCTTCACCGCGAATGCCCTACACGAAAATGCTGCTGGGCGCGGTGCCGGATCTCGCGATGTCCGGCCGCCAGCGGATTCCCGTCAAGGGCGAGATCCCCAATCCGATCGACCCGCCGCCCGGCTGCGCCTTCAATCCGCGCTGTCCGCTGGTTTTCGACCTTTGCCGGCAAAAGGCTCCCGCGCTGATCGGCGGCGTCGCCTGTCACGCCGTCAACAAGCCCGCCGAGGCCGTGTTGCCCGCATAATCACAAGGATGGGAGCCGGTTGGCAGCGCGTCCCGGTTGTGGTCAAGTGCGCGCAAATAAAGCCCGCAACAATGGATGCCCATGAGCAAGATTAACCCCGATCCGTTCACCACCAGACCCGAGATCGAAGGCACTTTCGGGGTGGTTACCTCCACCCACTGGATCGCCACCGCAGTCGGAATGGGCATCCTTGAGCGAGGCGGCAATGCGTTCGACGCCGGCGTCGCCACCGCGTTTACGCTGCAGGTTGTCGAGCCGCATTTGAACGGCCCCGGCGGCGACGTGCCGATCATCGTGCACGATGTCAAGTGCGGGCGCACCGAGGTGATTTGCGGCCAGGGCCCCGCGCCATCGGGCGCGACGATTGCGCATTACAAGAGCGAGGGCCTGGAAATGGTGCCCGGCACCGGGCTGTTGGCCGCCTGCGTTCCCGGCACCTTCGAATCCTGGATGCTGCTGCTGCGCGGCTACGGCACCCTGCGGCTCCGCGACGTGCTGGAACCGGCGATCGCCTATGCCCGCGACGGCTATCCCCTGGTGGAGCGCGCCTCAGCCACCATCCAGACGGTCGAGCAATTGTTCCGGAAACACTGGACCTCGTCGGCCGCGGTCTACCTGCCCAACAATGAAGTGCCGAAACCCGGCACGCTCTTCACCAACAAGCAGTTGGCGGAAACCTATACCCGCATCCTCAAGGAGGCCGAAAGCGCAGGCTCCGACCGCGTCGCGCAGATCGAAGCCGCGCGCAAGGCGTGGTCGCGCGGCTTCGTGGCTGAAGCCATCGACCGGTTCTGCCGCACCCAGGAGGTGATGGACGTCTCGGGCTCGCCGCATCGTGGCGTGCTCTCAGCCGACGACATGGCGCGCTGGCAACCGACCATCGAAGCGCCACTGACCTATGATTATGGCCGCTACACCGTCTGCAAGGCCGGCGTCTGGAGCCAGGGCCCGGTGATGCTGCAACAGCTTGCGCTGCTGAAGGGTTTTCAGCTCGACGGGCTGGACCCGGCTGGCGCGGAATTTATCCATCTGCAGGTCGAATGCGCCAAACTAGCCTTTGCCGACCGCGAGAAGTTTTATGGCGACCCGAAGTTCACCGAGATCCCGATCGCCACCTTGTTGTCGGATGCCTATAACGACGAACGCCGCAAGCTCATTTCGGAAAAGGCCTCGCTCGATTTCGTCCCCGGATCCGTCGAAGGCTTCGGCTCGGTGGTCAAACTGCGCCGTCAGGAAGGCCACCGCGAGGCGGTCGGCGCCATGGGCGCCGGCGAACCGACCGTTGGGCGCTTCGGCGAGGTGCGCGGCGATACCGTGCACTTCGACATCATCGACCAGGCCGGCAACATGATTTCGGCGACGCCCTCCGGCGGGTGGCTGCAGTCCTCGCCGGTCATTCCGGAACTCGGCTTTTGCCTCGGCAGCCGCGCGCAGATGTTCTGGCTCGAGGAAAATCATCCCGCCTCGCTGGCGCCGGGAAAACGCCCGCGCACCACGCTCAGCCCGACGATGGCGCTGCGCGACGGCGAGCCGTATCTGGCCTGGGGATCGCCCGGCGGCGACCAGCAGGATCAATGGACCACGCAATTCTTCCTGCGGCACGTCCATGCCAAAATGAACCTGCAGGAAGCGATCGACGCGCCGGCGTGGCATTCGGAACATTTCCCGATCTCGTTCTGGCCGCGCACCGCACGGCCCGGCGTGCTGGTGGTCGAAAATCGCGTGCCGAAAGCGACCGTCGATACGCTGCGAGACCGCGGGCACATCGTCGAGATCGGCCCCGACTGGTCGGAGGGCCGCCTGACCGCCGCATCCAAGGTCGGCCGCCGCCGGCGGGCCGCGGCCAATCCGCGGGGCATGCAGGGCTACGCAGCCGGACGTTAAGGGCGGAGAAGACCTGAAAGGCCTGACCGAAGATGACCTGGTCGATCATTGCCCGTGACAATGCCACCGGCCAGTTCGGAATAGCGGTCGCGACGCGATTCTTCGCGGTGGGCGCGCGCGTGCCCCATATCGCCGCTGGTATCGGCGGTATCGCGACCCAGGCGCTGGTCAATCCGTATTATGGCATCGACGGCTTGAAGCTGCTGCGGGATGGGCACGCGCCGCGCGATGTGATGGAGACGCTGATTGCGGCGGACGCCGGCCACGCCAGCCGGCAATTGCACATCATGGACGCCAGCGGCCGGATCGCCGCATATACCGGCAAGGATTGCGTTGACTGGTGCGGGCATCTCGCGGGCGACGGTTTTTCCGTTGCCGGCAACATGCTTGCGGGTGGCCGCGTGCTGGACGATACCGCGAACGCCTATCTCGCCAACGAAAACATGCCGTTCGCGCGGCGCCTGATCGCCGCGATGCGGTCCGGCGAGGCCGCGGGCGGCGACAAGCGCGGCAAGCAGTCGGCCGCGCTCCTGATTTACGGCGAGGAGGAATGGTCCGATCTCGACCTGCGGGTCGACGACCACACCGATCCTCTTGCCGAACTGGAACGCCTTGAGACAGTCAGCCGCGAGCGCTGGGTGCATTTCCGAAAATATTTGCCGAGCCGCAGCAATCCTGCGGGGATCACCGACCGCAGCATTATCGACGCGGGCATCGAAGCGGCGACCGAGAGCGAGCAATGACGGATACCCCGCTGGTTGAAATCAGGGATCTGCGGGTCGTCTTTCATAGCGACGACGGCCGCACCACGCATGCGGTCGACACCGTCGATCTCAGCGTTGCCGTTGGCGCCACGCTCGGCCTGGTCGGCGAATCCGGTTGCGGCAAGAGCGTGACGTCGCTCGCCATCATGGGCCTGTTGTCGAAACAATCGGCAGAGGTCACCGGATCCATCCGTTTTGACGGCTTTGACCTGCTGGAAGTGCCGGACCATGTCCTGCGCGACCTCCGCGGCAACCGTCTCGCGATGATCTTCCAGGAGCCAATGACCTCGCTCAACCCGAGCTTCACCATCGGCGACCAGATCATCGAAACCATCCTGCGCCATCGCGGCGGTTCGCGTAACTCCGCGCGAGCACGCGCGATCGAATTGCTTCGTCGCGTTCATATCCCCTCGCCGGAACGGCGCATCGACGAATATCCCCACAAGCTCTCCGGCGGAATGCGCCAGCGGGTCATGATCGCGATGGCGCTGGCCTGCGATCCCCGGCTCCTGATCGCCGATGAACCCACGACCGCACTTGATGTCACCCTGCAGGCGCAGATCCTCGATCTGATGCAGGAACTGAAAGCGGAGAGCGGCGCTGCGATTATCCTCATCACTCACGATCTCGGCGTGGTCGCCGAGGTCTGCGACGAGGTCGCGGTGATGTACTCCGGCGAGATCGTCGAGCGCGCCACGGTGGATGAATTATTCGCGAGCCCGCAACACCCCTACACCGTCGGTCTTCTCGGCTCGATCCCGCGACTGGACCATCGCACTTCCCGTCTTGCCACCATCGAGGGCGTCGTTCCCAACATGGCCAACCCGCCGCATGGCTGCCGTTTCGCCGCGCGGTGTCCTTTCGCCGACGCGGCTTGCCGGGCCGCGCCGCCGCCGCTGGTGAACCTAGGTCCCGGTCATTGGTCGCGCTGCATCAAGGCGCCGCTGGAAAGGCTGGTGTCGTGACCGCCCTGATCGAGGTCAAAAATCTCGTAAAGCACTTCGTCGCGGACCGTTCGGTATTCGGGCGGCCGACCGCGTTCATCAAGGCGGTCGACGATGTCAGTTTCAGCGTTGAGGCGGGCGAAACGCTGGCGCTGGTCGGCGAGTCCGGCTGCGGCAAGTCAACCGTAAGCCGGCTGGTGTTGCGCCTGATCGAGCCGGACGCCGGCCACATCAGCTTCGAGGGACGCGACCTTCTGGCACTGAATGCGAGCGGCTTGCGCGCTTTCCGCCGCGACGCGCAGATCATCTTTCAGGATCCCTACGCCTCGCTCAACCCACGCATGACCATTAGCCAGATCCTCACCGAACCGCTGGCGTTGCACGATCTCGTGCCGCGGCCCCGCCGTCGCGAGCGTGTGGAAGAATTGTTGCGGCTGGTAGGGCTCGAGCCGCGCTTCGCGCGCCGCTACCCCCACGAATTCTCCGGCGGCCAACGCCAGCGCATTGCGATCGCACGGGCGCTCGCGGTCGAACCCAAGCTCATCATCTGCGACGAGCCGGTATCGGCACTGGACGTCTCGATCCGTTCGCAAATTCTGAACCTGCTGCGCGACCTGCAGGAGCGGCTTGGGCTCGCCTACATCTTCGTCTCGCATGACCTCGCGGTCGTAAAGCACATCGCCGACCGCGTGGCGGTGATGAATCTCGGGGTCATCGTCGAGACCGCGGACGCGCAGGCGCTGTTCGCCTCGCCACGGCATCCCTACAGCCGTGCGCTCTTGTCGGCGATTCCGGTGCCCAAGCCGCGGGCAAAACGCAGCCGCATTGTGCTGCAGGGGGAGATGCCGAGCGCGCTCAATCCGCCAGCGGGCTGCCGCTTTCATACGCGCTGCCCCTACGTGATCGACCGCTGCCGGGTCGAACCGCCACAATTGCTCGAAGATGGCACCGGATATGCAACGGCCTGTCACCGAACGGCGGAACTGCCGCCGCCTGACGCCATCGTGCCCACCGACGGTTCATTTTCGCCGACCCTGGAACGATTGGTGGCGGCGTTCAGCGGCCCAGGGGAAGTATCGGCTTCTTCCGGGGTTGATACAGCCGGGACAGTGCCGCCAGCGGTCGCGTAATTTGGATATGGAGAACCTTCTGATGAGAGTCTTGCGCGTGGCGATAACCGCGGCGGCGTTGCTGCTATCGCCTGAGATGGCCGTTCACGCCCAGACGACGCTGCGCATCGGCCTTGCCGAGGATCCGGACATGCTCGACCCGACGCTCGGGCGCACCTATGTCGGACGCATCGTGTTCTCGGCGTTTTGCGACAAGCTGTTCGATATCGACGAGAAGCTCAACATCGTACCGCAGCTTGCGCTGTCGCACGAAACCTCCGCAGACGGCAAGGAGATGACGATCAAACTACGGCCGGGCGTGAAATTTCACGACGGTGAGCCATTGGACGCGGAGGCTGCCAAATTCTCGCTGGAACGCCATCTCACGCTGCCCACCTCGTTCCGCAAACCGGAACTCGCCGCGCTCGACCACGTCGACGTCGTCGACCCCCTGACCATCAAGCTGGTGCTCAAGACACCCTATTCGCCGCTGATCGCACAGCTCACCGATCGCGCCGGCATGATGGTTTCCCCCAAGGCGGTGAAGGAAGCGGGCGAGAAGTTCGGACTGCATCCGGTTTGCGCCGGACCCTACAGGTTCGTCGAGCGGGTGCAGCAAGATCGCATGGTGTTCGAGAAATTCGCCGACTACTGGAACAAGGATAACGTCTTCATCGACCGCGTGGTGTTCCTGCCGATTGTCGATGCCACGGTGCGGCTCGCCAATCTCAAATCCGGAAGCCTCGATCTGATCGAGCGCGTGCTAGCGACCGATATCAAGGACGTGCGCGCCGATCCAAAGCTCAAGCTGTCGACCATGCCAGAGCTCGGTTACCTCGGCCTCACGATCAACATCGGCAATGACAAGAACAAGGGCGCGCTCAGTCAGTCGGAAAAGGTTCGTCAGGCACTCGATCTCTCGATCGACCGGGATGCCCTCAACCAGGTCGTATTCAACGGTGAGTTCACGGTCGGGAATCAATGGGTCAGCCCGGAGCATCCCTATTATCAAGGGGCATTTCCGGTCCGGAACCGGGATATCGCAAAAGCCAAGGCGCTGCTCAAGGAATCCAACCTGCCCCTGCCCGTCGGCGTCGATTACATGGTGCCCAAAGGGACGGAATATGAAGCCGTGGCCCAGGTCGTCCAGTCGATGGCGGCGGAAGCGGGCTTCGACGTTAAAATTCGGGTGATCGAATTTGCGACTTCCTTCAAGCAGGCCCAGGCCGGTGATTTTCAGGTGTTCCAGATCAACTGGAGCGGCCGCATCGATCCCGATGGCAATGCCTACGTCTTTCTGCACACCAAGGCGCCGCAGAATGACGGCGGCTACTCCAATCCAAAGGCCGACAAGGCGCTGGAAGACGGGCGCCTCACCTCCGACCCGGCGCAACGCAAGGCGATCTACGAAGGGTTGACCAAAACCGTGCTCAACGACGAGCCCATCATCTATCTTTATCACCGCAAGATTCTGATTGCGCACACGACAAAGCTCGATGGCTACCAACCGATGCCGGATGGATTGGTGCGCGTCATCGGGTTGAAGCTGAAGTGACGGAATTTTCGCCGCGCTCTTTCCTGCTCCCTCCCCCCTTGCGGGGGAGGGTTGGGGTGGGGGGGCCACACGGGGACTGCCGATGCGGCTACCCCCCTCCCTGTCCCTCCCCCACCAGGGGGGAGAGAACGATTTGGCGATCACCGTCACTCGGGTCTAACTCAATTGTGCGTGCCCCATGCTGAACTTTATCGGCAAGCGTATCCTGCAGCTGATCCCAACGTTGTTCTTCGTATCGGTGCTGATCTTTTCGCTGCTGCAACTCCTGCCCGGCGATCCGGCGCTGGTGATGGCCGGCGAGGAACGCGACCCCAACGTCATCGCGCAGATCCGTGCGCAATACCGGCTCGATCAACCGCTGCCGGTGCAATATTTCTACTGGGTCAAGGGCGTGATATCGGGCGACTTCGGCGAGTCGCTCCGCATCAAGGTGCCGGTGCGCGAGCTGATCGCGCAGAAACTGCCCGTGACGTTGCAACTGGCGTCGATGGCGATCGTGATCGCCTTCCTGATCGGCATCCCCGCCGGCATCGTTTCGGCGGTAAAGAAGGGCACCGCCTGGGACTATGGCGCGAATTTTTTTGCGCTGTGGGGCATCTCGACACCGAATTTCTGGCTCGGGATCATGCTTATCTTCCTGTTCTCGATCGAACTTGGCTGGCTGCCGGCCTCCGGCTATGTCCCCCTCTCCGAGAACTGGCGCGCAAGTCTTGCCTCCACCATCATGCCGGCCTTTGTGCTCGGAAACGCCATCGCCGCGATCCTGATGCGGCATACCCGCAGCGCCATGCTGCAGGTGCTTGAAAGCGATTATGTTCGCACCGCCCGCGCCAAGGGCCTTTCCGAACGCGCGGTCATCCTCAAGCACGCCATGCGTAACGCGCTGACGCCGATCATTACACTCGGCGCGCTTGAGCTCGGCACGCTGTTGTCCGGCGCCGTGCTGACCGAGCAGATTTTCTCCATTCCCGGCTTCGGAAAATTGATCGTCGATGCCGTGTTCAACCGCGACTATGCGGTCGTCCAAGGCGTGGTGCTGGTGACGGCGACGATCTACATCACGCTGAACCTGATCGCCGACATCGCCTACATCCTCGTCAATCCGCGGCTGAGGGCCTGATCCGCATGACCGACACAGCCCTTTCGGCAATCGCCGTCTCTACTGGCGACGAACTGGAAAGCCCGGCACGGCGCGCGCTGCGCCGGCTATTCCAGCGCAAGGGAGCGGTGGCGGGATTGGTCGTAGTCGCGACCTTCATCACGCTCGCGGTGTTTGCTCCCTGGATCGTGCCCTTTGATCCGATCGCAACCAGCTGGACGCTGGTGCGAAAAGCCCCATCCGCACTGCATTGGTTCGGCACCGACGATCTCGGCCGCGATATCCTCAGCCGCGTGATCTACGGCGCGCGCGCTTCGCTGGTCGCCGGCGCGATCTCGGTCGGAATTGCGCTGCTGATCGGCGTGCCGTTCGGCCTGTTGTCGGGCTACCGTGGCGGCTTCGTCGACGCGCTGATCAGCCGGATCACCGATGCGATGCTGGCCTGCCCGTTCCTGATCCTCGCCATTGCGCTGGCGGCGTTTTTGGGTCCGAGCCTCGGCAATGCCATGATCGCCATCGGTATCTCCACGACGCCGATCTTTGTGCGGCTGACCCGCGGCCTGACCATGAGCGTCAAGGTGGAAGACTATGTCGAGGCCGCGCGCGCCATGGGCAATCCCCGCTGGCGCATCGCGCTGTTCCACATTCTACCGAACATCATGCCGGCGCTGTTGGTCCAGGCGACGCTGTCGATCGCGGCTGCGATAATCGCCGAGGCCGCGCTGTCGTTTCTCGGGTTAGGGCAACAACCGCCCGCGCCGTCCTGGGGCAGCATGCTCAACGCCGCGCAGCGCTTTCTGACCAATGCACCGTGGATGGCGCTGTGGCCGGGCCTGGCCATCTTTCTCGTGGTACTGTCGTTCAATCTGGTCGGCGACGGCCTGCGCGACGCGCTCGATCCGCGCGCGCGGTGACGGCGTTCAGATCACCGTTTCGCGCGTCACGCGGCGGCAATCCATCTCGAATTCGAGATCGAGCACCGGCGGGCGGGCAAAATGCCAGGTCAGGCCGGAACGCGCGGCGCCACGGCGGACCAGCTCCTCGACCATGACGGGATGAAAGTCGTGGACGGTGTAGGCCTGTACCGCCGTCGTGTCCTTCCAGCCGAAGGCGAACGCGGCCAGCCGGCTTTCCATTTCCCGGACGGTAAATCCAATTTTCTCCTTCAGACCATGCGGGCTGAGATCGCGGTAGCGCACGATCCGCTCGGGATAGCTGCCGGGACCACCACGCGTCTCAGCCCCGCCGGCGATGATGAAGTCCGGGGTCGCGGCAGCGGCTTCCTCCGGGCTCGGCCGCGTAAAGGAGAACGCGTAAAATGACGGCTCGGCCGGCGGATCGATCTCAGGGCAGACATTGCTGCGCGCCACCGGATTGCTGGTGCCGTCGAACAGGCCCCATTCCGCAAGCGTCTTGACGTAATGCCGGTTGAAGGCCAGAAATCCGGCCTCGCTAAACGCCGCTGGCGAGCGCAACTCGCAGGCGCAAAACGCGGTCAGCGGCCGTCCCGCCGCCTGAATATATTTCGCGGCCTGCGCAAATCCTTCGGCCAGCGGGGTCAGCCGGTCGAAACGCACGCGCTCGATCTCAAAGCCGGACAAGGCCGCAGCACCGCTCGAATATTGAAACACCGCCGGGATGAAACGATAATCACCGGCCGCGAAATCGCGCGTCATGTCAGCTTAATCCCGGATCAAGGTCATTCAAGCTGCATCCGAACGCCCTTGGCGCCGTTGAGCAGCCTTCTCAGGTGAAAGCCGGCGAGCGCATCATCGGCGTACTGCCCGACCAGTGCTGCGAAGGCCGGCATCGCCGCGGCGTCCCCCGCCTCCAGCTTGGCAAAGGCCTCGGCGTATTGCGCCGTCACCGGCCCTTCGAACTTCGCCGGCGGCAGCGGCTCGTAAGCACGCAGCGGCTCGCTGCGCCCACGCAGCATCAGGTCTCCGACCGGCCGGCCCTGAAAACCCTTGACCGCCTCGGCGACCGCGGCGCTCGCGCAAATGCGCGTGCCGAGGAACTTGTTGGCGGTTTCCAGCCGCGCCGTGGTGTTGATGGTATCGCCATAGGCGGTGTAATCGAAGAAGCGACTTCCGCCGAAGTTTCCCACCAGCGCGGGACCTGCGTGAACGCCGATGCGGGTTACGCCAAAATTCACGCCTTTGGATTTCCAGCGCTCGCGAAATTTCTCCGACCAGGCGTCGAGATCATGCGCGCATGCGATCGCGCGGGTCGCATAGTCCGGCTGGTCGCCCGGCGCGTTGAACAGGATCTGGATTGCATCGCCGATCACCTTGGCGACGGTGCCTTCATGGGCAAAGACGACGTCGGTCATGCCGCCGACATATTCGTTGAGCAGCGTTCCCAGCACCTCGGGCGCCGCCGTTTCCACCAGTGAGGTGAAACCGGCGATGTCGGTGAAGATGGCCGCAACGTCGCGCCAGTGCACCTCCATCCCGTCACCCTCGCCTTCGGCAGCGAGCCTTGCGGCGATCTGCGGCGAGAAATACCGCGAGAGCGAGGCGTGCGCGCGCTCGGCCTCGAGCTGGCGGCGGCGCGCCTCGCGCATCATCTCGACGTGGCGGATGGTCTTGTCGATCGTCATTTCGAGATCGCCGAAATCGATCGGCTTGGTCAGGAAATCGAACGCCCCGCGGTTCATCGCGGTGCGGATATTGCTCATGTCGCCATAGGCCGAAACAATGATGGTCGATTTCTTGTCTTCCGCCTCCTGCAATTTCTGCAGCAGGGACAGGCCATCCATCCGCGGCATGTTGATGTCGGACACCACCATGTCGACATGCGGATGATCCTCGATCGACTGCAGCGCCTCTATTCCGTCATGGGCAAACATGAAAGTCACCGCGCCATCGCGAATTTGCTTGCGAAATTTCTGCAAGACCAGAGCCTCGAGATCGGGCTCGTCATCGACGACGAGGATGGTCGCGGTCATGCGGCCTGCCCTAGCCGTGCATCGATCTCATGGCGCAGCAGCGCAAAATCGATCGGTTTGGTCAGCAATCCCACCGCGCCGCGCTCGATCGCCTTGCGGCGCGTTTCGGCATCGCCATAGGCGGTGATCATGATGACGGGAACATCGGGCCGCTCGGCGCGCACCTTCGGCAGCATTTCGAGGCCGCTCATGCCGGGCATGTTGATGTCGGACAGGATCAGGATCAGCGACGGGTCCTTGATCTCGGCAGCCCGGACCAGTGCGGCAGGCGCCGATGGCGCAAACTCCATGGTGAAGCGTCCGGATTTGATGTCACGCCGGAATTGCTGACGGAACAACGCCTCGACATCGGGCTCGTCATCAACGACGAGTATGTAAACACTCAATTTGCGCCTCCAGCCTGTGTTTGTGCCGCCGCCGCCCGCGGCAGCGTAATGATGAATTCGGTAAATGCGCCCGGCTCGGTATCGACGTCGATCTTGCCGCCGTGCTGTTTCACGATGATGTCATGGCTCATCGAAAGGCCAAGTCCGGTGCCCTCGCCCGCGGGTTTGGTGGTGAAGAACGGATTGAACATCTTCTCCTTCACCTCGGCCGGAATTCCGGTGCCGTTGTCCCGGATCCGGATCTCGACCTTGTTGCCGAGATTTTTGGTGGTCGCGCTCAGCGTCGGCTCGAAGCCGTCGTCGCCGGCTTCCCTGCGCTTGGTAGCGGCATAAAAGCCGTTGGAAATGAGGTTGAGAAACACCCGGGTGATCTCCTGCGGGTAGAGGTCGATTATTCCGGCAGCGGGATCGAGGTCGCGCTTGAGCGTGATGTTGAAGCCGGACTTCTCCGCCCGCGCGCCGTGGTAGGCCAGATTGAGGCTTTCCTCGACGATCGCGTTGATATCGGCGGGCCGATGCTCGCCCGCACCCTCGCGCGAATGCAGCAGCATATTCTTCACGATCGAATCGGCGCGCTTGCCGTGCTGCACCACCTTTTCGAGATTGCCCTTCAGCATATGGGTGAGCTCGTCGATCTCCTCGCGAATCTTGCTGTCGAGCGCGACCGGCTTGAGTGCATCGTTCAGCTCGTCGATCAATTCGGCCGACAACGCCGAGAAATTGTTGACGAAATTGAGCGGATTCTTGATTTCATGCGCGATGCCGGCGGTGAGCTGGCCGAGCGAGGCGAGCTTTTCGGTCTGCACCAGGCGATCCTGCGCGGTGCGAAGGTCTTCCAGGGACAGCGAAAGCTCCCTGGTGCGCTCCTGCACCTGTTCGAACAAGCGCACGTTCTCGATGGCAATGACAGCCTGGTCGGCAAAGGTCTGCACCAGATCAATCTGGCGCTGGCTGAACGGTCCGGGCAACGGCCTTCCCAGCAGCAGCACGCCTTCGACCGCGCCGTCGCGCATCAGCGGCACCGCGAGCACCGCCCTGTAGTGGCCGATCGTTGGAGCATTGCCGAAATTATACTCGGAGTCGAGTTGCACGTCTGCGACGTGGACAGGCTTGCCGTCCATGAAGACCCGGCCGGTGATGGTGTCGCGGCCGGGCTTGATCGGGTGGGTATCCATGAAATCGACAAAAGCCGGCGTGCAGCCCGATTCGGCCCGCAGCCGCATGACTTCGCCGTCGCGCAAGGTAATGATCCCCAGTGATGCGCCGCACAGCGCCTTCGCAGAATCGGTCAGGGTGGTGAGCACGGATTTCAGGTCGAACGCCGAGCGGCTGATGACTTTCAGCACATCGGCGGTCGCGGTCTGCTGCTGCAGCGATTCACTGAGATCGTCGGTGCGCTCGCGCAATTCGTTAAGCAGGCGCGCATTTTCGATGGCGATCACGGCCTGATTGGCAAAATTCGTGACGAGTTCGATCTGCTTGTCGGTAAACGGGTGCACCTCCTGATGGAATATGCCGATCGCGCCGATGACCTCGTTTTCCTTGAGCATCGGCACCGCGACGATGGTTCGCGCGCCGGCAAGATCGGTATTTGCGCGCCGAACGGGGTCACCCTCCACATAGGCGCGCTCCGCCTTCGCGTCTTCGATGTGGACGACCTGCTTGGTTTTAAGCAGGCGGCCCATTGCGGTGTCCGGGCCCGGGCGGATGATCGGTTCGCGCTGACGCAGCTCAGCGAATGCCTCTGGCGCATTGTGCAGGGCAACGCAGCGTGCCTCGTCTCCTTCGATCAACCACATCATGCCAAACCTGGCTTCGCAGATGCGGGTGGCGTTCGCGAGCATGGCATCGAAAACCGGTTGAAGGTCGCCCGACGAATTGCTGATCACCCGCAACACGTCCGTCGTCGCCGTCTGCTGCTGCAGCGATTCACTGAGATCGTCGGTGCGCTCGCGCAATTCGTTAAGCAGGCGCGCATTCTCGATGGCGATCACGGCCTGACTGGCGAAGCTCGTCACCAGATCAATCTGCTTGTCGGAAAACGCGTGAACGGTCTGCCGGAAAATCGCGATCACACCGCCAAGGCTGGTCTCCTTCAACATCGGCACCAGCAGAAGCGTCCGCGCGCCGCCGAGTTCGGCGAGCTCCACAATCGGCGGGAAACCCGCGACATAGTCGGGCTCCTGCCTGACATTCTCGACGTGAACGAGCTGCCGGGTCGCAGCCAGCCGTCCCAGCGGATCGGACGGCGGCGGCACGATGACCGGATTGCGCGAGAAGGTTTCGGCAAAGGCCGGCGGCAGATTGAACATCGAGGCGCAACGGAAGCCGCCGTCTTCGTAGAGCAATAACAGGCCGAATTGGGCGTCACAAATACTGGTCGCGCTGGCCAGGATCGTCTGGAACACCGGATTGAGTTCACCGGGCGAGCGGCTGATGACCTGCAACACCTCGGAGGTCGCGGTCTGGTGCTGCAGTGTTTCGGTCAGCTCCGCGGTGCGCTGCTCGACCTTGTTTTCGAGGTCGGCATAGGATTCCTGCAGGCGCGCGCCCATGTCGTTGAACTGGTTGGCGAGACCTTCGAGTTCGTCGCCGGTCGGAATCGAGATGCGCTGGGCGAAATCGCCGCTGCCGATGCGCTCGGCGCCGGCGCGCAACGCCTGGATCGGGCCGACCATGCGCCGGGCCAGGAATATCCCCGCGAGCACCGCGAAGATCGACGCCGCCGCCAGCACGATGGCCAGGCGCTGCAACGCGGCGTAAAGCGACGCATAGGCCTCCTCCACCGGCAATTCGACAAACATCGTCCAGCCGAGCGGGGCGATCGGCGCGGACGCCGTCAGCACTTCCTGACCCTGGATGTTCTTGGCGCCCTGTAGCGATTCGAGGTCTGCGGCGGTGCCGCCGGCCTGCGCCGCCTGCACCTGCGCCAGCTTCGACATATCGGTGTTGCGCAATACCAGGCTGATGTCCGGATGCGCGATCAGGCGTCCCTGCGCGCCGACGACATAGGCATGGCCGCGTTCGCCGACCTTGATCTGCGACACCACGTCCCAGATCAGCTTGAGATTGACCTCGGCGATGCTGACACCGGCGTCTTTGCGGGTGCCGGCCAGCGACAGCGTCATGTAGGGCTCGGATTCCCTGCGGAAATATACCGGCCCGTAATAGACCTTGTGGGCGACGGCTTCGGCGAATTTTGGATCCTTGGAGAGGTCGAGCCCGCTGTCGACGACGTCCATGGCCAGGCGCGACACCCTCAGGCGCTCCTTGCCGGTCGAATCGACCTGCGCCAGTTCGGTGATGGCCGGTACCTGCCGCAGCAGGCGCAAGGCATCGAACCGGCGCTGCTCGATCGAGCCCGCGGACCACGGCAACTGGGTGGTCCAGCCAAGCTGGCTCTCGATCTCCTTGATGAACTGGCTGATCTTCGCCGCCGCCGCTTCAGCCTGCTCGTGCTGGATGCGAATCAACGCCGCCTTGTGCTCACGGTAGTAGAAGAAAACCTCGAAAATCCCGTTGGACAAGAGCGCGACGCCGACCACCGCGACGAACAACGCGACGTATTTGGTGAACAGCCGACTACGGATCCTCGTCGCGGCTGGCTTGGCCGCCGGCGTGGCCGCTGTTGCGGGCGGAGAAGCCAGCGCGCCGCCGTCTGCGTCCGGGTGGAGGGAAATGCTCATCCGGCCCTATTTAGCAAGAAGGCACGGCCTTGTCTCTTGCTGCAACGCGGGCGCGCATTTGGTCCGGCAGGCTCTCCGGACCGGCGGGAGAACCCGCCGGTCGGGCCCGGTGGATACAACCTTAAGTGGGCCTGAGCGCCTTTGCAGCAAGATCGAAGTCGGCGATCTCCTTGGCGCGCTGCGATTCGGCCGAGGCCCGATGGTCGGTGGCAATCGCCACATAGACCGCAGGCAGCACAAACAGCGTGAACAGGGTCCCGATGGTCATGCCGGCGACGACGACCAGACCGATCGAGAACCGGCTCGCCGCACCCGCGCCGGTGGCGCTGAGCAGCGGCAGCAAACCGGTGACCATCGCCGCCGTCGTCATCAGGATCGGGCGAAGCCTTACCCGTGCGGCCATTTCGATGGCCGAACGGCGATCAAGTCCTTCATTGAGCTGCAGCTCGTTGGCGAACTCCACCATCAGAATCCCGTGCTTGCTGATCAGGCCGACCAGCGTCAGCAACCCGACCTGGGTGTAGATATTCATCGTCGCCATGCCGAAGAACAACGGGATCAGGGCGCCGACGATCGCCATCGGAACGCTGATCATGATCACCAGCGGATCACGCAAGCTTTCGAACTGCGCCGCCAGCACCAGGAAAATGATGATGAGCGCGAAGCCAAAGGTGATCGCGAGCTGATTGCCCTCCTGCACATATTGCCGGGAGTCGGCGAGATAATCGTGGCTGAAGCCGGCCGGAAGCTTTTTCGCTTCACCCTCGAGGAAGTCCACCGCCTGCCCGACCGTCACCCCCGGCATCGGCACCGCCTGGAAGGTCGCGGAGTTCAACTGGTTGTAGTGGGTCAGCGCGTTGGGGTCGGTGCCGGTCTCGATCGAGACCACGGTCGAGAGCGGTATCTGCTGGCCGGTCGAGGTCGACAGATAATATCTCCCGAGCGCTTCGGGCGACAGTCGGCTTTCGCGCGGCACCTGCGGAATAACCTGATAGGAGCGTCCCTCGAGGTTGAAGCGGTTCACATAGTTTCCGCCGAGCATGGTCGCCAGCGTATTGCCGATATTCTGCATGGTGATCCCGAGATCGCTCGCCTTCGAGCGATCGACCTTGACCCGAACCACCGGCTGGTTGAAATCCAGATCGCTGTCGGAGACGATGAACAACCCGCTCTTGCGCGCGGCGTCCTTCAGTTTGATCATTTGCTCGTAGACCGCCTGGAAACCGCTGGTCGAATTGATCACCATCTGGACCGGCAGGCCGCCGGGACCACCCGGCAGCGGCGGCAGGTTGAACGCGAAAGCGTTGACGCCTTCGATTTTGCTCAACTCAGCCTGCACCAGCGGCTTCAGCTTGATCGACGAGCGTTCCCGCTCGTCCCACGGCTTGAGCAGCATTCCGGCAATTCCGCCCTGCGGTCCGTTGATGCCGTTCAGAACGAAACGCAGATCGGTTTCGGGAAATTTGGCAAACGACTTGTCGAGTTTCTCGCCGTAGAAGTCCACATAGTCGATGTTGGCGTATTTCGGCGCCTTGGTGACGGCGAACACGATACCCTGATCTTCTTCCGGCGCGAGCTCTTTGGAAGTATGCATGTACAGGAAGCCGACCAGGCCCAGGATCGTGAGCGCGAACAGCCCCGTAATGGGGCGATAGTCGAGCGACCGATCGAGCTGACGGCCGTACCAGCGCGTCATCGCACCGAACACCCGGTTCACCGCTTTGGCGAAACGCCCCTCTTCGGCGCTCTTGAGGAACACCGAGCACATCATCGGCGAGAGCGTCAGCGCGACCACGCCGGACACGATCACCGAGCCGGCAAGCGTGAAGGCAAATTCCCGGAACAATGAGCCGGTCAGTCCGCCGAGGAAACCGATCGGCGCGTACACCGCCGCCAATGTGATGGTCATCGAAACGACAGGACCGACGATCTCGCGCGCGCCCTGCATCGCCGCCTGCACCGGGGGTTTACCTTCCTCCAGGTGCCGGTGAATATTTTCAACCACCACGATGGCGTCGTCGACGACGAGGCCGATCGCGAGCACCATGGCCAGCAACGTCAACAGGTTGAAACTGAATCCTGCGAGCAGCATCAGGCTGCAGACGCCGATCAGCGACAGCGGAATCGTCACCACGGGAATCAGCACCGACCGGAACGAGGCGAGGAACAGGAAGATCACCACGACCACGATGATGACCGCCGCGCCCAGCGTCTTCTCCACCTCGTCGATGGACGATTGAATGAACTTGGTTGAATCGTAGGCCACCTTCATTTTCATCGACGGCGGCAGATTGCGTTCGAGTTCCGGAAACAGCGCGCGGACGCCTTTGACCAGTGTCAGCGGGTTGCCCTGCGGCGTCGCCTGCACGCCGATGAAGATCGCGTGCTCGCCGTTGAAGGCAACGCTGGCGTCGGTACTCTGCGCGGCGAGTTCGACGGTGGCGATATCCTCGATCCGGACAAAGCCGCCGTCCTTGGATTTGACAATCATCCGCTTGAACTGATCGAGGTTCTGAAGGTCGGTGTTGGCCGACACGTTGGAGACGATCAAAAAGCCCTTGGACTGGCCTGCGGCGGCCTGGAAATTGTTGGCGGCGATCGCGGCGGAAACGTCGGTGGGCGAAACGTTGCGGCCGGCCATGCGGACCGGATCGAGCCACAGCCGCATCGCGAAGGTCTGCCCGCCCAGAATGTCGGCCGACGCGACACCATCGACGGTCGACAGCACCGGCTGAACCACCCGGGTCAAATAATCCGATATCGCCGACCCCGACAGCACCTCGCTGGAGAAGCCGAGATACATCACCGCGGTGGTCTGGCCGGTCGTCTTGGTCACGATCGGGTCATTCGACTCCTTGGGGATGAGGTATTTGACCGAATTCACCTTGGCGAGGACTTCGGTCAAGGCCTGGTTCGGATCGAAATTCAGCTTGATGTAGACCTGGATGGTGCTGGTACCCAGCACCGAAGAAGAGGTCATGTAGTCGACGCCTTCGGCGGACGCCACGGCCTGTTCGATCGGCGTGGTGATGAACCCCTGAATCAGATCGGGCGCAGCACCGGGATAAACGGTGGTGACGTTGACCACCGTATTCGACAGTTTCGGATATTGCCGCACCGGCAGCACGGTCGCCGCCCGAAGGCCGATCAGAAGGATCAGCAGGCTGACGACCACCGCCAACACAGGTCGCTTGATGAAAATATCGGTCCAGACCATCGCGATACGCTCCGATTGTCAGTAACGCGGCGGATTCGCGGGAATCGGCGGCGCGGGGTCAGTCGAGATCGCCACGGCCGCTCCGGATTGCAGCTTGAGCTGACCTACCGCGACCACGCGGTCGCCGGCCTTCAGCCCGCTGAGGATTTCGGCGCGCCCGTGGACACGCTTGCCGGTCCGCACGAAGGTGCGCGCGACGGTAAGGCTGGTCTTGCCGTCATCCTCCTTCTTCTCGGTGATGAGAAAAACCGAATCGCCGTAAAGCGTATAATCGACGGCGGTCTCGGGAACGGTGACGACCGGCGGCTTTTCCGGCAGCACCACCGTCGTGGTCGCGAACATGCCGGGCTTGAGGATGTGATCGGGATTGTCGAGCGTGGCCTGGACGCGGATGTTGCGCGTGTCGGTGGCGATCTGCGGCTCTATCGCGTTGATCTTGCCCTCAAACGTTCGACCGGGAAAGGCGTCGACGGCAACCCGCACCGTCTGTCCGACCTGGAGCGCCGCGCTGTCCTTCTCCGTGACCGTGAAGTTGGCGTACAGCACCGACAAGTCAGTCAACGTCACGATCTGCGTGCCGGCGGTGAGGAACTGGCCGACCTCGACATGGCGGACGCCGAGCTCGCCGTCGAACGGGGCACGCACGAGCTTCTGCGAAATGATCGCCTCGGTCTTGGCGATGCCCGCATTGGCCTGGTCATAGGTCGCCTGCGCGGCGTCGACCGTCGATTGCGGGCCGAACTGACGCGCCGCCAGTTGCTTGGCGCGATCCAGCGCCAGCTGCGCGCCGGTGGCCTGCGCCTTGAAGCTTGCGAGATCGCCCTGTTCGGGGCCGTCGAACAATTGCAGCAGCGGGCTTCCGGCCTTCACCGTTGAGCCTGCGGTAAACATGATGTCGGTGATGCGCCCTGAGACGTCGGAGGTGACATTGACCTGATGCACGGCGGCGAGATCGCCGACCGCCGTCAACAGGTTCGGGATGACCTCCGACTTCGCTTCGGCAACGGTGACCGATGCCGGCGGCGGCTTATTGTTGGCGAAGAACTGCGCGATCATGTGGGCGCGGAAGGCGTTGAAGCCGACAAGCGCACCCACCAGCAGGGCCAGCAGCAGCCCGACGATGATGGACCAGCGCACCATCCTGACAGGACGCGCGCGCGGCTTCCCGGCAACCGGTTGACCCGAGATATTGGCTTCAGTCACGATGTTCATGTCATGCACTTTCTGCGATAGCCGGTTGCCTCGAACCCGGCGAAAAGTCGCGGTCCAGGTGAGAGGCAATCGCGGTTTCGTTGAGCCCAATTCCGCGGAGAACGAATTCACAAAGCTGCCGTTCGAGATCGGCGGCGTTGCCGTAGGACAGGCATGGCGCGGACGGCAGCCGCGTCAGCGTCGCCATCAGCAGCGCGTGGTGCACGAACCAGAACAGGTTCAGCGGCTCGCGCCCAACCGTCGACGCGTCCCCCGCCGCCACCGCTCGCACCAGTGATGCGGTGAATACGGGCCCGATCAGATTTCCGATCTTCTCATAAATCAGCCGCGCGAATTCGCCGTCGTCGAGGTGGCTGGTGAGCATCAAGCGCAGACGCTGGGCTTCCTGCTGATCAGGTGCCTCCGCGACCCCCTGGAAATAGCGGACCATCTCACGGATCAACATCACCAGCGTTGCGGTCGACGGTTCGAGTTCAAGCAGGCGGTGCAGCGCGGGATCAGCCTCGCATTCTTCCGCGAGGATCTCCGCATAGAGCGCCGACTTCGTCGGGAAGTGCTTGAACAGCAAGCCCTCCGAAATGGCGGCTGCCGCCGCAACGCTTTTGGTCGTCGTCCCGGCAAAGCCGTGGCGGGCAAAGCAACGCTTGGCTGCGCCCAATATCAGTTGACGCCGCAAATCACCGGTCATGCGCAGGGTGCTCATGTTGTAAGTAAACACTCACCTTCCATAGGATGTCAAGGGATTTGCTGCGATGCACCACGCCAACCCGCCGCTGGTATTGACGCGTTTTCTTCGCGCCAACCGGCGTCCGCCCCCGATCAGGTCCGAGGGTATATTTCGCTCGACAACACCGTCAGATCGGGCCGTAACCCAGCGCGCCGCGAATCCGCGTCACGATGAAGCTGCCGTCGCGGCTGGCGAGCACCCGCTCCAGATTGGCGCTGTCGATCTTGATACTGGCAAACCGTGGCCCGCTCGAGACGTCCTGCATGGCGGCCGTGAAGGACTCGATCTCGGCCATGGTCGAAAGCGTGCGCGCGTCCGCTATGCCGCAAGCCCCGGCCACGCCGACGAGGTCGACGGTTCCCGCCGTGTGGCTCGCTTGCCCGCCGGTTTCGCCGTAAACTTCATTGTCGAGCACAATGATGGTGAAGTTCGCAGGCTGTTGCAGGCCGACGGTCGCAAGGCTCCCCATTCCCATCAGCATCTCGCCATCGCCGGTTATCACCACGACCGGCAGCTTTGGCTGCGCCAGCGCCACGCCCAGTCCGATCATGACGGCGCCGCCCATGGCGCCCCACAAGTAAAAATTACGGTCATGATCGCCGGCCGCCGCGATATCGTAGGTCGAGGCGCCAAGGCCGCCGACCACGATTGTCTCCTTGCGTCCCGCCAGCAGGGCGGAGACAACGCGGCGCCGCTCGAGAAGATTTGCCTTGCTCATTTGGTAAAAACCTTTGCGCCGATCAGGCGCTGCGACAACAGAACCGCGGTTGGCGTGCAGGCATTGTAGACCTGCCCCGCGGCTGCCTCGACCACCTCGCGCACCTCGCTCGGGTGCGAAGCCCGCAACACCTTGATCCCCGACAATTCGAACACGCCCGCCGTGGTCGACCCCATCGGCACCTGCCACGGATTGAATTCGCCCCATTCGCCGCGCATCGTCACCAGCGTCAGGAACGGAAAGCGGAAGATCTGGGTCAGCGACAGCATGTTCACGCAATTGCCGACGCCGCTCGACTGCATCAGCAGCACGCCGCGCTGGCCGCCGGCCCAGGCGCCGGCGAGCAGCGCCACGCCCTCTTCCTCGGTCGTCAACGGCACCGCACGCATGGCGGACGCGCCGAGCACGCGCTCGATCAGCTGCGAATGCCCGGCATCCGGCACATAGGGCACCTGGCGGACGTCGAAACGTTGCAAAATCGCGAAAATCTCGTCCGGCCAGGAAGGAGTTGTTTCGGCCGCCGTTTCGGAAGTAGCGTCGGTACGGGCGTGCATTTTCATTTCCGTTGCATCAGCGTGATTGTATTCCGATGGTGGGACTGTAGAGGGGGCCGCGCTTTGCGAAAGAGCGAAAACGGCATATCGGTCTCCCCCAAAGAGTATGGCAGCATGAATGCGAACGCGCGAGGGCTGGCGGCCCATTTCGACATCGAGAAACTGACACCGGATTTCTATGCCGATCCCTATCCGACCTATCGTGCACTGCGGGAGCATGAGCCGGTCAAGCTCTTGCCCAACGGATCCTACTTTCTGACCCGCTATGACGATCTGGTTGCCGCCTACAAGAACACCAGGCTGTTCAGCTCGGACAAGAAAAAGGAATTCACGCCGAAATACGGCGCTTCCCTGCTGTACGAGCACCATACCACCAGCCTCGTCTTCAACGATCCGCCCGCGCATACAAGGGTGCGGCGGCTGATCATGGGCGCGCTGTCGCCGCGCGCGATCGCGGGGATGGAGCCGGATCTGATCGCACTGGTGGACCGGCTGCTCGAGACAATCGCCGCAAGGGGCGACGCGGATCTGATCGAGGACTTTGCCGCCGCGATCCCGATCGAGGTGATCGGCAATCTGCTCGATGTGCCGCAGCAGGAACGCGGCCCGCTGCGGCGCTGGTCGCTGGCGATTCTGGGCGCGCTCGAGCCGGTGATCGGCGCCGAGGCGTTTGCGCGCGGCAACGCCGCGGTGAAGGATTTTCTCAGCTACCTGCAAATTCTGGTCGAGCGACGGCGCATGCGGCCGGGCAACCCCGAACGCGACGTGCTGACGCGCCTGATCCAGGGAGAAGGTGGTGGCGAGGAAAATGCCGAGCGGTTGACCGAGAAGGAATTGCTGCACAACTGCATTTTCCTGCTCAACGCCGGCCACGAGACCACCACCAACCTGATCGGCAACGGATTGGTGGCGTTGTCCGAATACCCCGCCGAGAAGAAGCGGCTCGTTGAAAATCCCGCTTTGATCAAAACCGCGATCGAGGAAATTTTGCGATTCGAGAGCTCGAACCAGCTCGGCAACCGCATGACGACGGAGCGCGTCGAACTCGGCGGCGTCACGATGGCGGCCGGCACCCCGGTCACGCTGTGCATTGGGGCGGCCAACCGCGATCCCGCGCAATTCAACGACCCGGAAACTCTCGATATCGGCCGGGCACCGAACCGGCATCTGGCGTTCGGCACCGGCGCGCATCAATGCGCAGGCATGGCGCTGGCGCGGCTCGAAGGCGCGATCGCGATCTCGCGCTTCCTGGCGCGGTTTCCCGACTACGCGCTGAACGGTGCGCCGGTGCGCGGCGGCCGCGCCCGCTTTCGCGGGTTTTTGAGCGTGCCGTGTAGGGTGAATGGATGACCTTTTCCCGAGGCGGCGCGAGCGCCCCCGAACCAGAACGCCGCACCGCTTCTATCGCCGCTATCAGGCGGCTTGTCCCGCGACGTGCGCCTCGGAGCTTGCTTCGCGGGCAATCAGGAATTGGCTTTCGAATGATTGCGCCGGCATCGGCCGGCCAAAGAAATAGCCTTGTCCCTCTTCGCATCCCATGCTCACCAGGAGATCGGCGGTCGCACGGTTCTCGATGCCTTCGGCAATCACCGACAGGCCCAGTTGCCGGCTGAGATTGATGGTGGAACCCACGATGGCCGCATCGTCTGAACCGGCGAGCAATTCAAGCACAAATGACCTGTCGATCTTGAGCCCGTCGAGCGGGAATTTCTTGAGATAACTGAGGCTGGCATAGCCGGTGCCGAAGTCGTCGAATACGAGGCGGACACCGAGCTTCTGGATTCGCAAGAAGATGTCGAGCACCCTTTCTTCGTCCAGCAGCAGGATATCCTCGGTCACCTCCAATTCGAGCAGCGCAGGCGTAAGCCCGGTGATCTCAAGCATCTCCGCAACCGAGGTTGCGAGGTCACCGGACTGAAATTGCGACGGCGAAAGGTTGACGCCGACGCGAACCGGGTGCCCGGCCTGCTCCCACATCCGCGCCCGACGGCAGGCGGTTTCCAGAACCCAACCCGCAATCCGGTCCGAAATCGAGGAAGTGTTGACGACCGGCATGAATTCCGCGGGCGAAACCAGGCCGCGGGAAGGATGGCGCCAGCGAATAAGGGCTTCCGCCCCGATTACGCCGCCATCCGTCAGACGAACCTGCGGTTGATAGAACAATTCGAATTCATTTTGCTCGGCGGCGCGCGCCAATTCCGCTTCAAGCGTCAGTCGCGCTTCAAGCTCTTGCCGGATCGCGTTCTCGAACATCACGTAACTGCCGCGCCTGGTTGCCTTGGCACGACAAAAGGCGAGATGGCTGTTGGCCAACAGTTCGTCGGCGCTTCGGCCGCCGGCAGGATAGACGGCCGCTCCGATACTGACCCTGACGCGGTGCTGCCGCGTTGCCGCCAAAAGCGGACTGTCGAAAGCAAGCGCGATCCGTTCGCACAATTGCGCGACCGTTTCGGCCGACCCGTCGCAGGGCATGGCGATGGCGAATTCATCTCCGCTCAAGCGTGCCACGAGAGCCGCGCTTCCGGCTTCTGCGTTCAGCCGTTCGGTCACCGCACACAGCACGAGATCTCCGCAGGCGTGACCCATCATGTCATTGATCTGCTGGAAGGCGTCGAGGCCGACCACCAGCAGCGCAACCTCGTCCCGCGGCCCTTCCGCCGCGGAAATCATCGCAGCGAGGCCGGCGTGAAGGGTGTTGCGGTTGGCGAGGCCGGTCAGCGGATCGTATTCGGCCAGGTATCGAATTCTCTCCGCTTCGCGCTTCCGGACCGAGATATCGCGCAGGATCGCGCCATATTGATAGCCATCGGCGCCTTGCCAGCCGGAGAAGCAGGCCTCGACCGGAAATACCTCGCCGTTCTTGCGACGTCCATCGAACTCCATCACCAGGCCCCCGGGCGACTGCGATCGCACGCGCGCATCTTCGCAGATCGAGGCAGCCGCAAGATCCTCGCGGTTGGCGCAAATCGTATCGAACGGCCGGCCGATCATTTCCGAAGGTTCGTAGCCGAAAATGGCGGCGGCCCCGGGATTCCACACCGTAATGAGCTGGCTCTGGTCGGTACACACCAGGCCATCGCCGAGCGACATGGCGATGCGCTGAAAGCGGTTCTCGGCAATCCGGCCGAGCAGATCCCGGAAGTCAATTTCGTCGAGCGCAATCGCGGCCATATAGACGGCGATGGCGGTATCGAACAGCGAGGTGTCGAGAATGAGAGGAAACTTTGCCTGCAGCAGCATTGCGGATATTTCAACGGCGGCCGCCATTGCGACGAGCATCATGACCCGGATGCTGGCGGCGAGGTGACGCCAGGAAAGCATCATGATCAGCGCAATCATGCAAAGACCGGCCAGCGTGACGGCATCCGAGGTAAAATGCAGGGCACGATTCTGCAGGATCGATTCGGCCGCCAAGGTCTGCAGCAGCGGTCCCGAAACCACCCCGCCGTTCGGAACGCTGAAGCGATCGCCGAGTTCGAGTGCGGTACCGCCGATAATGACCTTCTTGTCTCTGAGCCTGTCGAGCGTCGCTTGATCGCCGCGCAAAACATCGATGTAGGATACTCTCGGAATCGAGGCTGCGCGGATACTGAAATCGATCAGGAACGGTGTGTGATGTTCAGCATATTGTCCCGCCAGCAGCGCGCCCATCGAGGGAAGAAACTGCCCCTCAAATGACTCGCCGAACGGGTAGCGCCGGACCAGACCGTCCGGCTCAACCGCGACATTGACGACCGCCGACCATGAGTGTTCGGCGAATTTTCTCAGCGGACGATTGATATGGATTGGCCTTGCAGTGCTGCCGTCTGCCCCGGGTTGCTTGAAGGACGGCAAAACCACCGATCCACCGGCGTTCTCAAGCGCGTCGACAAACGCCTGGTCCGAGGCTGGGTCGGATGGCGTTGAGAAATCGACATCGAATACAACGTCGCGCACCCCCGCACTTTCCAGCCGCCGCAGCAACTCGGCGTGGAGCCGGCGCGGCCAGGGCCAAACGCCGATTTTGTCGATCGATGCGGCATCGATTGCAACCACGATGATTTCACCGCTTGCCTGGCGCGCCTCCCAGGCAAACCGCAGATCGACCAGTGCATTGCGCAGCGCGCCGTGCAAGCCGGACAACAACACGATCACCAGCGCAATAACCACAAGCACAAGCGGCCGGTAATGCTTTAGAATATTCCCCATCCCCTTATACCCCGTAACCGGAGTGGCGCGTCGCCGAACGATCGATCCGGCGGTTCGGATAATCTCGCTTGGCCTTAACCGTCACCTGACCGCATGGTGCCCTGCCGGCGACCGTCAAGGCTTTCCATGGCCATGGCCGATTCCGATTCCATTCCCATTGGCGTTGGCGTTTCCGTTCCCATTGGCGTTTCCGTTGCCATTGGCGTTGCCAATGCCGTTACCGTTGGCGTTACCGTTGCCATTGGCGTTCGCGCTTGCATTGCCGGAATTGTTTGCCGTCGCCGTGACCGCTGCTGTTGGCATGCCTGAGGTTGTCGTCGTGCTCATGCCGGTCGCGGCGCCGCTGCTGTTGGCGCTATTGGCGTCGATTGAATTACCGGATCCGACGCCCAAACTCGCCTTGGCTTCGCGCGAACTCCAGATCGTATCCTTGTCCGCGGTACGTCTCAGCGAGACCGCCGTCGATGCCGTTCCATGGGCAAGGCCATGAGTGACCTTCTGGAAATTCATCCTGACTTCGCCAAGCGATGCCGATATCCGCGTCACACCGGTCCTCGTGGAGGCGCTGCCCGCGTTTCGCTGCGGATGTAGCGCGGCGTTGTCACGTCCGAGCATGTGGATGAACTGCCCATTCGCAGCGCTGCGCGGGGCCGAGAGCCCCGTCTTTGGAACCATGATCCGTTCGATCGACGAGGCGCGAGGTTTGCCTTGCTCGATCGGATTGAGCGTGCCCGATCCGCTCAGGGAAAGGCCCGACTTGCCATGGGCAAAGGCGGTCGCAACCTGTCCTGGCATTACCTGGGCGATCTGTCCGGACTTGAAGTCGGCGACTTCAACCTGTCCCCGGAGCACGTCGACGCTGGTCGAGGTCGCGTTCACGGAGACGCGAAACTGCGTTCCCTTGACCACCGCGGCGAGGTAGGGCGTCTCGACCTCGAAATGCTTGTCGTTGCGCTTTTCCACCTCAAGAAGGATCGAGCCGGCCTGCTGCACGATCGTCGTCGACAGCCCGTCCTTCTTCTCGGTGGGCAAGCCGATCACCGAGTTCGGCGAGACCAGAATGGTTTCCTCGCCGCGCGTCAGGAGAACGCGGCCGTTGCCGCCGGTCCGGACGCTGTCGCCCGGCTTCAGGACCGCTTCCTGCCCGAGTGAAGCAGGCTGGGCGCCGGACGTGGTCATCCAGACCTGGCCCGAGGACTTGCTCACCTGCCAGACGCCGTCTTCGGCGGCAAGCGCAGCCGATGCCGCGCCGAAAACGAGCGCCGTCGCCAGGGAACGCAAAAGCCAGCCGGTGGAACGCATGAAACACTCCGTGTGCCCATAGTCGACCGATAGGCGTACCGGAAAAACCTCAACATTGAATGAGCGGAAACTTCGCGATTTAGAGGGGGCGTTAACGGTTCATTGACCATAAAAATCTATGAAAAATCATGAGCATAAGAGTTCAATTGCGATTCGGGGAAGTTCCATTGCGGTCCGGGGAAGTTCCATCTCGCTGTGTTGGATCGCCGACAAATCGCCGGCGCGCCACGCCCCCCGGGATCGCCATCGCGCTGCTGCTGCTATGCGCGGGCGGCTGCTTGCCGGCACAAGCGCAGCAATCCGGCTTCGATCAAAGGCAAACAGAAAAGCGCTTCGATGCCCTGCAATCCCAACCCACCGAAACAGCGCGATCGCCCTTGCGCATGCCGAGGCTGTCCCCGTCCGGCGCCGCGGCCGACTCAAAAGCGCTGTTCGAACTCCATCGCGTTTCGCTCAGCGGTGGCGGCGCCATCCCGCGCGATCAGATTGCAAAAGTTTATCAACCCTATATCGGGAAAAAGGTCTCCCAGGCCGACCTCGCCTCGATCGCCGCGGGGATCAGCGATCTCTATCGCGCGGCAGGTTTTCACCTGAGCCGGGCGATCGTGCCGCCGCAGGACATCAGGGACGGCCGGGTTCGTTTTCAGGTGATCGAAGGCGGCATCACCGAAGTGGCCCTGAAGGGCGATAGCGCCGAACAATTCGGCATACGGCCGCTGCTCGACCCGGTGCTCGCCGAATCCCCCTCGCGTCTGGCCACCCTGGAGCGCCAACTGCTACTGATCAACAGTCGAGCGGGCGTGCGCGTCGTCGACACCGCTCTGGAGGAGATCGGCAATGCGACCGGCCGTTTCCGCCTCATCGTCTATCTGAAAACCTGGCACATCTACACCTCGTTTGGGCTCGACAATCTGGGTTCCTCCGCGATCGGCCCCTGGCAGAGCTATGCGACCGGCGCCTTCAATTCCTATCTGTTGCCCGGCGACACGCTGGCGCTCAATCTCTCGACCACTCCGAACGACCCGCGCGAGCTTGCTTTCGGCCGGCTATCCTACGATGTCCCGGTCGGAACCGACGGGGCACGCATCGGCGCGTCCGCCCTCTACAGCGAGGTTCGGCCAGGCGACTACAGGCGACTCTTGAACGACGTCACGACGACGGAGGCTTTTCAGATCCGCGGCAGCCTCGTCCCGGTGCAGTCACAACGATCGACACTGACGCTCACCGCCGCGCTGGACTTCAGCAACGTCTCCGAGCACGACGTGTTCGGCCCGATCTATAACGATCACATCCGTACCGTCAGCCTGACTTCCGACTACAGGCTACAGGACGATTTCGGCGGCAACAATTATTTCACGCTGACCTGGCGTCAGGGTCTGCCGATCCTCGGCGCTTCGCAGTTGGGCGACGCTTTGGTGTCGCACGACGGCGCCGCCGCCAATTTCTCGGTCATGGATGCCTGGTACACCCGATATCAGACGCTGTCCGACGCATGGTCGGTGAAAATCGCAGGCACCGGCCAAATCGCCTCCGGTCCGCTGTTTCTCTCGCAACAATTCTACCTGGGAGGTGCCGCCTTCGGGCGAGGCTATGGCAGCGCCGAAACCAGCGGCGACAACGGCATGGCCGGTTCGTTTGAGCTGCGCTTCGATCAAAAACTGAATTTCCGTTACCTGACCGGTTATCAAATCTATGGTTTTGTCGACGCCGGCGTCGCGTGGAACGACGGATTCAATTACACGGACGGTATTGCGCTCAGCTCTGCCGGCGCCGGCGTGCGGTTCTTTCTGGGCAGCGATCTGCAGGCCGATATCGCCGTGGCCTTCCCGCTGAGTTACCGCGCGCCCGACAACTCCAGCCGCAGCGCTCGGCTGCTGTTTTCGCTGTCCAGTGCCTTCCGGGCCTGCCCGGGAAGAGGGCAGTGCCTATAGCGCAGGCCTGGGTCTTTCGGGCCAACTTGCCATTCTCGCGCAGCGCATGGTCCGGCTCCGCCGGCCGCGCCCGCTTTCTCGGGTTTTTGAGCTGTTGGTTCTGAGCGGTCAGGCGCTTCACGGTGGCGCCGCCAGGCTGCCAAAAGGCTTATAGATGTGCCAATCTGGGCGCCTCACGGGCGGCGGCTTGGAACACCGATGGGTATGAGTGATCTTCGCGACTGGTTGCGCAGCAACAATCTCGAGCAATACGCTGACGCCTTCGAGGCAAACGATATCGACCTCGATGTGCTGGCGGAACTGACCGACCGCGATCTCGAACAGCTTGGCCTGTCGCTGGGCAATCGCCGACGGCTATTGAAGGCCATTGCCGGTCGCGGCGCCGAACCGAGCCCACCGAAGCCGGCTCCCGCTGAAGGGCCGCGGCCGGCCGACGCCGAGCGGCGTCAGGTGACGGTGTTGTTCGCCGATATGGTCGGTTCGACGGCGGTGTCGGGCAAGGTGGACCCCGAACTCCTCGGGGCATTGATCCGGCGCTATCAGGACGCGGTCGCCGGCGCGATCGGGCGGTACGGCGGTTTCGTCGCCAAGTTCATGGGCGACGGCGTTCTGGCCTATTTCGGTTTTCCCCGCGCCTTCGAGGATGCGGCGGAGCGCGCCGTTCGCGCCGCGCTCGGCATCCTGGCGGAAGTCGGCGACATCGAATTGCCGGACAAGACGCGGGTGCAGGCACGGATCGGGATCGCCACCGGCCTCGTCGTGGTCGGCGAAATCATCGGCACCGGCATCGCGCAAGAGCGCACGATCGTAGGCGAAACCCCCAATCTCGCCGCGCGGCTACAGGCGCTCGCCGGGCCCGACACCATTCTGGTCAGCGAGACAACCCAGAATTTGCTGGGTGGGCTGTTTGAACTGGAGCACACCGGAGAACACGAATTGAAAGGGTTCGCCCGCCCGGTGTCCGCCTGGCGCGTGATCGGCGAGGCGACGGTCGAAAGTCGTTTTGCCGCGATCCGCACCGGCGAAAATCTGCCACTGATCGGCCGTGCCCACGAAATGGGGTTGATGCTCGAACGCTGGCAGCTGGCCCGGCAGGGCGAGGGCCAGATCGTTACGGTGATCGGCGAAGCGGGGATTGGCAAATCGCGCTCGATCGAGGCCCTGCAGGAAGCGCTTGCCGGAGAGCCGCACGCACGCATCAATTTGCAGTGCTCACCCCATCACAGCGACAGCGCGCTTTATCCGGTGATCCAGTATCTGAACCGCGCCGCCGGTTTCGCCGCAGCGGATAGCCCAGAGGCGCGGATCGAGAAACTCGGCGCGCTGTTTGCGCAGCGGCGCGCTTCGGACCCAGCCACGATTCCGCTGCTGGCCGAGCTGTTGTCGATCCCGCTGGCGGCGGCGCAACCTTCGTCACAGACCCCAGCTCAACGCAAGGCGTCGACACTGGCCCTCATCGTCGACGAGTTCCTTCGCATGGGCGAGAACCATCCAGTGCTCATCGTCGTGGAAGACGCGCACTGGATCGACGCCAGCATGCTCGAAATGATGATGCGCCTGACCGACAGCATCGGCCGGACCCGATCGCTCGCCCTGGTGACGGCGCGGCCGGATTTCACACCACCCTGGCTGGCGCGGCCGCAGGCGACCCTGGTGACGCTCGGTCGCCTCGGCCGACAGGAATGCGCGCAACTGGTCGCCGGTGTCGCCGCTGCCCACGGTCTGTCCGTGGAAACCGTGGCGGCGATCGTCGCCAAGACCGACGGAGTCCCCCTGTTCATCGAGGAGTTGACCAAGAGCGTCATCGAATCGGTTGGCGAGGACGGCGCGGTGCCGGCAACGCTCAAGGATTCGCTGATGGCCCGCCTCGACCGCCTCGGCGAAGCGCGCGAAGTGGCCCAGATTGCGGCCGTGATCGGCCGGCAATTCTCGCTGGCGCTGCTCGATGCGGTTTCCGGCAAGGATTCCGTCGAGTTGGAAGCCACGCTGGCGAAGCTTGTCGCGGCGGGAATTGTTTTTCCCGACGAGCGCAGCCTGGAACGGAGCTTCACATTCAAGCATGCGCTGGTTCGTGACGTCGCTTATGAGAGCCTGCTGTTCGCGCGTCGGCGCCGATGGCACGAACGCATCGCCACTGCCCTTGAGAAACATTTCTCCGAGATTGCCGCGAACGAGCCGGGACTGCTGGCCTATCATTTCGGTGAGGCCGGCTTGCCGGCCGCTGCCTGTGATTATCGCATGCGCGCCGGCAATCAGGCCGTAGGCCGTTCGGCCTATCCGGAGGCGATCGCGCATTTCTCTGCCGGTCTCAAGCTTGCCGAAACGCTGCCGGCGCCAGACAGCATGCGCCGACAACTGGATTTTTGGCTCAAGCTCGGCTCCGCCTTGGTCGTGGTTCACGGCCTGCAGAGTGTGGAAGCGGAGGATGCCTATACCCGAGCCGACGAAATCGGGGAGAAGCTGGGTGATCGCACCGGATTGTTCCAGGCCAAATGGGGCCTGTGGATCAACGCCAATCTCAGGCACAAGACCGCGCTTGCGCGCGACCGGGCCAGCGAACTCGTGACCCTCGCGCAACGCTCCGGCGACGGCGAGCTGTTGCTCGAAGCGTACCACTGCCAGTGGGCGACGGCTTTTTTCCGGGGCGATGTCCAGGACGCGCTGGACGGCGCCCGCAATGGAGTGGAGCTTTACGACATGGCCAGCCACCGCCACCTCGGTCACCAATTTGGCGGTCATGATCCCGGTGTTTGCGCGCACTGCCTGCGCGGCAACACCCTTCAGCTGGCGGACGAAGGGCAGAACGCAAGGCAGAGTATCGCGCAGGCCATTGCGCTCGCCGAATTGCTCGACCATCCCAACACCCTCGCTCATGGCCTCCACAATTCCGGCATCGGTCACCAGCTCGGGGCTGATCGCGAAGCCACATTCACGGTGGCACATCGCGCGGCCGGATTGGCCGAAAAATTTGGCTTGATGCCGTGGCGCGCGAGCAGCCTGGTGTTGGCCGGCTGGGCCACGGCGGTCGGATCAGGCATCGCGGACGCCGCACGATTGATCGATGCCGAGATCGGCAAGGCAACGGCGATTGGTCCGCTCCCACAGTATTATCTTGGCCTGGCCGCCGAAATATTGCTGGCCGCCGGCCGGGCGGCAGACGGCCTTGCGCATCTCGATCGCGCCATTGCCGGGATCGACGAGCCGGGCATTGGCTTTTATTTGCCGGAGATCTTTCGCCTGCGCGGCGCGTGCTTGCTGGCGCTCAGCCGCGACAACCGGGATGAAGCCGTCGTGGCCTTCGTGACCGCTCGCGATATTGCCAGGCGCCAGGGTGCGGTCATCTTCGAGCGCCGCGCCGAGGCGTCCCTTTCCGAGGTCGCACATCATGGGAGCCGCGGATGACGGGATCGAGGCTCCCTCGCGGATGTGAGAACATTGGCCCTTGAAGGCGGACATCCCGATCGGTCCGCGCCCCTACACTACCGAGCGATGCCGTTCGATGCAGGTCTGCAAGACCTCATCCATCGGCCTGCTCCACCAGTCGTTGGAAAAGATCTCGATCTCGGAATAGCCGGCAAATCCTTGCGCCTCGACCGCCGATCGCACCGATCTGATGTCGATCACGCCGTCTCCCATCATGCCGCGGTCGTTGAGGATGTCTTTGGTCGGCACCAGCCAGTCGCAGACATGAAACGCCAGCAGGCGATCTCTTCCGGCACGGGAAATCTGCTGCAGCAATTCCGGGTCCCACCAGATGTGATAGACGTCGAGCGCGACGCCGAGCGCGCCGCTGCGTTGCGGGTCCAGCCGATCGCAGATGTCGAGCGCGTGTTTCGTCGTATTGACGCAGGCGCGGTCGGCGGCATAGGCCGGATGGAGCGGCTCGATCGCCAGCGGCATTTCGGCCTCGCGGGCGTACTCGATCATTTCGGCGATGGCGTCCTCGACCTGCGTCCGCGCCGCCACGATGTCTTTCGAGGTCGCGCTTCCCGGCCGTGAATATTGCGGCAGGCCGCCGACCACCAGCACGATGCAGGGCGCGCCCAGCGCGCTCGCCTCATCGACGGCCCGGCGGTTATCGTCGCGCGCCTCGGTGCGGTGCGCGGCGTCCGCCGTAAACATGCCGCCGCGGCAATAGCCGGACAGCTCCAGCCCTGCGTCGCGCACCGCGCGCGCCGCGCGGTCAAGGCCGACCGCTGCGACCTGGTCACGCCAGGGATCGATGGCGCGGATGCCATGCCGCGCGCAGGCGTCGATGATCTCTACAAGATCGCCCTGCTTGCGGACGGTCGCCGTGTTCAAAGACAGCCAGCGGTGATCGGCCGAGAAATCCCGCATCACGCCTCGATGCCGCGGAGCGCCAGCACCGCCTTCATGCGCCGCGTCGCCATTTCCGGATTGGCGAGCAGCCCCGCCTGATCGGCCAGCCGGAACAGCTCGGCCAGATGCAGCGTCGAGCGCGTGCTCTCCTGCCCGCCGACCATCGTGAAATGATCCTGATGACCGTTGAGATAAGCCATGAACACGATGCCGGTCTTGTAGAACCGCGTCGGCGCCTTGAAGATATGGCGCGACAGCGGCACCGTCGGCCCCAGCACGTCGTGGAATCCCTTCGTATCGCCGGCGGCCAGCCGCGACAGCGCATAGGACGCCGCCGGCGCGATGGCATCGAAGATGCCGAGCAGCGCATGCGAATAGCCCTGCTCGTCGCCGGCGATCAGTTCGGCGTAATTGAAATCGTCCCCGGTATACATCTTCACATTCTTGTCGAGTCGGCGTCGCATATCGATCTCGCGTTGCTTGTCGAGCAGCGACACCTTGACGCCATCGACCTTCGACGCGTTGGCGTTGACGACGCCGACCGCGACATCCATGGCCTGGTCGAGGTTCGGCGTGCCCCAGTAATTCGCCAAGGCCGGATCGAACATATCGCCAAGCCAGTGGATAATCACGGGCTCGGCCACCTGCGACAGCACGCGGTCGTAAACCCTGGCGTAATCGTCCGCGTTGCGGCCGATTTTAGCGAGCGCCCGCGACGCCATCAGGATGATCCGCCCGCCCGCCTTCTCGATCCTCCCGATCTGCTCTTCGTAGGCGCGGATCACGTCGTCGAGACTCCTGGCGTCCTCCGGCGCGAGATGATCGGTGCCGGCGCCGGAAAAAACCAGCGCATTGCCCCGCGCCTTCGCGGCCAAAACAGAGCGCCGGATCAGTTCCAGCGAGGTCGGCCAGTCCAGACCCATGCCGCGTTGCGCGGTGTCCATGGCCTCGGCGACGCCGAGGCCGAGATCCCAGACGTGTTCGCGAAACGCGATCGTCTTGTCCCAGTCGACCGCCGCCGTCAGCCAGGGATCGACGTCGGCGAGCGGATCAGAAACCACATGCGCGGCGGAAAACGCCATACGGTTCAGCGTGCCCTGAAGCTTTGCGGGAAACGCGCGCGACGCCGCGAGACGATAGGTCTCGAGCGATCGGCTGGCAGTCGGCAATTTCAGCGATAGCGAGGAAACTGGCAAAACCGGCTTGTTCATGGTCGTGGCCTCCTCACAGCCTGATCGGCGCGACGTCGATCCAGCGCCGCTCGCGCCAGCTCTGCAGCGCGCATTCGGCGAGCTGCACGCCCTTGGCGCCTTCCAGCAGCGTGTATTTGTACGGCGCGTCCTCGCAGACATGGCGAATGAACATTTCCCACTGCTCCTTGAAGCCGTTGTCGTAGGTGTTGTTCTCCGGCAGCTTCTGCCAATCGCCGTAGAAATCGTGCAGGCGCTTCTCGTCCGGATTCCACACCGGCCGCGGCGTGGCCTGCCGCGCCTGGATCATGCAATCGGTGAGACCTACCACCGCCGAGCCGTGAGTGCCGTCGACCTGGAAGGTGACGAGGTCGTCGCGGTAGACCCGCGTCACCCAGCTCATGTTGATATGCGCGATCACGCCGCCCTTGAGACGGAAGGTCGCGTAGGCGGAATCATCCGCGGTCGCCTTGTATTTCGCGCCCTTCTCGTCCCAGCGCTCGGGAATATCCGTGGAGCCGAGGCAGCTCACGCTTTCGACCTCGCCGAACAGATTGTCGAGCACGTAGCGCCAGTGGCAGACCATGTCGAGAATGATGCCGCCGCCATCCTCGTTGCGATAATTCCACGACGGCCTTTGCGCTTCCTGCCAGTCGCCTTCGAACACCCAGTAGCCGAACTCGCCGCGCACCGCGAGCATGCGGCCGAAGAAGCCGGAGTCGCGCAGGAAGGCGAGCTTCTTCAGGCCCGGCAGGAACAGCTTGTCCTGCACGGTGCCGTGCTTGAGGCCCTTGCTGTTGGCAAGCCTCACCACCGCGACGGCCTCCTCCAGATTGGTCGCAATCGGTTTTTCGCAATAGACATGCTTGCCGGCGTTGATCGCCTTGGTCAGCAGAGACGGCCGCGCCTGGGTGGTCGCGGCGTCGAAGAACACGCCGTCGTTCTTGTCCGCCAGCGCCTTGTCGAGATCGGTGGTCCAGCGCGCAACGGCAAAGCGCCTGGCTAGCCGTTCAACTTTCTCCGCATCGCGGCCGACCAGGATCGGATCGGGCATGACGCGGTCGCCGTTCGACAGCAGCACGCCGCCGGAATCGCGGATCGCGATGATCGAGCGGATCAGGTGCTGGTTGAGGCCCATGCGGCCGGTGACACCGTTCATGATCACGCCGAGGCGTTGGGTCGTCATAGGGATTGCTCCTGCAGGGTTTTTGCTTTTGGTTGTTGGAGCGGCGATAACGCCGACCAGTCTGGATGCACGGCTGTGGCAAAACCCGGCGAGGCCAGCGATCCCGTCAGGAGATCGCCGTCGTGGATCGCCAGCCGGATGCTGTTGCCGTTGCGGGTGTAGAGATCGGGATGCGCGATGAGAAACGATTCGGCCTCGCCGGCCGGCGTGTCGCCGAAACCATCGACATAATGATGGCCGTTGCGCTCGGCATGGGTGACGCCGATCAGCGCGCCGAGCGCGAGATCCTGCTGTACGCCGAGCCCGGCCTGGCAGGTCAGGTCCTCAGCTGTGACAAAGAATTTTTCGTTCTCCGCGCTCCATTTGGCGGCGCGGGTCGCATTGACGACCGACTTGTAGATGCCCTTGCAGGATTTCGAGGAGATGCCGCGGTAGCCGAGCGCCCGCGCCGCCGGGAACGCGTCATAGCAATCGTCGGCCTCGTCGATGATGAAATCGTGTCCGGCGAGTGCGCCGAGCGGCGAGGCGCTGGTGATATCGCGCGGCATCGGCTGCTCGATATAAAGCAGTTTTGCCGCGATCGGCGACAGCCGGTTGTCGCGATCGAGGCGATCGACCAGCGTGTTCAGGGCCTTGAGGTCGGCATACTGCTCATTAGCGTCCAGCGTGACGCGGTAGTCATGCGAAAGCTTCGCAAGCTCGCTGCCGATGCGGATCAGGCGCGCGGCATCCGCATCGGGATCGCCGTTGAGCTTGAGCTTGAAATAGCGCGCGCCGGCATTTTCGTCTTTATCGGCGACACCGCCCGCCCCTTCCACCCGATCGTCGAGGCCGACGGTATGCCGGATCGCGACGCGATCGAGCCGCCGGCTCCGCGCCAGAAACTGCGTGATGTCCCCGTCCGCAAGATCAGGCGCCAGCCGCGCGTCAATCCCCGCGACATTGCCCGCCATGCCGTCGAAGAAATTTGTTCCCGTGCTGCGCAACAACGCATCCAGGATCGCCTTGTCGATCTCCGCCGGCCCGTAAGCCGCCGCCAGCGGTGGGATATTTTCTTTGGTGCAGGCCTCGACCTGCGCCGCGATGCGCGAGGCATGGAGACCGAACGCGGTCTCGAAGCCGGAACCGGCGAGATAGAGCTCGCGCGCGATCTCAAGCGAGCGCCTGAGTTCGCCAACGGTTTGCTCGGGCGAAAGCTCGGGGCGCTTGTCGAACCATTTCGGCACCATCATTTCGGCGCTGGCGCCGAGCAAGCTGCCTTTGCCTTCGATTTCGATCTCGGCGCGCACGAAAGCTTGCGATGCGGCATTGACGACAACGGCGCCAAAGCGGAACGGCCGGATGAAACGCACCGGGCGTTCGAAAAGCGCAATATCCCGCACGGCCAAACGCATCGGCATGGCGTGAAACCTCAATCCAGCGTGCTTTGGGTGAAGAAATGCTTGCGGATGCGCTGCACCAGCTCGGTGAACACCGGATCGGCCATGGCATCGAGCGAGCGTGGACGCGGCAGCGGCACGTCGTAGATCGCCGCGATTGAGCCCGGCCGCTCGGTCATCACCAGCACGCGATCGGCGAGAAACACCGCCTCCGGAATCGAATGGGTGATCAAGAGCACGGTCTTGCCGGTCTCGCGCTGAATCCGCATCAGTTCGACGTTCATGCGCTCGCGCGTCATGGCATCCAGTGCGCCGAACGGCTCGTCCATCAGGATGATCTTGGGATCGTGCACCAGCGCCCGGCAGATCGAGGCGCGCTGCTGCATGCCGCCGGAGAGTTGCCAGGGCAGCTTCCGCTCGAAGCCTTCAAGCCCGACCAGCTTTAGAAGCGCCTTCGCGCGCGGCAGATATTCCTCACGCGACAGCCGCTTCATCTCGATCGGCAGCATCACGTTGTTGAGGACGTTGCGCCAGGGCAGCAGCAGCGAGTTCTGAAACACGATGCCGACATTGCCGTGCGGCTTGTCGACCTTCTCGCCCTCGACGAAAATCTCGCCGGTCGAGGGTGGCAGCAGCCCGGAGATCATCTTCAGGAGCGTGGACTTGCCGCAGCCGGACGGTCCGACCACGACAAAGAACTCGCCGGCGTTGATATGGAAATCCAGCGGCCGCAACGACGGCACGTCGCCATCGCGCGACCGGTAGGTTTTCGACACCCCGGACAGTTGAATTCCCGGCGTGCCGGAGGCCGCGCGATCGGACACGACGCGACGATGCGTGCCCGATTGATTAGCCGCCGAGGTTTTGGTCGCTGCGTTCATTCAGCTAAGTCCATGCGAAGGCGATGTTGAGGAGTCGTCATTGCGAGGAGCAAAGCGACGAAGCAATCCATCTTTCGCGCGGCGATATGGATTGCTTCGCTTCGCTCGCAATGACGGGATCCTATTTCGGCAGATAGTCATTGCTGTAAAACGCCTTCGGATTCTCCTTGGCCTTGGCATCGAGGCCACCATATTCGACCATCAGGTTGAGCGAGTCCGTCATATTCTGATCGGTCACCTGGAATGGCCGCCTGGCCCTGGTTTCCGGCGTGCGATACAGCGGGATCGTCAGCTCAAAGCCCTGGGTCAGCGTATCGATCTTGCCACCCTTCGGATTGGCGTCGAGGATCGATTGCGCGGCCGCTTTGGGGTCCTTCTCGGCGGCTTCGACCGCCTTGGTGGTCGCCGCCATGAAGCGCTTGACCAGATCGGCGTTGGCCTTGACGTAGTCGGTGTTGGCGATGATCCCCGAGCTCACCATGTTGATGCCGTAGTCGGCGAACTTGATCGGATAGACGTCCTTGCCGGTGGCATCCTTGATCTTCATCGACTGATCCATGACGTAGCCGAGCAACAGATCGGCCTGCCCGTTGATCACGGCGTTGAGCTTGGTCTGGCCATCGCCGGCGACCGTGGTGAAATCGCTTTCCTTCAGACCGGTCTTTTTCAGAAACAGCGGCCAGATCTGCGTCATCGAATCCGCCGGCGTGATCGCCACCGTCTTGCCCTTGATATCCTCCGGCTTGCGGATGTTCTTGTCGACAAACCCCATCGCCGACATCGGGCTGGTCTGCAACAACACGCCGACGGCGATCACCGGCGCGCCCTTGACCGCCGCGCGCATCATGGTGGGCACGTCGACATAGCCGAAATCCGCGGTTTTGGCGGCCACAGCCTGCGTGGTCGCCGCCGAGCCACGACCTTCCTGGATTTCGAGATCGATGTTTTCGGCCGCGTAAAGCCCCTTGGCCTTGCCGTAATAAAACGGCGCGTGCTCGCCATAGACATACCAGTTCAGCATCAGCACGACCTTGTCCGCCGCCGTCGCCGGCGCCACCGCGAGCCCCGTCCAGATCAGCGCCGTTGCCAGCGCCGCCATCAATCGCACCATGTCATCCTCCCTGTCTTCGTCTTTGCGAGGAGCGTGAGCTCCGAAGCAATCCATTTCTCCGCTTGCGGCACCATGGATTGCTTCGCGGAGCCTGTCATCGGGCGCGCATTCGCGCGACCCGTTGGCTCGCAATGACGACTAATCCTGTGTTTTTGTTTCTGTCGAACGATCCCTTACGCGGCGAAAATGATGTTCTCGCGCTGGCTGACATGCCAGGGAACCACGAGGCGCTCGATCCGGTCGACGATCCAGAACAGCACGACGCCGATCAGCGCCAGGATCACCAGCGCCGCGAACATGGTTGGCAGGTCGAAGGTGCCGATCGAGCGCTGCAGCACATAGCCGATGCCCGAATTGGAACCGACGAATTCGCCGACCACCGCGCCGACAACGGCGAGCGTCACCGAAACCTTCAGCCCGGAAAAGATCGCCGGCATCGCATGCGGCAGATTGACCGCGCAGAAGACATGGAAGCGGCTGCCCTGCATCGCCCGCGCCAGATCGACCATGTCGGGATCGACCGACTTGAACCCCTGCACGGCGGAGACCACCACCGGAAAGAATCCCAACAGGAATGCCGAGATCACTTTCGGCACGATGCCGAAGCCGAACCAGACCACGAACAGCGGCGCGATCGCGATCTTCGGCACCGATTGCGAGAACACCAGCAGCGGATAGACGTAGCTCTCCACCGTCTTCGATCCCGCGATCAGCATCGCGACGGGAATGCCGAAGGCGGCCGACAACAGGAAGCCGCAGATCGTCGCGTAGGTGGTCGGCCAGGCCTGACGCGCGAGTTCCGGCCAATCCTGCCACAGCACGGCGACGACATCGGCCGGCGCCGGAATTTGATAGGGCGGAATCCTGAACAGCCGGATCGTCACATCCCAGGCGACGACGATGAAGATCAGGAACAGAAACGGGCGGATCCACGCCGCGTTCAGCGCTTTCGACACGCCTCCCGGGTTTTGCGGCTCGGCCAATTTCCTCTCCCTTGCTGATCGCTTTTATCGGAGAAATTAACCCGTTGGATAATTACTGTCCAGCTGTTTCCGAAGGGTCGTTTGGCAGAGATTGCGTTCATTCCGAGGTCGTCCCTGCGAAAGCAGGGACCCATAACCACAGGTTTTTGTTGCTGTGCTCAGCTGTCACTCCAGTTCGACGGAATGGACCGCCTGTGGTCATGGGTCCCGGCTCGCGCTTCGCTTGGCCGGGACGACCAACTCAGGCATGTGCGCCGGAGCGGGCAATTTCAGCGCCTTGTCCTTGCCGAAAGCCGCGAATGATTTCCCGGTCAAGGCCGCCAGCACCAGCGCGACCATGTGATTGAGGCGCTCGTCGCGCGCTTCCTCCTTGAGGAGGTCGCGGCCGAAGATCACGCTCAAGGTCGCGCTGTTCGACAGATAGAAGAAGCACAAAGCGGCGATCGAGATGTAGAGCTGCACCGGATCGACCGCGACGACAAAATCGCCGCTTTCGACGCCGCGCCTCACCACGGTGCGGATCATCTCGACGAACGGCGAATGCATCGACTTGACCTTGGTGGAGCGCTTGAGATGGCGCGCCCCCGCCAGATTCTCGGTGTTCAACAGCGCCAGGAATTCCGGGTTGCGCAGGAAATAGTTCCAGGTGAAGTCGATCAGACGCGCGATCGCCTTGGGCGGATCGAGGTGTTCGAGATCGAGCCCGCGCTCCTCGACCCTGATCTTCTCATAGGCGCCTTCCAGCACCGCGAGATAGAGCTCGTCCTTTTTGCCGACATGGTAATACAGCATGCGCTTGTTGGCGCCGGCCTTCGCCGCGATCCGGTCGACGCGCGCGCCGGCAAGCCCATGGGCGGCAAATTCCTGCTTCGCGGCTTCGAGAATGCGAAGCCGCATCCCTTCGGGATCGCGCTGCCATTTTTGCATTCGCTTGGTCTTGATCAAGACGGTCGCCCGGTCATTGAAGGAAACCGCATGTAGCACGCAACACGCGGTTTGAGAATGAAGCCGGCCGATTGCCCTTACCCTCCCCTGGAGGGGGAGGGTCGACGCGAAGCGGCGGGGTGGGGTGACAATCTCTCCCGTCGAACGGCGCCCGAGTTGAGAGATCACCCCACCCCGTCACGCATTTCGCTGCGCTCCATGCGAGCCGACCCTCCCCCTCCAGGGGAGGGTGAAAGAAATCACGCCCTTCCCGCCCGCTCCAGCACGAGCGTGTGGACGCCGCAGGTGCCGTCCCGCACGCTCATCACCCGGGTGCCCGGCTTGCGGCCGGCGCGCACCTCCGAGACACCTACTCCGGCCGCCACCAGCCGCGCCCGGCTCGCGTCGATGTCGGCGACGCGCCAGCTCAATCCCCACAATTTGTCGTGGGTCTGGTCGCCGCCGGCGACCGGCCGCTTCACCACTTCGACGATCAGATCGCCGCAACGGAAGAACATCAGCCGACCCCAATCCTGGTGCGAGCGGTCGAGCGCCATATCAAGCCCGAGCCGCGCGCCGTAGAGCGCAGCGGCCCGCTCCGGGTCCTCGGTCGAAATCACGACGAGATCGAGGCCCAGGATCGGTGCGGGTGATATCGCGGCGGAATGCGGGCGCGCTTGGGCCAGTTCGAGGAAAAACATCCGCACGCCCCGCGTCAGATCGGTCGGCGAGCGGGTTCGCTTCCAGTGCAAGGTCGCATCTGAGCCCAGATCGCGGCTCTCGACTTCGGCCACCGGATCCGGCTTCAACGCGACGCGATCGAGCCTGCGATGCATTTTCGCGATGTCGTCGACGCGGAAACAGATGCTGGCGAGACCTTCACCCCAAATCCTCATCACGTTGCGAATCCGCTCAGCCGTCGGCGAGTTGCCTGCCGGCGCCATCAGTTCGAGCGTCATGTTGTCGAGGGTGAACAGCACGGCCTCGGAGCCGTCGCTTCGGCTGCGCCAGGCGGGCGCCCGCCCGAGCAGCAGCTCATAGGCTTTGGCGCCAACAGCAAGGTCGTCGATCAGCACGACGAGATGATCGAGGCCACAGATCACGGGAACAATCCCCGCGCCGGAATAGACGGTCATCGTCGCCTTCCTATATCTCTCTCTCAGGGGCCCGGAACACCGAGGGCGGTTGCACGGTGCGACCGACGGATGGCCCGTGGACCGTCGTAGTCCGGCCATAGCGCTATCTCAAGCGATTAAGGCGGGGAGCCTTGCGAATAATTTTAGCGAATGATCCGGCATAACCAGTGCTAATGTAGGGCGCCGGCCGGGACCACCCTCAGCCACGACGGAAATCGAATGCAGGCTCTTTTCATCGGACAGACCTATATCGACGTGACCTTCATCACCGACCACATGCCGACCGGCGACGAGAAGCATGTCGCCTCGGCCTACGCGGTCTCGTTCGGCGGCAACGCCGTCACCGCGGCATTTTGCTGCGCCAAGCTCGGAATTGTACCGGACCTGATCGCCACCGTTGCCAACGACTGGCTGGGACGGATGTTTCAGGACATGAGCGCGAAGTATGGAATTTCGATCCATCCGCGCAAGGTCAATTCCTCGTCGCTGTCGTTCATCATGCCGAAGGACGGCAAGCGGGCCATCGTGCGCTGCCGCGACGACGAGCATATCCATCCGTTCCCGCTGCTGAACCTCGGCGGCTGCCGCGCGCTGCATGTCGACGGTCACCAGCCGGACGCCGCGATCCACTACGCGAAACTGTGCCGCGAGGCCGGTATCCTGACCTCGCTGGACGGCGGCGGCTTGCGGACCAACACCCATGAGCTCTTGGAATTCATCGACGTCGCCATCGTCGCCGAGCGTCTGTGCGAGCAGATGGACCTGACGTCCGAAAAGATGCTGGACTATCTCAAGAGCCGCGGCTGCCGGGTCGGTGGCGTGACCCAGGGCGAACGCGGCCTGCTCTGGTATGACGAGACCGGCACCATCCACACCCTCCCCGCGCTGCCGATTCCACGCGAACGCGTGCTCGATACCAACGGCGCCGGCGACGTGTTCCACGGCGCCTATGTCTATTCCTATCTCTCCAGTCCCGGCAAAAGCTGGCACGATCATTTCGATTTCGCGCGCGCGGCATCGACCTACAAGATTCAGCGCCTCGGCAATGAAGCCGGATTACCGACGCTTGCCGACATCGAGGCCGTCAGGAAGGAATTCGCGGTCAGCGCATAGCGATAGCTGCATGTTCACCCGTCGTCCCCGCGAACGCGGGGACCCATAACCACAGGCGGGTGTGGTTGCGGGAGGTGTCGGGCTGCAGCGCTTAAACGGATTGGCCGCGGAGTATGGGTCCCTGCTTTCGCAGGGACGACAGAAAACCAGCGCCTAGGCCAGCGCAGCCTTCAAATCAAAACTCAAATCCGCAGCCTGTTCCGGTTCGATCGACCGGTTCAGCCCAAGGATTTTCCGTCCGAAAACATGGTCCGCGGCGCGGTTGACCGACTCGATGCCGACCAGTTGACCGGCTTTGTAGCAGAACGCCGAGAACGATCGCGCCTGCCGATCGCCGCGCTCCACCACGCGGTCATATCCGGTGGTGAGCCCTGCGATCTGAAGCTTGTCGTCGCCCTGATCGCTCCAGAACCACGGCATACCGTCATAGGTCCTGGCGTCGCCGGTGAGCCGCGCCGCCACGCAACGCGCGTGATCGGTGGCGTTCTGCACGGATTCCAGCCGCAGCGAGCCGCCAAAGCGCGGGCTTGCGAACAGGGCGCAGTCGCCGATCGCCGAAATATTGGGATCGGACGTCAGCAGTTGCTCGTTGACGACGATTCCGGCCGCGACCGGCAGTCCGGCTTCCGCCGCCAGTTCGACGTTGGGCAGGACACCGACACCGACCACCACCAGGTCCGCCGGCAGATGACGGCCGTCGCTGAGGCTGACGCCGGCAACGTCAGCCCCGTTGCTCTCGATGCTGGTGGCCTGCACGCCGAGATGGATGCGGATCCCCGCCGCGGTGTGCCGCGCCTGGAAGTATTCCGAGATTTCGGCCGTGACCGCGCGCGCCATGACGCGCGTTCCCAGTTCAACCACATCCACCTCCAGCCCCTTGGCCCGCGCGGTGGCGGCGAATTCCAGGCCGATAAACCCTGCACCGATCACCACGACATGCCGGGCCGTGCCGATGCGCTGCCGCAGCGCCTCGCTTTCGTCGAGGATCCGTAAGTAGCGAACGTCGGCGAGGTTGGCGTTGGGCAGATCAAGCAGGCGATTGCGCGCGCCGGTGGCCAGCACCAGATGTCCGTAATCAAGAAACGAGCCGGAGGCGAGCAGCAACCGGCCCGCGGCGCGATCGACGAAGGCGGCGCGATCGCCGATCAGCTCGATATTCTGGTCGCGATAGAACTTATCCGGCCGGAACATCAGGCTGTCGGGGCGGCCTTCACCCTTCAGATAGGCCTTGGACAAGGGCGGCCGCTGATACGGCAAATGCGCCTCGTCGTTGATCAGGCAGATACGCTCGCCGTAGCCGTGCTGCCGCAACGACGCCGCAACCTGGAAGCCGGCGTGGCCGGCGCCGACGATCACAACTGTTCCCTGTGTCATGGGTCAGACCGGTACGACGCGAAGCGGTATCCTGTCAAACCCGCGCAGCGTGTTGTTCAGCCGCCTCTCCGGTTCGCCCGTCAATTCAAACGACGCGACGCGTTTTGCGAGCGCGGTCAGAATCGCCTCGGTTTCCAGCCGGGCCACCGCCTGCCCGACGCAGCCATGAATGCCCGTGCCGAAGGTCATGTGCCCGGCGGCACGGCGGGTGACGTCGAACGTATCGGGCCGGTCCCAGCGGCGTGGATCGCGGTTGGCGGCGGCGAACAGCAGCAGCACCTTCTCGCCATCGCCCAGCCTGACGCCGCCAACCTCGACGTCCCTGGTCGTGGTCCTGAAGAAGGATTGCACGGGTGCCTCAAAGCGCAACACCTCTTCGAACGCGCCACGAATCAGGTTCGGGCTTCCGCGAAGAACACTCCACTGCTCGGGATAGCGCGCCATGCAATAGAGAGCGTTGCCGAGGCCGTAGACGGTGGTATCGATCCCGGCCGACAGAAACGAGCGCACCAGCATGCCCGCTTCGTCCTCCGACAACTCGCCGGCATCGACGGCTTCGAAAATCTGCATGCCCAACCCGCCCGGCGCCAGCGCCGCGCGGCTGCATTTCGACATGATCCAGTCGCGCACCGGTCCGGCATTGGCCATCGCCAGATCGAACAGGTCATTGCGGGGACCGAACGAGTTGAACACCATGCTGCCATAGGGCAGCAGGTTCTCGCGGCCTTCCTCGGAAATCCCTACCGCATCCGGGAACACTTTCAGCGGATAGGCTTCGGCGAGATCGGCCACGCCGTCGAATTCGCGTTGCTCGACCAATCGCGCGATCAGCTTTTCCGCCTCACGCTCGAAGGTGTCCCGCAATACCTTGATCGCCGCCGGCGACAGGATGCGCGTCAGCACCGCGCGGGTGCGGGTGTGCAGCGGCGGATCGGCCTCCAGGATGATGCTCGGCGGACGCCACGGTGGCTCTTTGCGGAAATCGCTTAGACCGACGCCCGCGGACGAACAATAAGTCTGCCAGTCGGTCAGGGCACCGCGGACCTGCTCGTGCCGGGCCATCGCCCATATTCCGTACCGCTCGAGCCACACCACGGGCCCGGCCTCGCGCAGCGCCTCATGATACGGATAGGGATCGCGCAGGAAGCCGTGCGAAAACGGATCGGCGGTCGAAACCGGACGGCTCAATGTTGCTTGATCGCTCATGACGCCTGCTCCCGCTTCCGGTTGTTGCAATGCGGTTGTCCGCGCGGCCATTTGCCTTCATTTTGCAGACTTCGTCGGGGATTGTCACCTCTCGCCTTCTGCTATTTAAATGCCCGTGATGTCATCGAAACGGGGCCATTGCGGATGCCGACTTCAGCACATGCTACCGCCTCTTTTGCCGACGATCCGGCCCTGCTCAGGATCGAAGGTCCGATCGCCACGATCACCCTCAACCGCCCCGCCGCGTTCAACTCCATCGATCTTTCGATCGCCAAAAAGCTCGAGCAGCTGGCCGCGGAAGTCGAGTCGTCGGATGACATAAGGGTACTGGTGATCGAGGGCGAAGGCCGCGCATTCTGCGCCGGCGGCGATCTCGGGACCATCGGCGCGGCGGCCGCGGCCGACAACATTGCGCCCGTGGTTGGCGAATTGCTGCAGCATTACCACGCCTTCATCATGACGCTGCGCCGGATGCCGAAGATCGTGCTGGCCAGCGTCCACGGCTCGGCCGCCGGCGCCGGGCTCTCGCTCGCCTTTGTCGCCGACCTCTGCATCGCCGCCGAGGACGCCCGCTTCACCCCGGCCTACGCCAAGCTCGGCGTTTCGCCCGACGGCGGCGGCACCGTCGGCGTGGTGGCCAGCGTCGGCGCGCGCCGGGCGATGCAGATCTACCTCGCCGAGGACAGCTTTTCAGCGGTGCAGGCGTTTTACTGGGGCCTCGTCGCCAAGGTCGTTCCCGCGGTCGAACTCAAGGCCGCGACCCGCGAACTGGCGCATCGGCTGGCGCAAAACGTGCCTGCGGCGCTGGCGGCGACCAAGGCGCTGATCCATCGCGCCCACACCACACCGGTCGAGCAACAGCTCGAGGCCGAGCGCGACGCCATCATCGACTGCATGCACACCGATGAATTCCGCGCCGCGGTGAAGAAATTCACCAGCAAGGAGAAGTAGGTTTGGGATGTCGGCCAAAGGCTAAGCTGTCATCATCCGCGAAGGCGGATGATCCAGTACGCCACGGCCTTTCGATTTAGCGTCATCCGCCTCGGAATACTGGATGCCCCGCTTTCGCGGGGCATGACGACTGTGCGGCGCGAACGCCGATCACTGCGGGCAGATATACCCCGTCCCCGCGGGCGACTTGAAGCAGCCGACCGATTCTGGAATGACATGCGTCGGCAGCCACAGCACCACCTTGGGGAAATAGATCGTGAAGGTGATGGTTGCCAGGAACACGACATAGATCGGCAGCGCCGCGCGTAGCGCCTTGCCGAAACTGACGCCGACGAATTTCGACGCCATCAGCAGCACGAGCCCGTAAGGCGGCGTGATCAGGCCGAACGCCAGGGTAGCGATCAGCACGACGCCCATATGGACGCCGTTGATGTCGCCGGCCTGGGTCAGGGCATTCACCAGCGGCATGAAGATGATGATGGTCGGCACCGGCTCGATGAAATCGCCGACCACGGTGAACAGCAGCACCAGCAGCAGCATCATGTATTGCGGATCGTTGCCGGCAATCGAGGTGATCCAGTCGGCGATCACGATGGCGCCGCGCAAATAGGCCAGCATCCAGCCGAAGGCGTTGGCGGCGCCGATGGTGATCAGCGGCAGTGAAAAGATCAGCCCGGCCAGGCAGAAATCGTAAGGAATTTTCCTGATGTGCCCGCGATTGAGCGCTGGGATCACCACCGCGATGATCCAGATCACCGCGACCACGCCGGCTTCCGTCGGCGTGAACCAGCCGGTCAGAATGCCGCCGAGCAGGATCACCGGAATCATCAGCGGCAGCGCGGCATCGCCGGTCGCGAACACAATCTGGCGCAACGGCGCCCGCGGCTTGCGCATGCCGGAGGGGCCGAAAAAATAGCAATAGATCATCAAGCCGAAGCCGATCATCAAGCCGGGCACGACTCCGGCCATGAACAGCCCGGCGATCGAAACGTTGCCGACCGCGCCATAGACCACGGCGGTGATGCTCGGCGGCACCAATGCAGCGATCGTGGAGGCGGATGCGATGATCGCGGCGATGAAAGCCGGACTGTAGCCTTCGCGCTTCATCGGCCCGCCCAGCGCGCGGCTCATGACGGCGACGTCGGCGGTGGTCGATCCCGACATCTCCGAGAAGAACATGCTGAAGACGACAACGACCTGCGACAGCCCGCCCCTGATATGGCCGACCAGCGACAACGACAGATTGGCGATCCGCACCACGACGTTCGCCGAACTCATAAGCTCGCCGACCAGAAGGAAAAACGGAATCGCCAGCAGCGCTTCCGAATCCACGCCGTCAAAGACTTTCTGGATGATCGCCGCCAGCGAGACGTCGGTCAAAAGCGCGCCGACAAAGACGCCGGCCATCAGCGAAAACGGCACCGGCACGCCGAGATAGCCGAAGAACAGAAAGCAGAACGACATCAGCGCCAGGATAACCGGTGCACTCACAGCCGCGCCCTCTGGATGCTGGTCTCGACCGGCGAAATCGAAACCTCCTCGTCCGGCGGCTCCGGATGATCAAACCCGTTGCGGATGCCATTGACCAATTGCTCGATGGTGAACAGCGCGATCAGCCCCCCGGCCAGCGGTATCGCCGCGTAGAGCGAGGCGATCGGCGTACCCGACGGCAGCCGGAAGCTGCCGAAGCCCCTGAGATAGTTGATATAGCCGAACCAGATCAGGCAAAACGCCACGCCGAGCACCACGATCCGGATGATGATCTCGACGATCAGCCGCGGCGTCCCGTGCAGCGCCTCCGATATCGCGGTCAGATACAGATGATCGTTGCGACGGGTGGCGACCGCGGCGCCGATGAAGATGGCATAGATGAACAAAGTGGAGGTGACCTCCTGCAGCCACAGCCAGGGATGCCCGACGGTGCGCGTGACGATGTCGAACATCACCGACACAGAGAAGCCGAAGCACAGCAACCCGCACAGCATCATCAGAACCAGTTCAAGCCTGTCCAGCGCCCGCCACTTCAGGTGATGCTGCCGCTGCAGCACCAGTTTGTCGGCGATGGACATTTTCGATTTCTCCGTCGTCCCAGATCAAACTCGCGTCGTCCCGGCGAACGCCGGGACCCATAACCCCCGACGCTTATTTTGTGCAAAGCTGGCTACCAGCTCGCCCCACTTGATGAGCCGCGGCGTATGGGTCCCGGCGTTCGCCGGGACGACCCGCGGAGGCACGCTAGCCGCCGGCCTTGTCGATCGCCCGGATCAGGGTCTTGATCTTGTCGGCGTGCGGTCCCAATTCCTTGGCGAGCTTGTCGAGATAAGGGTCGGCGATTTTCTGAAAGCCGGTCTTGTCGACATCGGTGACGATCTTGACGCCCATTTTCTCGAGCTTGACCGCCGCCGCGCGCTCCAGTTCGAAGGCGCGCTTGGGTTCTTGCTGGCTGACGTCCCTGGCCGCCGTTTGTACCCACTGCTTCTGCTCGGCGTTGAGGTTCTGCCAGAGCTTGTCGCTGATCCACAGGATCGCATTGTTGGCTTCATGCTCGGTCATCGACAGCACCGGGGCGACTTCGTAGTGCTTGTTGATGAGGTAGACGTTGACCGCGTTCTCGCCGAAATCCATCACGCCGGTTTGCAGCGAGGTATACACGCTGCCGAACGGCATGTGCACAGTCTGCGCGCCATAGGCGGCGAACATGGTATCCTCGGTCGCGGTCGCCTGCACGCGAACCTTGTATCCCTTGAGGTCCTCGACCTTGTGCACTTCCCTCTTGCCGTACATGTGCCGGAAGCCCTGGGTGCCGAGCCCGATGGCGTGAATGCCCTGAACCGTATCGTCGATCATGTCCCTGATCGCTTCGAAGACCTTCTGATCGCCGAGCGCCTTGACGTTGTGCGCGTCGGAGCGGAACAGGTAGTGCAGCGACATGACGCCGGCCTGCGGCGAGATCGTTGAGGTATTGGCCGAAGAGACGATCGCAAAATCGATATCGCCGGATCTGACCAGCTGCAGTATCTGGGATTCCTGGCCGAGCTGCGCGCCGGGATATTGATCGACCAGCATGGTGCCCTTGCTCAATTCCTTGAGCTTGGCGGAAAATATGTCGAAGGCGATGCTGTAGCCGGAATTGAGCTGCTGGTCGTGCGCGAAGCGATAATGTTTGACCTCTTGCGCACCGGCGCTGGCCGCGAACATGGTCATCGAAGCCGCGATCAGCAGGCCTGCGATTCTTGCTGAATGATTCACCGTTTTCCCCCTCTTGATTTTGTTCCTGCGGCTCTAGTTGATGGCCCTGATCAGCGTCTTGATCTTTTCGGCGTGTGGGCCGAGCTCCCTGGCGAGTTTGTCGAGATAGGGATCGGCGATCGCCGTGAAGCCGGATTTATCGACGTCGGCGACAACCTTCACCCCGATCGATTTCAGCTTCTCCAGCGATTGATGCTCGAGCTCGATCGCCTTGGCGGGCTGCTTGCGGTTGACCTCGTCGGCCGCTGCCTGCACCCAGCCCTGCTGCTCCGGCGTCAGGCTGTTCCACAATTTGTCGCTGACCCAGACCAGGCTGTTATTGGCCTCGTGTTCGGTCATCGACAATACCGGCGCCACTTCGTAGTGCTTGTTGGCGAGATAGACGTTGACGCCGTTTTCCGCGACGTCCACCACGCCGGTCTGCAGCGAGGTATAGACGCTGCCGAACGGCATGTGCACGATCTGGGCGCCATAGGCCGGGAACATGGTGTCCTCGGTCGGCGTCGCCTGCACCCGCACCTTCAGCCCCTTCATGTCGGCGACGTTCCTGATCTCGCGCTTGGCGTACATGTCGCGAAGGCCGAGCGTCGCCAGCGCGATGACATGGGCGCCCTGCACGGTTTCCGAGATCATCGCCTTGACCGCCTTCGACACATCGGGGTCCGCGATCGCCTCGACGAGGTGGTTTTCGGAGCGAAACAGGAAGTGCATCGACATCACCCCGGCCTGCGGCGACAGGGTCGCGGCATTCGCCGACGAGGAGATGCAGAATTCCACGTCTCCCGATTTCACCAATTGCAGAACCTGCGGCTCCTGTCCGAGCTGCGCGCCCGGATATTGTTCGATCAGCATGGTGCCATTGCTGAGCGCCTTGAGTTTGTCGGCAAAAATATCGCCGAGGATTCCATACCCCGTCGTCTTCGGCTGGTCGTAGGCGAAGCGATAATGCTTCGCCTCCTGCGCTTGTGCGCCTGCGGTGAAAAAGACCGATGCAGCGGCAATGGCTGCAACGATCATCCCTGTTGGGCCGCCCATCTTGTCTCCCCCCTGTTTTGATTTTCTCAATCATCCCATCGGGGTTGTTTGAATGTCAATTGAACATCGGACGCAAAGCTTGTGCGAGATAAGCCGACAGTGCCGAAAGGACGTCATTGCGAGGAGCGTTCGCGACGAAGCAATCCAGCTCTCGCGGCATCATGGATTGCTTCGCGGAGCCTGTCATCGGGCGCGCATTCGCGCGACCCGTTGACTCGAAATGACGAAAAACTACCCCTTTCCCTCGCCACGCATGAAGTCGAAATCGCAGCCTTCATCTGCCTGCAGGATGGTCTCGTTGAACAGGTGCGCATAACCGCGCCTGGCCCAGTCCGGCGTTGCCGGGAGCTTGAGTGCCGCGCGGCGCTTGTCGAGCTCGGCGGCGTCGATCAAAAGATCGATGCTTCGCCTGGCCACATCGAGCCGGATCATGTCGCCGTTCCTGACCAGCGCCAACGGTCCGCCGACGGCGGATTCCGGGGTGATGTGCAGCACGATGGTGCCGAATGCGGTGCCGCTCATCCGCGCGTCCGAAATCCGCACCATGTCCTTGACGCCGGTGCGGGCGAGCTTCATCGGGATCGGCAGGTACCCCGCCTCCGGCATGCCGGGGGCGCCCTTGGGACCGGCGTTGCGCAGCACCAGCACATCGTCGGCGGTGACATCAAGCGCGGGATCGTCGACCCGTAGCGTCATGTCTTCCACGGATTCGAACACCACGGCACGGCCGGTATGCTGCAGCAGCCGGGGGCTTGCCGCCGAATGCTTGATCACGGCGCCGCGCGGCGCCAGGTTGCCATGCAGCACCGCCATCGCGCCTTCCGGCTTGATCGGACTTTTGCGCGTGCGGATGACATCCTGTCCCGGCACCTCTTCGGCGCCGGCGACGACGTCGCGCAAGCTGGCGCCGGTAACGGTCTTGGCATCGAGGTCGATCAGATCGCCGAGCTGCGCCATCAGTTTCGGCACGCCGCCGGCATGGTGGAAATGCTCCATGTAATGCGCGCCCGACGGCTTTAAGTCGATCAGCACCGGCACCTCGCGGCCGAGCTTGTCGAAGGCTTCCAGCTCGATGCGATGCGCGGTGCGGTTGGCGATCGCCGTCAGATGAATGAGGCCGTTGGTCGACCCGCCGATCGCCTGCAGCACCACCTGCGCGTTTCTGAAAGAGGCCTTGGTCAAGAGTTCGCTGGGCTTTGGACCTTTCGCCTTCGCCATTTCGGCAGCGACCCTGCCGCTGGCTTCCGCCAGGCGAAAACGCTCGGCATGCGGGGCGGGAATCGTCGCGCTCATCGGCAGCGACAGGCCGAGCGCTTCGGTGATGCAGGCCATGGTGCTGGCGGTGCCCATCACCATGCAGGTGCCCACGGAAGGTGCGAGCCGGCTGTTGACCGCTTCGATCTCGACCTCGTCGATCTCACCGGCGCGGTGTTTGCCCCACAGTCTTCGGCAATCGGTGCAGGCCCCCAGCACCTCGCCCTTGTGGTGTCCGACCACCATCGGTCCCACCGGGATCACGACCGTCGGCAAATCGGCCGAGACCGCGGCCATGATCTGCGCCGGCAGGGTCTTGTCGCAGCCACCGATCACGATCACCGCGTCCATTGGCTGGGCGCGGATCATCTCCTCGGTATCCATCGCCATCAGATTGCGCAGATACATCGAGGTCGGGTGCGAAAAACTTTCCGCGATCGAGATGGTCGGGAACACCATCGGCATCGCGCCCGACAGCATCACGCCGCGCTTCACCGCTTCGATGATCTGGGGCACGTTGCCGTGGCAGGGATTGTAGTCGCTGTAGGTGTTGGTGATGCCGACAATCGGCCGGTTCAGCGCGTCATCCGAATAGCCCATCGCCTTGATGAAGGCCTTGCGCAGGAACAGCGAAAATCCGGCATCGCCATAACTCGTCAGTCCCTTGCGCAGTCCATCGGCCATCGTGGAAATATCCTTGCAATCCGGCGTCCCACTTATGAGGTCCGCGGCATTATTGTCAATATCTCATCATCTGGCCTCAAAATAGTATAAATCGACCTCGAAACCAGTCGTATTATTGACAATGAATTTCATGCGTGCTGATTTTACGTCATGACCCGATCCGAACGCCCATGAGCAAGCCGCTCCGCATTGGCCTGATCGGCGCCGGCATGGTGAGCCGTCATCACCTGATCGCGTGGGCCGACATCCCGGATTCTGCGCGCGTGGTCGCGATCGCCGATCCCTCCCGCGAAAATGCCGCGCGGCGCGCGGATGAATTTTCGATTTCAAAAATCTATGCCGACGCCGAAGCGATGCTGGCGACGAGCGAACTCGACGCCGTCGATATCGCAGCCCCCCGCCAGTTCCACGTGCCGCTGGTGCGGCTGGCGGCGAAACGGGGCTTGCCGGTGCTCTGCCAGAAGCCGCTCGCGCCCAATTTGCAGCAAGCGATCGACCTCGCCGCGGACGTCAAAAGCCAGACCCGGCTGATGGTTCACGAGAACTGGCGGTTCCGCGGCTATTATCGCGACGCCGCCGCGTGGCTGCGCGAGGGCCGCATCGGCGATGTCAAGCAGGCGCAACTTACCCTGCTCACCTCGGGCGTATTGCCGGGAGCGGATGGATTGCGCCCGGCGCTGCAGCGGCAACCCTTCATGCGCGGGGAAAAGCGCATGCTGGTCGCCGAGGTTCTGATCCATCACCTCGACACCCTGCGCATGCTGCTCGGGCCGTTGCGGGTCACCGCGGCGGGCCTCAGCCGAACTTACTCCGAGATGGCCGGAGAAGACGGCGCGGTGATCCAGATGAAGACCGAGGGCGGCGGCAGCGTCACCGTCTTCGCCAGCTTCGCCGCGCATGGGTTTCCCGCAGCCCAGGTCGACCGGCTCGACATTCTCGGAGCAACCGGCTCGATCCGGCTCGATGGGCCGCATCTCGTCTGCGCGGGCGCCTCGCCCGCCGAGAAGCATTACGATCTCGCCGTCGAATATCAGGGCTCATACAACCGGACCATCGCGCATTTCGTCCAGTCGCTCGCCAACAACACCCCGTTCGAGACCGCGCCGGAGGACAACATCGAGACCCTGCGCCTGGTCGAGGATTGCTACCGGCTCTCCGGCTGGGAGGCGGCACGATGAAGCCGCAGACCGCCTTGCCCGAAACGAACGCCCCCACGCGCGAAGAAGAACAGGCCGAGGTGATCCGAAGGCTGGAAGAGGACATCATCTTCGGCCGCCTGGCGCCGGGCGCGCGTCTGGTCGAGGACACGCTGATGAGCCGCTACGGCGCCAGCCGGCATTTCGTGCGCCAGGCGCTGTTTCAACTCGAGCGCCAGGGCATCGTGCTGCGCGAAAAGAATATCGGCGCCACCGTGCGGTTCTATTCCGCCGAAGAAGTACGGCAGATCTACGAGGTGCGGGAAATGCTGACGCGGCAGGCGGCGCTGATGATCGCCCTGCCCGCGCCCGCGGGTTTGATCGAACAGCTGACCGAGCTGCAGCGGCGATATTGCGCCAAGGCCGACGCGCGGGATCTGCGCGGCATCCATGAAGCCAACGACGCCTTCCACGTCGCGCTGTTTTCGGCCTGCGGCAATCCCTATCTGGTGCGCTCGCTGCAGGACTACATGAACCTGACGCTGCCGATGCGCGCCAAGAATCTCGCCGACAGGGAAGGCCTGGCGTTGTCACGCCGCCAGCATGAATTGATGATCGAATTGCTCAAGGGCCGCGACAGCTGGGCGCTGGCGCAGCTCTGCGTCGATCACATGCAATTCAGCAAGGCGGATTACCTCGGGCGGATCGCTGGAGAAAAGAGCGCCGAGTAAGGCACGTCATTCCGGGGCGATGCAAAGCATCGAACCCGGAATCTCGAGGTAATAAAGAATCGCAAAACAATATCGAGATTCCGGGTTCACGCTGACGCGCGCCCCGGAACGACGTGAATCATCACTTCAAATCAAAGATCCGGCTGCTGTCGCCGTCGAACTCCATGCCGCAGAACGCGCCGCCCTGGTAGAAATCACCGACCGGATCGGGCTTGAGCTTGGCCTGTTCGGCCATCGCGTGTTCGCGAAAGTCTTCGGCGCGCCCGGTCGGGCGATAGCCGAGGTCGTAGGCGCGGTGATTGTCCCACCATGCGCGCTCGTTATTGGACGCGCCGTAGAAAATCTCGAAATGGATGTCGGGATGCTCCAGTCCGATCCGGCACAGCTGCACCAGATCTTCCGGCTTCAGCCAGATCGCAAGCCGGCGATGATCCAGCGGCTTGTCGCCGAAATTGCCGATCCGGATGCAGGTTACCTTCATGCCGTGCTTGTCGGCATAGAGCGCGCCGACCGCTTCGCCGAACACCTTGCTCACGCCATAACGGCTGTCGGGCCGCGCCGTCACGTCGGTGCCGATCCGGTGATGGCGCGGATAGAATCCCATCGCATGGTTCGATGACGCGAAGATGATGCGTTTGACGCCCTTCTTGCGCGCCGCTTCGAACAGATTGTAGCCGCCGATGATATTGGACTGCAGGATGTTGTCCCACGGGCCCTCGACCGAATAGCCGCCAAAATGCAGGATGCCGTCGACGCCTTCGCAGATCGACTCGACCTGGGCGAGATCGGCCAGATCGGCCGCCTTGAATTTTTCGTTTTTGCCGAGATCGGCGGGCGCCTTGAGGTCGCTCAGCAGCAGGTCCGGATAGATCGGCGGCAGCAACTTGCGCAGGCTAGTGCCGATTCCCCCGGACGCGCCGGTCATCAGTATGCGTGGCATTTCATCCCTCGTTGTCGAAGCATTGCGCGGAGTATGACGCGGCGCGCGCAGTGCGGCAAGATGCGGTTCATTGTCATTGCGAGCCAACGGGTCGCGCGAACGCGCGCCCGATGACAGGCTCCGCGAAGCAATCCAGTATTAGGCTGGCAAGCTGGATTGCTTCGTCGCTACGCTCCTCGCAATGACGATGGAAATCGTGTTTGCTTGCCGCCGGAACGCACGGATGATAGCAAATGGTCCCGGCGAGGAACTCTCAGCAGCAACGAGAACAGAAAATGTCCGATAAATTCGCACGTCCCGGCTTTCAGCCGGCGACGCAATATCCCGATCCCGCAATCCATGCGCTCGATCCGCGCTTTGAAAAATACTGGCTGAAGCTCTCGGCGGTGGAGCGGCTGACCACGGGATTGCGCTGGGCCGAGGGTCCGGTGTGGTTCGGTGACGGGCGTTATCTGTTGTGCAGCGACATTCCGAACCAGCGCATCCTGAAATGGGAAGAGGAAACCGGCTCCGTCAGCATCTACCGCAAGCCGTCGAATTTCGCCAACGGCAACACCCGCGACCGCCAGGGACGCTTGGTCACCTGCGAGCATGGCGGGCGCCGCGTTGTGCGAACCGAATATGACGGTTCGATCACCGTGCTGATGGATTCGTTCGACGGCAAGCGGCTGAATTCGCCGAACGACGTCGTGGTGAAATCCGACGGCTCGATCTGGTTCACCGATCCGATTTTCGGACTGCTTGGCAATTACGAAGGTTACGTGGCGGAGTCCGAGATCGCCATGAACGTCTACCGGATCGACGGCCAGACCGGAAAGGCCACCATCGTTGCAGAGGGCATTCTCGGTCCGAACGGGCTGTGCTTCTCGCCGGACGAAAAGATCCTCTACATCATCGAATCGCGCGGCGTACCGACCCGCAAGATTCTCGCCTACGATGTCGCCGCCAGCGGCGACAGGATTTCGAACAAGCGCGTGCACGTCGACGCCGGCCCCGCCACGCCCGACGGCATGCGCTGCGACATCGACGGCAATCTGTGGTGCGGCTGGGGCATGGGCGATCCCGAGCTCGACGGCGTCGTGGTGTTTGCGCCCGACGGCGTGATGATCGGCCGCATCGCGCTGCCCGAACGCTGCGCCAACGTCTGCTTCGGCGGGCTGAAGCGCAACCGGCTGTTCATGGCCGCCAGCCAGTCGATCTATTCGCTCTATGTGAACACGCAGGGCACGCTGGGGGGATAATCGTCCCGCCGTCATTGCGAGCGAAGCGAAGCAATCCACAGACAATGGAAGTCTGGATTGCTTCGTCGCTAGCGCTCCTCGCAATGACGGCGATGTAATCCCCAAGACACAAAAACGCCGGAGCGGAAGGAATCCGCCCCGGCGTTCTCAACGTCTTCAGTCGCTTACGCGGCGTTGAAGCCGGCGACCGCTTTCACCTCGAGATATTCCTCCAGGCCGAACTTGCCCCACTCGCGGCCGTTGCCGGACTGCTTGTAGCCGCCGAACGGCGCGGTGCGGTCGTTCGGCACGCCCTGCAAATTGACGTTGCCGGCGCGGATCTTGCGGCCGACCCGGCGTGCGCTCTCGACCGTATCGGCGGAGACGTAACCGGCGAGCCCATACGGCGTGTCGTTGGCGATCCGCACGGCGTCGGCTTCATCCTTGGCGCCGAGAATGGTGAGCACGGGGCCGAAGATTTCCTCGCGCGCGATCGTCATGTCGTTGGTGACGTCGGCGAAGATGGTCGGGCGCACATAGAAGCCCTTGTTGACACCCTCAGGAAGGCCGGGACCGCCGGCAACCACCGTGGCGCCTTCCTCGATGCCTTTGTGGATCAAGGCCTGGATCTTGTCCCACTGGATGCGCGACACCACGGGGCCGATCGTGGTGCCCTCGGCGCGCGGATCGCCCGCCTTGGTCTTGTCGGCGACGCCCTTGGCGATGGCGGCGACTTCCTTCATCTTCGACAGCGGCACGATCATCCTCGATGGCGCGTTGCAGGACTGGCCGGAATTGTTGAACATGTGCATCACGCCGCCGGTGACCGCCTTGGTGAGGTCGGCGCCTTCGAGGATGACGTTCGGCGATTTGCCGCCGAGTTCCTGGCTGACGCGCTTGACGGTGGGTGCAGCGCGCTTGGCGACATCGATGCCGGCGCGGGTCGAGCCCGTAAACGAGATCATGTCGATACCCGGATGTTCGGCCATGGCGGCGCCGACTTCGGGGCCGAGCCCATTGATCAGGTTGAACACGCCCTTAGGCACGCCGGCTTCATGCAGGATCTCGGCGAAGATCAAGGCCGATGATGGCGTGAACTCCGAGGGCTTGAGGATCATGGTGCAGCCGGCGGCAAGCGCAGGCGCCACCTTGCAGGCGATCTGGTTCAGCGGCCAGTTCCACGGCGTGATCATGCCGACAACGCCGACGGGCTCGCGCAGCACCACCGCCGAACCAATGGGCTCCTCGAAATGGTAATTCTTCAGCACTTCCAGCGTCGACATGATGTGGCCGAGGCCGGCGCCGGCCTGCATCTTCTCGGCCATCGGCAATGGCGCGCCCATCTCGTCGGAGACGGCGGCGCCGATGTCCTTCATGCGGGTCTTGTAGACCTCGACGATCTTCGACAGCAGCGCGACACGCTCCTCGCGGGAGGTCTGCGAATAGGTCTCGAAGGCGCGCCTGGCCGCGGCCACAGCCTTGTCGACGTCGGCCTTGGAGCCGAGCGCAATCTCGTACATCGCCTCTTCGGTCGCCGGGTTGACGACCGGCGTGGATTTCTTGACGACGGGATCGACCCAGGCGCCGTCGATGTAGAATTGCATGCGGTTGACCATCGTAAACCTCTTGATTTCACGGGCAAATGGAGGGGGAACGGGGGCGTTCGGCAAGCATCCTTGCACGAAAGCCGCGGAAAATGAACCCGCCATATGCGGGATGCCGCATTGCGGCGGATGCGGCATATAAAGTCGGTGGTGTGACGGACGCAAGGTTGCCGCCGGGATTTTCGTTAGTTGTCGTCCCGGCGAGCGCCGGGACCCATAACCACCGGCGGTAATCGTTAAGGAAGTCGTCCCCCGGCGTGCAGGACAATGATCGCCGCGGCGTATGGGTCCCTGCTTTCGCAGGGACGACTACACCGCCATCTTGCGATGCCGCACCGGCGCGCCGGCGGTGAGGCTTTCGGCGGCGTCGATGATGGCGTTGGCATCGATGCCATAGTGCCGGTAGAGGTCATCGATCGTGCCGGTCTGGCCGAAATGCTCGACGCCGAGCGCTTCGACCCGGTGGCCGCGCACGCTGCCGAGCCAGCCCAGCGTGGCCGGGTGACCGTCGATCACGGTGACGATGCCGCAATCGCGCGGCAGCGGTGCCAGCAGTTTTTCGATGTGGCTGAGATGCGCCACGCCGCGGCGGTCGCGGCGCCCTTTTCGCGCCCCGGTCCATCCCGCATGCAGCCGGTCGGCCGACGTGATCGCCAACAGGCCGACGTCGCGGCGGCTCTCGCCCAACAGGCCGACGGCCTCGATCGCCTCGGGCGCCACCGCGCCGGTATAGGCGATCACCACTTCGGCGTTCGGCCCCGGCTTGCGCAGCCAGTAGGCGCCTTCGGTGATGCCGGCCTGCAGATCGGGCGTCATGATCCGCTGCGGCTGGTCGAGCGTGCGGGTAGATAACCTCAGATAAACCGAGCCGCCCTCGCCGCCTTCGCGTTGCATATGCTGGAAGCCGAAAGCCATGATGGCAGCGAGTTCGTCGACAAAGGCCGGCTCGAATGACGCCAGCCCATCCTGCGCCATGCCGATCAGGGGCGTCGCGATCGACTGGTGCGCGCCGCCTTCCGGCGCCAATGTGATGCCCGACGGCGTCGCCGCCACCATGAAGCGCGCGTCCTGATAGCAGGCGTAGTTGAGGGCATCGAGGCCGCGTTCGATGAAGGGATCGTATAACGTCGCCACCGGCAACAGGCGTTCGCCGTTGATGGCGTGCGACAGACCCAGCGCCGACATCAGGATGAACAGGTTCATCTCGGCGATGCCGAGCTCGATGTGCTGTCCCTTCGGCGAGGCATCCCAGTTGAAGGTCGACGGGATTTTTTCGCTGCGGAACAGATCGGCCTTTTCGGCGCGCGCGAACAGCCCGCGGCGGTTGACCCAGGCGCCAAGATTGGTCGACACCGTGACGTCGGGCGAAGCGGTCACGATGCGCGAGGCAAGCTCCGTATCGCCGCGCGCGAGTTCGTTCAGCACCAGCCCAAAGCCCTGCTGGGTCGACATTTGCGGCGACGGCGTGAACGCAAGCCGCTCGGGCACATCGATCACAGGCGCGGTCAGGCGGCGCCGGCCGTCGCGGTTGAACGGCGCCGCGCTGAGAAACGCCTCCAGCGCCGCGGGCATTTGAGAAAGTCCCTCGAACTTCTCCCACTCGTGACCGGGCCGGATGTTCTGCGTGCCGCGCCATTTTTCCATCTGGGCTGGCGTCATCAATCCCGCGTGGTTGTCCTTGTGGCCCTGGAACGGCAGGCCTATGCCCTTGATGGTGTAGGCGATGAAGCAGACCGGGCGATCGTGATCGATCGCCTCGAAGGCTTCGCACATGCTGGCCGTGTCGTGGCCACCGAGATTGGACATCAGCTCCAGCAATTCGTCGTCGCTGCGCCGCTCGATCAGTTGCGACACCGCGCCCTGGTCGCCGATCTCGTCGCGCAAATGCTTGCGGAACGCGGCCCCGCCCTGGAAACACAGCGCCGCATAGAGCTGATTCGGACAGGCATCGATCCACCTCTTCAGCGCCTCGCCGCCTGCTTCCGCGAATGCGGTTCGCATCAGCTTGCCGTATTTCACGATCACCACGTCCCAGCCGAAATTGCGGAACATGGATTCGAATTTCTCCCACAGCCCTTCGCGCACCACGGCATCGAGGCTTTGGCGGTTGTAATCGACCACCCACCAGGTGTTGCGCAGCCCGTGCTTCCAGCCCTCGAGCAGCGCCTCGAAGATATTGCCCTCATCCATCTCGGCGTCGCCGACCAGCGCGATCATGCGCCCCTCGGGGCGATCCTTGGCCCAGCCATGCGCCTTGACGTAGTCCTGCACCAGCGAGGCAAACAGCGTCTGCGCGACGCCGAGGCCGACCGAGCCGGTGGAGAAATCGACGTCGTCGGTGTCCTTGGTACGTGACGGATAGGACTGCGCGCCCTTGAAGCCGCGAAAATTCTCCAGCTTGTCGCGGGTCTGGTGCCCGAACAGATACTGGATGGCGTGAAACACCGGGCTCGCATGCGGCTTCACCGCGACGCGGTCCTGCGGCCGCAGCACCGAGAAATACAGCGCCGACATGATGGTGGCGAGCGAGGCCGAGGAGGCCTGATGGCCGCCGACCTTCAGACCGTCGACATTGGGCCGGATGTGGTTGGCGTGATGGATGGTCCACGACGACAGCCACAGCACTTTGCGCGCCAGCGCGGACAGCATCTCAAGACGTGCGGGTTCGGTCGCCATGGCGGTATTCCCTGCACCTGGATCAGGGCGGGATATTATCGCGGCAAGATTCGCTAAAAATCTCAAATTTTGGCGATATACCCTACAAAATTGGGATAAATTACCACCATAGAGCCCCACAAACAGAGTTTATCCCAATGCCTGTCCTTGACGCCATCGACCGCAAGATCCTCGGCCTGCTGCAAGCCGACAGCCGCACCACCATGGCCGAACTCGCCGACAAGGTCGGCCTGTCGGTCTCGCCCTGTCACCGCCGGGTGAAACTGCTGGAGGAGCGCGGCGTGATCACGCGCTATATCGCAACCGTCGACCAGAAATCGCTCGGCCTGCATGTCAGCGTGTTCATTTCGATCAAACTGGCGCGCCAGAAGGAAGAAGACCTCAACCGGTTTGCCCGCGCGATCTCGAAATGGGACGAGGTGCTGGAGTGCTATCTGATGACCGGCAATCGCGATTATCTCTTGCGCGTCGTCGCCGCCGACCTGTCATCGTATGAGGCATTCCTGAAGAACAAGCTGACGCGGCTCGACGGCATCGCCTCGATCGAGTCGAGCTTTGCGCTGAGCCAGGTGAAATATTCAATCGCGCTGCCGGTGTGACCCTCAGTCGCCCCCCGCGAAAGCGGCGAGACCAAAAATCAGAAGCGGTAGTTGAGACCGGCGCGCGCAATGCTGGCCTTGAGGTCGATGCTATGAAACATCGGTTGTGCCGGGAATTGTAGCAGGGCGCCGGTCGCCGATGCGGTGCCGAAATTAACATAGAGGTATTCGGCCTTGGCGCTCCATCGGCTCCACAGCGCTGCCTCGATGCCACCACCCAGTGTATATCCGGTCCTGCCATTGGAGAGCGACACGGCCTCGGTGGTGGGGTTGTTGTCGGCAAAAGAGAAACTGCCGTTCAGAGTTGTGAATGCAGCGCCCCCGGTCGCAAAGAACAGCCAATTGTTGGCGGCAACACCGACGCGCCCACGCGTGGTGGCGAGCCAGTTCGTTCCGGCTGAGGACATGACAAAGAAGCACTGATTGGGACAAGTTTTACTGGAATACGCTGCTGCCGTAGAAGTGCTGCCGCTCAAGTGGAAAGATTCGATATCGCCTTCAATGCCGAAGACGAAGTTGCCCGCCTGCCAGTTGTAGCCCGCCTCGAAGCCGCCGGTGAAACCGTTCGGCTTGATGCTCTGAACGCCGGCAGCATTCACGAGCGGCACGTTTTCGGGGAAAAAATAGCCGGCGGGACTGAACACCGTCGAGGTCGACGAGTTGGAACTTCCCCAGGCACCACCTGCGTTCACGCCAATGTACCCACCGGTCCAGGTGTAGGCCGGATCAGCGATTACCGGGGCTTTTGTGTAGGCGCGAGCCGGCAAGTCCGCCGCAGACGCTGCATCAAAGCCAGCAATTGCGATCGCCGCGGCGACCGCTGAAAAGACGAATTTAGCGTTGCTCATGATGCCTCTGAAATCGTTTTAAAATTGCGCAGAAACGGCCAGCCGCGGGCCATGAATGTAGCGATTGATCTGAGCCAGATTTTTTGGATCATTCTGCGCATCCAGACCGGTAAAGGCGTTGAAAAAGGCGTCCAGACGGTAGCTCAGGCTCGCCTTCACGTTCTGCGAGAACCAGTAGGACACGCCCACCTGAATGTCGGCGTTGAGCACCGTTGCAAATTTCTGCGCGGTGTTGACCACTGGTGGGGCGAGAGATAACCCTCCTGGGTTGGGAATGACCACCTCATTATCAAAGCTGGTTATGCTCTGAAAATTCTGCGTTCCAAACAGGGCCGCGACATCACCCAGATAGTCGAAAGTCCAGCCACGCAGCATTGGCACGGAACCTTCGACGCCGAAGCGAGGGCCGGCGCCGAGGAATTTGAGTTGTTGCGAAACATTGGTGTCGCCGCCGATAAAGAAATCATTTCCGCTACCGACGAGAGACTCGCTCACGGTTTCGCGTGAATTGGTCGTCGCGCGCAACTCGGCCATACGCATACCGAATTTGAATTGCATGGCATCGGCGCCCGATCCAATGACGTCACGTCCCAGCGCCAGATCCGCCAGCCAATGCGTCTCCTTGTGTGCAACGGATTCTGCATCTGTGAGGGTAACGGTAGACGGTGGCCCGCCGCCGGCGGAGAAGCTGTCCGAACTGGAGGAGCCGGAAATTACGCTTGTCCGTCCCTCACCGTAACGGAATTGGCCGCTCACGTGCCAAGGTGATCCGGCAAACCGGTAATCAAACCCGGTCGCGGCCTCCCAGCCGACCTTTGGCAAGAGTGGAAAAAACAGCAGCCTTGTATCGACCCCCGTTACAAACGATACCGTCGAGCGAGTATAAAAGCTGTCGATCGGATCGCCGCCGCTCCAGATCGCGCCGCCCTCTCCCCATACCCTGAACTGGCCGCGCTCCACAGGTGCGGCAACTTTCGCGTAGATCGGCAGGTCCGCCGCGTAAGCTTCACGAGGTTCCTGCCGCGTCGGGAGAAGGGCGGAGGGCGAGCGATTATTTGTAGTTGCGGTCTGTTTGACGAGGGTAGCGTTCTGTTCGCGCAGCTCCTTGACGCGGCGCAGTGCTTCATTTTCCTTCTTGATGGCGGCAATTTCCTTCTCAAGCACCTGAACCCGGGCCAGCGCCTCCTCCGCATTTTCGGCCCGTGCGCTGGTTTGCATCAGGAGCCCAACGGCGAGGCAGGTCGGTGCCAAAATTCCAAATTTGAGTCTTGAGGAAATCACACGGGTGGCGATGGCGAGGCCTCGCAGAGTGGCGCCGGATCCAGCGTGGCTCGCGAGCAACTGCGCGCGAGGAGCACCGGGATCGCGCACGACCGGGTCGCCCCCCGGGACCACAGCGAGATCGAATCCTCGGCGAATGCATCCTGATTCCATTGTGTCGCGCCCTGATCTTCTTGCGTTCTGTTTTCAGACTGTGTGGGACGAAGGCTTGCCGCACATCAGCCGTTCGGCCTACGCCGGGACCGACTTCATGCCATAACCGCCATTCTGGAGTTGCCGTCGGCAGTTTTCCGGGACGTGTTGCCTAATTGCTTCAGACGCGAGGTCGGTCGCGGTCGCGTCCGAAAGGCGGTGCGCGATTATGGCTCGTCGTCTGCTTCACGGTCGCGTTGAAGCATCAGACGGACCAGTTCGGCCTGGCGATGTGTTCCGGTCTTCTCGAAAATCCGGGCGAGATGGGTGCAGCCAGTGGATCGCGAGATATTTAATCGGTCCGCGGCCGTGGACTCAGGTCCATGATGTCTGCCGCGGCCAAGAATCAAATCAGCTGGGGCAGCACCAGAGTTTTCGTGTTCGGCTCGGGTATCGCAATCCAATTGTCGTTGCCCCATCCATGTGGCGAACCCAAAACCTTGAAGCATGACGGGTTGCCGCTTTGGAAGCCCACGACAAAAACGCTGCCGTCCTCACCAAGCTTGGAGGAAACAGGCCCCTTGAAACCCTTCAACAGCACCCAATCCGTGTTCGAAAGGTCGGGGTGCAAAGGTGTCCACTGCCGATAGAACACTCCGCGATCGGCATCCGACACGAAGACATGGAATCGATCTTCTTGCGGCGTGACGCTCAACGAGCCGGTGAAAGAGCCTCCGAGCGTTTGCCAGCCGGAAGGGCGAACGGCGTTTGCGCCTGAAGGGTCGAGCGTCAAATGACAAACCGCGCCCGACCGGTCGAAGCCGAATAGATGCGCCGAGCCGTCCCGGCTTCTGATCGCCAGCACATCGTGATCCCTGATTTCACCCAGGTTCTGCCAAACCGGTTTGGCGTCGGATTTTTCGGGCTGCTCCAGCCTTCCGTGCAAGAGCAACCCGTCCTCCCCACCGGCAAAGACATCGATACTTCCGGACGCAGAGCCCAACACCGTCAACGGCCCCGACAGCTGTTCGCCGACCAGTTGCCAGTTTGATTGTCCCAAGCCGGACCGGATAACCTTTCGATACGCGGTTAGATCGGGGCCCAAGGAAAACATGTGGGCGTGGCCCGGTGTTCCTCCAACCGCGACCGCGTGACCGACCGTCATTGACGTCGCAGAACCGATCACCGCGCGAAGCTGATCGGCGACGCGTCTGCGCCGCGCGGTCTCGGGATGATCCGTCACCTGAAAAATGATCCGGCCATGGATACCATAGCCAAATCGCACATTTATCGAGTTGAGGTTAAAGTCGATCGTTTGGGCGCTCTGTGTTGCAAATTGCCCAAGCTCGTGCGTCTGCACGATCCCGGTAATGATGGCCTGATCGTTATCGGCATAGGTGTTGCCGTCGGGCACGTCGGGCAGCAGGGTGTCCGGGCCCGGCCCATGGGCGAAGCCTTCAAAGCCGTCGAGGAAGGGAAAACTGGGAGAGTCCTCATCGTATCCAAGAATGGAAAATCTCAGAGAATCGGGAGCGAAATCCAGGTCGATGGTGGGAAAGGGTTGGTTGTAGGTACCACCGTCCAAAAAACGGTGGTCGGTCAGGAAGCGGGACAAGATGCCGTAATCATTGCCGCCGTCATAAACTTCGATATTGAAGTACATGTCTTCGTTGGCACGAGTGAGGATTGTCAGTGTATCGAAGAAGACATGAGCCGAGCGCGTCGCCGTAAAGAGGTCGCCGGTAACCTTGGCGAGACCAAGAGCCTGATCGAGGCCACCGGCGGCCTTTATGACAAACTCATAGTGAGTGAACGGCTCCAGGCCATCGAATTCGACTTTGTGCACCTGTTGCAACCCGTCAAAAATCGGAAATCGCACAAAGGTGGGGTTAGGCACCTGCTCCGCGATACGATCGGCCCTTGAGAGTTCGACGACCGGCACGGTCGCGAACGGCGTCGTGAACCGGATGACGGCGGTCGTGACACCCGGAATGGCGACGACATTGTCGATCCTCTGCATCGCCTTCGGAGGATCGATCGTAGGAATGATGTATGGGATCGACTGCGGCATAGCTGTCTCCTTAAGGCCGGATCATCCGAATATTTCGCCCCGCGCAGGCGAGCAGCAGCTGTTGCCGAATTGCTTGAGACGCGAGACCGTTGGAGCCCGCGCCCGAAAGGCGGCGCGCGATCACGGCTCGCCGCCTGCTTCACGGTTGCGTTGAAGAATCAGACGGACCAGTTCCGCCTGGCGATGTGTTCCGGTCTTCTCGAAAATCCGGGCAAGATGGGTGCGGCCGGTGGATCGCGAGATCTGTAACCGATCCGCGGCCGCCTGGATCCCCGCGCCAGCCACGATCTCGCCCGCGAAGGCCGCTTCCGCTGCCGTCAGACCAAAGCGCCGCTGAAGCCACGCGATCGGCGACCTGGTCTTGCGGTCAGGGTCAGTGACGAACAGGATCGCCACCGGACGTCCCGTCATCGAGAACAGAGGCACTTCGGAGCGAAGCGGCGCCACCTGCAACGAGATCGGAGACCGGTCTGGTCTACGCGACAGCCGCAGCGAACCGCCGGTACCTGCCTCGGCTCCGTGGCGCGCGCACCCGGCAACGAGCGCGTGCAGGAGCGCCGTGTCAGCGGCCGAATTGGCACAAAGGACGCCTTCCGTAACTCGCAGGCCGTCACCGGCCGCAAACAGGCGCTCGGCTTCCTGACTGGCGAATACCACGCCAACGCACTCATCGACGAGCAGCGCGCCTTGCTCCAGCCGGTTCAAGGCCTCGGCGGACGCCTCGCACCGCGTCTCAAGACCGGCGAGCCTGGTGTTAAGCTGCACTGCCCGTCGCAGGTGCGGCGAAAGAAGTTGAAAGAGTTGGATATGCTCGGGGTCGAACTCATCCTTTCGGTGTGTGGCGATAACGGTCTGCTGTCCTCGCTCGACGAGGGTAACCGCGTTGAGCATTGATCCGAGGCGCTGCGGCGCGAGGAAATCGTTGTAGAATTCGGTGCGGACAAGCTCGCTTTTCGGCATGATCATGGAGTCGGTCTGTATGGTGCCGGCCGGAGCCGAGGCCGCCCGTTGCCACAGCGGATTCACGCCGTGATAGTAGCTGCAGTAGCTTTCGTAATAGGCCGGCTCGCATTGAGGTGCGAGGCTCCAGGACTCGGCGGGGCTGGCGCCCTGTCGCGTCAGCACGGTGGAGTGTGAAGCGCATACGCTGGAAATCAAACGAAGGGCGTCCGGCCAACGGCTGAAATCGATTGCGGCATCATAGATCGCGTTGATCAAAGCAGCGAACGTACTCTCGTCAATCATGTTTCGGCCCGCTACACCGCAAGCGGGCGTGAGCCTGGCGCCTCCTCGATGGCGGTGCGCCGTGGATAAAGAACGACATTGGAACGCGATCGTCCGTTGCGCATGGCTTCGTGACAGGAGTGGTTCCGCCCCACCCATCAACGCTGCGCGGGGGGATTTCCATGTCGAACTCCAGGCAAAAACGTCAGCTATTGATCAATGGATCGATATGGTGCGATATAAAAGCCCCCAAATTCGACTAACAGTGTAAGCTTTTATGATACAAAAGCGGAGCGTGCGGAGGTCGCTGAACCTCAATCGGCTGGTTGTGTTCGCCGCTGTGGTCGAGGCCGGCTCCCTCACGGGGGCAGCGAAGCGATTGAGGCTGACCAAGACTGTTGTCAGCTCGCACCTCAAGAAACTGGAAGAGGAATTGGGGGTGACGCTGATCGGGCGCACCACCCGAAGAATGCGGCTCACCGACATTGGAAGAGAACTCCATGAGCGAACTCAAGGGCCTCTGATTGAATTGATGGCAGGGGCTGCTGCGGCGCGCGACCACGCGCGCGCGCCGCGCGGCTCGGTACGCGTGACGGCGCCCATCGATTATGGCTCGGAGATCCTGGCTCCGCTGCTGGTTCGCATCCAGCAGGAAAACCCCGGACTCGTGATCGATCTCATTTTGGATGACCATCCGCTGGATTTCATCGCAGAAGGCATCGACATCGCCATCCGCATCGGATGGGTGCTGCAGGATTCCAGTTATCGCACTGTCAGACTGGGAGCGTTCAAGACGTGGGTCGTTGCGCCGGCGTCCTGGGCCTCCTCAGCTCCCTCAATCAGGACGCCGACCGATCTTCTTGGCCGCCCGTTCATCGCCGGCTCGATGCTCAAGAGCCCCGCGCGCTGGGAATTTGGGAGCGCAGATGGCATCCATACAGCGCAAATCTTCGACATCACGATGTTCGCCAACACGAACGTGGCCGTCAGGGCCGCTGTCGAAAGCGGCGGAGGATTCACCATTCTTCCGGACTTCGCCGTTCGCTCCCGGCTGGAGAGCGGCAGCCTGATCCGGCTGCTCGACAATTGGAGCCTGCCATCAGGTGATATCCAGGCGATCATGCCCGCGGCGCGTCACCAGAGCGCCGTGGCGCGGATGTTGTTTTCGTCCCTGCAGACCCTGCTCCGCCAAGCTGCAAACTAGGTTCTCGTTGTCCCGTGATCTCCCGGCGCAGCTGCGCAACGCTCGGCTAGTCCCATGAGTGCCTGATTGCTCCGCCTGAGACCGGCTTATGCATTCGGGGATGGCTCAGCCTGAACCAAAAGCTGCGATCGCCGCACGCGCTCGCGGTGGGCGGTATAGAGGCCGCTGGCGACGATGAACATGGCGCCGGTCACGGTCCAGCCGTCAGGCACTTCGCCGAACACCAGAAAGCCGAGGATGCTGGCCCACAAAAGCTGGGTGTAGGAAAACGGCGCCAGCACCGAGGCGTCCGCATAGCGAAAGGCGAGCACGACGATCCACTGCCCCGCCGTCGACGCAACGCCGATGAAAATCCCGAACCAGATGTCGTGCCAGCTCGGCGCGACCCAGACCAACGGCACCAGCGCCGACAGAATGCAAACGCCCGCGATCGACGAATAGGTCATGGTGGTGGCGGCGCGCTCCCTGCCGCTCATCATCCGCGTCATGATCAGCGTGCAGGCCCAGGCCAGCGCCGACACCAGCGGGAAGAAAACGGCGGGATGAAACGCGCTGGTGCCCGGCCGCAGGATGATCAGCACGCCGATCAATCCGACGGCGGTCGCGAGCCAGCGGCGCAGGCCGACGCTCTCGCCGAGAAACATGATCGACAGCGCGGTGACGAACAGCGGCGAGACGAATCCGGTGGCGGAGGCTTCGGCGATGGGAAGAAACCGCAGGCCGGAAATGAACAGCAGCGACGACGACAACAGCGCCACGCCGCGCAGCAGCTGCAGGCCGGGCCGTTCGGTGCGCAAGGCAAACAGCGGCGAGCCCGGCAGCATCGCCGGAACCATGACCAATGCGAACACCAGAAACCTGATCCAGGCGATCTCGATCGAGGGCAGCGTCGCCGACAGATACTTCGCGGTGACATCGGAAGCCCCGAGAAACACCGTCGATGCCAGGATCAGCGCGATACCGCGAAACGGCCGATCGGCGCGCGCGGGCGCAGCACGGCCGGCCGACTTTTTCTCGGGCAAGGGCAATGACGTACTGTCCAGCCTGTGGGCTGCGGCGGGTGGGGTCACGGGTGAACTCGGGCGGAGGAAATGATCGAATCGGACGAGATGTCAAAAACGACAATCGCCTGAGATGAACAAGGCCGGAAAACAGGCAGCGGATATGCGCAAACAGAGCGTTTTCGAGCGAAAGCCTGCCCCGCACTTGATGCGGGGTGGAGAGCGGTTCGCGTCAGGAAAACGCGTCAGGACGAAAGACCGCGGCCGTGTTGCCGCAGCGCAGCTAAAGCATTGGCAGGCTTCGAGGTCTCGGCCCGCGCGGAAAGGCCTTATCGAGCGCTGCATTTTCCTCAATGCCCAGCACCAGCTCGCCGGCCGCGGCGTTGTCGGCGGCGTGCTCGGGCGTGGAGGCCTTGGGTATGGCAAACAGCCGGGGTTCACGGATCAGGAAACTCAAGGCGACCTGGCGTGGCGAAGCGCCATGGCGTTTTGCGATCATCTGCAAAAGCTCGCCGCCCTTGCTGCGCGGGTCCGGAAATTCGCTGTGACCGAACGGGGAATAGGCGACCACCGCGACGCCGTGTTTCGCACACCATGGAATCACCGCGTGCTCGATGGCGCGTTCCTGCAGATGATAGAGAACCTGGTTGCAGGCGATCCTGCCGTCGCCCGCGACGGCCAGCATCTCATCGAGATCGTCGGCATCGAAATTGCTGACGCCCCATGACCGGATTTTTCCGGCGTCTACCAGTTGCTCGAATGCCGCGACGGTTTCGGCCAAAAGATACGAGCCGCGCCAGTGCAACAGATAGCAATCGAGCCGGTCGGTCTTCAGCCGCGCCAGCGAGCGCTCGCACGCGGCAATGGTGTCGCGCCGCGAGGCGTTGCTCGGCAGCACCTTCGAGACCAGAAAAATCTCATCACGCTGCCCGGCGATGGCTTCGGCGATCACCAGCTCCGCATCGCCATACATTTCGGCGGTGTCGATGTGGCTCATGCCGAGATCGATGCCGCGGCGTAGCGCGGCGACCGCACTTCTGCGATCCCCGCGATCGATGTACCAGGTGCCCTGCCCGATCGCGGATACTTGCTTGCCGGTGCTGCCGAATTCCTTCTGCCTCAAGATTTCCTCGCAAACTTTGGAGGCCTGGAGAATACTTATCGTCATTGCGAGCGCAAGCGAAGCAATCATACATAGAGGACGCAATAACCGACGTCGATTGCCTCCCCGAACTGAACCGTCATTTCCTGCGACAAACGCGAAGCGTTTGCGCTAGGGAGCCAACGGGTCGCGCGAATGCGCGCCCGATGACAGGCTCCGCGACGAAGCAATCCATTCTTCGTGGTGAAATGGATTGCTTCGCTTCGCTCGCAATGACGGTTGAGAAACCAGTTCGACCTAGTTGGCCGTCGCCAGCTTTCGCTGTTCGCCGCCGTCGACGCCCGCCTGCGCGATCAGGAGCTTCAATTCGGGAATGCACGAACCGCAATTGGTGCCGGCCTTGAGACGCAAGCCGAGTTCCGCAGCGGAGCGTGCCCCCGACGCGATCGCGTCGCAAATCGTGTTGCGGCCGACGCCGAAACAGGCGCAGACGACGGGGCCGGCACTGGCCAACCCGTCCATCGATTTACCCGACAGCAGCATCCTTCGCTGATCGTCGCTGAGCGCACCCGCGGCGAACAGGTCTTTCACCACGTTCCAGTCGCCGGCATCCCGCGCCGGGCCCAGGAACAGGCAGGTTTCGATTCCGTCCGCGGCAAAGCATGCCGCGCGGTAAACGCCGCCGCCAAAATCCCTGTATTCGGCGAGATCCTCGCCCGCGACCGAACGCAACCAGCTTGACCATCCCATAAGGTCGGCGTTGTCGGCAAGCAGATAGCCGTGACCGGCGCCGACCGTCACGCGCGCCCACCACGCGTGATCCGGCAAGTTAAGCGGCGCGCGGGAGAGCGCAAAACCGCGAAAGACATATTCATAGGGCGTGATCGACGCCGGCGTCGCCTTGTTCTCGGGCTGGCCGGAATACGGATCGGTGAACGGCGCCACCAGCGCGCCGACCCGTGCGGAGGACGCCGTCGCCTCGCTCCAGTGGATCGGCGCGAACAGCATGCCGCGCTGCTGCCGTTCGCTGACCACGACCTTGAGAATGCATTGGCCGTAATCGGTGACGACGCGGGCGAAGCCGCCATCGACCACCCCGGTGATGGCCGCATCGTCGGGATGAACCTCGACGAACGGCTCGGGCAGATGCTGGCCCAGCCGGGGGCTGGTGCCGCTGCGGGTCATGGTGTGCCATTGGTCGCGGATACGGCCGGTGTTGAGCCGCAGCGGCCGTCCCGCCGTGGTTTCGGTTCGCAACGCGGGGACTTCGGGCGCGATGAAGCGCGCTCTGTGGTCGTTGGAAAAAAACCTGCCGTCAGCGAAGAAGCGCTGCTGCGGCTCGGTATCGCCAAGGCGGAGCGGCCACAGCACCGGAGCCATCGCCTCGAACGCGTCGTCCGACAGCAATTTCAACGCGCCGATATCGAAATCGCGGTCGCCATTGTTCTCAAACGCCGACAGCGCGGCATGCTCGCGAAACACCTCTGCCGCTGAATGGAAATCGAACGCCGCGCCGAAGCCGAGACGTTTCGCCACCTCGCCGACGATCCACCAGTCCGGCCTGGTTTCTCCCGGCGGCGTCAGGAACGCACGCTGCCGCGAAATGCGCCGCTCCGAATTGGTCACGGTTCCGGATTTCTCTCCCCAGGCCTGCGCGGGCAACAGCACATGGGCGCCGGCATTGACGGTGTCGTTGGAAATAACGTTCTCCGAGACCACGAACAACTCGAGGTTCTTCAGCGCGGCGCGCGCGGCATCCGCATCCGGCAGCGACACCGCCGGGTTGGTGCCCATCACCCACAACGCCTTGATCTCGCCGCGCGCGATCGCCTCGAACAGCTGGACCGCTTTCAGCCCCTCATGGGTCGCGATGCGCGGCGCTTTCCAGAACCGGCGGACGCGGTCGATGTCCGGTGGCGTGAAACCCATATGTGCCGCGAGTTGGTTGGCGAGCCCGCCGACCTCGCGCCCGCCCATCGCATTGGGCTGGCCGGTGAGCGAGAAAGGCGACGCCCCCGGCTTGCCGATCCGCCCGGTGGCGAGGTGGCAATTGAGGATGGCGTTGACCTTGTCGGTGCCCTGCGCCGACTGGTTGACGCCTTGCGAATACAAGGTGACGACGCGTGGCGTATCGCCAAACATCCGGAAAAACGCCGCGACATCCGGCTCGGAGAGACCGGTAGCCAGCGCGGTTGCGGCCGTGCTGCCGGCGATGCTCCGCGCCCGCGCCAGCGCTTCGTCGAATCCGCCGGTATGGTTGTCGATGTAGCCGCGATCCAGCGCGCCGGTATCGGCGAGATGGACCAGCAACCCTGCGAACAGCGCGGTGTCGGTGCCGGGCCTCAGGCCCAGGAACAGATCGGCATCACCGGCGGTATCGGTCCGGCGCGGGTCGATCACCACGATACGCGCACCACGCCGCTGCTTGTTGGCGAGCATGCGCTGGAACAGGACCGGATGGCACCATGCCGCGTTGGAGCCGACCAGAACCAAGAGATCGGCCTCATCGAGATCTTCGTAGCAGCCGGGCACGGTGTCGGCGCCGAAGGCGCGGCGATGGCCGGCGACCGACGAGGACATGCACAGCCGCGAATTGGTGTCGACATTGGCGCTGCCGATGAACCCCTTCATCAGCTTGTTGGCGACGTAATAATCCTCGGTCAGCAGTTGCCCGGAGAGATAAAACGCCACCGCGCCGGGGCCGTCGCGCTTGATGATATGGGCAAGGCGATGGGCGACATGGTCGAGCGCGTCGGGCCAGGCCACCTGCTCCATCGAGCCCTTGCGGCAGCGGATCATCGGAAACAGCAAGCGGCCCTCAAGCCCCAGCGTTTCGCCGAGCGCCGAGCCTTTCGAACACAGCCGTCCGAAGTTGGCGGGGTGCTCGGGATCGCCCGATATCGCCGCCCCGCCGCGACCGTCAGGCGTCGCCAGCACGCCGCAACCGACGCCGCAATACGGACAGGCGGTGCGCGTGGTGCGCAGCGCGGGATCGACGGCGGTCATCGAAATAATCCGGTCATGCCGCCTCTGCCACGATCGCAACCGAGCGGCCGAACATCATATCCTTGCGAATTCTCGCAACCGATTGCCGGCTGCGGATCAATTCCAGATACCAGAGCGCATCGCCGACATCGCCGACCAGCACCGCGCCGGTGAGCCGGCCGTCGGATATCACGAGCTTCTTGTAGGTACCGCGCCTGATATCGCTGAGCACGATGGCCTCGCTGCCATCGCTCCCGAGAAAATCGCCCGCCGAAAACACACTGACGCCGGAGACCTTGAGATTGGTCGCGACCACGCTGCCGCCATAAGCGACCGGCCGGCCGGCCAGATGCTGGGCCAGGACGCGCGCCTGCTCGTAGGCCGGCTCGACCAGGCCGTAACAGATGCCGCGATGCTCGGCGCATTCGCCGAGGGCGAAGATATCCGGCGCCCCGGTTTGCAGATGGTCGTCAACGATGACGCCGCGATTGACGGCAATGCCGGCGTCTCGGGCGAGCGCAATATTGGGCCGGATGCCGGCGGCGAAAATCACCGCATCGGCCTCGATCTGGCGTCCATCCGTCAGTTCGACGCCCTCGACGCGGCTCTCGCCAAGGATCCGCGCGGTGTTGGCATCGAGCAGAACTTCGATGCCCTTGGGCTCGACGAGAGATTTCAGCAGCGCCGCCGCCGCTGCGTCAAGCTGGCGCTCCATCAAGCGGTCCATCAGGTGGATCAGGGTTACCGGCGCTCCCGCCTTGGCGAGGCCGTAGGCGGCTTCCAGTCCCAATAGTCCGCCGCCGACCACCACGACGCGCTTCCTCGATGCGGCGAGCGTCAGCAATAGATCGACATCCCGGCTGTCGCGAAAGGTATGGACGCCGGCGAGTTCGGCGCCGGGCACGTTGAGCCGCAGCGGCGTCGAGCCGGTGGCAAGCACCAGCCTGGAAAACGCGACGCTCTCCTCATTTGCGATCTTGAGTTCGCGGCGGCCGACGTCGATCTCGGTGACGGCGCAGCCATATTTCAGGGTAACGCCGCGGTCGCGCCACCAATCGGCCGGCCTGAGTTCGATATCATGGGAGGCGGTCTCGCCCGCCAGCACCGAGGACAGCAGCACCCGATTGTAGGCGAGCCGCGGTTCGTCCCCGATCACGGCGATGGCGTAGCGCCCGAGCGCCACCTTCGCCAGTTCGTCGACCAGACGCGCCGCGGCCATTCCGTTGCCGACGATAACCAGCGGTTCGCTCACGGCGTATCCTTTACTCGGCTGCCTGGGACCTGCCGTAGGCCTCGGAAATCATGAAGCCGGCGAGCGTGCCATAGGCCGTGGTCCATGCATCCGCGACCGCAGGGGTCCAGCCATCGCCGAGTCCCTTTTCCAAGGTCCACAGCAACGCTGCGCCGACCACCGGATAGTGCTCGGCCTTGGCGCCGTAACCGACGTGACGCTTGGCCAGCGCACTTGCCGCGGGCAGTATCGATTCAAGATTGCCGAGGCCGTTGACCACGGCGGCCAGCATCGTCATCAGCTTCTTGCGCTGCTCGGTCATATCCGCGGGAAACATCGATTTGACCTGTGGCGCGATCTCGAACAGGCGATCGTAGAACATCACCGCCGCCTGTTCCGAAATCGGCGCCACCTTCGAGAAGCTCGACTGCACGAGTTTGACCTGATCCGGTGTCATTTTTGCCTCCTGAATCTTCTCCTGAACTTCGCCGCGCAAGCGCGGCGAAGTTTCATGGTGCCGCTCAAACACGCGCCTCGGCGAGGCTCGTCGCGCCCGCTGTCGCCGGGCTCCTGCGCAGGTAGAACCACCAGGTCATCGCCAGACAGACCGCGTAGAACGCCAGATAGATTTCCAGCGCCAGCTGCGGACCGCCGGTGATGGCGATCGACTTGCCGAAGCCGCTCGGGATCAGGTAGCCGCCGCAGGCGCCAATTGCGCCGATGAATCCGACCGCCGCGCCGCTTTCGATGCTGGCCGTCTTCAGCGCGAGCGCCCGGCCGGCTTCACCCGTACCCTTTGCCTTTCGAAGATTCTCCTCGCGGAAAATCGAGGGAATCATCCGGTAGGTCGATCCGTTGCCGATTCCGGTCGTCACGAAAATGATGAGAAACATCGTCAGGAATCCGGCGAAGTCCTTGATCCCCACGAAGTACAGGACGCCGATCGTTGCGGCGCCCATCGCGATGAAATTCCAGAACGTGATGATCGCGCCGCCAACCTTGTCGGCGAGCAGGCCGCCCAGCGGACGGGACAGCGAACCGACCAGCGGTCCGAGAAACGCGATCGCCACGGTGACCGCCGGGAACTGGGTCTTGATCAGCAGCGGGAACGCGGCCGAGTAGCCGATGAAGGAGCCGAACGTCCCGATATAGATGAAGGACATGATCCAGGTATGCTTGCGGCCGACGATGGCGAGCTGGTCCTTGAATGAGGACTTGGCCGAAGTGAGGTTGTTCATGAAGAAAATCGCGCCGAAGATCGCGACTACGAGCGGCAGGATCCACATCAGTCCGGCATTCTGGAGATAGACCCCCGAGACCGGCGTGGCCTGGTAGAGATTGAAAATGCCAAAACCCATCAGAATGGGCGTCAACAACTGTACGCTGCTGACGCCGATATTGCCGCCGGCCGCGTTGAGGCCGAGCGCCCAGCCCTTCATGCGGTCGGGAAAGAAGAAAGAGATGTTGGCCATGCTCGAGGCGAAGTTACCGCCGCCGAGGCCTGCGGTGGAAGCAACCAGCAGCATCAGCCAGAACGGGGTATTGGGCTCGCTCACGAAATAGGCCAGCCCAAAGGTCGGGATGAAAAGCACCGCAGCGCTGAAGATGGTCCAGTTGCGACCGCCGAACGTCGTCACCGCAAAGGTGTAGGGAAATCGCATCAGCGAGCCGATCAATCCGGGGATCGCCACCAGCTGAAACAGCTGGTCGGTCGTGTAATTGAAGCCGGCGGCCGGCAATTTGGTGGCGACGATGCTCCAGATCAGCCAGACCGAAAATCCGATGTGCTCCGCAACGATCGACCAGATGAGGTTGCGCCGGGCGATGACTTTGCCCTTGGAATTCCAAAACGTCTCATCTTCCGGCTTCCAGTCCGAAATCCAGGTCGAGTCTTGCGTGCTCATCAGCAACTTCCTTTTCTGAACGGGTGCAGCCACGGTGATTGCGCTCTAAAGGCATAGGGGCGCGCTCTGGGGAGGCCCCAGTTTGGCGGTCGCAATTGGGATGATTGTTCCGACGGCATCGGTGGCGTCGGCACTAGCTATTCAAGCTTCGTGCCAAGCCGCCACGACAAGAAATATATTGAAATTAGAATAAGTTATGGAGACATGCCGGGACCGGCGGCCGGTGCCGGCACGCCGCGAAAATTTGCGATTCGCTTATTTCTTGTGCGTCGCACAATAAATAAGCAGACGATTCAAGCCGCGGTTTCAGGCGTCCTCGGTCACCGCCGCCATCATCGGCTTGGGCGCAATTCCCTGACCGGGCCTCATGCGGAATTCGTAGGTCATCAGATGCCAGGGCGTGGCCGCCGGCTTGCCGTCGGGCATCGTTGCATCGGTCCGCTTCTCGATTTTGGAGACCAGTTCGTCCTTCACCCCGAACACGACGTCGGTGTCGAGGTACTTGTCGCCTTCCATGAAGACGTGGGTGATCAGCGGTTCGTAGCCGGGAGCGTCGACGAGGAAGTGGACATGCGCCGGCCGCATCGGATGGCGCCGGGTCTGCAGGATCATCTCCCCGACCGGACCATCGGTCGGGATCGGGTAGCTGCACGGCAGAATGGTGCGAAAGAAGAAGCGGCCATCGGCATCGGTGATGAATCGCGCCCGCGATGACGGACCCTGGGTTTCGTATTCCGGCTTTTGCGAATCGTAATAGCCCTCGTCGTCGGCGTGCCAGACGTCGACCGGAACCCCCGCCAGCGGTTTACCCGCGAGATCCGTGACCCTGCTCTGCACAAACATCCGATCTCCCTGCAGATTGGCCGAGATGTCGGTGCCATGCGGCATCGGCTTGTGTTCGCCGACATAGAACGGGCCAAGCACGGTGGTCTCGGTCGCGCCTTCGCGTTCGCGATGGTTCACGGCATCGACCAGCATTGAGACCCCGAGCACGTCGGACAGCAGGATGAACTCCTGGCGGCTCGGCGTGCATTTCTGGCCGACACGGGTCAGAAAGTCGATCGCGTATTCCCATTCGCCGAAGGTGAGGTCGGTCCGGCGCACGAAATCGTGCAGCGACTTTACCAGTTCCTCCAACAGGAATTTGACACGCGGGTCCGGCGTCTCGTCGAAACTGCGGATAACGGCGGCGGTCAGTTCGGTGTCGTTGAATTGGGGCATTGTTGCTGTCCTGGGGGTTACGCCATTGCCGCATAAGCCTACACTAGCGATCCCGCCGAGGTAAACGCACCACGGTTGGAACAGGGCACACTTTTCGGCTATCAAGGCCGCCTCTGCCTGGCTCTCCGGAGACCGTTTCCGATGTTAACCGCTGCCCCCGCCTCGCCCGAATCCGCCGGCATGTCCAAGGCCGCCTTCGATCGTATCGAGGACCATCTGAAGACCCGCTACATCGATGCCGGCCGCTTTCCGGGAACGCAGCTGCTGGTCTATCGCCGCGGCAAGGTCGTCCACAGCGCGGTGCAGGGTTTTGCCGACATCGAACGCAAAGCCGCGATGAAGCACGACAGCATTTTCCGCATCTATTCGATGACCAAGCCGATCACCAGCGTGGCCTTCATGATGCTGTTCGAGGAAGGCCGCGTCGCGCTCGACGAGCCCGTCCACAAATATATCCCGGAATGGAAGAACCTCGGCGTTTTCCAGGCCGGCACCGCGCCGGCATTTCTGACCAGGCCGCCGTCGCGGCCGATGCTGATCGTGGATCTCCTGCGGCACACCTCCGGCCTGACCTACGGCTTCCAACAACGCTCCAACGTGGACGCGGCCTATCGCGAAATGAAGATCGGCGAGGTCGAGAAGGCCGGGACGCTGCAATCGATGATCGAGGATCTGGCCAAAGTTCCGCTGGAATTTTCACCCGGCGAGGCCTGGAATTATTCGGTCTCCACCGATGTGATCGGTTACCTGATCGGCAAGATCAGCGGCCAGCCGTTCGAACGGTTTCTGCGAGAACGCATCTTCGCTCCGCTTGGCATGAATGATACCGACTTCTTCGTGCCGGCCGACAAGGCCCATCGCTTCGCGGCCTGTTATTCGGCAAGCCCGCAAGGCGGCATGACGTTTCACGCGACCGACCGCAAGGGCGGCCTGACCTTGCAGGATGACCCGGCCACGAGCTCCTTTCTGTCCCCGCCGGCGTTCATTTCCGGTGGCGGCGGCCTGTGTTCGACCGCGGCTGATTATCTCGCCTTCTGCCGGGCGCTGCTCAATGGCGGCGAACTCGACGGCGTCAGGCTGATCGGCCCGAAAACGCTGGCCTTGATGACTGCAAATCATTTGCCCGGCGGACGCGACCTGCCGGAAATGTCGCGATCGCTGTTCTCCGAGGCGACCTATAACGGCATCGGTTTTGGGCTCGGCTTCTCGGTGACGATGAACCCCGCGCAGACCCTGATTCCCGGCAGCCGCGGCGAGTATGCATGGGGAGGTGCAGCGACGACATCGTTCTGGATCGATCCCGCCGAAGAGCTGATCGCGATCTTCATGACCCAGGTGCTGCCGTCGACCGCCACCGCGATCCGGCGCGAACTTCGCACCATGGTTTACGCCGGAATTACCGACAGCAATCTTTAGAGCGGTTTCGAGCGAAGGCCCTGTCCCGGACTCCGGAGTACGGGCTCGATCAACTCGGCTGCGAAGCCACCGTCGACTTTTTGCCGCACGGCGTGGTCTATACCATCACCTGTTCGCTCGAAGACGAAGGCTGAACCGATCGCGTCCGCGAGCAAGATTCAACAAAGTTGAATCTTGCTCGTCGTTCATCTTGTTGTTTGAGCATGATCTTTGCGCAAACGCTTTCGCGTTTGTCGCGAGGGAAAACCGGTATCCACTTTTCCGGATCATGCTCTAAAGCGTTTTCAAGCGAAGTGGAGACCGGTTCGCGTCAAGAAAACGCGTCAAACCAAGAACCTAGAGCCCCGTTTCAATTCAATCGAAACGGAAAAGGCTCTAGCCGAAATTCTGCAAACCCGGGAACGTCTCCAATAGCCAGATGCTGACCGCCGAGACGCTGCCAGTGAGAAACCCGATGCCGGTGACGATCAGCAGCACGCCCATCGCCCGCTCGACGCTCGCGAGGTGCCGCTTCATCCGCGCAAACAGCGAAGAGAACTGTTCCACCATCAACGCCGCGATCAGAAACGGTATCCCGAGCCCGGCGGAATAGACCGCGAGCAGACCCGCACCCTTCGTCACCGTGGCCTCGGCGGCCGCGACCGAGAGGATCGCCGCCAGGATCGGGCCGATACAGGGCGTCCAGCCGAACGCAAAGGCGAGCCCCATCGCATAGGCGCCCCAGAGACCCACCGGCTTGGGAATTGGCAGCCGCCCTTCCCGCATCAGCAGGCCAATCCGCGTCAATCCGAGGAAATGCAGACCCATGATGATGATGACGACGCCGGCCACGATCGAGAGCTCGGCCGACCATGCACGGATCAGGCTTCCGATCAGCGAGGCGCTGGCGCCGAGCGCCACGAACACGGTGGAAAAGCCGAGCACGAACATGAGGGCCGAGGTCATCACCGCGCGCTTGGAGGACGACACCGTCTCGTCGTTGGCGACGTGTTCGATGGTCGCGCCGGTCAGATAGATCAGATAGGGCGGCACCAAGGGCAGCACGCATGGTGACAGAAAGCTGACCAGACCGGCAATCAGGGCCGCGGGAATCGAGACGTCGTGAATCATGCAATCGTCGCCATGGTTGGTCGTTGTGCCGTTCGGCCTGCCGAACCCTGCACCGGGGGGCGTTGGGTCGGTGCGCCCTCATGTAGCGGATGGGTGAGAATGCGCAAATAGCACAGCGGCCGCTCCGGCGTGCCTAGCCGAATTTTCTCTTCAAACGTTGGAAAAAACATCGTGAAGACAAATCGCGCAGCTTCGGCGCATCGCCGATATCAGGCGCTCGTAAGGCGGCGTTGCTATTTGACCAGCTTCAACGAGACCGGGGAACGCCCGCGCTGACCGTCGTGCGAATTCGGATGGTGCGGCTTTTCCGGCGGCTCCCGATCCCGCACCATTGCATCGCACAAAGCTTTCAATTCCGCGTCTTCAATTCGATTGAGTTTGATCCGAAGTTCGAGAATTGCCACCGATACCACTTGCGCGATGTCCCGGTCGCCGCCGAGGACGAGGGCCGTCTGGCACTGCTCGAGAGTTGCCAGCACCGCCTGCAATCTTTCTTCCGAGTTAGCCACCAGGGTTTCTTCCGTTAGCGAGCTTGCCAGGTAGAGCCGAAGAGATCCAATCGGTCGCTTCATAAACCCCTCCGTTCCCCAAAAAGTCCGGCAATTCAAGATCCGGCACGTCTTTTTTGGTCGCCCAACAAACTTGTGACATTGCTGTTCGCTCGGACCGGCCGACGGTGGACCAACTCGCCTGCAATTCCGCCGAGCACCATGCTCGTCGCCGCAATGGTTCACCAACGCGGTAACGCAAGCGTAGCACGGCGGAAGGCCGCGTTCGAATGCCATTCGTTGCAGGACGTCAAAAAACGGCGCGTGGCGCGATTGAGGGCGAATTGTCCCATTTCCGAAGGCATGCGCCCGAGGTGGCGCGGCTGCCTTTCGACGGAGCAATTGCCGTCAGGCCGAAGCTTCTGGTCTCCCCGGCGCGCGCCTAGCCGAGGCTAGGCCTACGCGTCAAAAAGTCCCGGCCTGAACCCGCCAGGGTTGTGTTTTGCTCAATAGTCTGCCAAAGCTGGCGGGCGGCCTGTTGGAGCCGGTGCGGGCGCTGGAGAGGGCGTCCCCCGGAGTAATGCCTTTGTAGGATTTTCGCCGACTCGCGGTGGAATGCGGAATATCGTACCTCCAAACATTGAGTATTGCCGTTAGGCATATCCTCGATTTCGGCCGGGTCCCCGCGTCATCAACCAGCTTGCGAGGGCCTGGATTGCCGGTAAATTTCCGTGGTTTATGAAAAATTCGTTCACTTAAGCAAGCTCAAGGCGTTATATAAGGAGCAGTTCCTGGCCTTATATCCATACGCTTCACGAGCGAAGGACGGTAAAAACAGTATGAATAAATCAGCAGCAAAGAAGATGAAACAGCGCAGCGCCGGAAAGCCGGACATCGAACTTGGCAAGCGAATCCGCCTGCGTCGGGTCGAGCAGCGCATCTCTCAGGCCGAACTCGGCGACCAGCTCGGCGTCAGTTTCCAGCAGGTTCAGAAATACGAGAAGGGTGTCAACCGCGTCGGGGCAGCCCGTCTTCAGCAAATCGCCACCGCGCTCGATGTCCCCGTCACATTCTTCTACGACGGCGATGGCAAGGCCCGAGAGGTCGAGAGCCTGCTGTTTCTGGACAGCGCGTTCAGCCTGAGATTGCTGCGCGCCTACAGCAAGATCAAGGATCAGACCGTCCAGCGTCAGCTGGTGTCCCTGATGGAATCGATCGCCGCCAACGAAGACTAGGCCTCTGGCTGGATCGCCCCGGATCGATCCGAGGCCCGCTGGCCCGGAAGTCCGGTTTGAAGCGCCACGAACGTGGTCGATCAACGCAAGCGGATCGGCCGGCAAGCGCGATCGCCGCGCCAGGCCACATGCTGGTCCGGCCGCGACAACAGCAGCGGACCGTCAAGAGTGGCGGTCGCCGGCCGCTCGACGCCGAGGACCTTGAGCGGTCCGCGCCTGTCGCGCGCAGCTCGCTCAAGGGCAGCTGCATCCACCGCGGAACACGACATGGTTGCGTGTTGGCTCGGGAGGCTCGGCCGGCGCGCGCGCCGGCGCGGCCGCACCATGGCTTCTCTTGCAGGCAGTTTATCTTTCCTGACCGCGCGCCCTGACGAACCGGATCAGCCGCGCCCGCGACATACCGAAAGCAGCCAACATCCAATCCGGGGATTGCGGTGCGATAGCCGCAATACCTACTTAATCAGTAGGCAACCCTCTTGGAGTAAATTTGCAAAACCTCATTGCGGATCAGGTCCGATCCCGTCCGGCTCCGCCGGCCAAAGCTGTTGATTTGACGCCGCCGCCGTCGGCGCATCCCGGGGGGACATCACCCATGCGAAGTATGACCATCATTGCCATCGCCGTGATGCTTGCGGCCGCGCCGGCGCTCGGCCAAAGCGCGGGGCAAGCCGGCGCGGCACCGCCCGCGGCCGGGCCGACAACCGCGGCGACGACCGGGGCAAATTCGGCGCATGTTGCGCCCGCCAAGCCTGCGGTGGCCGCGTCCACCCCTGAATCGCGTTCCGCCGCAGCCTTGGCGCTATCGCACGAGCCGACCTTCGATGAAGGAACCGCGCAGCGGATCAGGGAGGCCGCGCTGAGCTATTCGGATCTGGCGGTGCGCGGCGGCTGGCCTGTGATTCCAGCGGACGCCAAATTCGCAGTCGGCGTAGCGGGACCCCACGATGAATTGCTGCGCCAGCGTCTGATCGTCGGCGACGATCTTGCGGCCGACAAGGCATTCGGACCGTTTGACGAGGTGGTCGCCGAGGCCGTCAAGCGCTTCCAGGTGCGCCATGGCCTTGCCGCCACGGCAACGGTCACCCCGCGCACCCTCGCCGCCCTCAACGTCCCGGTTCAGAAGCGGATCAGGCAGCTAGAGGCCTCGCTCGAACGCATCGAAAACATGAATTTCCAGTTTGGACAGCGTTACGTGGTCGTGAACCTGCCCGCGACCTTCGCCGAGGCCGTCGAAAATGACAAGGTGGTGCGGCGCTATCGCGTGATCGTCGGCAAGACCGAAAAGCCGTCGCCGACGCTGACCGCCGAAATCACCGGCGTCGTGCTCAACCCAACCTGGACCGTGCCGTCATCGATCGCGAAAACCGAAATCTCGGCGCATATGCGCAAGGATCCGAGCTACCTTTCGCGCATGCACATGGACGTGCTCGACGGGCATGACAATCCGATCGATCCCCATGCAGTGGATTGGTCCGGCACGCACGCGCCGAACTTCACCGTGCGCCAGCAAAACGGCGCGTTTAACGCGCTGGGCGCGGTCAAGATCGACATGCCCAATCCCTATTCGGTCTACATGCACGACACCAATCAGCGCAATCTGTTCAGCGACGACTACCGTTTCGACTCGCATGGCTGCTCGCGGGTCGACAATGTCCGCGACCTCGCGACCTGGCTGTTGCAGGAGGAGATGCCGAAATGGAACCGCGTCGCGGTCGACACGGCAATCGCCACCGGCCAGCATCAGGAGGTCGCCTTGCCGAAAAAGGTTCCGGTGGCCTGGATCTACCTGACGGCATGGATGACCAGGGACCAGACCATCCAGTTCCGCAACGACATCTACGACCAGGACGAACAGCTGCTCGAAGCCACCGCCGAGGAAGCGGCCTTCTTCAACCAGGCCGGCAGTCATCCGCTGACGGCGCATCTGGCGCGGTAGGGCGGGCGCGGCGACGGCCAGCCGGCCCGCAACGATAAATCTGGAGTTAGGCGATCCTGCTCTTTCCGAGCGTACCGCCGTTGCGGTAACGGCGAAGCAATGCTTCAGTGCAGCAGCATCGAGACTCCATCCCCGAAAGCCGCACCCATGCTTGACGTCGCCAAAACAACCGACAAATCCTATGCCGATGGCAGGATCCTGCAGAGCGTCACCGACGGCGTCGGCGTCATCACCTTCAACAACCCGGACAAGCGCAACGCCATGTCGCTCGACATGTGGGAAGGGCTGGGCCACGCCTTGATTGAACTGCGCGAGGATGCCGACGTGCGCGTGGTGATCCTGACCGGCGCCGGCGACAAGGCGTTTATGTCGGGCGCCGATATCAGCCAGTTCGAGAAAACCCGGCACAACGCGCAGGCTTCGGAAGAATATTCGAAAAAGAGCGCCGCGCAGCGCGCGCTGCTGGCGGACTACCCGAAACCGATCATCGCCTGCATCCGCGGCTTTTGCCTGGGCGGCGGCATGCAGGTCGCGATGGCGGCGGACATCCGCCTCGCCTCGGAAAACAGCCAGTTCGGCATTCCCGCCGCCAAACTCGGCATCGCCTATGGCTATGACGGCCTCAAGCACCTGGTCTCGCTGGTAGGTCCGTCCTGGGCGCGGCTTCTGATGTATACGGGCGTGCGGATCGATTCCGCCGAGGCCCTCAGGATCGGGCTGGTCGATCGCGTGGTGGCCGATGCGGAATTGTGGAACGCGACCACCGAGATCGCCCGCACCATTGCCGGCAATGCGCCGCTGGCGGTTCATGCTGCCAAGATCACCATCGCGCAGGTGTTGAAGGACCCCGACGCGCGCGACATGGACGCGATCAAGGCGATCGGCACCGCCTGCATGAACTCGGAGGATTTCCGCGAGGGACGCACCGCGTTCATGGAAAAGCGCAAGCCGAAATTCAAGGGGCGGTAGCGCGGCCACTTATGCCGCCCTTATAAAACAGCGCGCCGTTCCAAATTGCATTTATAGGGCTCGGAGAGCATCTGATAGCTTAGTCGAAACTACTTCGAGCACGACGATGAGGCATATTTTCTGGCGAGTGGCCACGGCAGGCGGCTGGCAGCAGGCGCGCCGGCGCTGGCGACACCTGCGCGATCGGCACGGCAACGCCAGCAATCCCTACTCGCCGGTATTGTCCATGGGACTGCTGTTGATCATCGCGGTGTTCGCGTTTGCTGCGGTTCCCGCATAACGCCAACGCTGACACGGACAACGCGCTGATTTGCGCTGCCGTCCAGCCCCTTTTGCAAAAATATTCTGATTTTCCGAATACCCAAATCACCTCTATAACCACCGCCGTCCCGTCCCACAGAGGGGCGGCTCGCGATCGTCACGGACGCGGGGCGGGATGCGATGGACGCGAATGCGCTCTTGACGAATGGCGCTTGATGCGGACGGCGAAGTCGTGTGGTCCTGACGCCTCGGCGCTGGCGTCAAGTTGGCGGAGGTAACTTCGCCAGTGACGGTGTCAATAAACCGATCACCGGGGAGAGCACGAAATAAGCCGCAAAACCATTGCGCGGGGAATGCCGGGTGTTTCCGGTGTGGCCGCGGTGACTAACGCGCGTGTTTACTACACTACACGCGCGGCTGCGGGCGCTCCGGGCGCCCGGCATTCCCCGCGCCCTCTGAATGAGAGGGCGGGACGTTTGAGAGCAAAACTCGGGCCGATCGCGCCGCGAGATCGCGAAGCTGTGGCTGGTGCCATGACGCTATTCGAAAGCTTAATCTGTACCCCGTACGCGATTGCCGTAAGGTGGGCAAAGCCGCATTTTCGCCCCGTGCCCACCTGTCGATCCAAACTAAAATGGTGGGCGCGCTTGCGCTTTGCCCACGATGCGTTTCTCGTTCGTCATTGCGAGGAGCAAAGCGACGAAGCAACCCATTCTTTCTTGTTGTGGTGCTATGGATTGCTTCGCGGAGCCTGTCATCGGGCGCGCATTCGCGCGACCCGTTGGCTCGCAATGACGGCCCCCTACAACGCCTCCAGCACCGCCCTGGCGATATCCGCGGTGCCGTTGCGGCCACCGAACTCCATCGGCTTGATGCCGTCGGCATAGACCTTGTCGACGGCGCGTTCGATCCGCTCACCGGCTTCCGCCGCGCCCTCGAGGCCGTGCTTGTCGGCGAGCCAGTCCAGCATCATCGCGGCGGACAGAATCATGCCGGTCGGATTGGCCTTGCCCTGCCCCATGATGTCGGGAGCGGTGCCGTGGCACGGCTGAAACACCGCATGATGATCCCCGACGTCGGCCGACGGCGCCATGCCCATGCCGCCGATCAGGCCCGCCGTCATGTCGGAGAGGATATCGCCGAACATGTTCTCCATCACCATGACGTCGAAGTCCCAGGGACGCTTGACCAGCATCGCCGAGCAGGCATCGACATAAAGGTGGTCGGCCTTCACTTTCGGATGACGGTGAGCGGCCTCATCAAACATCTCGCGAAAGAACGCGAACGCCTTGAACACATTGGCCTTATCGACGCAGGTCAACGCGCCGGGCCGGCCGCGCGCCTTGCGGCGTTCGGCAAGCCTGAAGGAAAACTCGAACAATCGCTCCGAGGTCTTTCGGGTGATGACCAAGGTCTCGCGCGCATCGTCATGGGTAACCACGCCTTTTCCCATCGAGGCAAACAGGCCTTCGGTGGATTCCCGGATCACGACCAGATCGATGCCGCGCGCATCGGCGCCCACGATCGGGCTCGGCACGCCCGGAATGAGACGCGCCGGACGCACGCCGGCATAAAGGTCGAAATGGAAACGCAGCTCGACCTGCGGCATGATTTCGGTGTTGTCGGGATAGCGCACCGACGGCAGACCGCAGGCGCCGAGCAGGATGGCGTCGGCCTCGTCGCACAGCCTGACCGTCGAGTCCGGCATCGACTTGCCGGTCTCGCGATAATGGTTGGCGCCGGCCGGCGCATCGGTGAAGCGAAACTTCAGATCGGTGGTCGCCTCGATCTTGCGCAGGACTTCAAGCGCCGGCGCCATGACTTCGGGGCCAATGCCGTCACCGGCAAGCACGGCAATGTGGAGCGCATCGTTGGCTGACATGGGGTTTCCTTGAATGAGTCGAGAGAATAATGACCGTCATTGCGAGCGAAGCGAAGCAATCCATGGCACCGCAAAAAGAAAGAACGGATTGCTTCGTCGCTTTGCTCCTCGCAATGACGGTGGAAGGTGATTTACGGCGTCAGCACCGCGCGGCCGACCAGCCTGCCGTTCTGCAGATCGATCAGCGCCTGATTGGCTTTCGCAAGCGGCATCGGTGTCACCGGGATCGGCGCGATCTTCCTGGCGCGCACGAGATCGAGCAACTCCTGGGTCTCCCGGAGATTGCCGACATAGCTGCCCTGGATGGTGATGGCCTTGATCGGTATCAGCGGCAATGCCCACGGCGCGCCGCCGCCGAACAGGCCGACGATGACCAGCTTGCCGCCCTTGGTCAGGCAGTCGAAGCCGAGCTGCGTGGTCTTGGCATTGCCGACCAGATCGATCACGGCGCGGATCGGCCCGCCGGCTTTTTTGGCCAGCTGTTCCAGCGCGTCGGGCGCCGAGCCATCGACGGTCGCGAGTGCGCCGGCCTGCTCGGCCGCTTCGCGCTTGCGCGCGTCGATATCGACGACGATGGCACCCTTGCCGCCCATCGCCTTGAGCAGCGACAGCGCCATCAGCCCCAGCCCGCCGGCGCCGAAAATAACGATCGACGTGTTGAAGGCGGACTCCACTTTCTTCAGGGCGCTGTAGGTGGTGACGCCGGAGCACGCGTAAGGCGCGGCCGTCACGGGATCAAGGCCCTTCAGGTCCAGGAGATATTTTGGATGCGGCACGATCATGTGGTCGGCATAGCCCCCATCGCAGTAGACGCCGAGCGAGTTGGGCTTCAGACACATATTCTCGTCGCCGGCGAGACAGGTCTCGCATTTGCCGCAGCCAAGCCAGGGATAGACCAGCGCGACGTCGCCGATCTGGAGGCCGACGGCGTCGACCTTGGCCTCGGGTCCGAACGCCAGCACTTCGCCGACGGTCTCATGCCCCATGGTGCGCGGCAGCGACACGCCGCGATCTTTCAAGGAGAGCGGTTTTCGTCCATGGCCGAGATCGTAGCCGCCTTCCCAGATATGCAGATCGCTGTGACAGACGCCGGCCGCCTTCACCTTGATCAGGACCTGCGTTCCCGACGGCTGCGGCGTCGGCTGATCCACCTCTTTCAATGGGGCATTGAAATCGGCGACCTGGAAACTCTTCATCGCTTCTCTCCCGTCGATGACTTGCCTTTTCACATAGGCTGGAAACACGCGCTCCGGCAAGCCCGCTCAGCAGCGCTCGACCAGCGGCGAACGTCCGACCAGGGTCGCGATCTGATCTTCGGAAAGGCCGCTCTGGCGAAGCAGCGAAACCGTATGTTCCCCCAGCGTCGCGGCGCGCTTTCCCGCAGCGATACGGGTTCCGGACATCTGGAACGGCAAATTCATCACCTTGAACGTACCGGCTCCGTCTTCCACCTCGGCCAGCGCGCGGCGATGGGCGATCTGCGGATCGCTCAATGCTTCGGCTACCGTGCGATAGGCGGAACAGGGAACGCCGTGCGCATTCAGCTCAGTGAGGCATTTTGCGGTCGTGATGGTGCGCGACCAGGTCTCGACGCCGTCCATCAAATCCTTCCAGTGGTTGCGCCGATCGCCATATTTCGCAAAACGAGGATCGCCGATCCATTCCGGATGTCCGGAAGCGCTCACGAGACCCTGGAACGTCTTTTCGCTGGCGATCGCCACCATGACATATCCGTCGGCGGTCTCGAGCGGGCCGAACATCGGGCGGCTCGCCGGCGTCACCGCAAATTGCGACCACTGCACTTCGTTCAGCGTCAGGCTGAGCATCGATTCCAGCATCGACACATCGATGTGCTGACCTTTCCGGCTGTGCTCGCGCTGGTACAGGGCCGCCGAGATGGCGCCAAAGGCATAGACACCCGTGAGAACGTCGGCGTGATAAATTCCGCAGTAATCCGGCCGGTTTCGGCCAGGCTGGTACGACATATGGGCCACATCGTAACCCGCGGCGGCATGGATGACCGGCGCATAGGCCGGCAATTCCGCCGACGGCCCGGTCTGGCCGTATCCGGAAATCGAACAATAGATCAGCTTCGGATTGAGTGGCTGCAGCGAGGCGTAATCGAGCTTCAGTCGCCGCATCACGCCGGGGCGGAAATTTTCCACGACGATGTCCGAAGCCGTCACAAGCCGGCCAATCGCGTCGACCGCATCGGGTGATTTCAGATCGAGCACGAGGCTTTTCTTGCCGGCGTTGAGCTGGCCGAACACGCTGCTGAAGCCGTTGCGAAGCGGCGGACGGGTTCGCATCGTCTCGCCTCCAACCGACTCGATCTTGATGACCTCCGCTCCCATGTCGGCAAGCATCCGCGTGCAATGCGGGCCGGCGATCGTGGTTGAGAAATCGAGAACGCGGAGGCCCTGGAAGCTCCCTGTCGTATTGCCCTCATCGTTTCCCGCTATGGTCATTGTAGAACTCCATTCGGCCTGCGTAGCTTCGGCCACGGCCGTAACCCTAGATTGGGCTTTCCCGCCGGGAAAGCATTCTCCCGGGCGTCGGCGTCCGAACCGCCAGCGGCTTCGAACGGGCCTCCCGTCTAACCCAAGGAAAAACTGGAACTATTCTTGCATAGCTCGATTAGCACTCGGTGCGAGGGCGTTTCTTGAGGGTATTGTTCGTCACCACGGAAATGGATGACTTCGTCCGGGTGGGCGGCCTCGCAGCCGTTTCAGCAGCCCTCCCCCGGGCACTGCGCCGCTGGGGCGATGTCCGGATTTTGCTACCGGGATATCGTGAGGTCGTCGAACAATTCACGCATCTCGAAATCGTTGGCCAGTCAGCGGCTTTGGCGGAAATGCCGGCCTGTTCGCTCGGGCTCGGATCGACCAAAGACGGCCTGCCGGTCTACGTCCTGCTCTGCCCGCAACTGTATGACCGTCCCGGCAACCCCTATGGCGATGCGGCGGGCCGCGACTGGCCCGACAATGACGTACGCTTCGGGCGATTTGCCTCCGTCGCTGCCCAGCTCGCAGCAGGCACTCTGGACAAGAATTGGGCAGCCGACCTGGTTCACGCCAATGACTGGCAAGCCGCACTGGTGCCGGCCTACCTCGCCTGGAACGCGGTCAAGATCCCCACCATTCTGACCATCCACAACCTGGCCTATCAGGGCCTGTTCGCGAAGGAATCGCTGCGACGGATCGGTGCCCCCGAGGACTCCTTCCATATCGACGGCCTTGAGTTCTACGACAAATTGTCCTTCCTCAAGGGCGGCATCGTCTACGCTTCCCATCTGACGACGGTCAGCGAGACCTATGCCAGGGAGATCACCACCCCCGAACTCGGCTGCGGGCTCGAGGGTCTGCTTCGCCGCCGCTCCGACGCCGAGCAACTGACCGGCATATTGAACGGCATCGACGAAAGCTGGGATCCCCGCGTCTGCGCCCAGCTTGCCCATCCGTTCGGTGCGGGAGACTGGGAAGGCAAGCGAGCCAACTCGGATTACGTCCGCCAGCAATTTGGCCTCGCAGTGTCCCGCGGTCCGATCTTCGGCCTTGTCGCCCGTCTCGTGCACCAGAAAGGCATCGACCTTGTGCTTTCAGCCGCGGACGAGATCATTGAGGCCGGCGGCCAGATCATCGTGACCGGCAGCGGCGAGCCCGCGATCGAACAGGCACTGATCGAGGCGCGCCGCCGCAGGCCGGACGCGATCGGAGTCATCATCGGATTCAACGACGGCCAGGCGCGGCGGATTTTCGCCGGCAGCGATTTTACGCTGATGCCTTCGCGCTTTGAACCATGCGGGCTGAGCCAGATGTACGCGCAGAGGTTTGGATCGCTCCCGATCGGCCATCAAACCGGCGGGTTGGCGGAAACCATCACCGACGGCGAAACCGGCTTCCTGTTTCCTCAACCATCGACCGAGTCCTTCCTCGGCGGCATCCGGCGCGCGTTTTCGACCTTCGTCGCCAAGGATCGCCTCGATTTGATGCGCCGCCGCGCGATGTCCCGATCCTTCAGCTGGGATATTGCGGCAGCCTGCTACGGCGCGCTTTATCGGAAAGCTGTGTCGCCGTAGACGCGATTGCCGCAGATCAAGCCGCCGATCCGGAATGCGATTGCCATTCAATCCGGCGGAGGGTTCGGCGCCGGCTCGTCATCCGCGATGGCGCGCCAGGCGGCCCCCTCGAGATCGTCGTACTGCCCGCTCTTCAGCGACCAGAGAAATCCGAGCAGGCCGACCAGCCCGAGACCAAGCGCCAGCGGCACCAGGATGACCATTACTTCCATGACGGCCCTCCATGCGAGACGCGGCGCGCCCGAAGCGCGTTCAGCATGACCAGAAGCGACGAGCCGGACATCGCTGCCGCTGCGATCAGGGGCGTCACCACCCCGCTGATCGCGATCGGAACCGCCAGAGCATTGTACCCGACCGCAAGCCAGAGGTTCTGTCGCATCAGACGCAGCGCCTTGCGCGCGAAATCGATGGCCGCGACCACCGGGGCCAACGGCTTGCCGAGGAAAACCAGATCGGCCGTCGCCTGGCTCAAATGCGCCGAGCTGATCGGTGACATCGAGACGTGCGCCGCAGCCAGCGCCGGCGCGTCGTTCAGCCCGTCGCCGACCATCATCACCTTGAATCCCCTGCCTTTCAGATCTTCGATGCGAGCGATCTTGTCGGCCGGTGTCACCCCCGCCCGCCACTCTGCCACCCCAAGCGCGCGCGCCGCGGCCAGAACCGCCTGCTCCCGATCGCCCGAGAGAATCTCAACCGCGATGTTGCGCTTTTTCAGTTCCGAAATCATCGCGCCTGCATCCGGGCGCAGCGCCTGGCGCACGGAAAACACGTAGTTCGCTTCACCGAAGCTGAAAGCAACGATGGACGCTTCCGGATCGAGGCCCGCGTGGGCTTCCGCCAACCGTTCCGCCCCGCAGAATGAGGGCCGTCCAAGCCGCACCTCTATCCCGCCGATTTGGCCGCGCACGCCTTGCCCGGGCTCTTCGATCGCACCCACCAGCGGCGATTTTGCGTTTGAAGCCCGCGCCACCGCGGCCGCGACCGGATGATGGCTCGCAAGCGCGAGCTGTCCGGCAAGCGAGAGTGCAAATTCGGGGATATCAGTCCCGTTGACGACTTCGAGATCGGGTAAAGTCAGGGTTCCGGTCTTGTCGAAAATGACGTGGTCGACATCGGCCAGACGTTCGATGGAGTCACCGGAATTGAGCAAGACACCTGCCCTGAACATCGCACCGGACGCAACGGTCTGCACGGTAGGAATGGCCAGACCCAGCGCGCAGGGACAGGTGATGATGAGAACAGCGACACCTGTGACAATGGCATCGTGCCAGCTCGCACCAAACAAGACCCAGCCAAGCACAGTCAGCAAAGCGGTCGCGTGCACTACCGGCGCGTAGAGGCGTGATGCCCGGTCGGCAAGGCGAACATAGCGCGAGCGCGCCTGCAACGCATTGTCGAGCAGCCGGGTGATCTCCGCCAGCAGCGTGCCTTCCGACGCTGCGGAGACCCGAACGCGCAACGTGCCCGATATGTTGAGCGAGCCGGCATAGACCGCGGTGCCGGCGTCCGCCGCGACGTAGCTGGTCTCGCCCGTAATCAGGCTCTGGTCGATCTCGGACCGCCCTTCGATGACCGTGCCATCGACCGCGCAACGCTCCCCCGGGCGCAACAGGACGATGTCGCCAGGGTCGATGGCCGCCACCGGCACTTCGGAAATCTCATCGGTCCCGACGAACTTGGTGGCGGTCTCGGCCTTGAGCGCGGCGAGATTTCCGGCGACCGCCCGCGTTCGCCGCCGCATGCTTTGATCGAGATAGCGCCCGACCAGCAGAAACGTCAGCAGCATGATCGCCGCATCGAAATAGGTGTGCTCGGCATGGTGCACGGTCTCGACGACCGACAGCGCAAGCGCAAGCAAAACACCGATGCTGATCGGAACGTCCATATTGACATTGCGCGTGCTCAACGCCCGATACGCCGATCGGAAGAAAGGCTGGCCCGCATAGGCCGCGGCCGGCAGCGCGATCAGCGCCGACAGCCAATGAAAGAAGTCGCGCTGTTCGGGGATCATGTCGCTGACGTTGCCGGACCACACCGGAACCGAAAGCATCATGACGTTCATCGTGGCGAATGCCGCGACACCGAGGCAGCGCAACAGAAAGCGCGACTGCTCGCTCTCCGCGGCCTCCGCACTGGCGGTTTCGAACGGGTAGGCCTTGTATCCAAGCTCGGCGAGCCGGTCGATGAAGTTGGCGGGATCGAGTGCGCCCTCCTTCCATTCCAGCGCGACGCGGCGGTCGGTGAGGTTGACGCGTGCAAGCGTTACGTCAGGCAGCGCCGAGAGCCCGCGTTCGATTTTTGACATGCAGCCTGCGCAATTGACGCCCTCGACCGCCAGATCGATGTGCTGCAGGCCTGAGCCGATATCCTTTACAAAGTGCGAGAAGTCGCGCGTCGCTTGCATGATGCGGCCCTTCTAATTCAACAACACGCGGTTTTTCGACAGGAACATCCGCTGTCCGGCGGCATCGCCTTCGAGAACCAGATCCCATTGTCCCGGCGCGACCAGCGGCGCGCTCCCGCGATAAATGCCGCGTCCTACTTCCCCGAGCTCAACCGGCCGATCGGCCCGCCGGTCGGTAGGCCGCTCGAGACGGCCCTGAAACTTCAAGCCCGATAGCAGCGCGCCGCCATTGTCGCGGGCCTCGACCTGCAGCGTCGCGCCGCCCTCCGGGCCACGCTGAATATGCGCGTCGACCCGCCAGTTTCGCGTGTTCTGATCGCGAGCTGCCGCGATCTCCTTCTCGTAACCGAGACTCGCGCTATAGGCGCTGTCCACCTCGGTCCCCGGCAAGGTGTCGATCGCGAGCTTCATCAAGAGGAAGTTCACGCCAAACACCACGCCAAAGAACCCAATCAGCACAAAGAGCACAGTACGCCCGGTCAACGGCTTCGGTGAAACAAGCGGCCTGTTCATACAAAGCTCCTTTGGGATTTTCACGGGGAGACGAAGTTGTCGGTCGCCGATGCAATCTCGCCCAGTCCGATATCGGTTACGCGGAATTTCACGGGGATCGATTTTTCGAGGTTGTCTTCGGAGGGCGCGGTAACCAGAACCCTCAGTTCGGTGGTGGCGTCGCGGCCGAGGATGATCATGGGTCGGTCCGGCGTGACGGAATCGGCACCGACAACGTGGACGGTTGCGTTGTTGGGGCCATCGATGTCGATCGCCACCACGCGGTCGAATGCCCGCTTGTTCAGGAAGCGAACCGTGTAGGCGTTGCGAATTGAGCCGTCGCTCAGCCTCACCGCAACCGGATTGCGGTCGTGCAGCACATTGACGTCGAGCAGCGACCGCGTCAGCAGCGCATACAGCATGATCGCGCCGACCCCGGCGATCATCGCGGAGTAGACCAGGGTGCGCGGTCTTACGATACGGTAGATCGGCGGCTTGCCGGCCTGGCGCCGCTGTATATTGATGTCGTTGTCGTATCCGATCAGGCGGGGTTCTCGGCCGACCTTTTTCATCACGGTATCGCAGGCATCGATGCACAGGCCGCACTGGATGCACTCAAGCTGAGCGCCGTCGCGGATGTCAATTCCGGTCGGGCAGACCGCGACGCATTGATAGCAATCGATGCAGTCACCGGCGGCTTCGCCGTGGGCCCGCAATTCGCTCGCCTTCTTCAGGGATGTACGCTTTTCGCCACGGTCGTATTTGTAGGTGACGTTGAGCGCCCACTCATCGGTGAGAGCGGCCTGGATACGCGGCCACGGGCACATGTAGACGCAAACCTGTTCGCGCATGAAGCCCGCGAGCAGATAGGTCGTCGCTGTCAATATCGCGATCCAGATATAGGCCAGCATCGGTGCCTGGAAGGTCACAAGCTCCTGGACCAGCGTCGGCGCGTCGTTGAAGTAGAGCACCCAGGCGCCCCCCGTCCACCACGCGATCAACAGCCAGATCGAATGCTTGAGCGTGATCTCCGCGAAACGTTCCAGTTTCATCGTGCCGCGCGCTGCCGCTTTCTGCATACGCTCGCGGCGGTCACCCTCGACCATGCGCTCGACGGCATAGAACAAATCCGTCCACACCGTTTGCGGACAGAGATATCCGCACCAGATGCGGCCGCCCAGTGAATTCATCAGAAACAGCGCAATGGCGGCGACGATCAGCAGCCCGGTGAAATAGTACACCTCCTGCGGCCACAGCTCGATGAAGAAGAAATAGAAGCGGCTGTTGGGGAGATCCACCAAGACCGCCTGACTTGGCGCGCCCAAGCCGCGATCCCAGCGCACGAACGGCAGCAGGTAGTAGACGCCGAGACAAAAGGCCATCAGGCCCCATTTGATGCGGCGGAATGTCCCCGAGACGCTTTGTGGATAGACCTGCTTACGCGCCGCATAAAGCGGCCCGTCGGCATCAAGTTCCACGGCAGCTGGGAGCACAGGCTGGTTCATCGGCGGGATTGATCTCGCATCCTCGCTTGAACGTAGACCCCACTTCAGACGCAGGGTTGATCCACCTCAAACAGAATCCAGATTCCAGGGTTCCCCTGCCCGCTGGCGGTCACTTTCCCCCGCCGAGCGAGTGAACATAGACCGCCATGACCTTGATGGTGGAGGGATCGAGACGCCCCACCCATGCCGGCATGACGCCGGTGCGGCCGTTGGTGATGGTCTCGACGACAGTCGCCTCGTCGGAGCCGTAGAGCCAGATCTTGTCGGTGAGATTGGGCGCGCCAAGTTCCTGATTTCCCTTCCCCGCGTCTCCGTGACACACTGTGCAGTTCTCCGCGAAGATTTTTGCACCAGCGCCCGCATCATATCCCTGCCTGGTGGGCAGGCCGGACAACGATCGAACGTAATTGGCGACCGTGACGATCTGCTCCGGCTTGAGGGTTCCATCCTTGCCGAAAGCAAGCATGGCGCTGTCGTGGGTCTTCGCATGCCCTGAGCGCACACCGAACTGAATCGTCTGCATGATCTGGTCGAGTGTGCCGCCCCAAAGCCAGTCGTCATCGTTCAGGTTAGGATAGCCCTTGGCACCGGCCGCGCCGCTGCCATGGCACGGCGCGCAGTTATCGCCGAACACCGTCTTGCCGCGGGCGCGCGCCAGCGCAAGCAACGCCGGGTCCTTTTCGATATCCGCGAGCGAGGCCGCGCCAAGCGCAACCATTTTCTCGCCGCGACTCTTCTCGAGGTTTGCGAGCTCAACGGCGACGTCCGCGCGGGACGAGTAATGCATCACGCCGGGCAAGTAGCTCGACAGCAACGGCCACGACGGATACACGACCCAGTACCCAACCGCCCAGATAATGCAGGCATAGAAGGTCAGCACCCACCAGCGCGGCAGCGGCGTGTTCAGTTCCTTGATGCCATCCCACTCGTGACCCGTGGTCGTTTTGCCGGAGACGTGGTCGAAATCGTTCTGCTCAGCCATGATCCTATCATTCCTCCCGCAACGGTATCTTCGACGCCTCGTCGAAAGCTGACTTGTTGCGAGGCCAAAGCGCATAAGCCACGATTGCCAGGAATATTCCGACGAAGATCGGGGTCCAGAATGTCGTGACAAAATTCGAGGTGAAATTCTGAACCGTCAGGATTGCGCGCATCGTTCTGCCTTCTCAGCGAAGATTGGCTTTTTCATTGTAAAGTTTGAAATCGACCAGTGTGCCGAGCACCTGCAGGTAGGCGATCAGCGCGTCCATTTCGGTGGGAGCGCCGGCCTTGCCGTCGAAATTGCGCACGACGGCTTTCGGGTAGCGCTTCGTAAACGCGTCCGCCCCGGCATTGTCCGGATCCGCCTGCGCCGTCAGATCGGCGACGGCATTGGCAATCTGGTCGTCCGTATAGGGCACCCCGACGATGCGGCTGGTTCGCAGATGATCGGCGATGGTCGCGGGATCAACCTCGGTCTGGGCCAGAAATGAATAACCGGGCATAACCGACTGCGGAACGATCGCGCGCGGATTGGTCAGATGCGTGACATGCCAATCGTCCGAATATTTGGCGCCAACGCGCGCAAGATCGGGCCCCGTTCGCTTTGATCCCCACTGAAACGGGTGGTCGTACATGCTTTCGGCGGCAAGCGAAAAGTGGCCGTATCGCTCGACCTCGTCGCGCAACGGCCGGATCATCTGCGAGTGACACAGATAACATCCCTCGCGGACGTAGATATTGCGGCCGGTCAATTCCAGCGGTGTATAGGGCCTGACGCCATCGACTACCTCGATGGTGCTCTTCAGGTAGAACAGCGGGGTGATTTCCACCAGGCCGCCGATCGCAATGACCGCAAGAATTCCGACGATCAGAACGATCGAATTCTTTTCGAAAATTTGATGCCGTGTCCAGAATGACATTGGTCAGCTCCTCATTCCGCCGGTTGAAGAGCGACTGGCGACTGCACTTCGGCCTCACCGACGCGCACCGTCATCCAGAGATTATAGGCCATGATCAGGGATCCGATCAGGAACAACGCGCCGCCCGCCGCGCGGATCATGTAGAAAGGATGCATCGCTTCGACGGACTCGATGAAGGAATATTCCAGGAAGCCGAGCGAGGTGTAGGCGCGCCACATCAGGCCTTGCAAAATACCGGACACCCACATCGCAGAGATGTAGAGCACGATTCCGATGGTCGCGATCCAGAAGTGCCAGTTGACGAGCTTAAGGCTGTAAAGTCCCTTGCGGTCCCACAACCAGGGCACCATGCAATAGAGCGCACCGAATGAGACGAATCCAACCCAGCCCAGCGCGCCTGAGTGGACATGCCCAATGGTCCAGTCGGTATAGTGGCTAAGCGAATTCACGACCTTGATCGACATCATCGGACCTTCGAAGGTCGACATCCCATAGAAGGCAACCGACACCACGAGCATGCGCAGCACCGGATCGGTGCGCAGCTTGTCCCAGGCGCCCGACAGCGTCATCAGCCCGTTGATCATGCCGCCCCAGGACGGCATCCAGAGCATGATGGAGAAGGTCATACCAAGGGTCTGGGCCCAGTCCGGAAGTGCGGTGTAGTGCAGATGATGCGGGCCTGCCCAGATGTAGAGAAATATCAGCGCCCAGAAGTGAATGATCGACAGGCGGTACGAATAGATCGGCCGCTCGGCGCGCTTCGGGATGAAGTAGTACATGATGGCGAGAAAACCGGCGGTCAGGAAGAACCCGACGGCATTGTGGCCGTACCACCACTGGAACATCGCGTCCTGGACGCCGCCCCAAACGATGTATGACTTCGAGCCGAACACCGACACCGGCACTGCGGGATTATTTCCGAGATGAAGCACCGCGATGGTGACGATGAAGGCAAGATAAAACCAGTTCGCGACGAAGATGTGCGGCTCCTTGCGCTTCACAAGCGTCATCAGGAACACCAGCAGATAGGTAACCCAGACAATCGTCAGCCACAGATCGGCGTACCATTCGGGTTCGGCATATTCCTTCGATTGGGTCACCCCGAGCAGGTAGCCGGTGCCCGCAATGAGAATGAAGAAATTGTAGCCGAGCACGACAAACCACGGCGCAAGATCGCCGGCCAAGCGAACCCGCGATGTCTTTTGCACGACATAGAATGACGTTGCGATCAACACATTGCCGCCGAACGCAAAGATCACGGCCGAAGTATGCAGCGGCCGCAGCCGGCCAAAACTGGTCCACGGCAGATCGAAATTGAGCGCCGGCCAGGCGAGCTGGCTGGCAATCAACAGCCCGACGGTGAAGCCGGCGATTCCCCAGAACACGGACATGACGGTGGCGAACTTGATCGGGCCCATGTTGTAGTTGGGCCGGCCGTTGATCTCCTGCGGCGGCAGCAAGGAAGGACGATCGAAATACCGGTTGAGGATGACAAAAACCGACGCCAGGCTCGCGGCCGCACCGAGCGCGGCATGGAAGCCGAATGCGACGTCGACGGCTTTGGCTGCGCCGATCAAGCAGAGAAAGGCAGCTGCCGCAAAGAATACCGCCAAGCCACTCTCACCAATGGTCATCGACTTCGAATTAAGGGGCTGGCTCATGCGGAATCTCTCTCAAGGACACGATTCAAAGAACCACAGCCTGGCGCGCGGCGATTTGATCGAGATCAACTTCATTCCACTGAAAATCGCCGCCAGAGCCGACAGGCTGCGACATTTGGATTTTCGTCGCCGACAGCAATGGCTTGGCGCGTACCGGGGTTTGGCAAAACCGGCCATTGGAAAGCTGTGGACGGCGGGGTCGCGCCGTCGGCCCGAGGCGGGTCTATGCGTCCCCTTGGGCAGAGGCGGCAAGCGCCTTGATGACATCCTCGCGGGCAATGATGCCCACCAGTCGATTGTCGTTGTCGATCGCGGGAATGCTCCTGATTCGGTGCTCGACCATGAGCTGCAGCACCCGCGTCAATTTGGTGTCGGCGCCGACGTAGATGTATGCCGACGTCATGATATCGGCGACGGTCCGGTTCATCAAATCATCATAGCGCGGAACCATCTGACTCGGCGTAAAGGCAAAGCACTTCAGCAAGTCAAACTTGGTCACAAGTCCGACCACTTGGCCGTCTGCTTCGACCGGATAGGTATTGAAATCGTCGCGCTCAAACATCTGGTTCAGATCACGCACCGTGAGTTCGCGACTCACGGTCGTGACCGTGCGCGTCATGTATTCGGCGACAGTCTGCTGGAGAAATCTGTACACGGCGCGATCCAATCGATCTTTGTTTGCAACCTGACTGCTAATGCGACAGCAACACGCAACGCTCGGTCTGTGTGATCAGATGTTGGGTCATGCCGCCGAGAACCATTTCGCGAAACCGCGAATGACCGTACGCGCCAGCGACGACAACTCCCGCGCCAACATCGGCCGCCATTGCGTCAAGCTGAACCGTCGCATCCCGGTCCTGATTCTGCTCCGCAACAAGCTCCGAGGCGGAAACACCGTGACGCGACAGCCACGTGATGACATCGCGGACCCGTGAGACAGCGAGCGGCTGGCTGCCGCCGGCTTCCACTATCTCTGCGACGGCGACGTCCTTGGCCTTGCGCAGCATCGGCAACGAATCAACGATCGCCCGCCTCGCTTCCGGCGTGTCTTTCCACGCCACGAGCATGCTTCGCAAATCGAGCCAATCGACGGAATCGGGCACAACGAGCAGCGGCCGGCCCGCCTCCATCACGAGGTCTTTCGGGGTGACAAGCGCGAACGGATCGGAAAACGCATCACTGTGTCCGCCGCTCACGATAATGTCGGCGCAACGTGCTTGCTGCAGCGTATATCGCGCCGGGAAGTCGATCGCGCAGCGCCATTCGATATGCTTGGCACGATTCTTTGTCGCCTCGCGAAATTGGGCTTCCAGTTCCGACATCCGTCTCTTGATCGATGCCTGACCCTGGTCGATCAGAGTCTGGGCTTGCTCCCCCGTAGTAAAGTACAGCGGGGGACTGAATACCGACGCCACAATTCCGATTAATCCGGCGTCGAACCTTTCGGCGATCTGGCCGGCGACGGCCAAACGGGCTTCATTGGGCTGATCAAGCGCCAAACTGACCATAACGGTCGCGTATGTCATCCAAGCTCTCCACGATTTCAAAGGAAATTCTAGGGCTGAAATCGGAAAGCAGGATGAGATAGATCAAAGTGCCAAAGCGCCGTAGAATCAACCGATCACGGGTCGGGCCCGGCTCGCCGAATTTTGGCCCCGGAAGAACTTGCATCCGCAACCCTGTTCGGCGAAATTATGTGTCCTTTACAATAGTTTGAGGCCTTTTCGTACGTCAATCTCGTGTAGGGTACCGGATCGAAACACGCCGGTTGAGATGGCGGGTGTAAAGTGAATTAAGCGGAACTGAAGGCTTGAGCGTGCCCGGCACAATTCGACGATCGCCAGACGACCCGGTCCGTAACGAGCATCTGAGGCTCCGAATCGAAGGATTTGGCGTCGGGACCTGGGACCTCGATCTCACCACTCAAAAACTGGAGTGGTCCGATACGGCCAAGGGCTTGTTCGGCGTCGCCCCCGATCAGCCGATCACCTACGGGCTGTTTCTCTCGCTGCTTGAACCGGTGGATCGCGAGCGCACCGAACAGGCGATCAAGAGGGTTACCGAGATCGGCGGCAATGTGGATCTTTCCTTCAAGATTGCTGGAAATGCCGGCTCCAGTCACTGGATTCGCACCCGCGGCGGCCTCGTCAGGGACGACACCGGCGCCCCGCGCCATATCAGTGGAATTGTTCTGGATATCGATGAAGAGAAGCAGCTCGAAGACGCCCTGAGAACGCGCGAGAGTCACCTTCGCTCGATCCTCGATACGGTGCCGGATGCCATGATCGTCATCAACGGATACGGCGTCGTGCAATTTTTCAGCACCGCGGCCGAGAGGCTGTTTGGCTATGCCGAACAGGAGGCCATCGGCAAGAACGTCAGTGAGTTGATGCCGATGCCGGATCGCGCGCGTCACGACGGCTACCTGGCGCGCTACCGTTCCACGGGCGAACGGCACATCATCGGGATCGGACGAATTGTGACGGGCATGCGCAGGGATGGAACGACGTTCCCGATGCACCTCTCGATCGGTGAAATGCAGTCCGGCGGCGTGCCCTATTTTACCGGATTCGTGCGCGATCTGACCGAGCATCAGCAAACGCAGGCGCGGCTGCAGGAACTGCAATCCGAGCTGGTCCACATTTCCCGCCTGAGCGCGATGGGCGAAATGGCGTCCGCGCTGGCGCACGAGCTCAATCAGCCGCTCGCAGCCATCAGCAACTACATGAAGGGCTCGCGCAGGCTGCTGGCGGACAGCGTGGATCCCAATGCGCCGAAAATTGAAAGCGCCATGGACCGCGCCGCCGAGCAGGCGCTTCGCGCCGGCCAGATCATTCGCCGTCTGCGCGACTTCGTTTCGCGCGGAGAATCCGAAAAGCGGGTCGAAAGCCTCTCAAAACTGATCGAGGAAGCCGGCGCGCTCGGCCTGTCGGGCGCTCGTGACCAGAACATTCAGCTTCGTTTCAACCTGAACCCGGAGTTCGACCTCGTGCTGGTGGACCGGGTTCAGATTCAGCAGGTTCTGGTCAACCTGTTTCGCAATGCGCTTGAGGCGATGGCGCAATCGCGACAACGGGAACTTATTGTAGCAAACGCCGGGGACGCGGATGACATGATCGAAGTTGCGGTGTCCGACACCGGATCGGGCTTCCACGATGACGTCCAGTCCAATCTGTTTCGGACGTTCTTTACGACGAAGGAGACGGGAATGGGGGTGGGACTTTCCATCAGCCGCTCGATTATAGAGGCCCATGGCGGCCGGATGTGGGCGGAAAGCAATGCGTCGGGAGGCGCGACTTTTCGCTTCACATTGCCCGCAGCAGCCGGCGAGAGTTGACACATGTCGGGCAAGGCAAAGATTTACGTCATCGACGACGATGTGGCGATGCGGGATTCGCTCAGCTTCCTGCTCGATGCGGCGGGCTTCGATGTCACAATATTCGAAACTGCCGTGAAGTTTCTCGAGGTCCTCCCGGGCCTTGAATTCGGCTGCGTCGTCTCCGACGTGCGCATGCCCGGCCTTGACGGAATCGAACTCCTGAAACGCATGAAGTCAGGCCAAAGCCCCTTTCCGATTGTGATCATGACCGGGCACGGCGACATTCCGCTTGCCGTCGAGGCGATGAAGCTCGGGGCGGTCGATTTTCTGGAGAAGCCCTTCGAAGACGATCGCCTGATCGCCATGATTGAAGCCGCGATCCGGCAGGGAGAACCCGCCGCGAAGAACGAGGCGGTTACTCGCGATATCGCGTCGCGGATCGCAACCCTCAGCCCCCGCGAGCGCCAGGTGATGGAGGGTCTGATCGCAGGGCTTTCCAACAAACTAATCGCTCGCGACTACGATATCAGCCCCCGGACCATTGAGGTATATCGGGCCAACGTGATGACCAAGATGCAGGCCAATAGCCTGTCGGAGCTGGTGCGGCTTGCGATGCGCGCCGGGCTACTGAAGGATTGAGCTAAATCAAGACGCCGTATTCCTGATGCGTGTTATCTGGACGATGCCCTATCCAGATCAGCACGAGCCACACGGCCTTTTGTGATGCCTTCATCCGCAAAATCTACCGTCTATGTAGTCGACGACGATGCGGACGTCCTCGGCTCACTGCGATTTCTTCTTGAGACGGACGGGTTCAACGTTCGGACGTTCAGAAACGCCGAGGCGCTGCTGAAAACCGTCCGTTCGACCGGCGTCGACTGCTTCGTGATTGACTACAAAATGCCCGATATGAACGGCATCGAACTGGCTCGCCGGTTGCGGAACCGCGATATCGCCGCGCCGGTTGTACTCATCACGGGTTATCCTGACGAAAATATCACGGCGCGGGCTGAAGCGGCGGGCGTACGGTATGTTCTGCTCAAGCCGCTGCTCGAGGACAGCCTCGTCACGCGTATCCGGGGGGCGATTCAGGAGGATCGCGCCAGCCATCAGCCAGGGGCGTAGGACGTGACCTCCGGAATTATACGTAGGTAAACCTCCCTAAGATATCACGCGAAATTTCCAGACCGAGCCGGCTCAAATAGTAAATGGCCATCCGCCGCAAAGGAGATGGTCATGCTCACCCAGTCGCTCAGCCCTTCGGTTCCTTCCGTCATTGGCAAAAAGATCAGCCCGCTTCCCCATCCTGTTCCCGACCAGTTTGGCGCCGTGACCGGGCATGCCGGCCTCGTTGCCACCGAGTTCTCGTACCGGAAGGATGAGGAAATCTATGGCGAGGATGAACCTGCGGAATACGTTTACCAGGTGATTTCGGGGGCGGTTCGCAGCTACAAGCTGCTCTCCGACGGACGGCGTCAGATCGGCGCATTCCACCTGCCCGGCGACGTGTTCGGGCTGGAATCCGGAACGATCCACCGGCTCGCCGCGGAAGCCATCATCGATACCACGGTGCGGCTGGTAAAGCGGCGAAGCCTCGAGCAAGCCGCCGGGATCGACGTTCAGGTCGCGCGCAAGCTCTGGGCGATGACCGCCGGCGATCTCCGGCATGCGGAAGATCATATGCTGCTTCTCGGACGCAAAACCGCAATGGAGCGTGTGGCCACCTTCCTGCTGGAGATGGATCGCCGCCTTGCGGTCACGGGCATGATGGCGCTGCCGATGTGCCGCCGGGATATCGGCGATTACCTCGGCCTTACGCTGGAAACCGTCTCAAGAGCGCTTTCCCAACTCCACGCGCAAGGCGTGCTCGGGTTTTCCGGCGCCCGCCAGATCGTGCTTCGCAACCGCCAATGCCTGCGCAATATGGACGCATGAACGCTACGGTCGCGCGCTCCGGCGCGTTTCCGGCATTGCAAACCAGATCACGGCGAGGCCTGCCGTTGCAACGACGGCAAGCCCGCTAAAGGCAATGCTGCTGCCGAATCTGTCACTGACGTAACCGGCGAGCACCGTGCTAAGGGAAGCGCCGATGCCGGTTGCGGTGCCGACAATGCCCTGCGCAAGATTGAAGTGACCACTTCCGAATGCGACGTCGGCGACAATCAACGGAATCATGACGCTGAAGACGGCCGCGGTGATACCGTCGAACACCTGGACCGCGACCAGCAAATACGGATCGCGGACAGTGGCAAACAGCACGCCGCGAATCGCCAGCGCGGCAAAGCCCATGAGCAGCAGCGGACGCCTCCCCCATCGCTGGGCCTTGCGTCCGACCGACGGAGACGTCAGCGCGACGATGGCCTGCGGCACGATGATGCACGCGGCGATCAGGACCGGCGCCCACTGGCTTGACCGGGTCGTTACCACACCCGCCATCAAAGGAAGCATCGCCCCGTTGGCGAGTTGAAGCAGCAATATGCTGCCGGCGAAGATCAGCAGGGTGCGCTGGCGCATCAAACCAAGAACGCTGGTTGATTCGGCATCGGGCGCCGCGCGCAGCAGGGCTCCGTGGGCCCGGGCTGCGTCAATCTCGCGCTCGCGGATACGCGCGAGCGAAAGCAGGGTCGGAATTGCCAGAATGAAGGTGACCAGAAACACCGAACGACTCGACAGCAGATAGCCGCAGGTGCCCATCACGGCAGCGGCAACCCCGTTTCCGAGCGATGCAAAGCGGGCGTTGCGTCCGAAGCGCTCGCCGATCGCCAGCGGCCCGACCAGACCGAGACTGATCGCGGCAATCGCCGGACCGAGCACGCAGCTGGCGGCAGCATGCAGGGTCGCGGCGGCCACCACCACCGGAAAGATCGGCCACGCCGCATATCCCAGCGCACTGACGCCGATTGTCGCGATCGCAAGGCCGGCGACGAGCCGCTCGGACCGGGCCGCATCGACGATGGCTCCGCCGGGCATCTGCCCGATCAACGCGACCAAGCCGCCGATCGACAGCACAAAGCCGATTTCCACCTGCGTCCATTTCTGCGTCGTCAAATAGACCGCAACGAATGGACCAAATCCGGTTTGCACATCCGCCAGAAAGAAGATGAACCAGTCGAGGCCGCGCAAGCTCTCACGCGAGGGAGTGGGCGCCGCCTCAATCGCCGCCGGTTCCGATACGAATGGCGGATTTCGATCGTCACCCGTCGGCAACCCACGGCCATCACCGTTGGTCTGGTCAATCTTGTGTCTGGATGAGCGCGCGAACAGGATATCTCTCCGCTTCTCTGGCGTCGTTACCCAATGGGGAAACTAAATGGGAAACTAAATCAATTTGTTGCTTCCGTGCCGAGCTCTGAAAATGAGTCGGATCAATGACTTGCGCATTATCGAGCCGGACCCTAGTGATCAAATTGCAGTGGCTGCAGGCTGCCGGAGGCACCGAGCACCACGATAGGCGTATCCTCCTTGTATTCGGGCGCTGCCGTGACTTGCGCCTTGGTCAATTCGAGCGTGATGCTGTCGCTCTTGCTGGCGATGCGTCCGAAATGCAGCGCGTTCCAGTCGACGACAATTTTCCGGCTGCCGACGCCGAGAAATCCGCCGAAATCGATCACTGCCGCGCGCACCATGCCGGCGCGATCGACGATCACGTCGACGATGCGTCCCATGTCCTCGTCAGTCGAGCTGCGAACCTCGCGTCCCAGCACGCCGTGCGCGTCCTGTGCGCCGATAATCGTGACCGATGGCGGTGGCGCGGGCTCTTTCGGCGCCGCCGGCGGAGCCGTGCCTTGCTGTTGAGACGGCTGCGGCTCGGTTGCATCGGCTTGCGCCCGGGATGGCGCAGCCAGCAACGCCGCAAGACTGGCGGCAACGAGGGTAAATAAGGGTCTAGCGCGCATGTCGTCTCCTCAATGCAAGGGGCGGCGCCAGCCGCGTCGCGGCGTCGCGGAGCGGTGGCCGCAAAATGCCGGTGCTAATGCGTCAGCACGATGGAAACCTGGATATGGCCACGCGTACCCATCACCTCCAGCGACACGTCATCGCCGTGCCGGCGAACGCAAAGATCGACGCTCGAGGGGCCCAGCCGCAGTTCGCGAAGGATCACTTCGTTGAGGAACGTCGGCAGGCGCGGGTTGCGCAGGCGAATTTCGCCGCGCTGATCGTCGAATTCAAGCCCGAGTGCGGCCTCCAGCAACGTGAACGGCGTCGCGCTCGCCCAGGCCTGCGGCGCGCAGGCTACCGGGTACAGCGTCGGTCCGCGTCCCTTCTCCCGCCGAAAGCCGCAGAACAACTCCGGAAGTCGCCGCAAATCCATATAGGTCGCGGCGTCGAACAGAGCGCCGAACACCTGTTCGACCGAATGTTTGAGGCCGTAACGCGCAAGCCCGAGCGCGATCAGCGCATTGTCGTGCGGCCAGATCGAACCGTCGTGATAGGACATCGGATTGTAACGCGCTTCGCCGCGCGCCACGGTGCGGATACCCCAGCCCGTGAAAAAATGCGGGCGCATCAGGTCGGCTGCTACCATGCGGGCGCGATCGGCGCGCACGATTCCGGTGAACAGCAGTTGCCCAGCATTCGAGGTGCGCACCCTGCACGGCTGTTTGCTGCCGTCGAGCGCGAGCGCATAGGTGCCGAGTTCGTCACACCAGAACGCTTCTTCAAAATGCCCGGCGAGTTGTTGCGCCTGGACCTCGAGCTGCCGCGCCCTGTCCGGCAGCCCCATGCGCATGGCGCAACGTGCCGCCAGCTGCTTGGCGGCAAACACATAGCCCTGGACTTCCGCGAGCGCGATATAGCCTTCGGCGAGCCGCCCGTCGGCATGGAAGATCGCGTCGTAGGAATCCTTCCAGCCCTGGTTCGCCAAGCCCTGCTCCGACGCGCGCTTATATTCGACAAATCCGTCCCGGTCGGGATCACCCGGCCCGTCGATCCAGTCTAACGCGGCTTCGATCGACGGCCATAACTCGGCGAGCGTCTCATTGTCGCCCGTGCGTTCGACATAAAGACCGGCCAGCAGAACGAATAGCGGGGTGGCATCGACGCTGCCATAATATTGCGCGAATGGCACCTCGCGCAGCGAAGCCATTTCGCCGCCCCGCATTTCGTGCAGGATCTTCCCGGGTTCCGCGTCGGCAAGCGGATCGGTGGTTTTGGCCTGATACAAGGCGAGCCGCTTCAACACGCCGCGCGCGACCCGCGGGTCGATCCACAGCATCTGCAGTGCAGTAATGATGCCGTCGCGACCGAATGTCGTTGAATACCAGGGGATCCCCGCATAGGGATACCGCCCCTGCGGCGTATCCGTCATCAACATGTTGAGGTCCGCCATCGACTGGCACAGCACCTCGTTGAAGATATTGTTCGACGTTTCGATGCTGGTGGCGCCTTTCGTGGACTGGCGCATCTCGCGGCGATGCGCGAGCAGGCCGCGAAAGAACGGCACCGATCTCGGCGCCGCCGGCTTGTTGCAGGACGCAACAACGAACAGCGACCTCGCCTGTTGTGGCGCCAGATCGAGATGATAGGTCGCGGCGTTCGCCGCAAGCCGTGTCGGGCGCGGCTCGAACTGAAGCGCCGTACCGCGGGATTTGCCGTCGAGCCCGGTGTATTCGAGCACGACGTCGGCAGCACCGAGCAATTTGCTGGAGCCGATGCCGCGGCGCGGCCGACGCTCGCCCCGGACCTCAAACAGATCGGCGAAGTCGTTATCGAACAGCAGCGTCAGCTCGAAGCTAGCCGGATTTTCACTGTGATTCTGCACGCCAATGCGCTGATAGGCCGATCCGCGCCACAGGAAGATCGTGCGCACGATGTGCAGCATGTCCTTCGGCAGCACGATCCGGCCGTTGCGATAGACGTCGGGATTGGTGAGATCTACCGTCAGCGCGGAATTGTCGTCACGCAGATTCGAGCCCAATAACAACGGCTGCACCTGGTCGAGCACGAGTTCGAGCCGGGCAAGATAGCGGGTGTCCGCGTTGAACAGGCCATCGGGTCCGCCGGCGGAAGCGCCGATGTCGCCATGGCTGTCGAGCACGATGAACGTGTCGTCGTGCTTGAGCGAGCGGCGCGGTCGCGCCGCCGGCCCGGTCATCGGGATGTAGAACGGCGATTCCGTGACCGTCTCCATGGTCCGGATCGTCGTGATTTGGGTCACGGCTTCAGCTGACATTTGACCTCGATCGCCTCCCCGAGCGTTAAGATGAGTGCACTCAACGCTACTATCGCAGATCAGGCCGCGTGCTGCGCAAGGCGGCTCATTTCCAGCGTTACCAGTTCACGGTAGGGACCCTGGCCCTGCATCAGGCGATCTGGCGGGCCGTCTTCGATGATCTTGCCGGCTTTCAGCATCACCACCCGGTCGAAATTCCGCAGGGTCGCAAGACGGTGGGCAATGGCGATGACGGTTCGTCCACGCATCAGTCGGCCGAGCGCCTCGCGTATCGCCTCCTCTGATTCACCGTCGAGCGCCGCGGTCGCTTCATCCAGCAGCAGAATCGGCGCGTCCTTGAGGAACGCACGCGCGATCGCGATACGCTGCCGCTGGCCGCCCGAAAATTTCACACCGCGATCCCCGACCATGGTCGCAAGCCCCTCCGGCAGGGTCTCGACGAAATCGCAGCGCGCCGCGATCGCCGCGCGCAATACCTCGTCGTCGGTCGCATTCGGGCGCCCGTATCGGATGTTTTCCATGATCGACCGATGAAACAGCGAAATGTCCTGCGGCACAACTGAAATCGCCGCGCGCAGACTTTGCTGCGTGACACGCGCAATATCCTGACCGTCGATGGTGATACTGCCGTGCTGGACGTCGTAGAATCGCTGCAGGAGAACAAACAGGCTGGATTTTCCGCCGCCGGATTGACCGACCAGACCGACCCGCTGCCCCGGCTGGATGCGGAGGCTGAATCTGTCGAACACCCCCAGTCCGCCGGGATAGCGAAACGAAATGTTGTTAAAGGCAATCGCCGCGCCGCTTTTGATCAGAGGCTCGGCCTCCGGGTGGTCACGCAGTTCGTGCGGAAGCAACAGGGTGGCGATCGCTTCGGTCAACCTGGCAACATGCTGGGTAACGTCGACCAGCGCCACAGCGAGATCGCGGGTAGCGCTCAAAATGGAAAGTCCGAGCGTGCAGACCAGCACGACGTCACCCGTAGTAGCCGCGCCGCGCTGCCAGAGCACAATGGCCCAGGCGAGCAGCGCGATCGTCAGCACGACGGTGATCGCGGCGTGCGTGATCCGGAGCTTTTCGAGATAACGCAGGCTGCGGCCCCGCGCCGTCAATTCCCGGTTGACGGTGGCATCAAACCGGTCGTGCTCGAAACTGAGGCCGCAAAATGCCCGCACCAGCGGCATGTTGTTGATGACATCGACCATCTCGCCATCGACGGCCGCGGCCTTGTTCGCGAAGTCGTCATGCAAGGGCTTGCCGGCGGCGGCGAGATGAAACATCGCGACTACCATCGCCCCGGCGACGACAACCAGTCCCCCCGCCATCACCGGACTGACGGTCCCGATCAGGGCAATCGCCGCGACGGTCGCAATACACGGCGGCAGTACGTTCCAGACAAACATGTTCTCGACGGTGAAGACGGCATTGGATGTGGCGGTAATGCGGCTGGTCAGCATTCCCGGCAACCGGTCCGAGAAATAGCTCGGCGCGTGACCGGTCAGATGACGGAAAATATCGCGGCGCAAATCGCCGGTGACGCCCACGAACGTGAAGCTTGCCGTCCAGCTGGCGATCCGCCACAGAAAATTATCCGCCGCTATCAGCGACATGAGAAAAACGAATGCCAGCCATACGCCACCCGCGCTGGCCGGTCCCGCCGACAGACCGTCGACCAGATACTTCACGCCATATTGCGTGCCTACCGAACAGGCAACGGCGGCAACCACGGTCGTCAAAATGACGACATGCGATGCCAGACGCTGGCGCAGGTAGCGCAGCACAAAAGGGAGCGGACGATTGGCGTATCCTGAGAGATTATCCATATGGCTGCAAAACCCGCTGGAGGAGAACGAAAGGCCGATCCGAAGATGTTCCGTGTGATCGAACGGCGGATGCCGCTCTGCAGTTCCCCTGCGCGGCTGCGCAAAAATTCTGCAATGCTGACAACGGCCGAAGCGTGATGGGGTGTGATGGCATCAACAAGACCATCACGTGGAAGAAGTACGCTCCTTGTGGGAACTTCGCACATGCGGAAACGTTCCCTCTGCGGCATGCCTGGTGCCGACCGGGTGATGGGGGCTTTCTCATCGATGACAACGATAGGAGACGGATAGATGCGCATCGCGCAGGTTGCTCCGCTGACGGAGGCTGTTCCGCCCAAACTTTATGGCGGAACCGAGCGGGTGGTACACTGGCTGACCGAGGAACTGGTAGCACTAGGGAACGACGTCACGCTGTTCGCCAGCGGCGATTCCCAAACCTCCGCGAAGCTCGACGCGACCTGGCCAAAGGCGCTGCGTCTTGACGGATCCGTCCGCGATCCCAATGCGCTGCATATGGTGATGCTGGAGCGCGTCCGGCAAAAATGCGACGATGAAGAGTTCGACTTTCTGCATTTTCACCTCGACTACTATCCGTTTTCGTTGTTCTCCCGCCAGCCGACCCCGTTTCTGACTACCCTGCACGGCCGGCTCGATCTGCCCGAGCATCAGCCGGTGTTCACCACCTTCTCTTCTGTTCCGGTGATTTCGATCTCGAATGCCCAGCGGCGTCCGGTGCCGCAGGCCAACTGGGTTCGCACCATCCACCACGGCCTGCCGGAAAAACTGCTGACGCCGCGACCGGTGACTCCCGGCTATCTGGCCGTGCTCGGTCGGATCGCGCCGGAAAAGGGTGTCGATCGCGCCATCAAGATCGCCATCCGGTGCGGCATTCCCCTGAAGATCGCGGCGAAGGTCGATCGGGCCGATCAGGACTATTACGATGAAATCGTCCGTCCCCTGATCGACCACCCCCTTGTCGAATACATCGGCGAGATCGGCGATCACGAAAAATCGGACTTTCTCAGCGGCGCGATCGGACTGCTCGTTCCGATCGACTGGCCGGAGCCGTTCGGCCTTGTCATGATCGAAGCCATGGCTTGCGGCACCCCGGTCATCGCCTACAACCGCGGCTCGGTTCCCGAAATCATCGACGAAGGCTTGACGGGCTTTATCGTCGAGGACGAAATCAGCGCGGTTTCCGCGGTCGGCCGGCTGTCCCAGCTGAATCGGGAGGCGATCCGGCAACAATTCGAGACGCGATTCACCGCCCGACGGATGGCGCTCGATTATCTCGCCGCCTATCGCAGCCTGACGGAGGCGGCCGCGCCACGTATCAAACTGGTGAGCAGCGCGGAATAGCGCTTCTTTGGGATTAATGGGCCGGCGCAGGATCGGCTTTGCCGAAGCGCCGCTCATAATCCTTGATATAGGCTTCCGGGGAAGGCTGCAGGTGGCGCCGGGTCAGCGCCACCAGCTCGTCCCGACGCGAACCACGAAGCGCCTTGATCATATCCAGATGGTCCCGGCGGGCGCGGTCGAGCGAGTCGGGAAATGCATTCGCATAAGAACGGATGCCGTATACCTTCTGGGCAAGCAGATCGATGGTTTCGATCAGACAGGCGTTGCCGCACAGACCAAATAAAATTTGGTGAAAACTGAGGTTGCTGTAGAAGACCGTCAGCAAGTCGCCTTCGGCGATGGCCGCGGTATGCCGGCGCTGCACTTCCTCCAGCCGCCCGATATCTGCTGCGGCAACCGGAAACGGGATGATGCGGACCGCCATCACCTCCAGCTCTTCACGAACCGCGTAGATTTCCCTTACTTCCTGTGGCGTTAATCCGCGCACCAGCGCACCACGGTTCGGGATACGTCCGACCAGGCCCTTCTTCTCGAGTTCGAAGAGCGCGAGTCTGACGTCCCCGCGATGGGTCTGGAACAGGTCACAGAGATCCTGCTCGATCAAGCGCTCCCGCGGTTGACGCCGGCCCAGGACTATGTCCTCCTCGATGCGCTTGGCGATCAGGACGGCAGCCGGTTCTCGCGGTCGCGGCGCCGGTATCTGACGGGATCCTGGCGTTCGGACCGTCGCGCGTTTGGCTGGTTTTCCGACCATCATTTCCCCGATTTCGACGACAGGCCCCGGCCGCCCGAAGCCGCCAAAAGCATCACCAGCCGACCATCGTTTTCAATTTCGAAAGTAAAACTGATAACCGTATTGTAAACAATCTTGAATGCGGTTACCATTTAAAAAAATGCGCGGACAGCAAACAAGCGGGCGCGAGCCGTTATCGTGGCCTTATCAGGGGGAAATGGCATGCAGAAAGCTCGCAAGGATTCCGCCGGCACTAAAGCCCGCCCACACCAGGCCTCGTCGAAGCGGCAGGGTCGCCGCGAATTTCTCATCAAGACCGGAGGCATCCTCGCCGCCGGTGCATTCGGCGCGGTGCCGCTGCGCGGCTGGGCGGCCGATCCGGTCAATATCGGCGCGCTTTATCCGACCACCGGAAGCATGGCGCAGATCGGCGTCGGCTGCGTCGCCGCCGCCAAGCTCGCCGTCGAAATGGTCAATGATGCCGGCGGCATCAAGTCGCTGGGCGGCGCCAAGCTCAATCTGATCGTCTCCGACGTGCAGAGCGACACCACGGTGACGCGCACCGAAACCGACCGCCTCATCACCGGCAACAAGCTGTCGGCGATCCACGGCTGCTATGCCAGCGCCCTCACCTTGATCGCAAGCGAAGTGGCGGAGCGCGCCAAGGTGCCGATCATCACCGGCTCCAGCTCGGACATGCTGAACAAGGGCCGCACCTACACCTTCACGCCGTTCGCGCGCGCCTCGCAATTCGCCCGCGCGCAGTTGCAGATGGCAAAACTCGTCAGCGATACGCCGAAGGTGGCCGTCATCTTCGAGAATACCGCGTTCGGCACCTCGACGTCGAACGGCCTGAAGGAGCTCGCGCCCGGAGAGGGCGTCGAAATCGTGATGTTCGAGCCCTATTCGGCCGGATTTACCGACGCCAGCCCGCTGATCAACAAGGTGAAGTCATCGGGCGCCAATGCGCTGTTCTCGGTCTCCTATCTGAACGACCTCATTCTGATCGTGCGGACCGTCAAGCAATTCGGTCTCAACGTCTCGATCAATGGCGGCTCCGGCGGCTTTGTCATTCCGGACTTCTACAAGAATGTCGGCAAGCTCGCCGAAGGACTGCAGGGCGTGGCACACTGGAACCACGATGTCAGCGACGACGCCCAGAAGGTGAACGTCGAATTCAAGAAGCGCACCGGTGAATTCCTGTTCGAATATGCCGGCGGCCTGGTCGCGCAGACCTTCATGCTGGCCGATGCGCTGGAGCGCGCGGGCTCGGCCGATCCGCAAAAGGTCCGCGAGGCCTTGTCGACGCTCGACGTCTCCTCCGGCTATGCGGCGATGGCGCCGGGCGGCAAGGTCAAGTTCGGACCCGACGGCAAGAACATCTACGGACACCCGGTCGGCGTGCAGTGGCAGGACGGCGATCTCGCCAGCGTCTTCCCGAAGGAAGACGCCCGCAAGCCGCTGCTGAAGATCTAGCGCCGGTCAAGCCAGATGTGGGAGACAGTGGCCCAGGCCGTCATCAACGGCCTGCTCATCGGCGGCATCTACGCGCTGGTCAGCATCGGCGTCACGCTGATCTTCGGCGTGGTCAAGATCGTCAATTTCGCCCAGGGCGAATTCGTGATGATCGGGATGTACATCAGCTTTTTTCTCGCCAACCAGTTCGGCATCGATCCCCTGCTCTCGCTGTTCGTGTCGATGCCGGTGCTGTTCGTGGTCGGCGTCCTGGTCCAGCATTTCCTGATCCGGCGGGTGCTCGGACCCAACGACATGCCCCAGATCTTCCTGACCTTCGCGCTGTCGCTGCTGCTTTTGAACCTCGCTTTGATGCTGTTTTCGGCCAACTATCGCACGGTCCACACCTCCTATTCCGACGAAGCGCTGCATGTCGGCGGGCTTTATATCCCGGTGGCGAAACTGATCGCCTTCGTGGTCGCGATGGCGCTGAGCGCCGCACTCTGGGTGTTCCTGCACACCACCGATCTCGGCAAGGCGATGCGCGCCGCCTCGCAGAACCGTGACGTGGCGATGCTGATGGGCATCAACCCCAACCGCGTGTTCTGCGTCGCACTTGGCATTGCGCTGGCGCTGGCCGGCGCCGCCGGCTCGCTGTTGATGCCGTTCTATTCGGCCTATCCGTTCGTCGGCCAGGTGTTCGTGCTGATGGCCTTTGTAGCGGTTGTGCTGGGGACACTGGGCAATGTGATGGGCGCCTTGATCGCCAGCCTGATGATGGGGGTCGCCGAGTCGCTCGGCGTACAATATGTCGGCGCCGACTCCGGATTGATCGTGGTGTTCGCGATGCTGCTGCTGACGCTCGCCTTCAAGCCGACCGGCCTTGGCGGAGGACGAGCCCGATGATGGCGCACCGCCCAAGTGCCCGCGGCATCGTCCTTTTGGCGGTCGGGATCGCGATCCTGATCGCGCTGCCGCAGGTGGTAACGAGTTCGTTCGCGATCGATATCTTCATCCGCATCCTCTTGTTCTCCTTCATCGGCATCGCCTGGAATCTGATGGGCGGATACGCCAAGCAATTGTCGCTCGGGCATGCCGCCTATTTCGGACTGGGCGCCTACACCTCGACCATCCTGCAGATCGATTTCAACATCTCGCCCTGGATCGGGATGATCGCCGGCGGCGTGGTCGCGATGCTGGCGAGCCTGCCGATCGGCTGGCTGTGCTTCCGCCTGCGCGGCCCCTATTTCACCATCGCCACCATCGCGACCGCGCAGGCCCTGATGCTGATCTTTCTCAAGTTTCGTGATCTGGCCTGGGGCGCCGAGGGCACCACCATCCCGAACCTCGGCTCGGCGCCGCTGATGATGCAGTTCGAGACCAAGGCGGCGTACTATTATGTGGTGCTGGGCCTGCTCGTGGTCGGGCTCGCCGTCACCTATGTGATCGAGCGATCCTGGATGGGATATTATCTGGTCGCCATCGGCGAGGATGAAGACGCCGCCGAGGCGATCGGCGTCAACGCTCCAAAAATCAAGCGCGACATCTATCTGATCAGCTCGTTTCTGACCGCGCTCGCCGGCACGTTCTATACGCAATACATCTACTTCATCGATCCGGCGACGGCGTTTTCCTTCAACATCTCGATCGAGGCGGCGCTGGTGTCGATCGTCGGCGGGATCGGGACGCTGTGGGGCCCGGTGATCGGCACCGTGCTTCTGGAGACGACGTCGACGCTGCTGCAGAGCTGGCTCGGCAGCTCGATCGGCGGCGTGCAGCTGACCGTGTACAGCCTGATCCTGATGGCGGTGATCCTGTGGCGGCCGACCGGGCTGATGGGCATGATCAGCGAAGCCTGGCATCGCCACCGCAAACCGGCGCAGGCGTAAGGGCATATCATGACAGATGCGCTCGTCATTCGCGGCCTCAGCAAGCGGTTCGGTGGACTGCGCGCCGTCCAGGAGGTCTCCTTCACGGTGAAGGAAAACGAAACCGTCGCGCTGATCGGGCCGAACGGCGCCGGCAAGACCACGAGTTTCAATCTCATCACCGGGTTTCACCGGCCGGATGCGGGCTCGGTGATGGCCTATGGGCGCGAGATCGTCGGCCTGAAACCCCACGACATCTGCGCCCACGGCCTCGCCCGCACCTTCCAGGTGGCCAAACCGTTCGGCGCCATGACGGTGCTGGACAACGTCATGACCGGCGCGTTCCTGCGCGACAAGAACACCGCTGCGGCGCGCGACAAGGCCCGCGAGGCGATCGAGTTCGTTGGCCTTACGGCGCGGGAGCGGACCGCCGCCAAGGATCTCACCACCATCGATCAGCGCCGGCTGGAGATGGCCCGCGCGCTGGCGACCGAGCCGCGGCTGCTGCTGCTCGACGAAGTCATGGCCGGGCTCAACCCGGCGGAGATCGACCAGGCGGTGGCGCTGGTCGGCAAGCTGTCGCAGCGCGGGCTGACCATCGTCATCGTCGAGCACGTGATGCGCGCCATCATGGCGGTGGCCCGCCACATCGTGGTGCTCGATCACGGCCAGAAGATCGCCGAAGGCGCGCCCAAACAGATCGTGGAGAACCCGGAAGTCATCCGCGCCTATCTCGGCTCCTACGTGCACCCACCGGCGGCGGGAGAGGCGTGATGCTGAAACTGGAAGCAGTCGGCGCCAGCTACGGTTCGGTGCCGGCGATCGCGAATGTCTCGATCGAGATCGGTGAAGGCGAAGCGGTCGGCCTGTTGGGAGCCAACGGCGCCGGCAAGAGCACGACGCTGCGCGCGATCTCGGGCCTGGTCAAACTCACCTCCGGCACCATCACCTTCGCCGGCACCGACCTCGCCTCGTTTCCGCCGTACCGGATTCCGGAACTGGGCATCGCCCATGTGCCGGAGGGGCGTCAGGTGTTTCCGGAAATGACGGTGAACGAAAATCTCGAGATCGGCGCCTATGTGCCGAAGGCCAAGGCCGAACGCGCCCGCACGCTCGAGCTGGTCTACAACATCTTTCCGCGGCTCGCCGAACGCCGCAAGCAACTCGCCGGCACCATGAGCGGCGGCGAGCAGCAGATGCTGGCGGTGGGCCGCGGCCTGATGCTCAAGCCTCGGCTCTTGATGCTCGACGAGCCCTCGCTCGGCCTCGCCCCCGTCATGACCGACGTGACCTTCGAGAAGATCGGCGAAATCCACAAGATGGGAACGGCGATCCTGCTGGTGGAGCAGAACGTCAGCCGCGCGCTGTCGCTGGTGCAGCGCGCCTATGTGCTGGAAAGCGGCAACGTCATCATGCACGGCACCAGCCAGGAACTCGCCAACAACAAGCAGGTTCAGTCGGCGTATCTGGGGATTTAGCGGCTGCATCGTCCCCATTGCCAGCCAACGGGTCGGCACAGAGCGCCGCCCCACAAAGACCCGTCATACTCCGCGAAAGCGGAGTATCCAGTACGCTGTGGCATCTCGATTCGATTTCTGGCGCTTCGGAATACTGGATCGCCCGCTTTCGCGGGCGATGACGGCTGTGGCGCGGATACAGTCGTGCCTATTGAAATGCTACCGATTCAATTTTCAAACAGCCACGGCACGAGACACTTTCGACGTCGTCATTGCGAGGAGCGAAGCGACGAAGCAATCCAACTTTCATTTGCGGCACCAAAGCTGGATTGCTTCGCTGCGCTCGCAATGACGACAGGATACACGTTCGCGATCTCGCCGCGCATTCCGCGCGAGTTTTGGCCTGCTCGTTCCGCCCTCTGCCATCAGAGGGCGCGGGGAATGCCGGGCGCCCGATGCGCCCGATAGCTGCGTGTGCAATGTGAGTAGTAGAACGCACACGCGTTAGTCAGGTCACACCGGAATCACCCGGCATTCCCCGCGCAATGGTTTACAGCTTATTTCGTGCTCTCCCCG
>NZ_SSNA01000199.1 GCF_004799445.1 Bradyrhizobium sp.
CTGAACGGCGAGAGCACGACATTGTTGTTCGCACTATAGGGGTCCGTGCCGGTCAGGTCGGCCTGGGTGCGGGTGTAGCCGACGATGGCCATCATCGAGACCGGCGGGACGTAGTCCTTTTCGGCCTCGTCCTTTGTCGACGGAGAAGGCAGCGCCTTCACATAGCCGAGCATCTTCTCGTATTCCGCGCGCGCATCCTTGCCCGCCTGGGACGAGAACGGCGTCGTGCGGAATTCGCCGCCGCCGGTGGTGTAACCGAGCAGCTTGAACCTTCGGCCGTACGGGGTGAGTGCGGGAAAATCGGTATGGCAGGTGCCGCAGGGCTGCCCGGTCTGCCGCGCGAAACTCGGAAGCGCTTGCGCCGGCGGAGCAAAGCTAACCGTCAGAAAGCCGCTCGCAACGACGACGAACGCGATCGCAGCAAATACTCTGATGTTACCGAAGGGTCGGATGATACGACCGCCATCGCCCCGCATTGCGCGCTATCCCGTTGTTTACAGCGCTCCGTGCCGACGCACGAATCCTGAATCGAAAGTCGCTTACGGGAATGACGATAGTCCATGAATCGGGCGCGCGGCTAAGGCAATAGCTGGGACGATGCCGATTTCATAATGGCGCGACATTTTTGCAACAATTAGTTGTATGGACAACAAACAACGGCGCCGAAACATTCCGTTTCGACGCCCCCAATGCAATAAACTGGGCAGTAATCGATTGTTTTATCCCATCGTCTGCCCAGTGCAGTACTTTGTGGGCCAGATTCGCGAGAGTGGATTTGACCTGAATCAAATTGGTCCCGAAAAATTGAACTGGATCGAACTACCCGACGCAGCGTAACGTGATCCATCATCAAAAGGGCGGTCTTATGCGCATTCCAAGAGTATTGCTGGCAGCAAGCATCGCCATCGCGGCCTCCGCGACGGCGCAAGCGGAAGACAAGGGCAACGGTAAGGCCGACGTTTCCCAAGCAGAGCTCAAGGCCAAGACCGACTATTGCAAGACCTGCCACGGGTTGTCGGGGCAAGGCTTTCGCGGATCGTTTCCGATGCCGCGGCTGGCCGGACAGCAGCCCGAATATCTCGAAAATCAGCTGCAGGCGTTCATTGATCGCAGGCGGACCAACCCGGTGATGTTCAACGTGGCGCACGTGCTGAGCCCACCGATGCTGAAGGCTCTGGCCGAGCATTTCCGAGACCTCAACCCGAAGCCGCTTGGCGGGGCGCCAAAGGAGCTCGTGGCTGAGGGAAAGAAGATCTATGAGGACGGCATCCCCAAGGCCGAGGTTCCCCCATGTGCTTCCTGTCACGGACCAGAAGCCAAGGGCTCCGACGCATTTCCCCGCCTGGCAGGACAGCTCCATGACTACATTTTCAGGAAGCTGACAAGCTGGGACAAGGAGCGGGGCCAGGACAAGGCCAAGCCGGATAACTCGGCTATCATGGGGCCGATCGCGCACAACCTGACCGAAGCACAGGTCAGGGCCGTCGCGGCCTATCTCAGCTATCTGGAATGACGGCATCGTGACGCGCCGACGCGGGATGGCCTTCGCGAAGAAGCCCGCAAAGGCGGGACCGTCGTCACCATGACGAAATGCGCGGCGGGGACCTGCGTCGCCAAAGGAACCAAACCCTAGAGCGTTTTCGAGCGAAGTGGATACCGGTTCGCGTGAAGAAAACGCGTCAAAACAAAAGATTAGAGCGTCGGTTCTGATTTAATCAGAACCGATCTTGCTCTGAAGTCCCTCACTCGTATCGCAATGCCTCGATCGGATCGAGGCTGGCGGCCTTTCGCGCCGGGTAATAGCCGAAGAAGATGCCCACGGCGGCTGAAAACAGAAACCCGCCGGCGACGGCGGCCAGCGAGATCGGAGCCGGCCAGCCGGCAATCAGCGAGATCATCTCGGAAAACACCACGCCCACGATGATTCCGGCGATGCCGCCGGTGACGCTCAAGATCACCGACTCGGCAAGGAACTGCAGCAGCACGTGCGTCCTTCGCGCGCCGATCGCCATGCGCAGACCGATTTCGCGGGTGCGCTCGGTCACCGATACCAGGAGAATGTTCATGATGCCGATACCACCCACGATCAGCGATATCGATGCGACCGAGGCCAGCAGGAGCGCCATGATGCGGCTGGAGCCCTCGGCGGTCTCCGCGATCTGGCTCAGGTTGCGCACCGTGAAATCGTTGATGTCGCCCGACCGGATCCGGTGCCGCCGCGCCAGAATATCCGTGACCTGGCTGACCGCCGGCTGAACCTCGCTGGGCGCGGTGGCCTGCACATAGATCTGGTTGACGTAACCCATCAGCCGCTGCTGAAGATTGTAGGGATTGGGCGGCGGCGGATAGGCCCAATTGAGCGGCGCCTGCTGCAGGCTTGGCGCCGCGACGCCCAGCACCTTGCGTTCGGCGGTTGTGAACGGGATCATGACGACATCGTCCTGATCGGCTCCATAAGGCGTTTGGCCCTTGGACGCGAGAATGCCGATCACGCGCAGAGGCATGCTTTTGACCTGGACCACAGCGCCGAGCGGACTCTCATCGGCTCCGAATAATTGGCGCGTAACCGTCTGGCCCAGGACCACCACGAGAGCCGCGCCGCTGACATCCTCCCGGGAAATTCCTCGCCCGGTCATGATCCGCCAATTGGTGATCGGCGGATAGTTGGCGGTGACGCCCTGAATGCTCGTGGTCCAGTTCTGATTGGCATACCGGACCTGGCCAGACTGCCGTATCAGGTAACTGACGCTGCCAACCGCCGGAGCTTCCCGGCGCAGCGCCTCGGCGTCCACGACCGTGAGGGTGGAGGCACTGCCTTGTCCGCTCCGCATTCCGCCCATCGTGGTGGCGCCGGGGACGACCACCAGAAGATTGGTTCCGAGGCTCTCGATCTGCTTACGAACGGCTTCGTTGGCGCCTTGACCGACCGCGACCATCGCGATCAGCGCGGCAACGCCGATGAACACCCCGAGCATGGTCAACGCCGATCGCATCTTGTTGCGGGCAAGCGCCTGCAATGCCGCCGCGACGATCATCAACGCGAATGCCCGCACGGTGCCAGCATTGCCGGTTGTGGCGGCCGGCAGCGGGACAGAAGACAGCGCAGCCGCAGGCAATTCCCCGGTCAACGCGCTCTGTTGCGGCCGGATCGCCGGCTTTCGTTCGTCCAACACCACCTGTCCGTCACGCATGGTGATCACCCGGTCGGCGTAGGCCGCGATATCGGATTCATGCGTCACGACAATGATGGTAACCCCGCGCTCGCGGTTGAGCGATTGCAGCGTTGCCATGATCTCATGCGAGTTGCGGGTATCGAGATTGCCGGTGGGCTCGTCCGCAAGCAGCAGAATCGGATTATTGATCAAGGCACGTGCGATGGCGACGCGCTGCTGCTGGCCACCCGACAACTGCCCCGGCGTGTTGCGCTCCCGGTCGGCCAAGCCCATCAGTTTCAGCGATGCCCGCGCCCGTTCGGTGCGCTCGACGCGGCTCGACGTCCCTGCCGCCGCATAGAACAGGGGCAGCGCAACATTCTCGATCGCGCTGGTGCGTGCGAGCAGATTGAAGCTCTGAAAGACGAAGCCCAGCCGTTCGCTGCGGATGCGCGCCAATTCGGGCTCGGACAGCCCCGCGACATTGACTCCTTCCAGATAATATTCGCCGCTGGACGGCCGATCGAGACAGCCAAGCAGCGACATCAATGTGGACTTTCCGGAGCCCGACGATCCCATGATGGCAATGAATTCGCCGGGCTCGACAACCAGACTGACGCCGCGCAACGCATGCACGTCGACGTCGCCGACGTGATAGGTCCGCGTCACGTTCGAGACTCTGATGATTGGTTCCGGCATACCCTGGGTGCCAACGTGGTTCGATGGGAGGTCAGCGACCAAGACGCGGCATCACGGCTTGATTGGCGGCCGCGGCCTGCTCTGCGGTGATAACCAGATCGCCCGGCTTCAGATCACCGCTTACGATCTCCGTGAAGCTGTCGTCATCGAGCCCGGTCACTACGGCTACAGCCACCGGCTGTTCGTCCCGCAGAACCCAAACCCGGGCCTGATCGGAAACAGCGGCGCGCGGGAGGCTCCTTGGAACATAGCGGAGCGCCTGGTTCGGCACGCGCGTCACGTCGTTGCGTTGATCGACGACGATACGGCTGGCGGCCGTCAGGCCCGGCATCAGTGCAAGGTCTGAATTGTCGACGCTGATCACGATGTCGTAGGTCACGACGTTCTGCACGGTCTGCGGAGATTGGCGGACCTGAACGACCTTACCCTCGAATGTGCGTTTCTGGTAGGCGTCCACCGTAAAGGTTGCCTTGTCGCCCGGCTTGATGCCGCCGACATCGCTTTCGCTCACATTGGCGTCGACTTCCATCTTGGCGAGGTCGGTGGCGATGAGAAAGAGCGTCGGCGTCTGGAAGCTTGCGGCGACCGTTTGCCCCATCGTCACGTTGCGCGAAACCACGGTGCCATCGACGGGAGAAACGATGCTCGCATAGTCAAGATTGACCTGCGCCGCATCGAGCGCGGCCTGGCGCAACTGGATCGTCGCTTCGTCAAAGGCAATTTGAGCCAAAGCCTGGTCATGCGCGTTCCTGGCATTGTCGTACACGTCCTGGGACACCGCGTGCGTCTGTATCAGGTTCGCGTAACGGGCAAGCGCGAGCATGGTGTAGGCCTCGTTCGCCTTGTCTTTTTCGAGTTGCGCTTTCGCGACGGCCAACTCCGCTTTTCTCTGATCAACGACGGTCTGATAGGGACGAGGATCTATCCTGGCGCAGACTTGTCCCTTTTTGACCTTGGTGTTGTAGTCGCAATACAGTTCCTGGATAATTCCGGAAACGGCCGCGCCAACGATGATCGTTAGCTCCGGGTTCACGGTCCCCGTTGCTGTCACCGTCCGCGTCACCGCACCCTTCGCAACCTGCGCGGTCACGTAGTGAATATTGTCGCGTTCGCCCAGGACCCACCATGCCGTCGTCGCGATCGCAGCGACCAGCAGCGCCGACAGCCCGGCGATCAACCAATACTTTTGCAAGCGAGGTGTGTGCGTCTTCGGGGGTACGGCCTGAGGAGCCGGAAATGGCACCAGCCTGCTTGGCGCCCTGGACTGATTGGCTTCCGCGGAAATGCGTTCGTCGACCACGTTGACCTGACTTTCCGCCGACCTCACGCTTCACTGCGGGCTCGCCAGTTATCTGAGGTCCGCGCAACGTGGGTTGGCACTCCGAAATGCTCCTTTGCGCAATGTGTCCTTTGCCGCCAACAACGTCTTGATTTACGTCAAGGATATTTCCCGATCTGACCATGATTTGCCGCGTATCCGCGAGCGGGTCGCATCAGGCCGGCGTTCTCTCAAATCGAAACCTGTCGCCCGATCTCAACCACCTGATCGCTGGGCAGGCTGAAAAAGTCGCTGACATGGACGGCGTTGCGCTCCATCACGGCGAAGAACCGCTCCTGCCACGCCGGCAGGCCCAGGCCGTCCTCGCGGCCGACCACCGTCTCATGGCCGACATAATAGGTGACGTCGTTGAGATCGATCGTGCAGCCCAGCGATTTGCTGGCGGCGAGCAGCTCGGGAATGTGGGGACGCTCCATGAATCCGAAACGCGCTTCGGCACGCCAGAAATTCGGCGCGACCTCCTCGATTCCGATGCGGTTGCTGGATGACACCCACGGCACCGACTGGATGTCGACGCGCAGCACAAAGATATGCTCGTGCAAAGCGCGGTTATGCCGGACATGCCAGACCATCACTGGCGGCGTGTCGCGCTCGGTTCGGGTCAGGAACACGGCCGTGCCGGGGACACGTGGAATTTTTCTTGCGGCAAGGTCGGCCAAGAATCCCGCCACAGGGATCAGCGCTTCGTGCATGCGCATCGATATCGCGGCCGCGCCGCGGTGCCAAATCCACATCACGCCGTAGACCGAGATGGCCAGCAGCAAGGGCACGTACCCGCCTTCGGCGATCTTGGTGACGTTGGCGAGGAAGAAGGCACTGTCGACGACCAGGAAACAGGCCGCGACGGAGCCGGCAGCCAGCATGCTCCAGCCCCAGATCTCGCGCATCGCGATGAAGAGCAGCGCCGAGGTCATCAGCATCGTAGCCGAAACCGCGATGCCATAGGCCGCCGCCAGATTGTCCGATTTACCGAACGCGATGGTCAGGCCGACAGTCACGATCATCAGCAGCCAATTGACGACGCCGACATAGATCTGACCGTAACCTTCCGAGGAGGTCTGCTTGATCCGCAATCTCGGCAGCCAGCCAAGCTGGATCGCCTGCCGCGTCATCGAGAAGGCGCCCGTGATGATCGACTGGCTGGCGATGATGGTGGCGACCGTCGCCAGCACGATCAGCGGGATCAGCAGAATTTGGGGACAGAGCCGGAAGAAAATGTTGCCTTCCGTCGGCGCGCCTTCAAGCACCAGCGCCGCCTGACCGGCATAGTTCAGGATCAGGCTTGGAAACACGATCGCGAACCAAGCCAGCTTGATCGGCCCGCTGCCGAAATGGCCCATGTCGGCATAGAGCGCCTCGGCGCCGGTGACGCAGAGAAACACCGCGCCCAGCACCAGAAAGCCGGTCAACCCGTGGGAGAACAAATAGGTCAGGCCGTAGACGGGACTGAGCGCGGCGAATACGGTTGGGTGCTGCACAATGCCCGAAATTCCCATCGCGGCCATGGCGGCGAACCAGAGCAGCATCACCGGGCCGAAGAAGCGGCCGATGGCCGCGGTTCCCTGTGACTGAATCGCAAACAGCGCGACCAGGATCGCGACCGCGGCCGGCACCACATAAGGCTGCAGCGCAGGCGTCGCCATGTTCAACCCTTCCAGCGCCGACAGCACCGAGATCGCAGGCGTGATCGCGCCGTCGCCGTAGATCAGCGCCGCGCCGAACAGGCCGACGGCCACGATGGTCGGCCGGTTTTGCTTCTTCACGCCCAGTAACGCCATCAAGGCGAGGATGCCGCCCTCCCCGTCATTGTCGACGCGCATGGCGAACGAGACATATTTGATGGTGGTGATGACAAAGAGCGTCCACAGCACGAGCGAGAGCGCGCCCAGCACGGTTGCGGGATCCGTCGGGACTTCGGCGGTGCCAAGCACGGTCTTGAAGGTATAAAGCGGGCTGGTCCCGATATCCCCGAACACGATCCCGAGCGCCGACAGTCCCAAGAAGGGCAGTTTGCCCTGCGGTGCCTGTCGCGCCTCGCCGGAGGGCCGCGTTGGATCTTCGCTCACGTGTGGCCGCCCAATGAAGAGAGTGATTTGTCAGCGGGAAATCAGCACCGAGGAACCGGACCGACACCCACCATCGATCGCCCTTCTTACAAACTATCGGCTCCGATTACGACAACCAAACGACTGTGTTATACCTCGCTCATGCGTTCGGGCACCTGCCCGTCGGCGGTGGCGATCAGATGTCTCGGCACCAATAGCAGGGTCGGCAGGATCAGCGCGTAGACCACCGTGATCGCGATGACGCAAACCGTAAAGCCGGCGTAGTGATCGTACAGCGTCGTGCCGAGAATATCGCCAAACCGCGAGACCACGAAATAAAGGCTGCTCGACATCATCAGCATGGTGCCCTGCAAGCCCCTCGGGCAGGAGCGGATGATCAGATCCATATAGGCGCCGGTGGCAACCCCGCCCATCAGGCCGATCGGTACCGCTGCGATCAGTGCGCCCGTCACCGAATGAATGAACAGCAGCGGAACCATCTGTGGAACGGCGACGACCGTTCCCCAAAACAGCAACGTCTTCAGGGCAAAGCGGCGGCAGAGAAATCCGTACACGATGAAGGTCGGAATGAAGGAGGCGGCAAAGATGGCGTTCCACTGGCCCCATTGGGCGTCGGTGGCATGCAGCGTGTTCTGAAGATGATACTGCAGCGGCGTCGCCGAGCCCGGCGCGAAATTCCACAACAGCCAGATCAGCAGCGCCGGATAGATGCGCCACTGCCCGAACAGCCTCCTGATGTCGTTCACCGGATGCACGTCGCCGCCACGTTCGGCGTGAACATGCTCGAACACGACCTTCGGCTTCCACAGGGCAAACAGGCTGACCGCGGTCATGATCGCGGCGCCCGCCAGAAACAGGATACGCGCGGCGGAGTCGGCGTTCCTGTCTTCGAGCAGGCTGGAGAGCATGCCGCCGATCAGCAGGGCCGCGACTGTCGGGATCGAGGCGAACACGTTCCACGCCGCGCTGATCTGGCCGGTCATCGCGTGCTGCTGGCCAATCGTCGATGTCAGCCCGTTCTGGGCGCTGGCGACAAAGAGGAACGAGGTGGTCAGCACCACCACCGCAAGCAGCAGCGTCGAATAGGTCATCGGCGCCACGGCAAAGCAGAGATAGAGCAGCGCGCAGATGCCGCCGAACAAGAGCATGAATCCACGATCCCTCATCCCAAGCGGATTCCACATGTCGCGGATGAAACCGAATACAAAGGACAGATAGAGCGGGATCGCCGCGATGAGACGGAAATGCGCGACCTGGTGCGCCTCCAGATGCAGCCTGTTCTTGAGAAAAAAGCTGATGGGAATGTCGATCAGGCCTCCCGACGGCCCGCCGAAGGCCAACAGAACGATCAGGATGCCGAGATAAACAAAGATGCCGCGCCGGACCGAAGGCGGCAAGACGTCGGGAGCGGCGGTGACGGCGGCGGCCTCAGCGGCGGGACGGTCAATCGTCATCAGGCGCGAACGGTCCTTGGAATCGGTGATGAAGCACCGTACCGGCCCGAGGCGTAACTTGATAGTGAATGTGCCTGCTGGCCCCCGCCCTAGACCAGTCCGAGCTCCGCCGGGTGGACGCCGGCGAAGATCCGCTGAACGCTGGCGGCTTCGAGCCCGAACATGCGCTGGAGCAGCCCTGCGAACATCGCGCGGTAGTCGGTCAGAACCGGATAATCGCGGTTTTGAAAAAGCGTGGCCTGCTCGACCTTGACCTGTTCACCGACGATGCGGCCGCCATTGATGCCGCCGCCCATCACCCAATAGACGCTGCCGTGACCGTGATCGGTGCCGCGGTCGCCATTCTCGCGGAAGGTGCGGCCAAATTCGGAGATCACGACGACGACGGTATCCCGCCATCCCGCCGGCCCCACCTCTTCGGAAAAGCCCGCCAGCGCGCGGCCAAGTTCGCCCAGGCGATCGGCGAGGTAGCCGGTCGCAGCACCCTGATTGACGTGGGTATCCCAGCCTCCGACATCGACGAAGCCGAGATTGAACTGCTCGCGCATCAGCCGGCCGATCCGCCGCGCCGACAGCTCGAATCCGCGCGGCGAAACCGCGCCGCGATTGGCCGCGGTCATTTCCTCCGATATCGAACGGTAGACGTCGTCGCGAATCCGAAAACCCTCCGAGACCGAGGAGGCAAGATCGGTCTGCGCATACATGTCCTTGATGAGCCGGGCCTGGCGATCGTCGACGCCGGGCTTGCCCACGCTGCTGATTCCGATGTTTGCAATCTGGGATTTGCCGCGAAAGATCAGCGGAAGCTGGTCGGTAAAGGAAATCGGCTTGACGCGCGTGAGTTCGGCCGCGAGCCGGCTCATGAAACCCGAACGATAGTCGCGCGAGCCGCCGGCCGACTGGCCGAGCTCGATCGTATCCTGGGTCTCGAAATGGCTCCGCGTCAGATCATCGGAGGTGCCCGCGAAAGGCACAAAGGCAATCTCACGCTTGGCCCACAGCGGATAGATGCTGTCGCGCAGTGCCGGGTGCAGTCCCCACTCCGCGCCGAGCGACAAGGCGGCGTTTGGATTTCCGGTGTCGGGTCTGGCGATGCCGAGCGTCGGCCGCGAACTGTGATAGAAATCGCTCGATACCGGCACCACGACATTGGCGGCGTCGTAGGCGCCGCGCAAGAACACAACCAGCAGCCGCGCATCGGTGGCCGGTGCGGCCCAGACCCGGCCAGCTACCGTCAGCGGAGCCAGGCTTGCAAACGCCTTGATCAGATCACGGCGATTCATGGATAGCGATCCCTTTGCTACGCGGTTCAGCGCATGAACTCAGGCGACGACAAAAACAGCGTATTCCAGTCCTGAGGAGAAATCGCCTGATCGAGTGCGGCGAGCGTGGTCGGGCCCAATGTCTGGCGCAATCCGTTGAAGTAGAGCGAATTCTGAATCAGCGGAAACGCCGGCTGATCGACCGCGTCCGGGACGTCCGGCTTGAACAACCCGGCGGACCCCGAGCCGATCTGGCGTGCGATCTCGAAGCGCAACGTCATTTGTCCCGGCCCGTTCCAGGAAGCTGACGTCATCGCATAGCCGTCCGGCGTCTCGTGGTTGAACAATCCTTCGCCAAGGCGGTTCAGCCAGTTCTGGATCGGCTGCGTGTTGAGGATCATCTTGCCGTCATAGGCCAGCCGGACGGCCGAGAACACGTAGTGCACGGGATCCTTGAATTTGACCCCGGGCTTCAACGAGGCGGTGAATTCCGGCGCATGCACCATGGCGGAAAGCACCGCGGCGATATCGCCGTCGGTCGACTTGAAGGTCTGCGCCATCTTTTGCACCAGCGCATCCGGCGGATTGTCCGAAACGAAATAGGTCGCGATCTGCTTCGACAAATGCGTCGTTGTCGCCGGGTGGTGAACGAGAATATCGATCGCCTCCTCCACCTCGGCCAGTCCCCGCCCCCTGATCGCATGTCCGAGGAAGGTCTTGTCGCCATAGTCGTGCCGCGCCGGATTGAATTCGAAGGCGCCTTCGCGCACGAGCTGCGATTGGAGCTCCGGCTTGAGCTTGGGATCCTCTGGCTTCACGTCGATGCCGACGCCGGTCAGGATGCGTGCCAGCGCCTCGACATCGGCTTGCGTATAGCCTGAGCCGACCCCCATGGTGTGCAATTCCATGATCTCACGGGCGTAGTTCTCGTTGAGATGGCCGGCGGCGTTATCGGTATTGTCGAGATAACGCAGCATGGCCGGATGGTGCAGCGTGGCGACCAGCAGATCGCGGAACTTGCCAAGCGCGTGGGCGCGAATGGCGCGGTCCTCATAGTCGCCGACCAGGATGCGAATGTTGGCCTTGTATTGATGCACGTTGAAATGGTTGAACCAGAACCAGGCCATGCGTTCACGCAACTGGTCCGGCGCATAAAGCGCGCGCAGCACGGTGCGGCTTGCAGCCTGTTTGCCCCGATCGTTCATCGCCTGCTGATAGACCTGCTGGGCGGCTTTCTTCTGATCGGGATCGGCCACCTGATTGGCGCTCTTCGCCTGGCTCTCGAAGGCCGCCAGGATGTCGAAGGGAAGCTTGTGAACGTCAGCCATCACCTCGATCTGCGATCGCACGCCGTCGGGCAAGGCGGCATTGGCGGCCGGATGCAGTTGCTCGGTAAGCCAGCGCTCGGTGCCGATCGCCTGCAGATGCGCGGCACTCGAGGCATTGATACCCCAGGTGAGGCGGTCCAGCAGAATCATGTCGTGCGGAGCCAACTCGGCGGCGCTGGCGGCGGTGGCGCCAAGGATTCCGGCGGCCGCGACAAGCGCGGCGCAGCCAAAACCAAACGCGGCGCAGCCGGAGGAAAGTGCGATACCGCCCGGCGAATGGGCCGGCCGGCCGCGGCGGGAACTTTTGGGGTCTGTCGGTTCCATCGAATTTTGCCGGTCGTGCAACCTTTCGGTCGCGCGCAACGCTTGCGCAGCGCGTTTCCTGCCGGACAATCTGGCGCAACGCGCATGAATAGGTTCTGAACAAAAAGCATAGAATAATGGCGGGAACGTTGCCTCCCGCCATCAATATTGGATAACGGCTCGAGGCCGCCGTCAGCGCAACAGCTTGAATGCGCGCTCGTCGTAGAGTGCGCCGCTCATCGGCTGCAAGTCCTGGCGGAAGGCCGCCGCGGTCTTGGTCGAGATCCAGGCATGTTTGTCCGCAAGCGAATCCCAGCTTTCGACCACCGTGAAATGATTCTTGCGGCTGATCTGGACCAGATCGTCGAAACGGCGATTGCCCTTGGCCGTCCTGCCCTCCTCGACAAAGCCTTTGACCTTGGCCGTACCGGGCTCGACCTGCGTCGGGATGACATCGACGTGGGTCAGGATCACGACCGGATCGCCCGATGCCGGCGTCGACGGACCGACCGAAAGGGCCGAGTGAATGCGCTCGTCATAGGCCGCGCTTTGCAGCGGCGCGAGGCTTGCGCGAAATTTGGTCGCGGCGTCGGTCGCGGCAAAGGCCTGCTTGGCGTTGAGTGACTGCCACTGCTCGATGAGGGCGAAGTGGTTGGAATCGGAGATGCGCTGAAGCGCGTCAATTTGCACGGCACCGGAAGCTTTCCTGGCTTCGCCGGCGTAGGCGAGAATCAACTTCCCCGCCTCGGAGGCCGCGCTCGGCGCAACTTCGGTGTAGGTCACGATATAGACGGGCTGGGCCGCGTCTTGAGCGAATGCCGTTTGGCCAAGAAACAGAAAGCCGGCCATGATTACAACAGCCGCCATAGCATAGCGATGCATTTGGGATTTCCTCCGGAAAAAGACGGATGAAGCCTCATTTGAGGTCTCCTTTTATTGACGGCCCCCGCAGTCCGTCATGCATGCGGGGTTTTTGACGTCGGGGCGCGGGTCGCGAGCGCAACACGTTTCGGTTCGACAACTTGATCGCAACGAGCCTGCCCGCGTCAAGAGTGGCGTTGGCTGAAAGCAGCCGGTTCGGCCAGGGAATGCAGGCCGGCCAGGCGCGAAAAGCCTCAGGCGGTCTTGGCGGCCGCGACAAAATGCAGGGAAAACTGCGCGCCGCCCAGAACCCTGTTCTGCACCTCAACGGTCGCGCCATGCAATTCGGCAATGCGCTGCACGATGGAGAGCCCGAGCCCGGTGCTTCCCTGCTGGTTGCGGTCGCGGCGCCAGAAGCGCTGAAAGATCAATTCCCGTTCTTCACTCGAAATTCCGGGGCCGCGATCCATCACGGTCACGGTGCCATCCTCCTCGACGACGAACTCGACAACCGTATCCCTTGGCGCGTGCTTGATGGCGTTCTCGGCGAGATTGCGGATCGCGCGCTTC
>NZ_SSNA01000002.1 GCF_004799445.1 Bradyrhizobium sp.
CGCGTTAGTCACCACGGTCACGCCGGAAACGTCCGGCATTCCCCGCGCAATGGTTTTAACGGTTTCCTTCGTGCTCTCCCCAGTGACCGGGCTTTCTTGCCACTGTCGCCCCTGAGAAGCTTGCTTCTCAGGGGCTTGACACCAGCGTCGGGGTGTCAGGACCACACGACTTCGCCGTCCGCCTCAAGCGCGCTCGTCTTGCGTCGCCAAAGCGTCCATCGCATCCCGCCCCAACGTTCGTGACGATGGCCAACGCCCCTCTTGCGAGACGGGATGTGCGAATCAATAAAACTGTTTCTAGCAAACCGCGAAGCGAAATATTTTTCACTCAAAGGCTGGACAGCGAAGAGAGCGCCCCTCACAGCGTTGGCCCGTCGGGCAAATCACCGCGTCCTGTCTGGATCTGCCTTTGACGAAGGCATGCCGGCGATCGTAATACAAGATCATCAGCGTTGAGGTCCTAGACGAGGGTGATCACGATGAAGCACGAACTTCTTTCTTTATGTGTCATGATCTTCGCCTGCAGCGCGTTCGCGGCTCACGCCCATGATGCAACGGCAGTCGAGCGGCGCGTCGTCTCGCGCGGCAATGTCGATATCGAGGTGCTGTCGCAGGGCGCCGGTCCGGTGATCGTGCTGCTGCCCTCGCTGGGCCGGTCCGGCGAGGACTACGAGGCCGTTGCCGCCATGCTGGCCTCCCGGGGATTCAGGGTGGTTCGGCCTCAACCGCGGGGGATTGGACGCAGCAAGGGACCGATGGACGGCCTCAACATGCACGATCTGGCGGCTGACGTCGCAAGCGTCGTCGAAAGCGAAAACACCGGTTCTGTCGTTGTGGTCGGGCACGCCTTCGGTAATTTTGTCGCCCGGCAGCTCGCCGCCGACCGGCCCGATCTGGTGCGCGGCGTGGTGCTCGCGGCGGCCTCTGCCGGCAAGGTCCCTCCGGGCTCGACGGAAAAGCCGATCGGCCCCGAAATGCGCCAGGCGATCGACGGTCCCTCCGATATGTCGCTTCCTGAAGCAAAACGCCTGGAATATCTGCGGATCGCCTTCTTTGCAGCCGGCAACGATCCGAAGGTCTGGCTGGGCGGATGGAATTCCGCGGTGCACGACATGGAATCGCACGCGCGCGAGCATACCCCGGTCGATGATTACTTTGCGGCCGGCACCGCGCCGATCCTCGACCTTCAGGCCGAGCAGGATCCCGTGGCGCCTCGCCGCTTTTCCGGCGTCCTCAAATCGCTGCTGGGAGATCGGGTGACCATCACCGTGATTTCCAACGCGAGCCACGCGCTGTTTCCCGAACAGCCCGATGCCGTCGCCCAGGCGATCACGGCATTCGCCCGGCGAATTTACGGGATGTGACGGCTGCGACGGCGCCCGTCACGACTTGCTCGCAATCGGGATCAAGCGCACGGCGTTTGAGAGGGGCCGTAAGGACGGATCGTCCGTAGCGGACCGGGCGAACACGATCTTGCCGATCAACCCGGCTCCATGCCCTTTGCCTTGATCACCGTCAGCGCAGCCGGTGCAGCGAGAAATTTGATGAATGCCCGGGCCGCATCGGCTTCCTTGCTGACTGTCGATACGGCGGCAGAGAAGTAAGTGTAGGACTGAATATCTGGCGGCAGCGGCCCAACAAGCTCGGCATTGGCATAAGGCAAGATCTCGCTGATCTGGGTCATGCCAATCTCCACCTCGCCGCTGGCGGCAGCTTCGCCAGCTGCACCCTGCAACGGTTTGAGCTTGGGCTTTAGCTCGTCGGCAATACCAAGTTTCTCGAACAGGGATTTGAGATAGGCGCCGGTCGCACCCGCTGCTGTAAAGCCAACCGATTTGGCGTTAAGCAGCGCCCGTTTGAAGGCTTCCGTTGTGCTGATATCGGGCTTCGCGGCACCCTTGTGAATCGCAACGCCGATCCCCGAATGCGAGATGGTGGTGCGTGTCGGATCGATCTTGCCTTCTCCGGCAAGGGCGTCGGTGACCGGCGCCGTGAGGATGGCAACGTCAAATGCCGTACCTTGGTCAATTTTCGCTTTCAAAACCGCGGCCGGCGCGAACTCAAGATCAACCTTGTTCCCGGTCGCTTTCTCGAATTGCGGTCCGAGTTCCTCAAGCGTCGTCTTCACGGCCGTTGAAGCCAGGACCTTGATCTCCGCGGCTTGCGCCTGACCCATGAGGAGCGGCCATGCCAACCCGACGATCGCAGCAAACACACGTTGAGTTTTCATCGTCTCCTCCTACGCCGCCGTTTCTGGTTCGGGTCTTGCCGATCGAACGAAGAACGCCTCCGGACGCGACATCGCGTCCGGGATTACGCCGCCCCGGCCTTCTGCGCGTAGGCCCAGGAATCTTTCGACAACGGCACGGTGCGCGCAGCCGATTCCATCGCCTTGGCGCTGGCCGCGGTGCCGTCGCGGATGCGGCCGGCGATGCCTTGCGTGATGCAGGCGAGGCGGAACAGATTGTAGGAAAAATACCAGTTGAGATCCGGCACCGTGCTGCCGGTGACGTTGCAGTAGATCTGCGCCGCCTCATCCAGGCTCGGAATGTTCAACGCCTTGAGGTCGGCATTGGCGAGGCCGGGCATGGTCCATTGCATCAAGAGATAGGTGAAGTCGGCCATGGGATCGCCAAGCGTCGAGAGTTCCCAGTCCAGCACCGCGATCACCCGCGGCTCGGTGGCATGGAAGATCATGTTGTCGAGGCGATAGTCGCCGTGCACGATCGAGACGCGTTCTTGGCTCGGCACGGTGCGCGGCAGCCACTCGATCAGCTTTTCGACTTCGGGAATGTGTTGGGTTTCCGAGGCGCGGTATTGCCTGGTCCAGCGATCGACCTGGCGCGCGAAATAATTGCCGGGCTTGCCGAACTCGCCAAGGCCGATCGCCTGCGGATCGTAGCCGTGCAGCTTCGCCAGCGTCACGATCTTGCTTTCGAAGATCGCACGCCGCGCCTCCGGCGTCTGGCTCGGCAGCGTCGGGTCCCAGAACACCCGGCCCTCTTCCATCGACATGATGTAGAACGCAGCCCCGATCACCGCATCGTCGGTGCACAGCGCATAGGCCTTGGCGACCGGGAACCCTTGCCGGCCCAGCGCGGCGATGACGCGGAATTCGCGATCCACCGCGTGCGCCGACGGCAACAGCTTTCCGAACGGCTTGCGCCGCATCACGTAGGATCGGTCGGGCGTGTCGAGCCGGTAGGTCGGATTCGACTGCCCGCCCTTGAATTGCAGGACGGTCAGCGGTCCCTGATAACCCTCGACGTGCTCCCGCATCCACCCCTCGAGACGCGCCTCATCGATCCGATGCCGCTCCTCGACCGGCTTGGTGCCGGAAAATTCCTCGTCGCTCCTAACGCCCTCGGCCAACGTGACGCTCCCTCAATATTCTCGGGAGGGTCATTCCTGCGGACTCCCCCCATCCCCCTGCGTCATCAATCCTCATGGTGAGGAGGCGCATCGCAGGCAAGTTTACGCAGCCTGCGTAGACTTGGCTGCGCCGCCGTCTCGAACCATGAGGCCCGATTTCGGCCCGCACCCTTCGAGACGCTTGCTGTGCAAGCTCCTCAGGATGAGGGAACAAAGACCGGTCGTGACGCAGACAGCTTAATGCGAAGTGGGAGCGTTTGCATACTTCCGAAGTTCAAGTCTGGCAATGGCGCGGTTATGGACCTCGTCCGGCCCGTCGGCGAGGCGCATCGTGCGCATCGAGGCGTAGTCCCGCGCCAGACCCGCATCGTCGGAAACCCCCGCGGCGCCGAACGCCTGGATCGCGTGGTCGATGATCTTCAGCGCCATATTGGGCGCCGCCACCTTGATCATGGCGATCTCGAGCTGCGCGGTCTTGTTGCCGACCTTGTCCATCATGTCGGCGGCCTTCAGGCACAATAGCCGGTTCATCTCGATGTCGGTGCGGGCTTCGGCGATACGCTGCTCCCAGATCGAGAATTCGATGATTTTCTTGCCGAACGCGGTGCGCGAGGACAGCCGCTTGACCATCTTCTCCAGCGCTTCCTCGGCCTTGCCGATGGTGCGCATGCAGTGATGGATGCGGCCGGGCCCGAGGCGGCCTTGCGCGATCTCAAAGCCCCTGCCCTCGCCGAGCAGGATGTTGCTGGCGGGAACCCGGACGTTCTCCATCAAGACCTGGGCGTGGCCGTGCGGCGCGTCGTCGAAGCCGAACACCGGCAGCAGTTTCTCGACCGTGATGCCTTTGGTATCGAGCGGCATCAGGATCTGCGACTGCTGCTGATGGCGCGGCGCCTTCGGATCGGTCTTGCCCATCACGATGGCAAGCTTGCAGCGGGGATCGCCGACGCCCGACGACCACCATTTGCGGCCGTTGATGACGTAATGATCGCCGTCGCGCTCGATGCGGGTTTCGATGTTGGTGGCGTCGGAGGATGCCACCGCGGGCTCGGTCATCAGGAAGGCGGAACGGATTTCGCCGTCCATCAGCGGCCGCAGCCACTGCCGCTTGTGCTCCTTGGAGCCGTAGCGCATCAGCACTTCCATGTTGCCGGTGTCCGGTGCCGAGCAGTTGAACACTTCCGAGGCCCAGCCGATGTGGCCCATTTCCTCGGCCAGCGGCGCATATTCCAGATTGGTCAATCCCGCGCCGCGGAATTCGTCGTCCTCATGCGAAGACGGCGGCATGAACATGTTCCACAGCCCTTCGGCGCGCGCCTTCTTCTTCAACTCCTCGACGATCGGGATCACCTTCCAGCGCTTACCTTCCTCGTCCTGCTGGCGGTAGACCGGCACGGCGGGGCGGACATGCTTGTGCATGAACGACTGCACACGATTGAGCCATTCGCGCTGGCGGTCAGACATGTTGAAGTCCATCGGGCGTTCCTCACATTTATTGGAGAAAATTGTTGGCGGCACTGTCTCCCCGCCGCGGGTTCACTGCAAGACCGTTTATCGCGCAGCCGGTATCACGGGATTTGCCGGCGGGGCGCGCACCGGAGCGGCGATGCGTCATGCGCATTGACATTCCGGCCTTCAAACCATAGTTTCATACAACTGTTTGAATTGCAATACTTCCCTCACCGGGACATGAAATGGCGTCAGACCGGACCCGCGCCGCCATCCTCGATGCCGCCGAGCGGCTCTATGCCGATCGCGGCTTTGCCGATGTCACGCTGCGCGATATCGTCGCCGCGGCGAACGTCAATCTCGCCGCGGTGAATTATCATTTCGGCTCCAAGGACGAGCTGATCGCCGAACTGTTCGTCACCCGCAGCCTGGCCACCAACCGCGAGCGGTTGAACGAGCTGAAATCGGCGGAAGCCGCGGGCGGCGGCCGTGCTCCCATCGATGCCATCCTGCGCGCGCTGGTCGGGCCGACGCTGCGCGGCTGTCTCGGCCCTGAGAACGAGCGCTCGACCGCGGCGCGCTTCATGATCCGCGCCTCGATCGAATCGGTGCCGCCGATCCGCCGCATCAAGAATCGCGAAATCGATCACTTGCGCAAGTTCGCCGGCGCGATGCGGCGGTCGCTGCCGGACCGCAGCGAAGTCGATCTCTATTGGGGTCTGCATTTCGCGCTCGCGATGGCGCACCAGACCATCCGCGACAGCGAGCGGCTGACAAAACTGTCGGAGGGGTTGTGCGATCTCAATGACGTCGCCGGGGTGATCGAGCGCATCGTCGCGGTGTCGGTGATGGCGCTGACCGGGCGCGAGGCGGAAAAACGGATACATGCCAAATTGCTGGCACGGGATGCTCGGTAGCCCTGGCTCCGACAGGCCGGATATACCGTCAGTCGATTTATTCCGGGCGCGCCGCGAAAAAAATGTGTTTTCATGTTCGTGGTCATTCTGCTGAAACTTCGAACTGCAATAAACCCGTCATGTCAGTTCCCTAGGTTCCCCGCCGATCGATTTCACATTGGGGAGAACCGAAATGCGTGGAGACAGGTACAAGCCGGGCGGCAGAAAACTCGGCTTGCGGGTTGGCGTGGCGGCGGCCGCGCTGGGTGCGTTCACGGCGAACGCCGGAGCCGTCGATCCGGACAAGGCCGCCGATCGGGTATCCACGGCGACGCCGATCAAACACGTCATCGTCGTCCTCGCCGAAAATGGCAGCTTCGATCATGTGTTCGGCACCTTCCGCCCACGCGATGGTCAGCACATTGCCAATCTGTTGTCGAAGGGCATCGTCAACGCGGACGGCAGCCCCGGCCCCAATTTCCACAAGGCGGCGCAATTCACGGTGTCGCCGCAGCCGCAATATTTCATCTCCGCGCCTGATGTCAGCAAGACGCCTTACGTCACGCTGCCGCCGCCGGACCTCAATGGCGTGCCGCAGCAAGGCAGCGATACCAATCCGCCGCCGTTTGCCACCGCCGCCGCGGCCCAGGCGGCCGAGCCAAGCTTAGAGCCCGAAGATGCGGTGTTGCTGACCACCGGAGCCAGCGGGTTGCCGTTCAAGCCGGAGACCAACGGCGTGCGCAATCCCGACACCCGCATTCTCAATGTCAATAACCTGCCGAACGGTCCGTACCAGCAGACGGCAAAGGACGCGCACGGCAACGGATTAGCCTACGACGCCTACACCGAAGACACGATCCATCGCTTCTTCCAGATGTGGCAGCAATCGGATTGCAGCGTCCCGCACGCAACGCGGGATAATCCGACCGGCTGTCTTGCCGATCTTCTGCCCTACGTGATCACCACCTTCGCCGGGTTGACGGAAGAGGGCATGGGCACGTCGATGGCCTTCTTCAACATGAACCAGGGCGACGCGCCCGTTCTCAGGAAGCTCGCGCTGGAATACGCGATTGCCGACAATTACCATCAGGCCGTGATGGGCGGCACCGGCGCCAATCACATCATGCTCGGCACCGGCGACGTCTACTTCTTCAACGCCAGCTTCGCACAGAATGGCGTCTTCAACGCCAACAGTTTCAATCCGGTGCCGCCGCCGCCAGTCCCGGGCGCGCTGCTCGGGCTGCCGCCTGCCGTCCAGATTTCGCTGGTGGCCAATCCGGATCCGGTGTCCGGATCCAACAACGTCTACAAGAACGACGTCGCCGCCTCGCTCGGCGAATACGTCAATTGCGCCGACGTGACCCAGCCCGGCGTTCCCGCGATCAGGAACTATCTGGCGACGCTGCCCTACCACGCCGCGCCCAACTGCGCCGCCAACACGTTCTATGCGATCAACAACTTCTTCCCCGGCTACCATCCCGACGGCCGTCCGGCCAATCCGGCCGCCTTCGCCACGACCAGGGACCAGGGCGACTTCTTCTTCATTCCGCCGCAGAACGTGCCGACCATCGGCGACGCGCTGATCGCCAAGAACGTGCCCTGGGTCTATTACGGCGGTGGCTTCAACGAGGCGGTGGCGGGCCAGCCGAACGCGTTCTGCCCGATCTGCAATCCGATGCAGTACGCGGCCTCGATCTACGGCAATCCGGCGCTGATCAAGCAGCACACCAAGGACATCACCGACTTCTACGCCGACGTCGCCAACGATACGCTGCCTTCGGTTTCGTTCGTCAAGCCGAGCGGCCTGGTCGATGGGCACCCGCAATCGTCCAAGCTCGATTTGTTCGAGGCGCTGCTCGACAATATCGTCGACAGGGTCCGCGCCAAGCCCGAGTTGTTTGCCGAGACCGCCATCATCGTGACCTGGGACGAAAGCGGCGGCTTCTACGATTCGGGCTTCATCCAGCCGGTCGACTTCTTCGGCGACGGCCCGCGCGTGCCGCTGCTGGTGATCTCGCCGTTCTCGCGCGGCGGCAACGTGGTCCACACCTATTACGACCATGTCTCGATCACCAAATTCATCGAGCGCAATTGGAGGCTGAAGCCGCTGAGCGCGCGCAGCCGCGACAATCTGCCGAATCCCGTTACCGACGACGACGGCGATCGCGACGACAATCGCTACGTGCCGCGCAACATGCCGGCGATCGGCGACCTCATGGAGATGTTCCACTTCGGCGATCGCGACGACCGCGGGGATCGTGACGACCGCGGGGATCGCGACCACCGCGACCGTGATGGCTAGTCGCTGACATCCCGCGCATGGGAAAGACCGGTCGGGCGGCGCAACACGCGCCGCCCGGCAGGCGTTTCAGGAAAATCCCAGCATCGCCCGCGCTTCGGCAGCCGATGCAATGGAAGCACCGAGGCTTTTCAGGATGTCGGCGGCGTGGGTCACGAGTTCGCCGTTGGTTTTGGCCAGCACGCCCTTGGAAATATAGAGGTTGTCCTCCATCCCCACCCGCACATGGCCGCCAAACAAATAAGCCTGCGCCACCATCGGAAATTCAGCGCGGCCGATGCCGAAGCCGGACCAGATCGCGCCTGAAGGCAGCAGGCTGCGGCCGTAGAGCATGGTTTCGGAAGAAGCGTCAAAACCGTATTTGACGCCGAGCACCAGCGAGAACAGTCCCGGCCCCTGCAACACGCCTTCGGCGATCAGGTCGCGCGCCAGATGACAGTCGCCGGAGTCGAACAGTTCCAGTTCCGGCATCACGCCGGCCGCGCGAATCCGCGCCGCCATCTTGCGAACATTGGTGGGGGTGTTGATCACGACCTGCCCGCCCGAGTTCATGGTGTTGAGATCGAGCGTGCATATCTCCGGGCGCAGGATCTCGACATGCTCGACCCGCTTTTCCGGCGCGATCAGGGTGGTGCCGGGACCGGCCACCTTGGGATCTTCCTCCGACGGCACGAACCGCCCGCCCGGGCCGGTGGTGAGGTTGATGATCAGCTTTGGATTTTTGCCGCGAATCCGGTCCATCACGTCGCGATACAGATCGATCGACATCGAGGGACGGCCGGTTTCGGGATCGCGCACATGGATGTGGGCGATCGCGGCACCCGCCTCGGCCGCCTCCAGCGCGCTGTCGGCGATCTGCTGCGGCGTGATCGGCAGATGCGGCGACTGCTCCGGGCGCGTCAGGTTTCCCGTGATCGCGCAGGTGATGATGACCTTCTGATGAGGTTGGTGTGCCATCTAACGATGCCTTCCGCCGCCGGCTTGAATGACCCGAAAACCGTGGAATAGCGCAAGCAGGACGCTGAGGCGAGTGCCCTCTCCGCCTCGACCGTCGTCAGTTCTTTGGCTTCTTGACGGGCTTCGGCGCGGCGGCCTTCTTGGCCGGCTTTTCTTCCGCGGCCTTGTTCTCTTCCGCCGCTTTCTTCATGGCGCGCGCGTAGCTGTCGGCGGCATTCTCGGCCGTGACCTGCAGCCGCCTTGCCGCGGCGCCTGCCAAGAGCAGCGTGGTCCTGGCGGTTTGCTTGTAACGGGCCTTGATCTCTTTGGTCTTGGCCTTGGCCGCCAGCCCCATCAGCCGGCCGTGCCGCTTCTTGGCGGCGTCCATCAGGATCTTTTGCTGCTTTTTCGCGATCGACCGAATGACACCATCGAGGTCGGCTTCGGCCATGTTTGATTCCTGAGGATTGGTCGCGAATGTGGCGGGACGAACTTTGCTAGGACGATGGAGCGGGTGAAGGGAATCGAACCCTCGTATTCAGCTTGGAAGGCTGCTGCTCTACCATTGAGCTACACCCGCGCGCGACCGATCACCTAACACGCCCGGACAGCGGTCTCAACCACCCCAAACACGCCCTTCGCGCCGACGGGCCCTTAACAGGCGGCGATTCCCTGCCTATACTGAGCTATCCATCAACAACGAAAGGAGGTGATCCAGTGTCTTTTACCAAGCGCTGTCACCTCGCTGGGATCGCCCGCTAAGCTTTTAAAGCTTGGCACAGGGCGCTCTCAGCGCCTGGACCAGCGAGATTCAAAAGTTGGGGCGCGACGGGAGCCATCCCGCCGCGCCTTTTTTTGCCGCTCCATCGTCGTTCCGGGGCTGGCCGAGCGCGCGCCACAGGAGGGGGTGGGCGCGGATTGGCGGCGATGCTAGCGTCCGCCGCTTGGGAAGCGGTGCGGCATGACCTTTACTTCGTGGCAATTCGGGCTGTTTGTTGCGGTTGTCTTTGCTATCTATTATTTGCCGCAGGTCAGGGCCTTTCAGGTCCACCTGCTGGTGCTGTCGAGCCTGTTCTTCTACGGGTACGGACAGGTGGAATTGCTGCCGATGCTCGCGGTCGCGGTGCTCGGCACCTACCTGTTTCTGATCCTGGCCTTGCGGGCCCGGGCGATCTGGCTTCCGGTCGGAATTGCCTTCAACCTCGGCCTGCTGGCGTTCTTCAAATACAAATTCCTGTTATTCGATCCGGCCGCGATTTCCACCGGATTTTCGGCGGCCGATTTTCTGTTGCGGCTGCCGCTGCCGATCGGGATCTCGTTCTTTGTCTTCCACAATATCAGCCTGCTGGTCGACCTGACCAAGGACCATCAGATCCGCCGTCCCGACCTGACCGAAGCCTTTCTCTACATCATCTTTTTTCCGCAACTGGTTTCCGGGCCGATCACGCGGGCGCAGATGTTCCTGCTGCAGATCCGGGAAAAGCGTCTCGCCCAAGTCCCCTTCGTCGACGCCGCGAAGTGGATCCTGACCGGCTATTTCTTCAAGCTGTATGTCGCCAACAATCTCAACGAGATGACGGCCTATATGGACTTTCCGCTGTATGAGACGGTCCGGCTGGAAGACAAGTGGCTGCTGGTCTTCCTCTACAGCTATCAGATCTATGCGGACTTCTTTGGCTACACCGCGATCGCGATCGGGCTTGGCCTGTTGTTCGGCTACCGGCTGCCGATCAATTTCAACCTGCCCTACATTTCCGCATCCTTCTCGGAGTTCTGGACGCGCTGGCACATTTCGCTGTCGACGTGGCTGCGGACCTATCTCTACATCCCGCTCGGCGGCAACCGTTATGGAACGTGGCGAACCTATCTGAACATCATGATCGTGATGGGGCTCGGCGGCCTCTGGCACGGCGCCGCCCTCGGCTACCTCGCCTGGGGCGCCATGCACGGGGTGCTCTTGGTGCTCGAGCGCGCGCTATCCGGGAAGACCGATGCCAATTCGCGGTGGCAGGCCGTGGTCCGGCCGCTCCGCATCGGCTTGGTGTTCTTTTGCGTATCCATGCTGTGGATTTTCTTCAAGCTTCCGAACTTCGAGCATGCGCTCGCCTATGTGTCGGGAATGTTCACCGCCAGCCTGATTCCCGGCCAGGCCAAGCTGTTCAACAGTCTGGCGCTGCTTTACTCATTGCCTGTGATCATCCAGCACCTCGCCCCCGCTTCGCTGCTCGAGGCCGCGCGGCGCAGGGCGGAGCCTTATCTCTATGGCCTGATGGCGGCGCTGATGTGCGTGGAAGCCGGCCCCAGCACCTCCTTCATCTATTTTCAGTTCTGACAGCATGACCCCGGTCACCCCGCAAAGCTGGTTCCTCAAATGCGGCAGCGCGGCGGCACTTTCCCTGCTCGCCTATGCAGTGATTGCATTGGCGGGACCGAAGGCGCCGCCGCTGCCGACAAGCCGTGACGGCGCAGTGACGATCCTGGACCGCTATGTGGGCGAACCAGTACCGGACGTGCTTCTGGTCGGCAGTTCGCTCACGGCGCGCCTGAACGAAGAGTATTTCGATACGCCTGGTCTGAAGGTTTTGGGCCTCGCCGGCGGATCGCCCATCACCGCCCTCGAAGTGGCGCTCGCGCGCGACCGCCTGCCCGGCACGATCCTGATCGAGATGAATATCCTGGGTCGCGGCGTTGATCCCGCGCTGGTGCAGAAGTTCAGCCCAGGCAGCGCACCCGCTTGGCCACGCCCGATCCGGTCGGCGATCGCCTTTTACGAGCGCTGGCATCACGCGCCGCCGGAGCGCGCCCGTGCAAGAGCCATCGCGGCCGCTTTGCTCCAGGGGCCGCCGAGCGATTTCGACAACCGCATCTACGTCGAGCGGGCCTTGCGCGAGTCCAGTACCGCCCCATCGGAGGCGATCCTGGCGAATAATATGGCGACGCTGCGGCGGCTCGTCGAACAGGCCGAGGCGCGCGGCAGCCGGGTCTATTTCTACAGCCTGCCGCTCTCCGCCGCGCTGCAGAATTCCGTGACCACCACGGCAACGGCCGCGGCAGCGCATGCCAAGTTTTCAGACGATCGCCGATGGATTCATCTGGATGGCACAAAGCCGGATCTGCGCTGGGCGGACGGCTTTCATCTCGACGAACGGTCCGCCATCATCATCGCGCGGCAGATCGATGGTTTCCTAGCCGGCGCCAGCGAGCGTCCCTGAGGCGCGCCGAAACACGAAATTGTTGCAGTAATCCTTGCGCTTCCAGAACCATTCGCCGTCCTGGCGCTGATGGACCGCGGCATCGAAGCCCACGATCGGCAAAACCTGATCGCCGCTGATGAAGCTGCCCTGGTAACCGAGCGTCTCAAGATAGCAAAACACGTCATTGACAGTGCCGGGCGCGAGATGGCGATTTTCGCATTCGAAAACCAGTAGCGGCGCGTGCTGTCGCAGGATCCGCTCCGCGCCCTTGAACACCCCAAGTTCGGCGCCCTCGACATCGATCTTCAACAGCGCTACTCGCTCGCCCGCATCGAAATAGTCGTCGAGGGCGACCACCGGCACCGACAGCGTCGTGAAGCTTCTCGCCTCCGCCGCTTTGTGCGTGAGCGATGCGCCGGGCGAATGGCCCGCGGGAACGAACAATTCCTGCTGGCCGGAATGCGAATAGACCGCCTTGGCTTCGACGGTGACATTGTCGAGCCCCGTCGCGCGACACACCTCAGCCAGGCGCCGGGCGAATTCCGGCTGGGGTTCGAAGGCGACCACCCGGCCGCTGGCGCACCAGCGCGACAGCCAGGGAATAAAACTGCCCTTGTTGGCGCCGATGTCGCAGGCGATATCGCCGGGCCGCAGATGCCGACGGATGATCGCAAACTCCGCCGTCTGATCGCGGAATCGCGCCTTCAGCGCGCGAAGGCGAAACCGCAGGCTTTCGCGTGTCAGCCAGGCTTGGGAAAAGGACACCGGTCAGCTTTCGGCACGCGTGGGGCGGGATAATTTGCCGAGCCGTAGCTTCCGCCTAGCAGCCCGCTTTCGCCCTTCGGGCTTCAGCGAGGCAGCCATCGCCACACTGGGGCTTGCCGCGCCGTAGCTTGCGCAGCAAGCGAAGGCTGGTGGGGGAAGAAGGACTCGAACCTTCGAAGTCATAAGACGGCTGATTTACAGTCGCTGCGGGAGGCCGGTCAAGCCCGGACAAAGCAGGACAGCACCTGTGCATAAGTCCTTCATTTTACTTGTATTCCTCCCATTTGTCCGACAATGTCTCAGACAGGGGGCGACACTCTCAGACAGGGGGTAAGCGTTACCCCGGTGTTACCCTAAGACAGACTGATTTTGACAAAAGCACTCACCGCGAAGCGAATCGAGAGTGCACCTTCTGGACCAATTAGGACAGAAATTCCAGATGGATTGCTCGTCGGGCTTTACCTGGTGGTGCAGCCATCCGGCGCGAAATCGTTCGCCGTTCGATACCGGCATGCCGGCCAACCGCGTAAGCTGACGCTCGGTGCGTTTCCCGCTCTCAGCCTCGAAGTAGCACGTGACCTCGGCGGGAAGGCTCTGCGGGCAGCCGCTGAGGGCAGAGACCCGGCCACCGAGAAACAGGCCGCCAAAAGTGACGCCAAGAAGGCCGAGGCTGAAGCGATTCGAGGCCAACGTGATCTTTACGAAAATGTGGCGCGCGAATTTATCGAGCGGCACGCCATGAAGTCTAATCGCCCATCGACCTCACGTGAGACGGCCCGGATTCTTGGTCTTCGCCCCCCGCCGGACGACCCTTCCCTCCTGGCCGACATCGGCGGCGATGTCATGTCCGCCTGGAGAGGCCGGCGAATCCAAGACATCACCAAGCGAGATGTCATAGCCCTCCTGGACAGCGTCAACGATCGCGGGTCACCAATTATGGCCAATCGTGTTCTTTCCGCAGTGCGAAAACTCTTCAATTGGTGCCTTTCAAGGGACGTCCTCCAGGTTTCACCGTGCACGTTGGTCAGCCCGCCTGCTCCCGAACGCAGCCGGGATCGCGTATTGAGCGACGACGAGCTGCGGCTAGTCTGGAAGGCTGCTGAGGCCGAGGGGTGGCCCTTCGGACCTCTCGTCAAATTACTGGTGCTTACCGGTCAACGAGTTTCTGAAGTCGGCGGCATGAGATGGGATGAGATCAACAAAACTCAGAAGTTGTGGACGCTACCGGCTGAGCGCGTGAAGAACGGCATCCGTCACGAAGTGCCATTGCCAGAGGCCGCTATAGCCATAATCAGCACCCTGCCTCACATCAAAACCACCGAAGGCCATGTCTTCACGACGCGCCGCGATGCAGCAGTTTCGGGCTTCTCACGCGCCAAAAACAGCTTGGACGCGACTATTGCGGCCGGCCTGCCAACCGGGGCCACAGCGCTGGATCATTGGACCTTTCACGATCTCCGCCGCACCATGGCGAGCGGAATGGCTCGGCTCGGAATTCAGCTTCAGGTGATCGAAAAGATCCTGAACCATAGCAGCGGTTCGTTCCGCGGAATCGTCGGCGTTTACCAGCGTCACAGCTATTCGGACGAAAAGCGAAAGGCACTCGAAGTCTGGGCAGCCTTCGTGCAGTCCGTCGTCGCGGACACCTGGCGGCGCGAAGATCAACAAGTAGTTTCCATTCAAGATCGGCGAACCGGTGCACATCAATGAAAGCCCTCTTGCTAGGTCATATCGGCATCATGACTAAACCTCCAAACGGTTACGAGGAGAGCCCCTTGATTAGGGAGCTTGACGAGAACAAGCGAGTCGGCCCTTATGAATGCCTCGATAAATACTAGTCCCGCCGTCCGTCAGTTCGATAAGATCGAGTAAACGAGTAACCTCGGTCGTCAACCTTCAAGTCACCGCGTCGCCACCCTTTGCGTCACCACGTCGCCACCCCTTGCGTCACGGGGTGTGCTGCTGCTTACGAAAGCCCGCCTGCAGAAATGCGGCGGGCTTTGTCGTGTTACCTACAGGTATTGGGAGCCGATGCGTTTCCCTGACCTGATGGAGCTCACTCGAGTGCGGCCCCCGCCTCCACCATCCGATCGCTGCCGCGGTCGCTGCCGATGGTTATATTGCCCAGCCGAGTGACCATACTACCAGGCAGTGGAACGCCCCGCGGGGCTCTGCATCGTGACCGCCATTTTCAAGCCTCTCGGCGCGAGCAGCTGGGTCCTTGGCTGCAATGTCTTACCAACGTAACCGATTACGTTCGTGTTGGTGCGCTGGTATTGCTACCAATATAGAGCCGTTGGCGCGCGCGATGAGTCCGCTCAATTGCAGCCGCCTGTTGGCCAATGCGCGACAGTCACGGCGTCGGCGAAAATCCGGTCCTTGATTTATTTCCGCTCATTCGCTGACCGATCTTGTCGATCAGCTCGGACGGTCTAAACGAGCATGCGATCCGCGCGGGTCGTCACGTCCCATTGACATCAGCCCTTGAGTTGGTCGCAGCGACGGCGATATCGCCCAATTGTGGCCGCGGGCAGAAGCAACGTCCTCCATATCACCGGCTGATCGGCACCAGTGATCGTGTGCGGGGTCGAAGATCGACTTGCCGCTTTGGCCGCTCATCGAGCCATGGCCGGCTGCCTTAACCAGCCCCGCAAAAATACCAATTTTCAGTAATGAGCCAGAGGAGGAAAACATGAACGACATTCCGTCGAGCGACAATTACATTCCGGCGCCGCAAGTTTCCAGACAGCGATACAAAAAAAGTGAAAGGACGCTCGACCGTTGGCTGAAAGACGAAGACCTCGGCTTTCCGAGACCGATCTATATTCGCGGACGCCGATATTTTCGTGAGGCGGATCTTGTCGAGTGGGAGCGAGCCCAGGCGTTAAAACAGGGGAGCGGCACCTCTTCAAATCCGTCACCGAGCATCCGATGAGCCGATGGTTTCGCCTTTACGACGATGTAATCAATGACCCCAAGATCCTAATGTTGCCAGAGGGCCTTCGGTGGATTTGGATAGCAATGCTTTGCATTGCGTCAAAAAACAACGGCACGTTGCCTTCTACGGACGTTGTGGCGGTAAGTCTTCGTATCAAGCGGCCTAAGGCTGCTGAATATATCACAAAGCTTGTCGCTGCCGGATTGATCGACAACGATGGTGGGAAGTTTTCACCTCACAATTGGAATGGCCGGCAATACAAATCCGATGTCTCAACCGAACGAGTCAAGCGTTTCAGGGAAACAAGGCGAAACGTTTCACCTAACGTTTCGGAAACTGCCCCAGAGTCAGACTCAGAAACAGATCAGAGTAATGATGATGAGGATGCGAGGACGCGAGGCCCACTCCTGGGTCAAACTGCTCAGGACCTTGCCGAACAACTTTTAATGATTGCCGGACACGATCCGAGGGCCTGGCCTCCAGGTTGGTGCGGCGCGGCGATGCGAATCCAAACATGGCTATCGAACGGGTGGCACCCCGAAATCATTGTCATGGTTTCCAAAGCCGTGATGACGCGTAAGCACGATGGGCCGCCATCAACAGTACAATATTTCGAAAAGGCGATCGCCTCCGTGGTCGCAAAACAGAATGCTCCGCTGCCGAAAGTCGAAGTCTCATTTCAACAAATCGTCAAGGCGAAACACAATGGAACACAGCGAGAATCCCTCGGACAAGTTGCAGAACGCTTCATTCAATCAGGGCTCACCTTTGGCGAACGCCCCCGCGGTTTACGCCTTGAAGAGAGCGAAAGTCCTGTTCGGCTCATTCCGAAGGGGTGAGGCCAATGATCCTGAAATATTTGTTGCTAGCCTCGCCGCAGTGCTCGGCGAGTATCCAGTTGGTGTTATCGAATTCGTAACCGATCCGCGTACAGGGCTGGCACGTACCTTAAGCTTCATCCCAACGATCAAGGAGGTTTCCGATGCTTGCGACGAGCAAATGAAGCCGCTTCGGCGACAGTCGGCGGAGAAGGCACGGCGTGCGGACAGCGTAAAAGAACAACTGCCCGTCTTGGACCCCGAGGCGCAGGCCCGTGTGCGCGACGGTTTAGTCGAGCTAGCAAGTTTTCTTAAAAAAATGGGCTCAAAAATATAAGCGGCATAGGCGGCCCCTATTGACGCGTTCTCGGTCCCCATAGGGGGATTAATTCCTCAAGCGGAAGCACTTGGCGACCGGCATTCAGGGCAACGGGCATTTTCGCGTATTTCCAGAAACTTTTTTTCACCTCATAGAAGGTTCTAATTCCCGTATAGATTCCACACCGACTAGACCGCTCTCGCTTCGGTACCCCAGCGGCCTTGCTGCAAGGCTGGATAGCCTTCTCTTTTCGGTCGCGAGACTCAGATGCTCCATCTCCGCATGAACGGCCGCTTTGCGCCAATACCGGCCAATCGCAAATCTGATGTTATGAATGTCTGCGTTTCACCCAGAAGCGGACATCGATCACATCCGGAGCCACGTCAGCTTTGCGCCGATTTTGTTGAAAAACTCGACTGTTGAAGCCGAAGGAGATCGCTGATTCACTTGCCCTTTGTGATGGAGACTTGAATCGATGATGGGTCCTCGGCA
>NZ_SSNA01000020.1 GCF_004799445.1 Bradyrhizobium sp.
TAGAGCCTTTTCCGTTTCGATTGAATCGAAACGGGGCTCTAGATTCTTGATTTGACGCGTTTTCTTGACGCGAACCGGTCTCCACTTCGCTTGAAAACGCTTTAGCGGCAAGCGACGGCCCTGGATTTCGCTGGGATCAGCGGCTCACGGCGCTTCCTTGTAGGCCATCGTGATCGCTCGCGTCGCGTTGCCCGGGCGAAGCCATCCCGGATATTTGGTCTGCAGCTCCGCGGTAACCACCTTGACGGCATCCTCGACACTCTTGCCCTGGCTCTTGGCCGCCTGCGTCTGTGCCAGCAGATCGACCATGTAGGCGCGCTGCTCGGCGAACATGGCGCTGTCGCCGGGCGGGCTATGGTCGGGCAGGATCAGCGCCGGCTTCAGCTCCGCCGCGCGATCGAGCACCGAGATCCAGCCCTTGATGGTCGTTTTCGTTCCGATCGGCAGAATGGTGAACTTGTTCTGGACGATGTCACCGGAGATCATCACCTTCTCCGGCTCGACGAAGAACACGATGTCGCCGTTGGTATGCGCGGGCCCGAAATAGACCATCCGCACCGTGACATCACCGAGATCCAGGGTCATCTCGTTGTCGAACAGAATGTCGGCCTTGTCGATGCCGGCATCGACCAGCAATTCCTTGTTGACGTCGGAGCGCGATCGAAAGAAATCGATCATGCCGGCGCCGGATTCTTCCAGCTCTTTCTGCTGGGCGATGTTGCGGATCACCACGGTGTCGGCCGGAAAGCCGCTCTGACCGGTGACATGCTCGGGGTGGAAATGGGTGGTGGCAAGATAGAGCTTGCCCTTGCGCAGCTTCTCCATCACGGCGTCGACCGTGGTGCCGTTGCGTTTGCCGAGACCGGTGTCAACGACCAGCGTGCCCTTGCTGCCCACCACGATTCCGATATTCGGATTGCCGTAGATCGCCCAGACATGGGGCGTCAGTTGTTTGACGTCCTTGTCATTCAGCACGATATTTTCAGGCTGCTGCGCGAAGCCTGCAGCAGGCAGCGCCAGAAGTCCAAAACAGAAAGCGATGACGGCTGATCTTTGCATTTCAATCCCCCCTTATCCCGGTGATCTCTTGAACAATCGAACGTCCGGCTGTTCGGCCACCTGTGGCCCGGATACTAGGCGATAGACCGCGGTTGCGCCAGCGTCAGCAGCGATCGTTCCGCGCCAATGCGCCATCCCTCGGCGACTGCAATTCTACCGATGACGGTCGACGACGGACTTTTCCGGATCGATCAGGAAAATCCAGATCAGCGAACCGGCGGCCAGAACCGCAGCGGTGACGAAAAAAGGGGCAACCCAGGAGCCCCGCTCTACCAGGAAGCCGAACACAAGAGGCGAGATCGAGGCGCCGACGGCGCCGACCATGTTCATGACCGCGGTGACCGTTCCGCTTGAGGTGCCGCCAACATCCATCGGCACGGCCCAGGCCGGCCCCAGCACCAATTCCAGAAAGAAATTCGAGGCCGTCAGGCAGAGAATCGCGGTGATCGCACTCTCTGTCATGCCGGCGGGGATCAGCAGCAGTGCCGCAAGAAACAGGCCGGGCGCGGCCACGACACGGCGCGCCAGCCTCAAATTGCCGGTCCGGCGAAGGACGTGGTCGGTCAGAAGTCCGCCGGCGAGATCGCCGACCATGGCCGAGATCAGCGGCAGCGACGCCAGATAGCCCACCGAGTTCAGCGAGAGATGGCGGAATTCGAGGAGATAGGTCGGAAACCAGCTGACGTAGAAATAGGCGCCATAGAAGAAGCAGCCATAGGCCACCGCGATGAACCACATGTTGGGCGAGGTGAAAATCGACCGCCACGGAACGTCGGAGCGGAGCAGCGTGGCCGCAGCATTGCCCTCTCCGTTCGGCAACGACCCGCGAATATGTGCGAGTTCTTCGGCATTGACCCGCGTTTCGTCCTCCGGACGATTGCGATAGAAGAACAGGAACACAACCGACCAGGCAATGCCCAGCAGCGCGAAAATGTAGAAGATCCAGCGCCAACCCCACGCGTTCATGATCATCACCGCGGCCAGCGGCGTGATCGCGATGGCGAGGCGGCTGAAACAATGAGTCATGCCCTGGACGAACCCGCGCTCGGATTTTGGAAACCAAAGCTGCATGGCCCGGCTTGCGGTCGGAAAGGCGCCGGCCTCGCCGAGCCCAAAGGCAAAGCGAACCGCAAACAGCGAGGTTGCGCCCGAGGCCCAGGCGGTGGCGGCGGTCATCAGCGACCAGAACGGCACGATCACCAGAAGAACGCGCTTGGGTCCGAAGAAGTCGGCGAGCCAGCCGCCGGGTACCTGACCCGCCGCATAGGCCCAAGCGAACGCGCTGAAAAACAGCGCGACTTCGGTCTTGCTGAAACCGAACTCCTTGGCCATCTCAGGCGCGGCAATCGAAATATTGCTGCGATCCATATAGGTGATCATGTACATCAGGCTGATCAGCAGAAGCACATACCACCTGATGTTGGTACGCTTCGCGCCGGCGAGCTTAGCCGCCGCGCCATTTTCTGCGGTGACATCCGCGGGCATGAAACCTCCGTCGCTCCCTGATCGGATGGTTCACCATCCGCCGTTTTCTTGCGGCCGCCACGTTAAGCGTCCGTCGTCAGCCGTCGCCCATGCACACACCGTCCCGAGCGCGCTGGAGGATTTTCCGACGCGTCGCGCAAACAGTTCGGTCGTCAGATCCTACAGACCGGCGGCAAGTCGGGCCGGTCGTTTATTCTCGAGCGGAAGTGTCACGGGTTCATTCAGTTCGGCCGACAGGTCGGCGGCGATGTAAAGCTCCATCACACGTCGCGCCTGTTCGGGCGTCACGAGCACCGGCCGGTCCAGGGCCACCGCTTCGACGAAATGCACCGTCTCGGACGCCATCGGGCCGGCATAGACGTGTCCGACCGGTTCACCGGGCATGGTCGACATCGGAAACACCGCGCCATTTTTCATGGTGTTGAGCATGACGTCGCGATGGGTATCGTCGACCATCAGGGCGCCTTCGGTCCCTATCATCTCGATCCACGTCGAGGAGAAGTTGGGATAGCCGGGTGGCAGGCTCCAGCCACCACCGACGACAAAGCTCAGGCCCGAGTCCATCGTCACGGTCATCCATTGCAGATCCGGGATATCGTTTCCCGTCGACTCGCGCATCGCGCCGTAGTTTACCTGCGAATAGACACGCACCGGTTTGGCCGGTTCCAGACACCAGAGCACGAAGTCAAGGTCGTGCGTCGATTCCATGGCAGCTGGCGACAGCTTGACGCGGCCACTGATTTTCTTGCCAAGGCTGCGCGAAATATGCCGGCTCACCAGCGCGCTGACGGGCTTTCCGATCGTTCCGTCGCTGATGCACTTTTTCACATAGGCGAATTTTGGGTTGAAGCGCTGCGAGTAGCCGATGGTGAATTTGAGTCCGTTGGTGCGGGCGATTGAAATAAGCTCGTCCGCCTCCTCGAGTTCAAGCGCGATCGGCTTTTCGAGAAAGACATGCTTTCCGGCGCGGAGAAAATCCCGCGTCATCGGAAAATGCGTCGTCTCGGGCGTCGCGCAGACGAAAACCGCGGCAATGTCCTTGTTTTCGAGCAAGGCGCGATAGTCCCCGGTCGCCGATTTGGCGCCGATCGACGCTGCAACTTCCTGCAGCCGTTCGGGGCGATTTTCCGCAACGTGAACGCCGCTCACCAGCGGGTGCGCCGCACAAGCCTCCGCCCGAATTCCCCCGCACCAGCCGACGCCAACGACGGCTACCTCGATCCGATCCATTTACGTCCTCCGACCCTGCATTTTCTAAACTTTATTGTTGGCGTGAATCCGGCCGGGGCGGTCCCCCGGGGCGCAGATCGAGCTGTTTATCGATCGATTAACACAGTCCGCCGCAAGCCCGATGTCAAGTGGGGACCTTGGGTGCGGCGCGGGCCGGCGACTTTGGCCGGACAGCCATTCATTGCCCACTGTTGGCTTGGGGTGTCACGCTGCACTATGATGGCGTCATCCTCATCCGGGACCTCAGTCCATGCAGCCAAAATTCGACCGCGGCGCCGAAGATCTCGGCAACTCGATCCATCTCGAACACGTCAACGTCCAGGTGCCCGACCAACATTTGGCGACATTGTTTTATGTCGCGGGACTAGGGCTTACCCGTGACCCCTATTTGATGGTGTCCGACGACAACATGTGGGTCAATGTCGGCAGGAGCCAGTTCCATCTGCCCAGCGGCAAGCCGCAGGTGCTGAGAGGCCATACCGGGCTGGTGATCTCCGGCCGCAACGCGCTGCTCGACCGGCTCGCGAAGGTCACGAAGAAATTGGACGGCACGCAATTCGCGTTCCGCGAGCACAACGATTATGTCGAGGCGACCTGTCCATGGGGCAATCGCGTGCGCTGCCATGAGCCGGACGCCGCACGCTTCGGGCGCATCACGCTCGGTATCCCCTATGTCGAGTTCGAGGTCCCCGCGGGCAGCGCAAAGGGCATTTGCGACTTCTATCCGCAGGTGATGGGGATGCCGGCCGCGCTCAACAACGGCGACGCCACCGTCGCCTCCGTGAAAATAGGCAAGGACCAGCATCTGCGATTTCGCGAGACTGACCGGCCGCAGGGGGAATATGACGGCCACCACGTGCAGATCTATATCACGAATTTCTCCGGTCCCTACCGCGCGTTGACCGAGCGCGGCCTGATCTACAGTGAGGATAATCAATACCAATATCGCTTTCGCGATATCGTCGATCCTGCTGATGGCAGGCCCCTGTTCACCATCGAGCACGAGGTGCGCAGCGCCACTCACCCGATGTATCTGCGACCGCTGATCAACCGCAACCCGGCGCAGACCAACCGCACATTTGCCTCGGGCCATGACCAATGGCTGTGGGCGATGGGTCCGGACCAGTACGACCCGGGATAGCGAAGCGCACGCACAGAGGTCCGGTTTTTCCGGGTGAGCGCCGTTCGCGCGCGCCTGCATTATCTGGTCGGCACAGCCGGCAGAACCGCGGCGCTTCGCTCGCGACGCGGTGCGTATCGCATCGCTCTATCGCGCTGGGTACATTTTCCGCGGGGGGCATCGATAGGCTTTCGGCTCCAGTTATCTGTCGCAGACGTATCAACCAGCCGTCACAAATTTTTCTTAAGGCTGTGACGCAGCTCTGAAACGTTCCGCGCGGCAACTCACGCCGCAACAGATAAACTTACGGAGAAATTCCATGATCTTGAAAAGGATTGCCCTTGGCATGCTTGCCGGGGCGGCTCTTGGTGCGACCGCGAAGGCGGCCGACGTCGACCACGTATTGCTGATCAGCATCGATGGAATGCACGCGCTGGACTACATCAATTGTGCATCGGGAGTCAGCGGAGTGAACGGAGGCGATCCGTATTGTCCGCATCTCGCGGCGCTCAGGACGACGGGTATCAACTATCTCGATGCCTCGACGTCGAAACCATCGGACTCCTTCCCCGGACTTATGGCCATTGTGAGTGGCGGGTCGCCGCGCAGTGTGGGAGCGTTTTACGACGTCGCCTACGACCGGTCGCTCGACGCACCTGCGACGACGACAGGCAATGGCGTGGCTGGCAGCCCGAACGCCTGCACACCTGGTGCGGCGCCGACCGGCACCACCACCGAATTCGACGAAGGAATTGATCTCGATCAGAGCAAGCTCAATGGCGGCGGCACTGGCGACGGCGGTATCGCCTCGATCGATCCCCACAAACTGCCGCGGGATCCGGCCAGGGGGTGCGCTCCGGTCTATCCTTGGAACTTTGTGCGGACCAAGACGATTTTCGGCGTAATCCATGAGGCCGGCGGCTACACTGCGTGGTCCGACAAGCATCCGTCTTATTCGTCCGTCGCGGGTCCGGGCAACGGTCGCAATCTCGACGACTATTACTCACCGGAGATCAATTCAATTCCGGTGCCTCTCCGGGGCGTCGTCGCAAGCAGCACCGTCAGCTGCAGCCCGAACTTGCCGGATCAGACCGCGGTCTCTTCTTCGAACGCATGGACCGACAGTTTCCTGAATATCCAGTGCTATGACACCCTGAAGGTCAACGCGGTCCTCAACCAAATCGGCCGCAAAACGCATGATGGGTTGCACCCCGCACCCGTGCCGACAATCTTCGGAATGAATTTCCAGGCAGTGAGTGTCGGCCAGAAACTGATCGAGAAGTCTCTGACCCCGAAGGTGACGGGCGGCTATCTCGACTCCCAGGGAACGCCCTCGCCCGCGCTGCTAAGCGAAATCCAGTTCGTGGATGCGTCGATCGGTAAGATGATTTCCGCACTAAGGAGCTCGGGGGTATACGATTCCACCCTTTTGGTCATCACCGCCAAGCATGGCCAAAGCCCGGTAGATTCGTCCCGCTACACGGGGATCACGTCAAACGGACCGGTGACGACCTCGCCAGCCACCATTCTGGACAACGCCCATTGCCTGCCAACTTCCGAATCGCCCTCCAACCCCACCGGCATCGGGCCGACCGAAGACGACGTCTCGATGATCTGGCTCAACAACAGCTGCACCACGGCTCAGGCGGTCACCTTGCTCGAAACCCAATCCCCCGCCAACGCGAATACTGCGGGCATTGGGCAGATCTTCTCGGGGCCGGCGCTCGCTCAGCTGTTTAACGCACCGGGCCTGCCACCGCATGGCGATCCGCGGACACCGGATATCCTGGTTACGCCGAATGTCGGCGTGACTTACTCCGGGAGCAGCAAGAAGCAGGCCGAGCATGGCGGCTTCGCGCACGACGACACCAACGTCATTATGTTGCTGTCAAATCCGAAGATTGGTTCGTCAACGGTGACCAGCCCGGTCGAAACCATGCAGGTGGCCCCGACTATCCTTAAGGCATTGGGGCTCGACCCGAAGGCTTTGCAGTCGGTAGCGGTGGAAGGTACAGAAGTCCTGCCTGGCGCATTCAAATTCGAGCGATAAAACAAGCTTCGCCGTTTTGAATACGGCAATGCCCCGCAATCTGGAAGAGCGCGGCCTCAAGGCCGCGCTCTTCGAAGCACACGCCGAAAATTCTTCAGTCGCCTCGCCATATTTTCCCGCTCTTGCGCTGTTCGCCGCCGTATGAGGGCGATCTTCCTCGCGAGCCTTGGCCTCGCAGAACGGTTAAGTGCCTGACAAGGATACTCGCTTCGGTTTCTATGCTTAAGCAGCGTCGCGCTTTACTTTGCTGGCTCGTATCCGTCGTTCAGAGTCTTGAGGAATGCGATAATGTCGGCTTCGTCCTGCGCCGTCATGGCCGGCGTTTCGCCGAGATGCCGGTCGAAGGGCGGATCGCTCACGTCGACATTAGCCCGATACTGCAACGGAATATCGTCGAATTTCTGGACCGCCCCGTCGACCGCACGCGGATAGATTTTCTCCGGCTCGGTGTCGCGGAGATTGTAGAAATCGAGCACCTGCTGCAGCGTGTGGAACACCCCGTTGTGGAAGAACGTTTGGCGCGTGGCCGTGTTGCGCAAGGTCGGCGTCAGGAACATGCCGCAATATTGAGTCTGGTCGGCGATGTCGGTGCGAACGGGTCCGCAAACCCCGAGATCGAAATACTGCGAGTCTCCGTTGTCCGCGAGCGCGGCATTGCGCGGCGCGCCCAAGGCTTCATACTGAAAATCGGTAAAGAGCGGCGGCAATCCATCGGGACTTGGCTGCGAAATATGGCAGCCGCCGCAATTGGCCTTGTCCGGATCATTGAACAAACGATAGCCGCGCATTTCGCCGTCGCTGAGGCGGGCCTTGCCCTCGAGCCAATAATCGAACTTGCTCGTATAAGGGTGAAAACTGGGCTCCTCGATCTCATAGCGCGCGACGGCGAACATCGCCTCAGACACCAGCATCTGCGGGTTTCGGAAAATACTCTCGCCGAACAAGTCCGTAAAGCCTTTGGCATAAGGCGCATGACGCAGTTTCTCGGCGACTGTTTCGATGCTGCCGCCGTCCATCTCGCGCGGGTCAAGCAGAGGGGCGGCCGCCTGCATCTGCAGTGTGTTAGCGCGGCCGTCCCAGAACATGCCGCCCTGCGGAACGATGTTCACCGCGCTCTGCGAAGTCTGCGTCGCGGTTTTCTGCGCGCGGGTCGAGGTCTGGGCGAGCGCGGCCATTTGCGCCAGATCCATGGTCTCAGCCACCCGATCATCCGGGCCGATGCTGAACTCCGGCTGCCTTTCCAGATAGGTCAGTGAGGGGACGGCACGCGCGCCCTGCCGCGTCAGCGTGGGGCCGCCGAGCATCACCGGCCCGTCGTTCGGCGGGCCGTAGGCGTGGTCCGGACTGTGACACGAGACACAGGACAACTTGCCCGACGACGACAGGCTCGGGTCATAAAATATTTGCCGGCCGAGCTGCGCCATGGCGGAAAGGGGCGCGACAGGGCGGCGGACGAGATGGATCGGATGCGGGTTTTCGCCGGGCAAACCTTGTGGTTCAGCCGCGAAGACGGCGCCGGCCCAGAGGCCGGCGCCGAAGAGCCACAACAATGTGCGACCATGCATGATCAATCGCTCAGTGGCCTTAGTCGTGGTCGTGGTCGTGGTCGTGGTCGTGGTCGTGGTCG
>NZ_SSNA01000200.1 GCF_004799445.1 Bradyrhizobium sp.
GTCCGGCAGGAGAACACCGTTGGGTAACTTGAAGTGGACCGCAAACAGAACCGCGGTGCCGCGAATGCCCATGGTCGCGACCGGCGTGTCGATCTTCATGTCGCCGTGCTTTGCGGTCTCACCGGCGACGAACGTGATGGTCCCGGCCACCAGGCTGAGCAGCGACGAATTGTTCGACCCGTTCGGGTCGTAGACCATCTCGTTGAGCACCATTCGCGCATTGGCCGACAGACCGAACACGGTGCCGTCGATGAAGGTAATGCCGAGCGTGGAGTCCGATCCGGACTGCACCACGTCGCCTTTTTCGACGTTGTCGCCGTTGTTCAGGATGACGGAAACGCCGTTGCGGACGGCGGTCGCGGTGCCGACGAGCTTGGTCACATGACCGATAATATGGCCGGCGGCGGTGCTGCCGTCAGCCTGCGCATACTGGACGTTGCCGGCCAGCGCGTTGACAGTATCGCCGGTGAGATGGGCGCCATCAGGCGAGGACAGCGCCGCGCGCTTCTCGCCCTTGAAGTAATCATGCAGGACCAGTTCCTGATGGTCCCTGGAAAGGATCAGATCGACGCCGGACCGCTTGAAATCTCCGTTGAAAAGCAGTTGCGCGTCCGGGACGATGATCGCGCCCGGAGGAACATGCGCAGCATGAACCGTCTCGACGTGGACGTGGCCATTGGAATGCAGCCCCGATTCGTCAGCGGAAAGGCTGGCGTCAAATTTGCCGGCATAATTCAAAAGCGCCACCGCAAATGGTTAATACTTATATAATTTCAATAGTCTAGGTTTGCATACCATCGAGAACAGCGTTGCGAAACCATCTACTGCTTGTAGGCAAGTTTCTTCATCGGCCACTCGGCGGGGTTTTTTCGCATTGAATACTCATGCGCCGAAGTATTCGATCATCTTTGGAAAGTAACCGGGACGTATATTTGGCAAAAGGTAACGCGTTTTGATGTAGCCGCGTGTATAGAATACGCAGCGTATACCTTTTTTACCTTCGCCCCGTATTTCCACGGGGACAATGCGCCAATTTCCGGGCTAAAACTGTGATCTGAATGACACTGCGAGCAATTTTCGACGAATTAGCCATACTCCGCAGAAAGTTGCACTTCGCGCAACCATGGCGTGTCTTCCGCGGTGGCTTCTCGCCCGCAACGTGAGATCGGTAAAATTTTCTGCAAAGTGGCGAGACGAATTTCAGGCTGTTTCGCGCTTTCCCGCCGGCAACAATCGACTTTAAGCGAAATAAAAGCCCCGCAGCCCATCATCCCCGACTGAAATGATCCGGTCGCGAGCTGGCTAAGGGGCCTCGCCGACGCCCGGACTGGGGGTGTCAGATGGGATTTTTCGGTCATTCGCGGACATGGCGTGTCGTCCTGCTCGCCTGGGGCATGGTCTGGTTCGGACCCGCAGCAGACCTCAGGGCCGGCACATTGATTTCCCCCGGCGCGCTGGATCTGATCCGGAAATCGGCCGAACCTTTCGGACTGTTCGCTTCGCAACTGTCTGGCGGTGCGTTGCGGGAAAAATGGCTGGATGTCGAGCGCAAGCTTGACGACGAAAGAGTGCAGCTGGCGCTTTGCGACGGTGATCGCGCCCACTGTGTATCGCCGGCCGCCCTGCGATTCCTGGCCATCGTCGACAATGCAAGAGCCCGTGAGGGACGCGCCCGCCTCGGCGAGATCAATCGCGCGATCAATCTGGCAATCAGGCCGATGAGCGATCTCGCCCAGTACGGCCAGATCGACGTATGGAGTTCGCCGCTCGATACCTTCGCCACGGGCGCCGGGGATTGCGAGGATTATGCGATCGCAAAATTCGTCGCGCTGCGGCTGGCCGGCGTCTCACCCGACGATATCAGGATCGTCGTCATGCGTGATACCGTCCATGGCGAGGACCACGCCGTCGCGATGGCGCGGCTGGACGATCACTGGCTCGCGCTGGACAATCGCCGGATGGCGATGGTCACGGACGCCGATGTCAGAAACTACCGGCCGCTGTTTGTGATCGATGATCATGGCGTCATGCGGTATGAAGAGATGCCCCCGCTTGCCGGCCTACCCGGCCGGGATTCCGCGATGGCGCTGAATCTGGCCACGCCGAGCGGGCTGACTTCGCCGTCCAACTAAAACCGGATGACGGCCGGGGAGCCGCCATTCGGGCCGAGCGGCGCCCTCCGTGCCGGCGCCTTCGCGAGATCGCCGGCCACGGCGCGGCTGCGACAAATCATGCCCCGCGGTCACTTCTCGATACACTCGCTGATGAACGCAGCTCGATCCCTTCGCAGTACCTTGGCCAGGTCCGCCTTCTTTGAGCATTCGAACAGCTTGATTTGCTCGGCGCGCCGCTTTTCGGCAACGGCACGATACTCGGGCGCGACGGAATTCGGATCGACGAGTTTTTGAGCGAGGACGTCGCCGAACCACGAGCCAAAAATCACGATCGCGCTGACTTGCAAGGCAAACCCGGCCGACAACCTGCGTAAAGGTGCGGCGGTTACAGAAGTTCTATTCATTGGCCCTCAACGAATCCGCGCATCAGCGCGCCACCCCGGTTCGACGTCCCAACTATAATGCATGGTATCACGACCGCCGCCGGCATCAAATATTGGCCGGCAGCACCAACAGCCCGGCAATAATATCATTTCGCCGCGACGTTCGAGAAGCTACCATGGCCGCGGGAGATTTTGGTTTTTTACTTTGGGTGGAGATTGGGATGCGGGCAATTGTGCTGGCTGTCATTGCGGTCCAGGTCGGGCTGGCGCACCCTGCGCGTGCAGAAGAATCCGCCGGGTCGGACCGATCGATCAGCGATATGCTGCCGCTATTTGCCAGAAATCATTGTGGGGAAATCAAGGATCCCGCGGATCAATTGTTTTGTGGCGACCCTGAGCTTAACAGCGCGGCCCCCAGGCTCGCCAGTGCGATCGCGGAAAGGCTGAACAGGCTTCCGAACCGCCGGCTTGCGATCGAGGAAAATGCCGCGTGGATCAGGGATCGCAATTCGAGCTGCGGCATCTTTGGAAGGCAAAGCGTTGCGAGCCGGGACCTCAAATCGGTCCGGGAATGCCTGTTGCGGGAAACCGAGGAAAGAATCGAAATATTGGCCGATCCGAATTTCGATTGCCTCGCCACCAATACCACCGCCGGCGTGCTGATCTGCAGCGATCCCTCACTGGCGCTCGCAAAGACCGAGCTCAACGAACACGTCTTGGCGCTGATAGCCAAGTTGAAGGAAAACGAGGCGCGCGAAGCCTTCGCCGAATTCGAACGATGGGGCAGGGAACGCGATCGAAAGTGCGACCTGGCCAACAAGGACAATGTCCCGCTGCAGGAGCTGCCATCGTCGGAAGGCTGTCTGACTGATTATTTCACCAGCAGATTGGCCGAAGTCGCTGCGGCCAAGGGTGACCCCAAGCGGGTTTTTGGAAAGCATCAGCTTTCGCCTTCACCCGACGCCGACGCCGTGGACCTATGTGTCGCGCAAATCCATTCGGCCAACGCCTGCGAGGATTTCCTTTCGGTAAATCGCGTCCATCAGATCGACCACCAGGTGGCCGAGCAGAACGCCACCGTGATCGCCGCGGTCGAAATGGTGGTTCTTTCGCCCTTCACCGCCTGCAGTCCGATCGCATCGAGTTGCACGGGCACCTGCTGGGACCTGAGGTCGGGCAAGCCGAAGCCATCGCCCGGAAACCGGGACAATTTTCTGGTGGGGTATCGCGTAAGAATTGAAAAGACCTTCGCGTTCCAGAAGGCCGATGGCGGCAGCTGGCGCTGCAATTCATCCGCGCTGCAGCCGGTAGAGGTCGGGGTCGCGACAAGTGGTCCCTAAGGCATGATCCGGAGCCATGATCCAGCACTGACGCGCGAAGCGCGGCAGCTCGATTATTCCGCCACGCGGCAAGTCCCCTGAATTGCTCAGGACGCCACGCGACCCGCCTGCCCGCTCGCCAATCCAGCCAAATCGATTCATTTTCCGATGTTGCGCCGCATCAGAATGCGCGCCACGTTTCGTTTCGCGGAAAAAATGGGCACAGGCTCTTCTTTGTTGTGCCGCTGCAGATCAACTGCGGTTGCATCGAGATGCACGCACGCGTCCTTTGTTTTCGTATTGACGCTATTGGATTTCAGGAAGATTGTTGACGTGCAGCGTCAGCGAATAGACGCGCATAACTTGGGAGGGAACGCATGATACGCATCGCGCTTGTCGCAGGCTTCGCTATGCTCGCTCCGTTCGGTGCGAGTGCCCAGACGACCGATCAATTGAACAAGGGGGCGACCGACACCTCGAACGTGCTCAATTACGGTATGGGCTATAACCTGCAACGGTTCAGTCCGCTTACGCAGATCAACAAGGACAACGCCAAAAATCTGGTTCCGGTCTGGAATTACAGCCTGGCCGATGATCGAAGCGAAGAGTCGCAGCCGATCGTCTACAAGGGCGTTCTTTATGTCACCACCCACGCCGCCACGATGGCGGTCGACGCAAAGACCGGCAAACAGATCTGGAAGACCAAGGTCGAGTATCCGGCTGAAACGCCCCGGATCGTATGCTGCGGCATCATCAATCGGGGCGCCGCGATCCATGACGGCAAACTGTTCCGCACCACGCTCGACGCCAACGTGATCGCGCTCGACGCCGCGACGGGCAAGGAACTCTGGCGTCAAAAGGCGGCCGACATCAAGGAGGGCTATTCGATGACGGTGGCGCCGCTGGTCGCCGACGGCGTGGTCCTGACCGGAATCTCCGGGGCCGAGTTCGGCACCCGCGGTTTCATCGATGGCTGGGATCCGGCGACCGGCAAGCATCTGTGGCGCACCCATACCATTCCCAGCCCCGACGAGCCCGGCGGCGACACCTGGAAGGGCGACACCTGGAAGCTGGGTGGCGGATCGACATGGATCACCGGCTCCTATGACCCGGAGCTGAACACGGTCTATTGGGGCATCGGCAACCCGGGACCGTTCAATTCGGCCGTGCGCCCGGGCGACAATCTCTACACCTGCTCGGTCCTCGCGCTCGAACCGAAGACCGGCAAGATCAAATGGCACTATCAGTTCTCGCCGAACAATCCGTTCGACTATGATTCCGTCGCCGAGATGGTGCTCGCCGACCTCAACGTCGGCGGCAAGCCGACCAAGGTGCTGATGGATGCCAATCGTAACGGCTTCTTCTATGTCCTCGACCGGACCGACGGGAAACTGCTTGCGGCCAATCCCTACGTGAAGGTCAACTGGGCTTCCGGCATCGACATGAAGACCGGCCGTCCGATCGAGACGGACATCGTCAAGGACGCCCGCGAAGGCAAGAAGGTCACCGTTTATCCGTCCATCCTCGGCGGCAAGAACTGGGAGCCGATGTCGTTCAATCCGCAGACCGGGCTGGCCTACGCCAATACGCTTGCCTTCGGCGGCCACTACAAGAGCGAGCCGGCAACCTACAAGGCCGGCGAATGGTACGTCGGCATGGATCTGACCGACGTGTGGGACTGGGGTGACGGACCGCGCGGCCACCTCAAGGCGATCGATCCCATGAGCGGAAAGACGAAGTGGGAAGTACCGAGCGATATCCCGCGCTTCTCGGGCGTGCTGTCGACCGCCGGCGGGGTTGTGTTCTCCGGCCAGTTGACCGGCGAGTTTGAAGCGTTCGATGCCAACGACGGCAAGAAGCTGTGGAGCTTCCAAACCGGCTCGGGCATCGAGGGGCAGCCGGTGACCTGGCAGCAGGACGGCGTCCAATATGTCGCTGTCACCAGCGGCTATGGCGGCGTCTACTCGATCTTCTCCGGCGATGAGCGGCTCGCCAAAGTGCCGACCGGCGGTTCGCTGTGGGTGTTCGCGGTAAAGAACTGATCGCGGATCGCAGGTGACGGAAAGAGTGCACGTGTGGACGGCGGCGTTTTGCGCCGCCGTTGCGGCAGCAGTTATCGCTGACGTGACAATACCGGTCGCCGCACAGCAACCAAACGGCGGCGGCGATCCGCCGCAAATCGACCTCGGCAAGAGAACCTATGCGCAGAAGTGCTCGCATTGCCATGGGCCCAATATGGTCAATGCCGGCACCGTCACGCCGGACCTGCGCGCATTTCCCGACGACCGGACGCGCTTTGTCACCACGGTCAAGCAGGGCAAGAACGGCAGGATGCCGCCTTGGGGCGACCTCTTGAGCGAAGAGCAGATCGCCGAGATCTGGGCCTATGTATCGAGCCGGAGGAATCCATGAGAACCTGGCTTGCGACAGCCGCTGCGGCACTGCTGCTGGCGGCGACGGCCACGACGGCGCACGCCGCTGAGGAGCCGTTGAAAGTCTGTCTCGACGAGGATCTGTCTCCGCTTTCCGTGCATCATCGCGGCAAGCCCGACAGCGGGTTTGACGTCGCGCTCGCGCAAGCCGTCGCCGACCGGCTCGGCCGGCCGCTGAAAATACAGTGGATCGAAAGCAAGCTCGATGAGGATTCGAGCCCGGCGCTCGAAGCCAATGCCCTGCTCTCGGACGGCCGCTGCTCGCTCGTCGGCGGTTACGCACTGACGAAAGACTCCCTTGTCGTTCCGGGCGTCAAGACCGCGAAGCTACCCGATTTCGACGGCGCTACACGCGACGATCGCAGGCGCCGGGTGCCGCTTGGCGTGCTTGCGCCGAGCCAGCCCTACATCTATTCGGCACTGACAATCGTGCTTGGTCCCAAGGCGCTCGAAAAGGCACGCGAGCGCCGCATCGCCGGCGTTGGCGATCTGGCTGGACTGCGCCTGGCCGTCGAAAGCGGGACGCTCGCCGACGCTATTCTGATGACATTCGACAAGGGGCGGCTGATCGATAACATCACGCATCTGGTCCCCGGCCGGGACGATCTCCTGGGCGCCGTCGATCGCGGCGACTTCGACGCCACCCTGCTCGACCTGCGCCGGTTCGACGCTTACCGCGCCGTCCATCCCGACACCCGGCTCGCCGCCTCCGGTTACTATTATCCGGTCGGCGCCAATCGCGGCTATGTTGGCCTCGCCAGCGATCCGGACCTGCTGGTGGCGGTCAACAAGGCGTTGACCGGCCTGCAGGCCGACGGAACCGTCGCTGACCTCGGTCGGGCGGCCGGCCTCACCTATCTGCCGCCCCGGGAGCCGGCGATTCTCGGCGACGTGTGGCGGCAGATCCTCCAGAAGTGACGAGGGGTTCTTCGCCTCGGCGCGACCAGTGTTGGCGACTTGCGCGCATTGCGGGGATTTGCAGTCGCCGATTCACCGCGGCGAAATAGTTTTCGGTCCATGGTTCTTGCGGCTGCAAACCTGGATCGTCCCGACACCATGAAGTCCGATCAATCCGCTCTCGAGGTGCGAGGGTTAACAAAGCGTTATGACCGTCTTGCGGTCGACGCGCTCGATCTCACCGTCCGCACCGGCGAATTCTATGCCCTGCTCGGGCCAAACGGCGCCGGCAAGACTACCACCTTGCGGATGGTGGCCGGTCTGTTGCGGCCCGACGCCGGCTCCGTCTCCGTACTCGGTATCGATGCGCTCAACGACCCGGTCGCCGCCAAGCAAATCACGGCATGGGTATCGGACGAGCCGATGATCTATGACAAGCTCACCCCGCTGGAGTACCTCGAATTCGTCGCCGGGCTCTGGGGCATCGCCGCGTCGATCGCGGAACCATCCGCGCGAGACCTGCTCGCCTCGCTCGGCCTGGAACCGAACCTGCACGAGCGCTGCGAGGGATTTTCCAAGGGCATGCGCCAGAAGGTCGCGCTGGCGGGGGCCCTGGTACACAATCCCCGCCTCATTATCCTGGACGAGCCGCTTACCGGCCTCGATGCCGTGTCCGCCCGTCACGTCAAGGGATTGCTCGGGGAACGCGTGCGCGCCGGCTGCACCGTCATCATGACCACGCATATTCTGGAAGTGGCCGAACGCATGGCCGACCGCATCGGCGTCATCGCGGCGGGACGGCTTGTCGCCGAAGGTACGCTCGCGGAGCTGCGTCAGCAGAACGGGAAAAACGACACCAGCCTCGAGGACATGTTCATCGCGCTGGTCGACACCGAAGCCGCCGCCGCATGAGTTCGACCGCGCTGACCTGGTTTGCCCGGCACGAAATCCGGCTGGCATGGCGCGAATGGCTCGCGATGATGACGGCCGGCCGGCGCCGTCGAAAGCGCGTCGCGATCATCGGCCTGCTGGTCTTCGCCGCGCTGATGCATCTGCCGGCCTATGCCGTGATCGGAAGGTACGCCGACCTGCAGGCGCCGCTCGACAAATCCGCGCTCATCGTCATCACCGCGACGATATTCCTGGCGTGGGCCCTGATGCTGTCGCAGGCGATCGAATCGGTGACGCGGGTGTTTTACGCCCGCGCCGATCTCGATCTGATCATGTCCTCGCCGGTCCGCTTGGCCGAGGTGTTTTCGATCCGCCTCGCCGCGATCGCGCTGGCGGTAACCGCCATGGCGCTGTTGTTCTCGACGCCGTTCATCGATGTTCTCGTGATCGGCGGCGGCGTCAGGTGGCTCGCGGCTTACGGTGTCGTCGCCGCCATTGGCGTGAGCGCCGCGGCGGTTGCGATCGCGGTGACCATCATGCTGTTTCGAACCATCGGCCCGAGCCGAACCCGGCTGGTCGCCCAAATTCTCGCGGCCATCATCGGCGCCGGCTTTGTGATTGCGCTGCAGGTCGCGGCGATCCTGTCTTACGGCACGCTGTCGCGGTTCGCGATTCTGACCTCGGACACCGCCGCGGCGTTTGCGCCCGATAAAGACAGCATCGTCTGGTGGCCGGCACGCGCGGTTCTTGGCGATGGCGAGGCGCTGCTATTGTTGCTGGCTTTTGGTCTTGTGCTGCTCGGCGCCGTGATGGCGACCTTCTCGGCGAGATTTGCCGAGACGGCGGCCCGCGTTTCGGCAAATACCGCACCCGCCCACCACCGCTCCCGGGCACGGGCGTTTCGCTCGGGCTCGCGGCAACAGGCGTTGCGCTGGAAAGAGTTCACGCTGCTGCGGCGAGATCCCTGGCTGGTATCGCAGAGCCTGATGCAGTTGCTCTATCTGGTGCCGCCGGCGCTGATGCTGTGGCGAAGTTTCAGCGACAGCTCGGTCGCCATCGTGCTGATCACGCCGATTGTCGTGATGGCGGCGGGCCAGCTTGCCGGCGGCCTGGCGTGGCTCACGATATCAGGCGAGGACGCTCCCGATCTCGTGGCGACCGCGCCGCTGCCCTCCTCGCGCGTGATCCGCGCCAAGATCGAAGTGGTGCTGATCGCGATCGGCGCGCTGTTCGCGCCGCTGGTGGCGGCCTTGCTGTTTGCCACGCCGCTGCAGGCGGCAGTCACCGCGGTCGGCGTAACCATTGCGGCGGCGTCCGCCACCGCGATCCAGCTCTGGTTCCGCGTGCAGGCGCGGCGCAGCCAGTTTCGCCGCCGCCAGACCTCGTCGCGGCTGGCGACGTTCGCGGAAGCCTTTTCCTCGATCGGATGGGCGGCGACCGCGGCGCTGACGCTGGCAATTCCGGCGGCCGCGCTCGTCAGCGGGCTCTTGACCGCAGCCATCCTGGCGACAACCTGGAAGATCAGCCCGCGGCGCGGTTAAGCGGCTGCGGCCTACGTCCTGATCAATTCCATCACAGCAGTCGCGAACGCCTCCGGCTCTTCCTGCGGAAGATTATGACCCGCGCGCGGGATGACATGGTGGCTGCGGCGGCCGGTGAACTTCGCTGCCGACGCGGTGCCGTCGGTCGGAGGAGCGATGCCATCCGCGTCGCCGTCCAGCGTGATGGCGGGGACGGTGATGGCAGGCAGCGCCGCCAGGCGGCGTTGCAGGCCGGCATATTGCGGATCGCCGTCGGCGAGGCCAAAGCGATGGCGATAGCTATGGATCGCGATATCGACGTAGTCGGGATTGTCGTGGGCCACGGCTGTCCGATCGAAGGTCGCGTCGTCAAAATGCCAGTTCGGCGACCACTGCTTCCATAATATTCTGGCGATCTCGCGCCGGTTGGCGGCAAGGCCCGCCCGACCGCGCTCAAGCTGAAAATAGTATTGGTACCAGAGCGCGACCTCCCGCTCCGGCTTCGCCGGAACCATCGCCCTGGCGATGTCCTGGATCAGATAGCTGTTCACCGAAACGAGACCCGTGCATCGCTCCGGCCACAACGCCGCCGCGACGCACGCGGCCCGCCCGCCCCAATCATAGCCAGCGAACACCGCCCGCCTGATCCCAAGCGCATCCATCAGCGCCATGAGGTCCGCGCCGATCGCAGCCTGTTCTCCCGAACGCGGCGTCGTTTGATCGAGAAAGCGGGTCGGACCGTAGCCGCGCAAATAAGGAACAACGGTGCGGCAGCCCTTGGCGGCAAGCAGAGGGGCGACATCGACATAGGAATGAATGTCGAACGGAAAGCCGTGCAGGAGCATCACCACTGGCCCCTCCGCCGGCCCTTCCTCGTAGTAGGCGATGTTGAGAACACCGGCATCGACGTGACGGAGCGGCTCCAGCCGGCGCGACGAAGGCGCGCGCGGGAGCGCTGCGGTTTGGCCAGCCTCGGCAAAGGCCGGTCGGGTCAGGGTGAAGTCCATGGCGGCAGCTCCCGTTAGGGCCGTTCCGAGGATGAGGCGACGTTGACGATCGATCGGTTCGGGCATCCATTCTCCGGGATCGACCGCCCAGCTCGCGCCGCATTGGACGGCGAAACCCGGACCTTGAGGCAGAAAATTCTAGATGGAATTTCCCGGGAGCGGTAATTCAAATCATCACCTTGCTCTCACGGCGGCGGCGGCACAGACATGCGTGATCGCGAGCATGACGCAAGCATCATTCGGCGCTACAATCCCAATCCGGATGTCACCGGAAGCGGACCTGCCATGCTGCGATTGCTTGCCGTTGTCCTTGGTTTGCTGGGCCCTCTGATCAGTCAGGCCGCTGCCCAGGACTCCCCGCGCACCAGCGAATGCCTTGCGATGTCGAGTGCGCCGCCGCGCGCCACGCCGGTCGGTCTTCACCGGCTTGCCGCAGACGCGGACGAAGTCGCGATCACCTATGCCGGCCATTCCACCTATTACATCGACACACCCGGCGGTGTGCGGATCGCGACGGACTACAACGGCGCCTACACCGTGGGCCGGCTGCCCGACGTCGTCACCATGAACCGGGCGCACAGCACGCACTACTCGTTGTTCCCCGACCCGCGCATCCCCTACGTGCTGCACGGCTGGGGCGACGACGGCAAGCCAGCGAAGATCGCGCAGCGCATCGGCGATGTCTTCATCCGCAATGTGCCGACCGACATCCGCCGCTATTTCGGCGACGATTCGAATTCGGAGATGATCAAGGACGGCAACTCCATCTTCATCTTCGAGGTCGCCGGCCTCTGCATCGGGCATCTCGGCCACCTGCACCACAAACTCGACGACAGCCATTTCGCGGCGATCGGCCGGCTCGACATCGTGATGGTGCCGATCGACGGCACCTATACGATGTCGCTCGACGGTATCTCAGATATCACACGGCGCTTGCGCGCCTCCGTCGTGCTGCCGATGCATCGCTTCACGACGCCGCTCGACGAATTCATGCGCAAGATCGGCCAGCAATTCGAAATCGACGTGCGGACCGAGCGCACCCTGATGATCTCGCGAGATTCGCTGCCGGGAACACCGACGGTCATCATTCTCGACGGGGTTTGAAATAGCGTTTTCTTGAGTCGGCGCACCGTTTGATCTGTCGCATCGAAGTGTCCTCAAACTGGCAGCTCGCCGTGGAAGTGCCGGCAAAACGCTGGAAATTCGGCGAAGCAGCCCGCGGGATCCCCGTTGCGCCTCAAGCGATCTGAGTGACTAAACGTGCCTCTGCAGTGCCGCGACGAAATCGGCAAGTTGCGAAGCTCCTCCACCGGAGGCCACATCCCGCGCGGTGATGGCGCATGTGGCGCGAGGAGGTTTGCCAATGATGCCCTGCATCTGCGCGAAGGCCGTTTCGCTGCCTTTGCCGCCAAGCGTACAGAAAAACGCAACTGCAGGCAGACGGTCCTTGTTTGCAGTCAAATAAGACCGAACCGGCGAAGACACTGACCAGGCCCAAACCGGTGTTCCGATCACCACCAGATCGAAGGATGACGGATCATTCTTGGCAGGCAGAATGCTGGGCAAATGCCCGCGCCGGGCTTCGATGATCGACCTCCAATAGCCGAGAAAGCCATCACGGCCTCGACCCTCGACGATTTCTTCGATGCTGCCGCCGAGCGTTGCCGAAAGGGCCGTCGCGATCCGACGCGTCGTTCCCGAACGAGAGAAGAAGACGACAAGAATTTTCGGCGCAGACATCGCGTTCTCCTTGCTCGAAAACCAGGAAAACACCTACCGCGAATTGAAACTTCGCGGACTGATCTAGCTCAAGGCCGGTATTATTCTGCCCGACTTGCGCCGATCAGCCACAAACGCCTAATTTGGACCAAGCTCGTGGAAGTGAGGGAATGAAGTCATGGCCGCCAGCAAACTGCCCCCCTCGAAGAGCGGCCTCTATGCCGACCCGCGCCCGGACTGGCTCGCCTTGCGCCAGGAGGGGATTATCGATCCGGCGCGCCCGATCGTCGATCCCCACCATCATCTGTGGGATCGTGACGGCCAGCGCTATCTGATCGAGGAGATCAGCTCCGACATCGCCTCCGGCCACAACGTTGTTGCGACGGTTTATGTCGAGGCCCGCTCGATGTACCGCGCTCAGGGGCCGGAAGCGTTACGTCCTGTGGGCGAAGTCGAATTCGCCAACGGCGCCGCGGCGATGAGCGCGAGCGGCGGCTACGGTCCCGCCGCCGTCTGCGCCGGCATCGTCGGCCACGTCAATCTGTTGCTGGGCGACGGCGCGCGCCCCGTGCTCGAGGCGGAAATCGGCGCCGGCCAGGGTCGCTTTCGCGGCATCCGGCACTCTACCGCCTGGGACGCGGATGCTGACGTCGCCGGCATGTATGCCACGCGGCCGAAAGGCCTGCTGCTCGATTCCACCTTCCGCAAGGGTTTCGCCTGCCTCGCCCCATTGGGCCTGAGTTTCGATGCCTGGCTGTTTCACCCGCAGATCGGCGAGCTCATCGATCTCGCCCGCGCCTTTCCGGATACCCGGATCGTGCTGGATCATTGCGGCGGTCCGGCCGGCATCGGCAATTATGCCAACCGGCGCGAGGAGATTTTCCCGGTTTGGAAGCGATCGATCCTTGAGATCGCCAAATGCCCCAATGTGGTGGTGAAGCTTGGCGGCCTGGGGATGCGTCTGCTCGGTCATGATTTTCACGAACGTCCACTGCCGCCCTCCTCGCAGGAACTGGCCGCGGCGTGGCGCCCCTATATCGAGACCTGCATCGAGGCTTTCGGCCCCGCGCGAGCGATGTTCGAAAGCAATTTTCCGCCTGATAAAGGCCAGTGCAGCTATCAGGTGATCTTCAACGCTTTCAAGCGCCTCGCCGCGCCCTGCAGCGAAGGCGAAAAGACCGCGCTGTTTTCGAAGACGGCGACGGAGTTCTACAGGCTGAGGCTCACCTGACGGGGCGCAGGCGCTGCCGGCCGTTGCCCGGCCGTGATCTATCGCTGGAGAGACCACCATGACATCGGCAAAAACCATGCAGGCCGCGATCCTCGACAGCCCGGGCGCAGCATTCCGGATTGGGCCGATGCCCCGGCCAACTCCTCAACCGGGCCAGGTTCTGGTCCGGATCGAAGCCAGTGCCGTCAACCCGCTCGACACAAAGATTCGAGCCGGCCAGGCCGCGCACGCGCGTCAGCCATTGCCCGCGGTGCTGGGTATCGATCTTGCGGGAGTTGTCGAAACGGTCGGCGACGGCGTGACAGCTTTTCGGCAGGGCGACGAAGTCTATGGAATGACAGGCGGCGTCGGCGGTCTGCAGGGTTCATTGGCGCAATATGCTGCGGTCGACGCCGATCTGCTGGCGCCGAAACCAGCCAACCTCACCATGCGAGAGGCCGCGGCGATTCCGCTGATCTTCATCACCGCGTGGGAGGGGCTGGTCGATCGCGCGGCCGTGCATTCCCATCAGAAAGTGCTGATCCAGGGGGGCGCCGGAGGGGTCGGTCACGTCGCCATCCAGATCGCGTGGGCGTTCGGAGCCGAGGTGTTCGCGACCGGCTCGGCGGCAAGCAAGTCCTTCATCGAACGGCTTGGCGCGGTTGCGATCGACTATCGGCAGATGCCCGTGGAAAATTACGTCGCCGAATTCACCGGCGGACGGGGCTTCGATGTCGTCTACGACACCGTGGGCGGCACAACCCTCGATGCATCGTTCAACGCGGTCGGCCGGTTCGGTCATGTGGTAAGCGCGCTTGGCTGGGACACCCACGCGCTTGCACCGCTCTCGTTTCGTGCCGCGACCTATTCAGGCGTGTTTACGCTGCTGCCGATGTTGACCGGAGAAGGCCGGGCGCATCACGGCGATATCCTGCGCGAAGCAACCCGGCTGATTGAAGCGGGCAAGGTCGTGCCCCGCGTCGATCCCAGGCATTTCACGCTATCGACGGTCGACGAAGCGTACCGCGCGCTCGAAAGCAAGGACACCACCGGCAAGATCGTCGTCGACATCCATGAATAGGGAGTCTCGCGTCGGCGCCTGCTTGCCGGCCGACTTCAGGCGGAGCCAACCAGGCTCGCGGACTGCCGCTTCCCGGAAGGCATCAGCGTCCGCTTGATCTTGTTGATCGCCCGCAGCGCGAAGCCGAACAGAAACGGCTGGGTCGTCCGACAGAACGCCAGCTTCCGGACGCGGCCTTCGACATGCCATTTGGCATGCGCGCCGTGTCTGAAGAAGATCACGTCGCCGACGCCGTAGCGGGTCGGATGCATGGTATCGTTTTCAAGAACGATCGAGCCCTCGAGGATCAGTATGGTCTCGTCGCAATCATAGTACCAGTCGAATTTCCCTTCGCTGCACTCCCAGACGATGGTGGAAGCGAGCCCGTCGGCGCTTTTTGACAGAACGCACCATTGCGCAACCGGATTGCCCTCGATGATCCAGGACGGCTCGATCGGCATCGGCGTCAAATTCACAACGATGTTGCTGGTTTCAATCAGTGCACGCGACATCCCGGCCCCCCAACGGAAAACTTGAAATCGACTCAAGATGCCTAAAGCTGCAGCTTGGCGAAGATCGCCGCCAAGCTAGTAATAATCTTTTAAACTTTCCTTACGGTTATCGATTCAAACCCGCGGGAGTCAGAGCCTGATTGCGGCAGAATCGGTGCTCCAGCCTTTGTTTTTACGCGCTTTTTTTACGCGAACCTTACCCGCTCCGCCCGGAAACGTCCCGGTGTCAGGCCCACTCGCCCTTCCGGAATACCGGCACGCGCCGGCCGTCGGCGTAAAGACCGTCGATGTCAATCTTGTCCGAGCCGATCATCCAATCGATGTGGATCAGGCTCTTGTTGCCGCCTTGCGCTGCGATCTGCTCGGGCGTCAGCGTCGCGCCGTCGACGAAGCATTTCGAATAGCATTGGCCGAGCGCGATGTGGCAGGCGGCGTTCTCGTCAAACAGCGTATTGAAGAACAACAAACCGCTTTTCGAAATCGGCGAGGAATGCGGCACCAGCGCCACTTCGCCGAGCCGGCGGGCGCCCTCGTCGGTATCGAGGACCTTGTTCAGGACTTCCTCGCCGCGGCTGGCTTTTGCCTCCACGATGCGCCCTTCCTCGAAGCGCACCGCGATGTCCTCGATTAGCGAGCCCTGGTAGGACAGCGGCTTGGTGCTGACGACCTGCCCGCTGACTCGCCTTGCATGCGGCGTGGTGAAAACCTCCTCGGTCGGGATATTCGCGTTGCAGGTGATCCCGTTTTTTGCCGTCGAGGCGCCGCCTTGCCATTCGTGACCATGGGCCAGCCCGATCGTCAGGTCGGTGCCAGGTCCGGAGTAATGCAGGGCATCGAATCTTTGTCCGTTCAACCATTCGGTCCGGCTGCGCAGCGTGGCATTGTGCCTCTGCCACGCCGCGATGGCATCGTCATTGTCCACCCGTGAGGCCGAAAAGATCGCATCGGCAAGCTTTGCGACCGCGACATCCTCTTCGTCGTGGGGAAACACCAGCTTTGCCCATGACGGAGCCGGATAGGCGATGATGTTCCAGTTGATGTCGAAATTGACGATTCGTTCGAGCGCCGGCTTGTAGGCAATGGAATTGGCCTTGCTGGCGCGCGCGACCCTGGCCGGATCCTCGCCGGACAGCAGCATCGGATTGTCGCCGACGATCGCGAGCCGCGCGGTGTTGCCGGCGAAGGCCTTCGCCATCCCGTCATAGAGCCAGTCGGCGGCCCGATCGAAGCCATCGTCTTGCCCGAACCGATAGCGCGACAGCGTGACGGCCTCATCGGACAGGATCGGGGTCACGAGGCCAGCGCCGGCCTTGTAGGCATGTTCGGCGATCTTGCGCACCAAAGGCAGCGCCACGGTCGGCGCGGTCACCAGCAGGTCCTGTCCCGGCTTGAGTTGCAACCCGACCTTGATGGCGACTTCGGCGAGCCGGTCGAGTTTCACGGGGTCGACCGGTGTCGAGTTAGTGCGTTCGCGAGCATTCATGGGTGGACGGCCTGTCGTTTGGTGAATTTCGATTGTAGCTTTTTTTGGCGCGCGGCGTTGCGGATTAATACCGCAAGTCACAATAGAAATGGTGAGACAGACGGAATTTATCAACCGGCGCGTGGCGCGACCGGCAGGTTTCCCGCTGGGGCTTCCTTGACGTAATTATTTGGCGTTCAAGCCGATTTGAAGGGCGGCGGCAGGTGGTTTCGACCGTTGCCGCCTGCCGCCCGCAAAGCCGCCTACTTCGCTGGATCCGTGGTCATCCACAGCACTGAACTGGCGCCTTTCTCATACGCCATTCCCTGCGGGTAGCTGATCAACTCCATCTGCAGGCCCCATGGCGTGAGGAAGTACAGGATCGACTGCCCGGCCGCCGGCCCTTCCTTGACCGGGATCGGCCCCTGCATGGTCGTGACGTTCTTGGACTTGAGATAGGCGGCGGCCTTGTCGATGTCGTCGACATAGAGCGCGATATGATGCCCGCCGAAGTCGCTGTTCTTGGGCAGCGTCTTGGCCTGGTCGGGCGCCTGGTATTGAAACAGTTCGATGTTGGAGCCAAAGCCGCAACGGACCATGCTGATCTCATCGATCACCGCGCGCGGATTGACGTTGACGACGTCTTGCATGAAGGTTCCCTTGTCATCCGAGAACGGCCCGAACGACATCGCATGGGAACAACCCAGCACATCGGTGAAGAAGGCGGTGGCCGCCTTCACGTCCGGCACGGTGATGCCGGTATGATCGTGGCCGCGCAGGCCCGGGATCGCATCCGCCGATGCCAGCCGTGGCGAAAGCCCCATCGCTAGGGTGGCAAGTGCGGTCAGCAAAAATCTGGACGTCTTCATGAATTACTCCTTTGTTTCGCGTTCGACCTGTCATGAACTCTTCGTTCGGCAATAGGCTCAGCCCGGCGAAGCCATCTGGCGTTCAACCGCCTTTGGATCGTGGGCAAGACCCTGGGCGATGCCGCGCGCCATTTCGCCGACATTGATATCCTCCTCGCCGGCCTCGTATCCGTCGAGGATCTCCGCTGCCGCCTCCGCCGGCGTCATCTTCGGGATCGGAAGCCCTGCGGTCATCCGCGTGTCGACCGCGCCGGGCAGCGCACCGGCGACATGGACTCCCTGCGGCGCCAGCTCGCCGCGCAAGCCCTGCGTCAGGCTGAGCGCCGCCGCCTTGGAGGCGCAATACGATCCCATGAACGGCAGGTTCACCCGCGCCAATATCGTCAGCAGGTTGAGCACGGCGCCGTGATTGGCGATCAGCGCGGGCGCGAATGCCCGCGTCACCCGAAGCGGTCCGAAATAGTTGGCCTCGATCTCTTCGACCGCGATCGCCATGTCGGGAGCGGTCATGAAGCTGGTGTTATGGTTGACACCGGCATTGTTGATCAGCAGTGTGACGTCGGTCGCGACCGCAGCCGCCTTCTTGACGTCGTCGTCGCTCCTGACGTCCATCTTGAGCGGCACCAGATGGCCGGAGGCGACAAGCCCGGAAATATCCCGCGCGGCGGCGTAGATCTTGGCGACGCCCCGCGCCGTGAGCGCCGCGATCAGCGCCTGCGCGATCGCGCCGGTGGCTCCGGTGATGAGAACGACAGAACCCTTGATGGTCTTGGTCATGCGGCTGATCCTCGCTGGTGGGATAAAAAAAAAGGGCTGGAATCATCCAACCAGCCCGGCTCGACGTCAGGCAGTGGAATTGCCGAGAGCAGCTGCCGCGTATAGGGATGCTGCGGCGAGTTGAAAATCCGGGCCACCGGGCCGTATTCGACGATCTCGCCGTGCTGCAGGATCGCGACGTCGTCGCAGAGCACGCGGACGACGGACAGGTCGTGGCTGATGAACACCATGGTGAGACCGAGCCGCGCGCGCAGCTCCCTGAGCAGCAGCAGGATATGCGCCTGGGTCGACACGTCGAGGCCGGACACGATCTCGTCGGCGACGATGAAGTCCGGCTCCAGCGCCAGGGCCCGCGCTATCCCGGCGCGCTGGCGCTGGCCTCCCGACAGCTCGTGCGGATAGCGATCCATCAGGCCGGTCGGTAGCCCAACCAGATCGAGCAACGCTGCCGCGCGATCGCGCTGATCCTGCCTTCCTTGCAAGCGTCCATAGATCTGCAGCGGACGCGTCAGCGTTACACCCAGCCGCAGACGGGGATTGAGCGATGATTGCGGGTCCTGGAAAATCATCTGGATCCGCTTGCGCAGCGGTCGCAGCTCAGCCTCAGTGAGGTTGCCGATCTCGACGCCGTCGAACTGGATGCCGCCCGATGTCGGCTGCAGCAGACGCACCAAGAGCCGGCCCAGCGTGGTTTTGCCCGAGCCGGACTCGCCGACGAGACCCAGCACGGAGCCGCGCGGCACCGCGAGGTCCACCCGCTTCACCAACTCGCGCATCGCCGCCCGCTTGAACAACGAAGACGATCGCTCCGGATAGGCGAAGCTCAAACGGCCGGTTCGGAGCAGCATATCGGTCATGCCCGCCCCGCGACGTCGAGCCGGTCCAGCCGATGCGCCTCCGACCACAGGCTTTCGATCAGTGCCGGCGGAACCGGGCGAAGCGCTTCGGCCGGCCGATCGGCACGCGGCGTCGCCGCCAGCAGCGCGCGCGTATAGGGATGGCGCGGTCGTGCCAGCACGTCGGCGGTCTCGCCCTCCTCAAGCACGCGCCCGGCATGCAGCACGGTCATGGTCCGGCAGATTTTCGCGACCACGCCGAGGTCGTGCGTGATGAACAGGACCGCCGCGCCGTGGCGCTGCCGGAGGCGTTCGACCAGCTGCAGCACCTGGCGCTGCACGGTGACATCCAGCGCGGTGGTCGGCTCATCGGCAATGACAAGGCCGGGGTCGCAGGCGAACGCCATCGCGATCAAGACGCGCTGCCGCATTCCGCCGGAGATTTCGTGCGGATAAAGTTCCAGAACCCGCCGCGGTTCGCGGATCGCGACTTCGGCGAGCAGCTCCGTCGCGCGCTCCAGCGCAGCGCGTTTCGACAGCGCAAGGTGATGCCGCAGCGTGACCGCAATCTGCGCGCCGACCCGCTTGACCGGATTGAGCGAGGTGATCGGATCCTGCGGGATCAGCGCGATGCGGCGGCCCAATAAGCCGCGCCGCTCCGGCTCCGGCATCGCCAAGAGATCGCGTCCCTCGAACAGAATGGTCCCGCCGCCGATCACGGCGTTGGCCGGCAGCAGGCCGAGCACGGCGCGCCCGAGCATCGATTTGCCGGCGCCGGATTCGCCAACCAGTCCCCTCACCTCGCCGGCGCCAACTTCCAGGCTGGCGCCACGCAGCACGTTTGCGGCCCTGCCGCGCTCGCCGATCGCGACATGCAGATCGTGGACGGCAAGAACGGCGGTCATCGGCGCTGCACCGGGTCGAGCGCGGCGCGCAGGCCGTCGCCGAGAAGATTGAATCCGATCACACTGAGAATGACGCTGACGATCGGAAGCGCCATGATCCAGGGCGACTGATAGACGATCTGGCGTCCCTCGACGATCATCCCGCCCCAGGTCGGGACGTCGCCGGCGACCGAGATGCCGACAAAGGACAATATCACCTCGACAAGGATCGCGATTCCCATCTCGACCGCGAGCAAGGTGACGATCAGGGGAACGAGATTGGGCAGGATCTCCAGCCGCAGGATCTGGCCGCGGCTCAATCCGAGGACGCGCGCGGCCGCGGCGTAGTCGCGCTGCAGCTGCACCATGGTCTCGGCGCGAACCACCCGCGCGAACCGCGTCCAGTCGACGACCACGATGGCGGCGATCACCGAGGTCAGCCCGGCTCCGATCACCGCCGCCAGCACGATCGACAGCAACACCGGGGGAAACGCCATCCAGACATCGATCAGGCGCGAAACGCCCTGGTCGATCCAGCCGCCGAACATGCCGGCGATCAGGCCGAACGCGATCCCGATCGCCGCCGCCAGCGAGGCCGCGATCAGCGCCACGGCGACCGCGGTCCTCGCCGCGTACATCAGGCGGGACAGCACGCAGCGGCCGAGGCTGTCGGTGCCCAGCGGATAGGTCCATTCACCGCCCTGGATCCAGGCCGGCGGCAATTGCGCCGCTAACAGATCCTGTTCGATCGGGTCGTGCGGCGCCAGCAGCGGCGCCAGCAGCGCGATGAGGAAGAGGATGCCGACCAGCGTACCGCCGCACCACAGCCGCGTCCCGCCGCGCGCAACGGAGGCTAGCCACCGCGACGGACGCTCGATCGGACCGCTGAGGGTAAGATCAGCCATGACGCAACCTCGGGTCCAGCAACCTTACCAGCAAATCGACCGCGAGGTTGAGCGCTATAAAGAGCACGGCGAAGGTCAGGATCAGCCCCTGGATCAGCGGAAAATCGCGGTTGATCACCGCGTCGATCGCCATGTTGCCGATGCCCTCATAGGAGAAGATGCGTTCCACCAGCACGGTGCCCCCGAGCAGCAGCGTGACCTGGACGCCACCGAGTGCGACCGTTGGAATCAGCGCATTGGGAAACACCTCGCGCCACAGGATAGCCGGCCGCGAAAACCCACGGGCGCGGGCGATCTGCGCGTAGTCCTGGTCTTCGGCTTCCGCCAGCGACGCCTTCAGAAGGCGCGCCACCAGCGCCGCGAACGGCAGCGCCAGCGCCACCGCGGGAAGGATCATGTGCTGCAGCAGGGCCAGCGCAACATCGAGCCGGCCGGTCAGCAGGCTTTCGACCAGATAGAAATTGGTCCGGAAGGCGACATCGAGTTGCGGATCGATCCGGCCGGAGATCGGCAGCAACGGGATCAGCACGCCAAACAGCAGCAGCAGGATCAACGCCCAGAGGAAATCGGGAATCGCGAGAAAGACGCCGATGCCGCCGTCGATGGCCCATTCCAGACGCCGGCCACGCACGTAGACACCCGTCAGCGCCACCATGACGCCGAGCGCTGTGGCGATCAGCGTCGCCAGCAACGACAATTCGAGCGTTGCCGGCAACCGCGCCAGCACCAGTTCGAAGACATTCTGGTGCAGGCTGATCGAGCGCCCGAAATTGCCGGTCAGCGCCTGGCCGAGCCAGGTTATGAACTGCTGCAGGATGGACTGATCCAGTCCATAGAACGCCCGCAGCCGATCGATGTCCGCCGGCGATGCTCCCGGTGGAATCATCATGGCGATCGGATCGCCGGGCACCACGCGCAGCAGGACGAACACGATAACGCACACGCCAAACAGGGTGGGCGGGATGAGGACGAGTCGCCTGATGATCTCGCCCCATCTCATAGGCGTCTCGCCTTGCCCTGCGCCTTACGCGGACGTGATCAATTGCGGAAGAATCATGCCATTGGCCTGCGACACGACCTTCAGCCCCTTCTTGTGGATGATCGGCTGCACGTACTGGAACAGCGGGATCACCTCGCCTTCCTCGGCGATATATTTGTCGACGGCCTTCCAGCCCGCAATCCGCTTGGCTTCGTCCTTCTCGCCCCACAGCGGACCGATGCGCTCGACGGTGTCCTTGCCTTTCCAGGCGCAATGCGGCGAGGGGCCGAACATCGCAAAGCCGGTCGAGGTCGAGGGATCGCCGATCGCGTTGCCCCAATTGTAGAACGCGGCCGGCGCCAGCGCGTGGCGCGCGCGCAGTTCGAAGTGCTGCGCGATCTCGTAGACCTCGATGGTGGCATCGATCCCGACTTTGCGCCACATCCCGACGATCGCCTGGATCATCTCGTAGTCCTTTGGCTTGAAGCCGCGGGTGGTCTGGATGGTGAACTTGACCGGCTTCTCCGGCGAGAAGCCGCTCTTGGCGAGCAGGCTTTTCGCAAGCTCCGGATCGTAGGACACCTTGATCGAGGGATCGAAGGCGGCGTAGCCGGGCGCCTCCAGGGTCGAGATCGGAACGCCGTAGCCCTTCAGAAGCCGGTCGACGATCGCCTTCTTGTCGATCGCGTGATTGGCCGCCAGGCGCACATTGCGGTCGAGCATCGGGGCAATGTCGGTGATGAAGATCATCGCGATGTCGGACACCGGCTTGGTCTGGCCGGCGAGGCCCGACTTCGCCTTCAGGCGGTCGAACTCCTCATAGGGGATCTCGAAGGTAACGTCCGATCCGCCGGACTCGATCTCGGCGACGCGGCTGGTGGGATCGGTAACGAATTTGAACACCACGGTATCGAACGCGGGCTTGGGACCCCAGTAGCCGGGATGCGCCTTGAGCCGCAGGAATGCGTTGCGCTCGAAAGCATCCACCTTGTAGGGGCCGGAGCCGATCGGCGCTTTCTCAAATCCTTCCGCGCCGACTTTTTCAAAATAGGCCTTGGGCAGGACATAGCCGGTGAGGAAGGCCATCCACTTGAACAAGGTCGGCTCGAATTCCAGCACGTCACCGGTAATGGTATTGCCGTCGACCTTGTAGTTGCCGACCTTTGACCAGACGAACTGGATCGGGTTGCCGCCCTTCGGATCGGCGGCACGGGTCAGCGACCAGACGATGTCTTCGGGTGTTACCGGCGAACCGTCATGCCAGGTTGCTCCCTTGCGCAACTCCATCGTGACTTTGGTACGGTCGGCGTTCCAGCCCCATTTTGTCAGCAGGCCGGGCTTGAACGACAGATCAGGGGCCTGACCGATATAGGGATCGAAGATCGCCTGGTAGATCGACTGGATCGTCGGATTGACCGCCGACAAGCCGACGGTCGGATCGAACGAAGGCAAATTGACATTGTAGGCGATGGTCAGCGTTCCCGCCGTGGCGGCTTGCGCCGATCGAGCCAGAATACCGGAGGAGAGAGGCAACGCAGCGGCGCCGGCGAGTTGCAGCATCGTACGGCGAGAAAGTGCGGAAGAATCCATGACAAATACTCCACAGAACGAAACGGCGCCCGGGGCGGGCGCCGTTGATTGAAGCGATTTATTCAGCAGCCTGCGAGCCGCTCTCGGCCCATCGCGCCATCAGTGTGTTCGACGGCAGCGTTTCATCGACAAGCTTCTGCGCTGTCGCCACGCCGGCGACCGGCAGATGCGCCGGATCAAGAGCCCCGATCTGCACCAGCACTGACGCCTGATCCCAGTAGATGTGCTCATTGTAAAGCTTGTCGCCGCGGAAGCGGACGATCGCGACCAGCGGGATTTCGACATACTTTCCGGTCGGAGCAATGCCCGGCAGCATCCAGTCGATCTCGATGTCGTGGGTAAAGCAGAACAGCATCTCGTCGACGACGCGGTCCGCGCCGATGGTGCGCGAGATCGGGATCAGCTTGGTGTCCTTCGGCGTCTTCGGGATGAAATGGTGCTTGTAGAAGCGCAGCAGATCGCGATATCCGACACCGCCCGTCATGGTCGGAATGTGGTTGACGTAGGGCTCCGCGACCATCGTTCCCATGGTCTGTTCCGCCGAGCGCACCGCAAATTCCAGCTCGGTGTGGCGGTCCCACAGCGCCGAAAGATCGTAATGCGGTCCCAGCACCTTGCGGAACAAGGCGATCGAGCGCGAATGCGCCATCAAGGTCGCCGGCTTGTTGAAGCTGGCGCGTTCGGGCGCCGCGAAGGCATGGTCGCAGCCGGGATACAGATATAATTCGACGTCGGGGCGCTTGGCGAAGGCGGCCTTGACCTGCTCGCGCGCTTCCGGCGGCGCGAACTTGTCGAGTTCGGCGAAGTGAAACACCATCGGGCCCTTGACCTTCGATGCCTCGTCGAGGTCGGCTTCGATACCGACACCGTAATAACAGACCGCGCAATCGACATCGGTGCGCGCGGCGGTGAGATAGGCGAGCTTGCCGCCCAGGCAGAAGCCGAGCGCGCCGACCTTGCCGACGCATTCGGGGCGCGCGCGCAGCACCTTCAGTGCATCGGCGGCGTCCTTGATCGACTGATTGGCGTCGAAGCGCTGATAATAGCCAAACGCCTTGTTGAATTCGGCCTCGGAATAACCGAGCTCGATGCCGGGCTCCAGCCGCCAGAACAAATCCGGCGCGAGCACAACATAACCTTCCTCGGCATAATAGTCGGCGACTTCGCGCATCGAGGCATTGACGCCGAAAATCTCCTGCAAAAGCAGGATGCCGGGCCCTGATCCCGAGGCCGGGATGGTGAGATATCCCTTGAACGTGCCGCCATCGGCGGCCGCGATATCAATCCACTGTCCTGCCATCGTATCGCCCCCTGTCCGGAACGTATCCACCGAACTTTGGCTTTGCAGCTTCGTTCGGCCCTTGAAACTTCATCGTGCTTTCTTAATTGTATTTTTAATGTAAGATTCGAGATTGTAAATAGCATTGATTGAGCAAGGGTTGCCTACGCCTTGAGCGCACCCGCCATCAGGAGACCGTCTTGAAGAGGACCGCAAAAACCGCGCCGAGGAAATCCGGCAGCATCGCCAGGCCGAAGACCGAACCTGTTGCTGCCGAGCAGCCTGGGTCCTGGCATCTGTCGCGCACTGAAACCGAACGGCGGTTGACCGATTTCGAATTCGGGTTGGAGCGGTTAGCGCAGGCTTACTACCGCTGGAAGGCGGCGTGCCTTGCCGCCGTCTGCGACGTGCCGCTTACGGGCGACGACGTGGCCGTGCTCAATGTGGTCCGGATGGGCGATGAACCGAAGCGGCTTTCCGAAATCGGGCAGTTGCTCAACCGCGTCGACGTCCCCAACCTTCAATATGCCACGCGCAAACTTGTTCGCACGGGGTTGATCGAAACCGAGGGCAGTTCGTCGCGCAAGGAAACCCGCTACCGCGCCACCGCGACCGGGCGCTCCGTCACCGAAGCCTACGCCGCCCTGCGGGCGGCGACCTTACCGCCGATGCTCGAAGCGCTGGACGGCTGGGCGGCGAAATCCGAGACCACCCGCATCCAGCTCGATTTGATCTCGAGCCTTTATGCTCAGGCGGCGCAGGTCGCGATCACCCGGCGGCATCAGCCCTGAAGGCGCGCCGACGGATCGCGGCCGCCAGCC
>NZ_SSNA01000201.1 GCF_004799445.1 Bradyrhizobium sp.
CGAAAAAACAGGTAGGAGACTGACGAGCGACCCGATCCGGACCTCGTTAGGGCTGCTTCCTTCCGGACCTGACCCGGTTGGCGAGTGGCTCGTCCACCGCCAATCTCCCGGTCCTTATTTGGGGCCAAAACGTGCGGAAAGCAAGCGGGGTAACGGCTGTCATACCCCGCCAAAGCGGGGTATCCAGTAGACGCTGGACCATCGATGGCCGATGGGCCGTGGGCGTATTGGATCACCCGCTTTCGCGGATGATGACGCCTTGATATGAAACCTCGTCAGTGCCTGAGAAGGGCATTTGGGAACCCTCATGTCCGATTCCGCCTGGTCGCTGCATTCACGGCTCAAGGAAGACACCATCGACATCGGCGACCTGCCGCTCTGCCGGGTGCTGGTGATCAAGGACGCGCACTATCCCTGGCTACTGCTGGTGCCGCGCCGGCCGGAGATCGTGGAGATCATCGACCTCGACGAGGTCGAGCAGGCGCAATTGATGACGGAAATCTCCCGCGCCGCCCGCGCCCTGAAGGAGGTCACCCGATGTGACAAGCTGAATATCGCAGCACTCGGCAATCTGGTGCCGCAACTGCACGTCCATATCATCGCGCGCCGCTCAAGCGACGCCGCCTGGCCGCGTCCGGTCTGGGGGGTGATGCCGCCACTCGCGCACGACGCGGAGGAAGTTCAGATGTTTATCAGCGCGCTTCGCCGCAAGATCTGGCTTGGTTGAACAATCTGGTTGAGCACATGACAGCATTCGATTCATTTCCGTTGGGACAGCCGGGTTTCGTCACGCATATTCTCGACCGCGCCGCGCATCTGCGCGGCGACGACGCCAAGCTCCTGGCGCTCGAGGCGCGGCGTGACGCCCGCGCCTATGTGGTTTATCGCGACTCGCTGGTGGTGAAGCGGGAGGCCGCCAGTCCGCGCGCTTTGCTCAGCCTTGATGAAGCGCTGAGCTTCGGCGCCAATCCCGGCACGATCTTCCTGGGGCTGCGTGAAGGCGCGCCGGTGTTCGGCATGGGCATCTCACCCGCGGCGGTGGAGAAGCTGGCGACCCGCGACGACGCGGCCGTGACCGAACTGCGCGGCATGGCGATGCAGGGCGTGGTCCCGGCCAACCAGCTTTCGGCGATCGCAATGGCGAAATCGATGGTCAACTGGCATCAGCGCCACGGCTATTGCGCCAATTGCGGCACCAGAACCGCGATGAAGGAAGGCGGCTGGAAGCGCGATTGCCCGAACTGCAAGGCCGAGCATTTCCCCCGCACCGACCCTGTCGTGATCATGCTGGTGGCCTCTGGCGACAAGGTCCTGCTCGGCCGGCAGAAGCATTTCCCTCCCGGAATGTATTCGTGCCTGGCCGGTTTCGTCGAAGCCGCCGAAACCATCGAGGACGCGGTCCGCCGCGAGATTTTCGAGGAAGCCGGAATTCACTGCACCGACGTGAACTACTACATGACGCAGCCCTGGCCCTACCCGTCATCGCTGATGATCGGCTGCGCCGCGCGCGCCACCAACGAGGACGTCGTCGTCGATCGTTCGGAACTCGAGGATGCTCGCTGGTTCGACCGCCATGAGGCTACCTTGATGATCAAACGGGAACATCCCGAAGGCCTCGCGGGGCCGCATCCGTTTGCAATTGCCCACCATTTGCTCGGACGGTGGGTGCATAATGGTCCGGACAAGCAGGCATAACGGGAACCCGGCAATGGCTTCATCTGTTAGCTCCGGACACAGCTTCCGGCATCCCCCGGAATCGTCATGACGGAATCCGACATGAACTTTCACGCCGCCGCGCCGAAGACCCCGCCGCGGATTCTCTGCATCGGCATGCCGGTGCGCGACCTGACGTTTCGCGTGGAGGGACTGCCGGCGCGCGGTTCCAAGGAAAACGCCAGCCATTTCGAGGAAATATGCGGCGGCAACGCGCTCAACGGCGCGATCGGGATCGTGCGGCTCGGCGGTCGCGCCTCGATCTGCGGCCCGATGGGTGACGCGCGCGAAACCACCTCAAGATATATCTTCGAAAAAATGGCGCACGAAGGCATCGAGACCAAGCACATCGTGCACATGCCGGGCCTGGTGACGCCGATCTCCAACATCATGATCGATCCCTCGGGCGAGCGCACCATCGTGACGTTCCGCGATCCGGAATTGTGGAAGGTACAGCTGCCCGATGCCGACACCCTGCTCAGGGATTGCGACGCGATCCTGACCGAGAGCCGTTGCGCGACGTTCTGCACCGATCTCTGCGCCGAGGCGCGCCGGCGCGGCATTCCCGTGATCGTCGATGTCGATCGCGCGATGTCGTTGCGGGAGGGGCTCCTCACCGCGTCATCGCATCTGGTGTTTTCGAGCGAACCCTTGCAGGAGACCGCGGGCGTCGCCGACGACGGCGAGGCGCTGAAAAAAATTGCTAAATTGACCCCGTCGTTCCTGGCCGGCACGCGCGGCGCGCAAGGCACGATCTGGCTCGACGAGCACCAGACTCTGCAGCAGACACCGGCTTTCCCGGTCCACACCGTGGACACGCTGGGCGCGGGCGACGTGTTCCATGGCGCCTTTGCCCTCGCCGTCACCGAGAAGCAGGATTTGCGCGCGGCGCTCAGGTTCGCTTCCGCCGCCGCCGCCCTGAAATGCACCCGGTTCGGGGGCGCCTTCGCCGCCCCGCAACGTGCTGAAGTTGAAGCGCTTTTAAGCCAGGGCCAAGCGGCCGGCGCGACCAATGCCGGGCAGTAGCGGCTTGTCTTAGAAGAATTTTCTCTATATGAGGGTCACAACCCTCACAATTGGAAGAAAGTTCTTCTCATGACCGACCTTGCCGTTCACACCAGTGAGCCCAATCGCCGGCTCGACGCCATCGACCGCAAGATCCTGACGGTGCTGCAACAGGATGCCTCGCTTTCCGTCGCCGAGATCGGTGATCGCGTCGGGCTATCCTCGACGCCGTGCTGGAAGCGTATCCAGCGGCTGGAGGCCGATGGCGTCATCCTGCGCCGGGTCGCGCTGGTCGACCAGAACAAGATCGGGCTCGGCATGACGGTCTTCGTGTCGGTCGAAAGCGCCGATCATTCCGAGACCTGGCTCCGCAAATTCGCCGACGCCGTCAGCGCGATGCCGGAGGTGATGGAGTTCTACCGGATGGCCGGCGACGTCGACTACATGCTGCGCGTCGTGGTCGCGGACATGCAGAGCTACGACGTGTTCTACAAGAAGCTGATCGGCGCGGTGCCGCTGAAGAATGTCACGTCGCGCTTCGCGATGGAGAAGATCAAATCGGTGACCGCGCTGCCGGTGCCGGCGGCCGCGTAAAGCACGATGCCTCCCACTTGCTGGCAGGAATTTCCCGCATCTCAACGTGTGACGGCGGTTACGAGAAGAACAAAGGCGGCAACGGCAAGCACCGCACGCGCGAGGTGGGAATATTCCCAGCGATCTCGAAAATAGGTCCATTCAGCCGATTCAAACCGGTTCCCGACGCCCGAATCGACCGCAAAGAAGGCGCGGATGGCGTGTTCCAGACGGATGTCGCGGAGCCAGAAGCTATTTACCGGGTAAATGCCGATCCAGTAGACCGCGTGGGTCAGCAATAGCGCGATGCACGCACTCACCGTGAGCCAGAAACCGGCACCAACGGGTGGTGTCAAGAAGGCAAGCAAAGTCACCGCCGCAATACTCAAGGGCTCGGCGACTCCGCCGAACCTAAAGCCCGGATAATAGATCGCCTGCGCCGCCAGGTATTGGTCCTTCGGCAGCCGCAATTTGCCCGGCAACTCCAGTGCGTGAGCAAGGGCCATGTCCATTGCGGCAGCGACCAGCAGTACCGTGACGATCTTCAAGAGCCACATTGCGCCAGCCTCAGCATTTGCTGATGCCGTAACGCGCCGAAAGCCGAAGCGTTCCAGCTTTGCAAGGCGAAGGCCCATCTGGTTTGACGACGGCCGCCGGGGCGCTGATACCCCTCGCAAACCGCAGGGTGCGGGGGTCAAATCTTCTGGTTATATTCGCCGACCTCTGGATGGGTGCGCAGCACCGAATCCATCGCCTCGAACAGGTCGTGCATCCGCTGTTCCGAGACCGGGCTTTCGACCACCACCACCAGCTCCGGCTTGTTGGAGGACGCCCGCACCAGGCCCCAGCTGCCGTCCTCGACGGTGACGCGCACGCCGTTGACGGTGACGAGGTCGCGGATGTTTTGTCCCGCGACCTTCTCGCTGCTGTTCTGCATCGCCTCGAAATGCTTCACCACGCTATCGACGACGCCGTATTTGGTTTCATCGGAACAGTGCGGCGACATCGTCGGCGACGACCAGGTCTTCGGCAGCGCGTTTTTCAGGTCGGCCATCGACTTGCCCGGCGCGCGATCGAGCATCTCGCAGATGGCGATCGCCGAGATCAGGCCATCGTCATAGCCGCGGCCAAACGGCTTGTTGAAGAAGAAATGGCCGGATTTCTCGAAGCCCGCCAGCGCGCCCAGTTCGTTGGTGCGGCGCTTCATGTAGGAATGGCCGGTTTTCCAGTAGACGGTTTTCGCGCCCTGCTTTTGCAGCACCGGGTCGGTGACAAAAAGCCCGGTCGACTTCACATCGACCACGAACTGCGCGTTCTTGTGGATCGCCGACATATCGCGCGCCAGCATCACGCCGACCTTGTCGGCGAAAATCTCTTCCCCGGTGTTGTCGACCACGCCGCAACGGTCGCCGTCGCCGTCGAAGCCGAGGCCGACATCGGCCTTGTGCTCAAGCACCGCGTCGCGGATGGCGTGCAGCATTTCCATGTCTTCGGGATTGGGATTGTATTTCGGAAAGGTATGATCGAGCTCGGTGTCGAGCGGCACCACCTCGCAGCCGATCGCTTCCATCACCTGCGGCGCGAACGCGCCCGCGGTGCCGTTGCCGCAGGCGACCACGACTTTCAGCTTGCGCTTGAGTTTGGGGCGTTTGGTCAGGTCGTCGATGTAGCGCGCCGGAAAATTCTCGTGAAACTCGTAACTGCCCCCGACCTTGTTCTTGAAATCGGCATTGAGCACGATCGCCTTCAACCGGTTCATCTCGTCGGGGCCGAAGGTCAGCGGCCGGTTGGCACCCATCTTGACGCCGGTCCAGCCATTGTCGTTATGCGACGCCGTCACCATCGCGACGCAGGGCACGTCGAGCTCGAATTGCGCGAAATACGCCATCGGCGTCATGCACAGGCCGATGTCGTGAACCTTGCAGCCCGAAGCCATCAGCCCGGAGATCAGCGCGTATTTGATCGAGGCCGAATAGCCGCGAAAATCGTGTCCGGTCACGACCTCCTGCTTGACGCCGAGTTCCGCGATCAGCGCGCCCAGCCCCATACCGAGAGCCTGGATGCCCATCAGGTTGATTTCCTTGCCGAACAGCCAGCGGGCATCGTATTCGCGAAAGCCGGTCGCCTTCACCATCGGCTCGGATTCAAAGGCATAGGTGTTCGGAACCAGTGCTGATTTCGGCTTCGGAAACATTCAAATGGCCTCGTCGTGACATGGGATCGGAAAGGCACCGCAGCCATAGCGAATGCGCCGGCGGAGCGGAAGGGGATAGCGGCTTGTTGCGGTTAATTGCGGCATATTTGAAGGCCGCGCCGATTAGGGTCATCGGCCTGCGGCCCGATTGACGGGTAAATCGACTATCCTCGTTCCATGAACGGGTTGTGCAATTCACAAAGGCGGGGAGAACGGGATGCCGCGCGAGCCGCGTCAGGCAGAATGCGGGAGCAGGGGAGCCTTATTGCTCCAGCACCAGCGTGCCGTTGGCGTATTCGAACCGCCTCAGCTTCGACAGGAATGACAGGCCGAGCAGGTTCTCCGACAGCGCTTCGTCGGGCAGCACCATCGCCTCGACGTCGCGCACAACGAGACCGCCGATATCGACCATGGCCAGCCGTGTCGGCGCCGCCTTGATGGTGCCGTTGGCGGTGGTGACGGTCGCCTTGTAGTCGCCGCGCGCCGGGCGCAGCCCGAACCGCGCCGCCGAGCTTTCGTTCAAGGCGATGACGGAAGCGCCGGTGTCGACCATGAACCCGATCCGCTGGCCGTCGATCCGGCCTTCGGTCTCGAAATGGCCGCGGGCATCGCGCGGGATGCTGAGGCTGCGGCCGCCCGCTTGCACCACGGTCTGTGCGGGAACCGCTTTTTGCATGGTCGAGGTGGCGGATGCCGGCGCCGGCGTCATCTTGTCCGCGACCTGCGCCATCAGCGTGCCGAGGCCAGCCATCAACGCAGCAAAGATCATTATGTTACGCATCACGCCACACTCGATCCGAGGACCTGCCGATATCACCACGCCGGCGGAAAGACTTCGACCGATGAAGCGGGCACAGGGCACCATTTCGGCGAAAAGGATGAGCGAAGTGTTAACCGGCGAGGTCGTCAGGTTCCCCGCGGCTTGACGCGCCGGGTCGGCACGGCGCTGGCCGGATCCTCCGGCCAGGGATGCCGGGGGTAGCGCCCGCGCAGATCGGATCGTACCGCGGCATAACTGCCGCGCCAAAAACCCGGCAGATCGCGCGTCACCTGCACCGGCCGCTGCGCCGGCGACAGCAATTCCAGCACCAGCGGGATCGCGCCCCTGGCGATCGACGGATGGATGTTGAGCCCGAACAGTTCCTGCAGGCGGACCGCAATCGTCGGCCCCTGCTCGGCCTCGTAGTCGATCGCAAGCGGCGTGCCGGTGGGCGCTTCGAAATGCGTCGGCGCTTCCCGCTCCAGCCGGGCGCGCAATTCCCAGGGCAAGAGCGTCATCAGCGCATCCGACAGATCGCCGGCCGAAAGCTCTTTCAGCGAGGTCTTGCCGTAGAGGACAGGTAGCAGCCATGCCTCGCGGTGCGTGGTGAGCGCGCCGTCGGACAGGTCGGGCCAGGGGTTCTGCGAAGCATCGCCTTCGGCTTTGCGCAAAAACGTTACGCGGTCGCGCCACTGTTTTGATGACTTCGACCAAGGCAGCTTGTCGAGGCCGACCGAGATCAGCCCATCGGCCAGCACGCGGGCGGTCTCCGCCGAAGGTTTTAGCGCCAACGGCGCCTCTGACAGTGTGATCGCGTGAAGGGCTTTCCTGCGCCGCGCCCGCAACGCCATCGCACCACGATCGAACGAAATCTCGTCTGCCGTTTCGATCTGATCGGCGAAATGCAGTTCGATCTCGGCCTGCGTGATCGGCGCCGCCAGCAGAATGCGGCCCTGCGCGGCGGTGCCGGTGAGTTCGGCGACCGCGATATAGGGCGCGCGCGACAACGCGGACGTCTGGTCGAGCGCGGCGCCGCGGCCGTTGGCAAGGACAAAACTGCCATTGCCGCGGTTGCGCGCGACACGGTCGGGGAACGCAAGGGCCAGCATGACGCCGGTGGTCAGTTCGCCTTCGTTTTGCGCAAGATTTTCTTTTCTTCCCGGGATGTGAGTGGGCTCCCCTCCCCCCTGCGGGGAGGGGTTGGGGGTGGGGGTGGCCCCATGCGACACCGCTCGTGTGGAACCCCCTCCCCGACCCTCCCCCGCAGGGGCGGAGGGAGTAGAAGGCGGCCTCTCACCCGCCGCCACCTGCGACGCCCAGCGCCGGGCGAGAGCGCGCGCGCTATCGGCGCGTTGCGAGCGGTCGCGGCGAAATTGATCGAGCCGGACCTCGAGGTCGACATTGTCGCCGCCAAGTCCGCGTTCGGTCAGAACGGCGGCGATCTCGGCGGCGGCGTGGCCCACGCCCAGGGATTGCGAATCGACGATCATCCGCGCCAGCCGCGGTGGCAGCGCCAGGGCCCGCAGACGCTGGCCTTCCGCCGTGATCCGGGCGTCGCCATCGAGCGCGCCGAGCTCGCGCAACAGGCCACGTGCTTCCTTGAGCGCCGGCGCGGGCGGCGGGTCGAGAAACGCCAGGCTGGCGGGATCGCTGACGCCCCATTGCGCAAGGTCGAGCACCAGCGAGGACAGATCCGCGCTGAGGATTTCGGGCTGGGTATAGGCCGCGAACGAGGCGGTTTGCGGCTCGTCCCACAGCCGGTAGCACACGCCGGGTTCGGTGCGTCCGGCGCGGCCGCGGCGCTGATCGACCGCGGCACGCGAGGCGCGCACCGTTTCCAGCCGCGTCAGGCCGATGTCGGGTTCATAACGCGGTACTCGCGACAGGCCGCAATCGACGACGATGCGAACACCCTCGATGGTCAGCGACGTTTCCGCGATCGAGGTCGCCAGCACCACCTTGCGATGACCCTTCGGGGCCGGCGCGATGGCCCGGTCCTGCACCGACGCGTCCAGCGCGCCGAACAGCGGCACGATTTCAACCGCGGCGTCGTGGACGCGCTCGGCGAGAAAATTCTGGGTGCGGCGTATCTCCGCGGCGCCCGGGAGAAACGCCAGCACCGAACCGGGATCGGCGCGCAGCGCCATGGCGATTGTCTCCGCCATCTGCCGCTCCAGCGGCGCATCGGCTTTCCTGCCGAGATAGCGGGTCTCGACCGGGAAGGCACGGCCCTCGCTCGCGATCACAGGCGCCTCGCCGAGCAATTTGGCGACCCGCGCGCCGTCGAGCGTCGCCGACATCACGAGGATGCGCAGATCCTCGCGCAAGCCGGTTTGCGCATCGCGCGCCAGCGCCAGGCCGAGATCGGCGTCAAGCGAGCGCTCGTGAAACTCGTCGAACAGCACCGCGGCGACGCCGCCCAATTCCGGGTCATCGAGAATCTGCCGCGAGAAGATCCCCTCGGTGACGACCTCGATCCGCGTCGCGCGCGACACTTTCGAACCGAACCGGACACGGTAGCCCACGGTCTCGCCGACCCGCTCTCCGATCGTACGCGCCATGCGCTCGGCGCTGGCGCGGGCCGCAATCCGCCGCGGCTCCAGCACGATAATCTTCTTGTTCTTCGTCCAGGGTTCATCGAGCAGCGCCAGCGGCACCCGCGTGGTCTTGCCGGCCCCGGGCGGGGCCACCAGCACGGCGGCGTTATGGCCCTGCAGCGTGCGCGCCAGCTGGTCCAGCACGGCGTCGATCGGAAGAGGCGTGTCGAAACTGCGGGGCAAATCTCTATCCGATGTCGCTTGCTGGCTCCCTCGCCCCGCCTGCGGGGTCGAGACGAGCGAAGCTCGCTCTTAGAGGGTTGGGGTGAGGGGGACTCTCCACAGATTCAGACTCGCGGATAGTCCCCCTCACCCGGATCGCTGCGCGATCCGACCGCTCCCCGCAAGCGGGGCGAGGTTAGGCGCGCATCACCCCCGCGGCTCGGACGCCCGGCCGACGCTTTCGTAGATAAAGCCGTGCGCCGCCATGTCGTCTGGGCGATAGACATTGCGAAGGTCCACCACCACGGGATGGGCCAGTTCGCTCTTCAGACGCTCCAGGTCGAGGGCGCGGAATTGCACCCATTCCGTTACGATCACCAGCGCGTCGGCACCGCGCGCGCAAAGATAGGGATCGTCGCAATATTCGATATCGGGCAGTTCACGGCGCGCCGCTTCCATGCCGACCGGATCGTGCGCGCGGACCTTGGCGCCCATGTCGAGCAGCCCGGTCACCAGCGGGATCGACGGCGCCTCGCGCATGTCGTCGGTGTCGGGCTTGAAGGTGAGGCCGAGCACCGCGATGGTCTTGCCACGCAGGTTGCCGCCGGCGGCGCCCGCGACCTTGCGCGCCATCGCGCGCTTGCGGTTATCGTTGACCGCAAGCACCGCCTCGACGATCCGCAAATGCACATCGTGATCGAGCGCGATCTTGAGCAGCGCGCGGGTATCCTTCGGGAAACATGACCCGCCGAAGCCCGGGCCGGCATGCAGGAATTTCGATCCGATGCGGTTGTCGAGCCCGATGCCGCGCGCGACTTCCTGCACGTCGGCGCCGACCTTTTCGGAGAGATCGGCGATCTCGTTGATGAAGGTGATCTTGGTGGCGAGGAACGCGTTGGCGGCGTATTTGATCAGCTCCGCGGTACGCCGTGCCGTGAACATCAGCGGCGCCTGATTGAGCGACAACGGCCGGTAGACATCGCCGAGCACCTTGCGGGCGCGCTCATCCGAGGTGCCGACGACGATGCGGTCCGGGAACTTGAAGTCGCGGATCGCAGCGCCCTCGCGCAGGAATTCCGGATTGGAGGCCACCACCGCGTCGGCCGAAGGATTGGATTCACGGATGATCCGCTCGACCTCGTCGCCGGTGCCGACCGGCACGGTCGACTTGGTGACGACGACGGTAAAGCCGACCAGCGCCGAGGCGATTTCGCGCGCCGCGGCATGAACATAGCTGAGATCGGCGTGACCGTCGCCACGCCGCGACGGCGTACCGACCGCAATGAACACGGCGTCGGCCTCGGCGACGGGCGCGGCCAGATCTGTCGCAAAGTCCAGACGGCCGGCCTTCACATTGTCGGCAACCAGCGCATCGAGGCCCGGCTCGAAAATGGGAATTTCGCCGCGGCGCAAGGAGGCGATCTTGTCGGCATCCTTGTCCACGCAGGTCACTTGGTGACCGAAATCGGCAAAGCAGGCGCCTGACACCAGCCCCACATAGCCCGTTCCGATCATGGCGATACGCATCTGGCAACCTGTCGATAATGGTTAACGGGAACGATTGGTGGGCGGGTCTTAAAGCATTTTGGCGCCAAGAGGAAACCGGAAAACGTGCAAACCGGCATGTCATTTGAATGAATAAAGGGGAATGAAACCGATCCGGCCGATGATGCCGCTCCTTGCGCCAGAGGCGCGCCGAAAAGGAACACCGATGACACCAAACGGCACATCCGCCGCAGCCGGGCCGGCCGCGCCATTGGCGCCCTTGGCGCAGGCGGCGCCGGACCGTATCGACTGGGTGGACTACGCCAAGGGCATCTGCATCGTCATGGTGGTGATGATGCATTCGGTGCTGGGCGTGGAATTGGCCGCCGGCCAGACCGGTTTCATGCATCCGCTGGTCGCTTTCGCCAAGCCGTTCCGGATGCCGGATTTCTTCCTGATCTCGGGCCTGTTCCTTGCCGTCGTGATCGACCGCGACTGGCGCACTTTTCTCGACCGCAAGGTGGTGCACTTCGCCTATTTCTACGTGCTGTGGGTCACCATTCAATTCGGCTTCAAGGCTCCCTCCTTTGCCGCCGAGACCGGCTGGACCCATGCCGGGTTGCTGTATCTGGAGTCCTTCATCGAGCCGTTCGGCACGTTGTGGTTCATTTATCTGCTGCCGGTGTTCTTCGTGGTCGCCAAAGCGACGCGGCGGATGCCGCCGCTGCTGATCTGGAGTATGGCTGCGCTATTGGAGATGGCCCACATCGCAACCGGCTGGACCGTGATCGACGAATTTGCCGCGCGCTTCGTCTATTTCTATATCGGCTATCTGTGCGCGAACTATGTGTTCGCGCTGTCCGACCGCGCTCGCACCCAGCCGCGTCTGGCGCTCGCGGCGCTCGCGCTCTGGGCGCTGATGGACGGTGGCCTGGTGAAACTCGGCTTCAGCGAATGGCCGCTGGTCTCGCTCGCGCTCGGGCTTGCGGGCGCTTGCGCCATCATCACCCTGGCCACGCTGCTGGCGCGCTTCCATTGGCTCGAATCGCTACGCTTCTGCGGCGAGCATTCGATCGTGATTTATCTCGCGTTCTTCCTGCCGATGGCGGCGACGCGGACACTGCTGCTGCGGGCCGGCATCATCCACGATGTCGGCACGGTCTCGCTGATCGTCACCCTTGCCGGCGTGCTCGGAGCGCTCGCGATCTGGCGGATCGCGCTGAAGGCCGGAGCCAATTTCCTGTTCGAACGGCCGCCTGCGTTCTGGATCGCGCCACAGAAACCGCAAGCGACGCTGCAGCCGGCGGAATAGGCTTCTTTCATTCGTCGTCCCCGCGAAAGCGGGGACCCATAACCACCGCTGTTCGTGGACGCACACCTGTGCCGCCCCAACTCTCCCCAGTCCATCTGCCGGTGGTTATGGGTCCCGACTCGCGCGGAGCCCGTCATCGGGCGCGCATTCGCGCGACCCGTTGGCTTGGCCGGGACGACGGCAGCTAGGACTCAGCCCCCTTCAATCGATCTTCACACCGTCCTTCATCTGCCCGATCTTCTCGCGAAATCCCTCGGCATCGCCGAAATCCGCAAAACCCTGATAGTGCGGATGCGGTCCGAGCACCCGGCGGGCATGCTTGATCGGGCACCAGTAGACCTCGGTGCGCGACGCCACCTCGCGCACGAACGCGATCGCGCCGTTGGCGTAGGAACAATAGGCGCAGTTGATCTTCTCGATGACGTTGAGATAGGCAAGATGATGGCGGTCGAACACGAGGTAGTCACGGCGGCGCACTTTGGGAATTTTGTAGACCGGAAAGCAGATCGCCTGGTAGGCCATGACCCACATATCAACCAGCGCGATCGGGACGATCAGCGAATAGATCACCGGCGCGCTCAGGATCATCAGCGGATTGGCGTCGATCAGGTAGCGCGTCGCCCGGGTCTTGAGCTCGCGGTGGATCCGCAACACCTCCTTCTCGAACACAATCCGGCGGTTTTCGATACGGAAACGCAGTTCCTCGCGCCGCTTCGCCAGTTCGGCCTCGATCTCGGATTCGATCGATCGCAGCTTCTCCGTCAGCGTGTCGAGTTGCGTGGCCATCGTCTTTTTCCTTCGGCTGCCCGGACGCAGGGGGTCACGTAATAGCTGCCGATGCAACTCATTCCCCGGCACAAAAATCCCGGCACAACATGCTCCGAAGGCTGTCAATCGCCGCAAAAACACTTAAGTTTCGGCCATGCCGAAAACCTCCCAAAAAGCCGCCCCCAACCCCGTTGCCGTCAAACCCCTCAAGAAGGGCGACCATGTCTTCCTGGTGGACGGTTCCTCCTATATTTTCCGCGCCTACCACGCGCTGCCGCCGCTGAACCGCAAATCCGACGGGTTGCAGGTCAATGCCGTGCTCGGCTTCTGCAACATGCTGTGGAAGCTGTTGCGCGACATGCCGCCCGACAACCGGCCGACCCATCTCGCCATCGTGTTCGACAAGTCGGAAGTCACCTTCCGCAACAAGCTCTACGCTGACTACAAGGCGCACCGGCCGCCGGCGCCGGACGACCTGATCCCGCAGTTCCCGCTGATCCGCGAGGCGGTCCGCGCCTTCGATCTGCCCTGCCTGGAGCAGGGCGGCTTCGAGGCCGACGACCTGATCGCCACTTACGCGCGTGAGGCCGGCGAGCGCGACGCCACCGCCACCATCGTCTCCTCGGACAAGGACCTGATGCAGCTCGTCACCGACAAGGTGACGATGTACGACACCATGAAGGACCGCCGCATCGGCATTGCCGAGGTGATCGAGAAATTCGGCGTGCCGCCGGAAAAGGTGGTCGAGGTTCAGGCGCTGGCCGGGGATTCCACCGACAACGTGCCGGGCGTGCCCGGCATCGGCATCAAGACCGCCGCGCAGCTGATCGTCGAATATGGCGATCTCGAAACCCTGCTGAAGCGCGCCGGCGAGATCAAGCAGCCGAAGCGGCGCGAGGCGCTGATCGGAAATGCCGAGAAGGCGCGAATCTCGCGGCAACTGGTGCTGCTCGACGACAAGGTCAAGCTCGACGTGCCGCTCGACGAGCTTGCGGTGCACGAACCCGACGCGCGCAAGCTGATCGCGTTTTTGAAGGCGATGGAGTTTTCCACCCTCACCCGACGCGTCGCGGAATATTCGCAGATCGATCCGTCGGACGTCGCCGCGGACGACAAGAACAGCAGTGGTGCGAGCGGCAAATCGGCCGGTTCATCGCCGCCGCCCCCGCGCGCGGCCGGTGGCGACCTGTTTGGAAATCAGGACGCCTCGCCCGCGACCGCCAAAGCGAGCGCATCCAGCGCCGGCAGGGGCCAGGGCAAACCGGACAAATCGAACGTCGTCCTGACCCCCCAGGCGCTCGCCGCCGCGCGCGCCGAAGAGGCGCGCAAAACCCCGGTCGATCGCAGCAGGTACCAGACCATCCGCAGCCTCGACCAGCTCAATATCTGGATCGCGCGGGTACACGATGTCGGCCATTTCGCGATCGAGGCCAAGGCGAATTCGATCGATCCGATGCAGGCCGAGATTTCGGGCATTGCGCTGGCGCTCAAGCCCAACGACGCCTGCTACGTCCCGCTCAGCCACAAACAGTCCGGCGACGGCTCCGGCCTGTTCGCTTCTGGCCTCGCATCCGACCAGATCAGGACGGAAGACGCGCTCGCAGCGTTGCGGCCGCTGCTGGAGTCGGCCGGCATTCTCAAGATCGGTTTCAACATCAAGTTCAATGCGGTGATGTTCGCGCAGCACGGCATCACGCTGCGCAACCACGACGACGCCCAGCTGATGAGTTACGCGCTCGACGCCGGCCGCAACGCGCATGGGCTCGATGCGCTGGCCGAAACCTGGCTCGGCCATGGCAATATGACGCATGGCGAGCTGACCGGCAGTGGCAAGGGCAAGCTCTCCTTCGACCAGGTCGAAATCGACAAGGCAACCGCATATTCGGCCGAGGATGCCGACGTGATCTTGCGGCTATGGCGGGTGTTCAAGCCGCGCCTGGTCGCCGAGCGCATGACCGCGGTTTATGAGACGCTGGAGCGGCCGCTGATCTCGGTGCTGGCGCGGATGGAACGGCGCGGCATCTCGATCGACCGCCAGGTGCTGTCGCGCCTGTCCGGGGAATTCGCCCAGACCGCCGCGCGGGTCGAGGCCGAGATTCAGGCGATCGCGGGCGAGCCGGTCAATGTCGGCAGCCCCAAGCAAATCGGCGACATCCTGTTCGGCAAGATGGGGATTCCCGGCGGCACCAAGACCAAGACCGGCGCGTGGTCGACCTCGGCGCAAATCCTCGATGAACTCGCCGAACAGGGCCATGAGTTTCCAAGGAGGATTCTGGAATGGCGCCAGGTTTCCAAACTGAAATCGACCTATACCGACGCGCTGCCGACCTATGTGCATCCGCAGACCCATCGCGTCCACACCACCTACGCGCTGGCGGCGACCACCACCGGACGGCTGTCGTCGAACGAGCCCAACCTGCAGAACATTCCGGTGCGCACCGAGGACGGGCGGAAAATCCGCCGCGCGTTCATTGCGTCACCGGGTCATAAGCTGGTCTCGGCGGACTACTCGCAGATCGAATTGCGGCTGCTCGCCGAGATCGCCGACATTCCCGTGCTCAAGCAGGCCTTCCGCGACGGGCTCGACATTCACGCCATGACCGCATCGGAAATGTTCGGCGTGCCCGTCAAGGACATGCCGGGCGAGGTTCGCCGCCGGGCCAAGGCGATCAATTTCGGCATCATCTACGGGATCTCGGCGTTCGGGCTCGCCAACCAGCTCGGCATCGCCCGCGAAGAAGCCTCCGCCTACATCAAGAAATACTTCGAACGCTTTCCCGGCATTCGCGCCTATATGGACGCGACGCGGGATTTCTGCCGCAGCCACGGTTACGTCGAGACGTTGTTCGGCCGGAAATGCCATTATCCCGACATCAAGGCCTCCAACGCCTCGGTGCGGTCCTTCAACGAGCGCGCCGCGATCAACGCACGGCTGCAGGGCACCGCCGCCGACATCATCCGCCGCGCCATGACCCGGATGGAAGACGCGCTGGCCGAGAAGAAACTTTCAGCGCAGATGCTGTTGCAGGTTCACGACGAACTGATCTTCGAGGTACCCGACGACGAGGTCGCCGCGACGCTGCCGGTGGTGCAGCACGTCATGCAGGACGCCCCTTTCCCGGCGGTGCTGCTGTCGGTGCCGCTGCATGTCGACGCCAGGGCGGCCGACAATTGGGACGAGGCGCATTGAGACCTCTTCATCCAATGGTTCGCGAGACCCTTGCATGATCCAGGTCCGCCTTCTGGCGCAGAAGCTGATCTCCAATGACGGCATTCGCTAGTTTGAAAACCAAGTGTTGGGCAGAGCTTCCGGCAATCACCTGGAAGCCGACCCATCCTTGGCTACCTTGGCTTCGCCGGTTCAGATTCCGAGTGCGCTCTGGTAAGCGAAAAGCGCCGGCACGCCGCCTGTGTGCAAGAAGATGACATCCTCGTCTTTGCGCCAACGCCCTTGGCGGATCAGGGCGATCAAGCCCGCTAGCCCCTTGCCCGAATAGACCGGATCAAGTGGAAGAGCCTCGAGCCGGCCTGCAAGTCGGATCGCTTCGATTGTGGCTTCGTGCGGGACCCCGTAGGCCGGTCCCGCATGCCCCGCGACGACTTCCACCGCTGCGTCGTCGAACGGAACATCAAGCAGATTGGACGCATTCCGCGCCAACGCTACGACATCGGCTTGCACCCGCGCAGGCTCGGCGTCGATATCAATCCCGACGATCCGAGTGTTTGGCATCGCCACGGCTGCCCCAACGACGAGACCAGCCTGCGTGCCGGCGCTTCCGGTACAGTGCACGATAGCGGCTGGTACGAAGCCCAATCGCGCTGCCTGCGGTTCGATCTCGGAAATCGTCGTGGCATAGCCAACAGCGCCCAGGGCATTCGAGACCCCGTATGGCACAAAGTACGGCCTATGACCCTTCGCTTCGAGATCGCCGACCAGCGTGCGAATGGCTGCATTGCGGTCACCGGTCCAGGGCACGTCATGGAGATAGGCGCCGAACAGTCGATTGAGAAACGCGTTGCCCGAGGTCTTGTATTCGGGCGTCGGCGGTTCGAGTCGGCCGTGGTAGACTGCAAGATGGCACGAAAGGCCGAGCTTTGCCGCAACCGCCGCAACCTGCCGCTGGCTGTTCGATTGCACGACGCCCCCTGAGACGATCGTATCGGCGCCGCTTGCAAGGGCCTCGTGGAGGACATAGTCGAGCTTGCGCAACTTATTGCCGCCAAAACCGAGCCCCATGGCATCTTCGCGCTTGACCCACAGCCGCGGTCCGCCGAGATGAGCCGTCAGTCGCTCCATCGGCTCGAGCGGGGTCGGCAGATTGGCCAAACCCAAGCGAGGAAAGATAGCGAGTCGGTCGATTAGTGGCTTGCGATCCATTTGCATCGTTCTGTCCGTCTGACTCTCAAGTGATATTCCAACGGGCGCCATTATAGCCCTCAAGCGCGAGCTTCGCTCGTTGCGTCCCCGCTTGCCGGAGAGGGAGCAGAAAGGTTCAATCCAGCTTTGCTTCCATGCCGCGCTTGACGCCGGGCCGCGCCATCAATGCATTGTACCAGCGCCGGACATTCGGGAAATCGGCAAGGTCGACCTTGTGGCGTGGATGCCGCCAGGCCCAGCCGAGGATAGCGAAATCGGCGACCGACAGCGGGCCCGCGACGAACTCGCAATCCGCCAGGCGGCGATCCAGCACGCCATAGAGCCGGCGCGTCTCGGCCATGAAGCGCTTCAAACCATAGGCGCGGTCCTGCTCGTTCTCCAGCGCAATAAAGTGGTGCACCTGCCCCGGCATCGGCCCAAAGCCGCCCATCTGCCACATCAGCCATTCATAGACCGGGATGCGCTCGATCAGCGGCACAGGCAGGAATTTGCCGGTCTTCTCGCCGAGATAGAGCAGGATCGCGCCGGACTCGAACACGCTGACGCGCCTGCCGCCGGGGCCATCGGGATCGACGATCGCGGGAATCTTGTTGTTCGGGCTGATACTGAGGAAATCGGGCGCCATCTGCTCACCCTTGGTGATGTCGACCGGGAAGACCTGGTAGGGCAAGCCCATTTCTTCCAGCGCGACTGATATCTTGCGACCGTTCGGCGTGTTCCAGGTGTGAAGTTCGATCGTCATTTCTTGTCATTCCTCTGCGACGCTGCGATATCACCTACCTCGAAACCTCGCGGCCTTACAACGGCGCTTTCCAGATGTCGTCCCCGCGCACGCGCGGACCCATAACCGCGATTGTCCGCAATGGGCGAAGGCGCCGCCCCAGCTCAACGCAACGCAACCATCGGTGGTTATGGGTCCCGGCTCGCGCGGAGCCTGTCATCGGGCGCGCGTTCGCGCGACCCGTTGGCTTGACCGGGACAATGACGCATTTTGTGACTGTTGACGGCGCGGGTTCCGCTCTGGAATGTGCGGCCGTCCATCGATAGATTGCGCCTCCTCACACGAGAGACCGCCTTGTCCAAATCAGCCTCCCGCGCCCGCCTCGCCGAGATCATCCGCAAACGCTCGTTCGGCCGCGGCGAAATCACACTGGCCTCGGGCCGCACCAGCAGTTTCTATTTCAACCTCAAGCCGACCATGCTGGATCCGGAAGGCGCCGCCTTGCTCGCGGAACTGACATTTGAGGCGCTGAAGGATGACGGCCTCGATTATGTCGGCGGGCTCGAGATGGGCGCGGTGCCGCTGGCCGGCGCGGTCGCGCAGCTCTCCTGGATCAAGGGCCATCCGATCGCGGCGTTCTTCGTGCGCAAGAAGCCGAAGGAGCACGGCGCGCGCCTTGCGGTCGAGGGGCTGGCGAAAGGCGAGAGCCTGCAAGGCAAGCGCGTGGTGATCGTCGAGGACGTTACCACCACTGGCGAATCCGCGCTGAAGGCGGTGGAAGCCGCGCGCGATGCCGGCGGCGAGGTTGCGCTGGTCCTCACCATGGTGGACCGCGAAGAGGGCGCCACCGAAACCTTCGCGAAGGCCGGCCTGCCGTTCCGCTCGCTCTACAAGGCCAGCGAGTTCTTGAAGGACTGAGCGCGCTCTCCGCAATTAACTCGTATCCCGGACGCGGTGCAGCGCCTCTTTGGCGGTGCGCCGCAGAGCCGGGACCCACTCGTACTTGAGCCAAGGTGGGCCCCGGATCGGCAGCGCACCGCCGGAGTCGCGCAACGCGCGACCCCGGGAGCGCCGCGCTGCATCCGGGGCACTGCGCTCTCTCCCCGCAAGCGGGGCGAGGTAAGGGACACGCAGGGGAATAAAGAACAGAAGCTTTTCTTTCCCGCCCCCAGCCCTTGCTCATAGCTCGTTTACCATCCCGCACTATGGTGAATCAGGTCGGGGCATAGCCTGCCGCGGCGCGGTTTGTGGCGTGGGGTGGAGTAAGCGTTGCGTACAGAGTTGCCTTTTCAGCGCATGCGGCGCCGCATGATGCTTGTTGCGACCGCGCTACTTGCCAGCTCCGCTGTGCTGGCGCCGCAACAGGCCTTCGCCGAAGGTCTGTTCGACCTGTTTTTCGGTGGCATTCAGAAACAGCAGCAGCGCCAGATCCCGCCGCAGGCAAATTTTTTCGCCGATCCGTTCGGCCAGAACCAACCGCCGGCGCCGCCGCCACGCCCGGTCGCCTCGGGCGGCGGACCCGCATTTTGCGTACGCAGTTGCGACGGCCGGTATTTTCCGCTGGCGCGCGGCAACGCAACGCCGGTCCAGATGTGCCAGGCGTTTTGCCCGGCCAGCCCCACCAAGGTTTTCTTCGGCAGCAACATCGACGGCGCCACGTCCGCCAGCGGCGAGCGTTATGCCGACAGTGAGAATGCCTTCGCCTATCGCAAGGCGCTGCGCGCCGACTGCACCTGCAATGGCCGCGACGCCGCGGGCCTCGCGCCGGTCGACCTGACGCTCGATACCTCGCTGCGTGCCGGCGACGTGATCGCCACGACCAACGGGCTGGTGGCCTATTCCGGCATCAAGGTCGGCAACAACCAGACCGCGGAATTCACGCCGGTGGCTTCCTATCCCGGCTTGACCGCCGAAGTGCGCGCCCGGCTCGGCGAGATGAAGGTGGCTCCGGTGACCGCGGAAACCGTCGCCAATGAAGCACCGCCGACGGAAAGTGCACGCGATGTCGCGCTGCCCGCGACTGCGGTGCCGAAGACGGTTTCGACGCGGGCGAAACGCGCGGAAGTGAATTAGGCACTGATTTTGAAATCGTCATTCCGGGATGGTCCGCTAGGACCAGACCCGGAATCTCGAGATTCCGGGTTCGATGCTTCGCATCGCCCCGGAATGACGAAGAACGCGAGACGTCCGCGCCTCACCGCCCGACGATGACGCCGATCACATTCGGCGCCGACAGATATTTTTCCTCGATTTGCGCCCGCGCTGCGGCGCGATTCTCCGGCGTCAGCAGGCCGCGCTTCTCGGCGAGGATCATCCAGCAATAGCCCCACCAGTCCGTCAGCATGCCCTCGTCGTCGACGAGGTCGTAGCCTTGTTCGGCGGCAAAGATGCGGGCATGCGCCTCATCCAGCGAATCGAGAAAGACGTGGTCGGCGTCGCAGAACAGATCGTCGCTGAAATCGTCCGTGGTGTAGCCCCACACCGACATGCAGACGGCGTTGAATTCCCGGTCGATGGCGTCGTCGTCGACGGCATGCCGGCGCGAGGCCTGGTGCAGCCGCGACAGCGAGCGGGCGAAGTCGGCGATGCGGGTGAGCGCGAATTGATCGAAGGCGATGGTGGACATGTAGTCCTCGAAATCTCGGATAGACCCTAGATATTGTGTTGGCACTGCGCCGAATCACTATGATATATCAAAGACTTGCTAAAGTGTTCTTAATTTGTTCTGGCGCGAATGGAGCGTCGGCGTTTCCTGCTCCCATTTAGTAGAGGCCCCAATTTTAGGAGGATCCACCAAGAGGATCCACCAAATGGAGTTGCAGGACTTGATCCGACGAGTCATCGAAATTGGCCATCGAAGGGGCTTTGTCACCTTCGATCAGATCAACGAGCTAATGCCCTCAACCAAGACTGCACCGGAAGATATCGAAACCCTCATGGAGGCCTTAAGCGCTGCAGAAATACAAATTACGGACGAATAAGATCCCCTCACTCGGCAACCTCTTTCAACAGACTCCCCTCTCCCACAGCACTTCGTCGCGGCAATAATTCCTGACAAAATTTCCCCAGAATCGGCCCGGTCCTTGCATAAAAATCATGCATGTACTGCACCATCGAGGCCTGCGACGGGTTTCGATCGGGGACCAAGACGCGTATGATTCCGTGGCGTTCAGTGGGGGATGCCCAAATTGCCAGATCAATCTTTCCCGGTGAATTTTCCAGCACCCGGTCAGCCCATCGACGAGCTGGCGCTGGCCGAGATCAAGGGCGCAATCCTTGCCAAGCTGCGGCTTGCAATCGGCAAGGACGCCGGCATGGCCACCAAGCACGATTGGTACAAGGCGGCGGCATTGGCCCTGCGCGACCGCATCGTGCACCACTGGCTGACGGGGGAAAAGCAGAGCTACGACGCCGGTCGCAAGCGGGTCTATTACCTCAGCCTGGAATTTCTGATCGGACGTCTCTTCACCGATGCCCTGAACAATATGGGACTGCTCGCAGTGTTCGAGGCGGCCCTCGGCGATCTCGGCGTCGACCTCTCCGAATTGCGCAAATGCGAGCCGGATGCCGCGCTCGGCAATGGCGGCCTCGGACGGCTGGCGGCATGCTTCATGGAAAGCATGGCGACGCTCGCGATCCCCGCGATCGGCTACGGCATCCGCTACGATTTCGGCCTGTTCCGCCAGATCATCGCGCAGGGCTGGCAGCATGAATATCCCGATGAATGGCTGAGCTTCGGCAACCCCTGGGAATTCCAGCGGCCGGAGGTGGTCTATCACGTGCACTTCGGCGGCGGCGTCGAACACGTCGAGACCACGGGACGCGACCGCGCGATCTGGCATCCGGCGGAAACCGTGCAGGCGGTCGCCTACGACACCCCGATCGTCGGCTGGCGCGGCCAACACGTCAACGCGCTGCGGCTGTGGTCGGCGCGTTCGCCCGATCCCCTGAAGCTCGACGTCTTCAACACCGGCGACTATCTCGGCGCCAGCGCCGAGGAGGCGCGCGCCGAATCGATCTGCAAGTTCCTGTATCCGAATGACGAGAGCCCGGCCGGGCGCGAACTGCGGCTGCGCCAGGAATATTTCTTCGTCTCGGCGTCGCTGCAGGATCTGATCAAGCGCCATTTGGCAGCCGATGGGCAAATACGCGGCCTGGCGTCGAAAGTCGCGGTGCAGCTCAACGATACCCATCCCAGTCTCGCCGTCACCGAGCTGATGCGTATTCTGGTCGACCTCCACAACATCCGCTGGGACGACGCGTGGAAGATCACGGTCGACGCGCTGTCCTACACCAACCACACGCTGCTGCCGGAAGCGCTCGAGACCTGGCCGGTCGAACTGTTCCAGCGGCTGTTGCCGCGCCATCTGGAGATCATCTATCGCATCAATGTCGGGCATCTGGCGCTCGCCGAGACGCGCTGCCCCGGCGACGTCGATTTCCGCGCCTCGGTCTCGCTGATCGACGAGAAGTCCGGCCGCAGGGTGCGGATGGGGCAGCTGGCGTTCGTAGGCTCCCACCGCATCAACGGCGTCTCGGCGATGCATTCCGACCTGATGAAGGAGACCGTGTTTCATGATCTCAACCATCTTTATCCCGGCCGCATCACCAACAAGACCAACGGCATTACCTTCCGCCGCTGGCTGATGCTGGCCAATCCGAAGCTCACAGACTTGTTGCGCGAGGCCTGCGGCGAGGCCATGCTCGACGATCCGACCCGGCTTTCGCATCTCGAGGCCCGCGCCAGCGACAACGCGTTCCAGGAACGGTTCCGCAACGTCAAGCACCACAACAAGATCGTGCTGGCGCGGCTGATCGGCGAGCGCCTCGGCATCAAGGTCGATCCGGCGGCGCTGTTCGATGTCCAGATCAAGCGCATCCACGAATACAAACGCCAGTTGCTCAACGTCCTGGAAGCCATCGCGCTGTATCACGCGATCAAGGACGATCCGCAAGCCAACTGGGTGCCGCGCGTCAAGATCTTCGCCGGCAAGGCGGCGGCGAGCTATCGCTACGCCAAGTTGATCATCAAGCTGATCAACGACGTCGCCCAGGTCATCAACAACGATCCCGTCATCGCCGGACGCCTGAAGGTCGCGTTCCTCGCCGATTACAATGTCAGCCTCGCCGAGGTGATCATTCCGGCGGCCGATCTTTCCGAACAGATTTCGACCGCGGGCATGGAGGCCTCCGGCACCGGCAACATGAAACTCGCGCTGAACGGCGCGCTGACCATCGGCACGCTGGACGGCGCCAATATCGAAATCCGCGACCATGTCGGCGCGGAAAACATCGCGATCTTCGGCATGGAGGCGCTGGACGTGGTGGTGCGGCGCAAGCAGGGGCTGGATGCCACCGACGTGATAAGGCGGTCACCGGCCCTGTCGCGCGCGATCAACGCGATCGGGAGCGGCGAATTCTCGCCCGGCGACGCAAGCCGGTTCGAATCGATCGCGCATGCGCTCCGCCATCTCGACCACTACATGGTGAGCGCGGATTTCGATTCCTATTACGAGGCCCAGCGCGGCATCGACGCACGCTGGCAGGTGGCCCCGGCATGGACACGCGCCTCCATCCTCAACGTCGCGCGGATGCCGTGGTTCTCATCCGACCGCACCATCCGCGAATATGCGCAGGATATCTGGAACGTGCCGGTGCAGGGGAGCTTGCCGCAGGCAGCGCAGGAGCCCGGCGTGCAGCGCGGGGCAACGCGCTAGGGGCGGCGCGCTCCCGATCCATCCACCATCTCGGATTCATTACCTGCGACGTCATTGAATTTGGCGCAAAGCCAATGATACTGCGGGTGTGTGTCCCAACAGCCCGAGATCGCAATGCAGGTTGGAGAGTATGTCAGCCCGGATGGACAGCTTAGGTTCCTTGTCGCTTGCCCTGACTGGACGATCGGTTTTGAGGGGTTTCCTTCGCACACGCATGGGAGTCTTTTGGCGGCCGGCTCCGGGCAGGACGAAATTTCTGCGATCAAGCGCTTCGTCGCCGATTTGACTGGCAATATCAGTGTGATCGTGTTGACCCGAAGGTCCGGAGTGCTGACCGACGTTTGGATAACGGACGACCCTGCAACTGCTCTCTCAAATTACAAACGCTACGGCTGGCCCGACGAAACGATTGAATTTCGGCGTTGGGACGGGACCGTCGTGAAAGTTTGATTCGGTGCGCGATACACACTCATCGGAGAACCTGATGCTTACCAGGACGCCGCACCTTTTCGATGACGCCACGCGGGTGACCGCCGGCGACAGCCGCTGGCAGGGACGGACCAGCGACGACTACTGGGCCTTTGTCGGCCCGTTCGGCGGCGCCACCGCGGCCACCATCCTGCGGGCGCTGATCGACCATCCCGAACGATCCGGCGATCCGCTGTCGCTGACCGTCAATTTTTGCGCGCCGATCGCGCAAGGCGCGTTCGATCTCGACGTCCGTCTGGTCAGGGCCAACCGGTCGACGCAGCACTGGTGTGTCGAGCTGACCCAGGGCGGCGCCGAGGTTGGCGCGCTGGCGACCGCCGTGTTCGCCGAGCGCCGCCCGTCATGGTCGCATCAGGCGGCGAAATTTCCCAAAGGCCCGCCGTTCGAGCAAATCCGGCCTTTTCCGCGAATCAAGGCCTCCTGGGCCAACCAGTATGATTTTCGCTTCGTCGAGGGCGAGACGGATTTCAGGGCTGCGCAAAAACAGCCGCCGGGAAGCGCGTTTTCCAAATGCTGGATCGGCGACCGAATGCCGCGCAAGATCGACATGCTGTCGCTGACGGCGATGTCGGACGCGTTTTTCGGCCGTATCTTTCTCGTGCGGGGCGAACTGGTGCCGTTCGGCACAGTGTCGCTGACGACCTATTTTCACGCCGATGCCGCGGATCTGGCCGCCGAAGACATCAGCCGCGTTCTTGCCGTCGCCGACGCCAACATCTTTCACAAGAGTTATGGCGACCAGACCGGCGCGCTGTGGTCGCCAAATGGGCGCCTGCTCGCAACCACCACCCAGATCGCGTATTTCAAGGCGTAGCCTGGCGGCTGCTCACAGCTTCTGCGAAAGTCCCGCATAGAAGCCGCGGCGCGCGCCGAATTGCGGGGCGAACACGCCGATGCCGCTGCCGTCGCGGAGTTCATAGATCTTGTCGAACAGGTTGACGACGTCGAACCGCAGCGTGGTCGGCTTGGCCCCCTGAAAAACCTGGAAGTCCCGCGCGATTCCGAGATTGGCCGTCACGTAGGGCTCGTTGAACGACGAGTTCGCAAACCCGTTAGGCAGGCCGCTGCCATATTTCATGTTGATGGAAAACAGCGTCTGGTCCCAGCGGTAGGAGGCACCGGCCGATCCCGTCAGCATCTGGAAGTCATCGGTGTAGTGATAATGGGTCAGCAGAAAAGCGTATACATCGGGATCGAGTACATACTGGTTGGAAACCGGATCGGTCGCGCGGGTGATGTTGAAGGCAAAATTGGCATAGGCGCTGAAATTGCCACTCTGATATTTCGCCTTGGCCTCCACGCCTTCGCTGTAACCGCGCGCCCAGTTGAACTGGGTCAGCACCACCGCCTGTCCGAACTGGCCGTCATCGATCTGGTCGGTCGCGATCTTGTAATAGGCATCGAGCCCGACCGTGAGACCCGGAAGCAGCTTCTGGTCGACCCCGACGTCGAAATAATGCGACCGCTCCGGCTTGACCGGATCGTTGTTCGGCACCGCCGGCTGGTTCGTGGTGTTGGTGAACAGCGCAAGGTTCGCCTGCCCCGCCTGCGCCTGCATCGGCGGCGTGAAATAACGGGCGTAGCCGGCATGGAAGGTGGTGCCGTCAAACGGCTTGTACACCAATGCGGCGCGCGGGCTGAACTGGTTGGCGCTGACGAACTGATACAATTGATCGAAGCGAATGCCGTAATTGAGGGTGAGCTGCTTGGTGAGCTTCCACTCGTCCTGCACATAGGCGCCGAGATTCCAG
>NZ_SSNA01000202.1 GCF_004799445.1 Bradyrhizobium sp.
CGACCCTTGCTGCCGCGCGCCAGGCCGGCACGCTGTCGCTGGCGCTGCGCAGCATTGCCGACCTCAACCAGGTCGACGTCGGGTCCGAGGATCGGACTCGCCAGCGTGGCAGCATCAATGTCATTCGCTACGGCATCTCAAGCCAGACGACGATACTGAAGTGACCAGAAGGACGCATGATATGAGATGCAGGGGAAATCATTTGATGCGGAATTTTGTGATCCGCGCCCTGTCGTTTTCGGCCGCCGCCGCGATGACGCTCAATCCGGCGCTGGCCCCGGCCGTGGCGGCCGACACCAGCGCCGCAGCGCCGGTAATCGGCAGCGTACAGACCAAGGTTCGCTTTCTGGCGCTCGGCATCGGCAAATCCGTGATTGTCGACCTGCCGCGCGACGTCAAGGATGTGCTGGTCGCCGACCCGAAGATTGCAAACGCCGTGATCCGCTCGCCGCAGCGCGCCTACATCATCGGCGCCGCGGTCGGTCAAACCAACGTCGTGTTCTTCGATTCCGAAGGCCAGCAGATCGCGGCCTATGACATCGCCGTCAAGCGCGACCTCAATGGCGTGCGCGCCGCGCTGAAGCAAATGCTGCCGATGGCGGGAATCCAGACCGAAGGCGTCGGCGACGGCGTCATGCTGACCGGCTCGGTATCCAGTCCGATCGAGGCGCAGCAGGCCGGCGACGTCGTCGCGCGTCTAGTCGGCGGCTCCGACAAGGTCATCAACTCCATCGTGGTCCGCGGCCGCGACCAGGTAATGTTGAAGGTCACGGTCGCGGAAGTGCGGCGGGACATCATCAAGCAATTGGGCGTCGATCTCAGCGCCAGCATGAACTACGGCACCGCCGTGGTAAATTTCAACAACAACAATCCGTTCACCGCCAATAGCGGCCCAATCACCGCCAACTCCCTGACCGCGTCGGCCCTGAACAAAGCCGGTCTGCCGACGGTCACCGCCACCCTGCGCGCGATGGAGAGCGCCGGGGTGGTGCGAACACTGGCCGAGCCGAACCTGACGGCAATTTCCGGCGAGTCCGCGACCTTCATCGTCGGCGGCGAATTTCCCTTTCCAACCGGCGTAACCTGCCAAACGAACCCGGCGGGCGCGGTCGGGCAGTGCTCGCCATCGATCGCTTTCAAGAAATTCGGAATCTCGCTCAACTTTACGCCGGTGGTGCTGACGGAAGGCCGGATCAGCCTGCGGGTGATGACCGAAGTATCCGAAGTCTCGAGCGACAACTCGATCAACATCAGCGGGATTTCCGTTCCTTCGGTCAAGACCCGCCGCGCCGAGACGACGCTGGAAATTCCGTCCGGCGGCTCGCTGGCGATGGCCGGGTTGATTCAGGAGCAAACCAAGCAGGCCGTCAACGGATTGCCCGGCATAGACCAGTTGCCGGTTCTTGGGCAGCTTTTCAGGAGCCAGGACTACGTCAACAACCAGACCGAGCTGATGGTCATCGTGACGCCCTTTGTCGTTCGGGCGGTGGCGCAGAAGGAGTTGTCGCGCCCCGACGACGGATTTGCGCCCGCGTCGGATGCCCAATCGACGCTGCTGGCCCAAATCAATCGGATCTACGGCATTCCCGGTCGCGTCGAACCGATTGGCAGCCCTCAGGGCAACTTTGGCTTCATCATCGATTGAGACGGCGTGACGAGGACGAAAACGATGACAAACAGAACATCGATCGGTCGCCATCGAACCCTGTGCCTGCTGGGCGCGCTCGTTGGCCTTTCGATCACGCTCGGCGCATGTACGCATAGCGATGAAGTCGCGACGACAGCGAGCGTGCCCGAGGATTACCGGCTGCGGCATCCGATCGCCATCCAGGAGGCCGACCGCTCTGTCGTGGTCTTCGTCGGCCACGCGCGCGGAGGCCTGTCCGCTTCGCAACGCGCCGACGTCGTCGGACTTGCCCGGATATGGGTTAGCGAAGGAACCGGCGCGATCGTGGCCGACGTGCCGGTCAACACGCCGAACGCACGGGCTGCGGAGAGCGCGTTCCGGGAAATCCAGGCGCTCCTTACCGCAGGCGGCGTGCCTCCACGCGGAATTGCATTGCGTCACTACCATCCAGACGACCCGCGAACGCTGGCGACGATCAGGCTGAGTTATCCGAGGATTGCGGCCGTAGCCGGACCCTGCGGGCTGTGGCCGGAGGATCTCGGTCCCTCGATCAAGGACAAGAGCTATTTCGAAAACAAGTCGTACTACAATTTCGGCTGCGCCTATCAGCGCAATATGGCGGCGATGATCGATAATCCCGCGGACCTCGTTCAGCCGCGCTCCGAGACCCCCGCTTATACGATGCGGCGCACCGAAGGCTTCGAGAAGTACCGCCAAGGCAACACGACCGCGACCAGCTATCCCGAATCTGACAAGGCCAAACTGAGCGATACAGGCAAATGACCAGCGACGTGCGTCAAAACTCCGAAGAGCAGCCGGATGCTCCGCCGCCAAAACTGGACGATTACATCGCGCCAGCTCCGCGGGTGTCGGTGCAGGCCTTCTGCGAAACGGCGAAGACTGCCGAGGCGATACAGTCGGCCGGCGTAGACCGACGACTCGGCAAAGCGCATCTCACCATCAAGATGGGCGGCATGGCGGCCGCCATTGAAGCCTATCATACGGTGCCCACTCCGAACGTGATCATTCTCGAGACCGAAGGCAGCACCGATATCCTTGCCGGCCTCGATGAACTCGCAACCGTGTGCGATGCCGGAACGCGTGTCGTCGTGATCGGCAATGAAAATGATGTCGCGCCTTACCGCGAATTGGTGCGCCGCGGCGTCAGCGATTATGTGATTGGACCGGTCGAAACCCTCGATGTAGTGCGCTCGATCTGCGGCCTGTTCTCGGCGTCGGAGGCGGTCGCTGTTGGTCGCACCATCGCCGTGGTCGGCGCCAAGGGCGGCGTCGGCGCGTCCACCGTCGCGCACAACGTGGCCTGGGCCATCGCGCGCGACCTTGGACTGGATTCCGTCGTGATCGATCTCGACCTCGCATTCGGTACCGCGAGTCTCGACTATAACAAGGATCCAGTGCAGGGAATCGCGAACGCGGTGTTCTCGCCCGATCGGCCCGATACCGCCTTCATCGAACGCCTGCTGTCGAAATGCACCGACCATCTCAGCCTGCTGGCGGCACCGGCGACGCTTGAGCGGGTCTACGACTTCGGCGCCGACGCCTTCGATGCGATCTTCGACACGTTACGCATGACAACGCCCTGCATTGTCCTCGACATTCCTCACCAATGGTCGGGATGGACCAGGCGCGCTCTGGTCGGAGCGGACGATATTCTGATCGTCGCCGAACCGGATCTCGCCAACCTGCGCAATGCCAAGAATATGCTGACTATGCTGAAAGCGGCGCGGCCCAACGACCGGACACCGCTTTATTGCCTCAGTCAGGTCGGCATGTCGAAGCGCCCGGAAATCACCCCGCGCGAATTCGCCAAGGCGATCGAGAGCCAGCCGATCGTGTCGATTCCGTTCGACCCGCGAATGTTCGGCACGGCGGCCAACAACGGCCAAATGATCGCGGAAATCTCCGCCAATCATCGCGCCAGCAAGATGTTCGTACAGATCGCGCAACAGCTGACCGGCCGTGGCGACGGCAAAAAGCCGCGAAGTTCGTTCCTGTCGCCGATCCTCGGGAAGCTGCGGGCGAAAAAGGCTTAAGGCTCGAGCGCCGCGGTGCTTCGCGAGCCGCAGCCATGGCTGACGGAGCGCGCTGTCCTCAATCAGGCCGCGCGACGGCTATCGCCGAGGTGTTATCCGCGTCGGTCCGCGCATTCGCCTTCCGCGACAACATCCGCCTGAGATAGGCGACATTCGCCGCCGCTTCCTCGGGTGGCCGATCGGCCGTCACGATGCTTTCGGCTTCGGCAACGCGGCCCCGCAGGCCGACCACCAATGCGAGATTCTGCCGTACGCGCGGATCCGCATCCGCGCGGCCGTAAGCACGGCGCAACGTCTCCTCCGCCTTGGGCAAATCTTTTGAAAGGACGTACGAAAGTCCGAGATTGGACAGCACCGAGGGTTCCTCGGGCGCGATTCTCAGCGCGCTCGCATAATACTGCCGTGCTTCCTCGGTCCGGCCGAGCTGATCGAGCGCTGCGCCTTGAGCCGAGAGGATCCGCCAATCCGGATTGTCGGGGCTATGGGCGCGGCTAAGGACATCGAATGCTTGCTGGAAATTGCCATTGTCCGCCAGCGCGCGCCCATAGCCCGCGAGGAGATCCTTGTCGCTGGGGTGAGCGATCGTGGCCTGTTCGAGCACGGCGACCGCCTGGGACCGCTGCCCGGCGGCCCGGAGCGCTTTTCCATATTGGAGCGTCGCGTCGGCGTCTTCCGGGTTAGCGCGAAAGCGATCACGATAAAATTCTACCCCGCGCTGGGGTTCGGCGGCGCGGCTTTTTTCGGTTTTGTCACCCAGCGACCCCGTAATATCGGACATGCCATCGGTCTGGCAGCTGCAAAGCCCCAGCACCAGAATCGCCGACGACGCCGTGGACGCCAGAAATCTCTTGAAACCATGTTGCTGGAGCGACTGCCGGGGCATTTCTTTGATCTCTGGTCGGCGACTGACCAGAATTACTCACAGGTTAACCCTAAATTCCGGTTAAGCCGGCGGTGGATTTCGGCTGCGGTATCAGGGCAACCTGAGCGGGTTCGGCGATGCCGAGCTCGCGCGTACGGACGAGAACGCCGGACCGCCTTGAGGTTTGGAAGGTCTTTTCGATCGAAGGCCTCGGTATGCTGGCTGAATCAGAACCGAAGCGCTGTTGTATTTGACGCGTTTTCTTGACACGAACCGGTATTCACGCGGCTCGAAAATGCCTTAGTCGACGAACTGAGCGCCGAATTCGTGACCGATCCGCCAGGCCAGCCGACATTGCCGCGGGCGGCCTTCCGACAGGATGATGGTGAATTCGGCGGGAACGTCGATATGTTCGGCGATGACCTTCACGCCGCCCTGCGATATGTCCGTGATGGTACAGTCGCGCGGCAACGAACCGGTCCCGAATTGGATCTTCGCGAAATTCCTGCACTGGCGGCGTTCGCTTTGACGTCGATTTACTAGCATGTCGATCCTTCACCCGTTCCGAGTATGGCTCATCCGGCACTCCAGCCGTTCTACAGAGGAATTATTGGAATCTGCCTAGCGAGACCGCTCGCAATGTAGCTGTTCTTTTTGAATTTCTTTTACCGAGTTCCACGGGGCTGCCTGAAACGGCCGTGGATGGCCGTAAATGCCGGCCAAAATCCTGCGACGAAGCGCCGTCCGGCAACTATCCCGAATGCGGAAATGGTTTTTTACCTTCAAACCTTAACACTCGCTTCCGCGTTAGGCCCGGATTTCTGTTCCCGTCTTTTCAGCTGATTGGCCGTTTTACGGCTTTTCCCTCGGACCTACCCGTTGCCGCCAGGCCGGCACGCCACCGTTCATGCCGCTCCGGGTTGGCCTTGCGATGGCGTAGCGCGCTACACGTTTGGATCGAATGTGCTACAGGGTCGCGTGACCAAGCCGGAGACCCGAGCATGACATCCACGCCTGAACGCCTTGAGGGCACCGTCGACCCCAAACTGCTGGAAATTCTGGTCTGCCCGGTGACCAAGGGCCCGCTTGAATTCGATTCCGCGCGGCAGGAGCTGATCTCGCGCGCGGCAAAGCTCGCTTATCCGATCCGCGACGGCATTCCGATCATGTTGCCGGAAGAGGCAAGAAAGATCGAGTAGTCATGCGCAAGCTCATTGGCGCGCTGGCAATCGTCGGCCTCTGCGCCGCGATGGCGAGCGCCTCCGGCGAAGAGACCCAGATTCGCGTCGGCAACATCGACGCCGTGCTGACGACGCCGCCGGATGTCGAGCGGCCGCCGATCGCGCTTTTGATCGCGGGCTCCGGATCAACCGATCATGACGGCAATGGACCGCAGGCCAAACCTGCGACGCTGAAGAAACTTTCCGAGCAGCTGGTCGCACGCAAGATCGCAACCCTTCGCTATGACAAACGCGGCGCGGGCGGCTGGAAACCGGTATTCGGCAAGCCGGAGGATTTTCGTTTCAAGGATTTTGTCGACGACGCGGCCGCGCTCGTGAACTACCTCCGCAGCAGCGGAAAATTCTCGCGCCTGGTCGTGGTCGGCCACAGCGAGGGCGGCCTGGTCGCGATCCTGACCGCGCGGAAGGTCCCGGTCGATCGGCTTGTTTTGCTGGTCACGGCGGCAGGGCGATCTGGTGAAGGCTCAGCTGGAGCGAAAGCAGCTTCCGCCCGACGTCCTTGAGCCGATCATCAAAGCGATCGATGCCATCATGGCCGGACAGATCGTCGATCCTCCGCCCAAGGGGCTGGCGATCGCACCGTCGATGCAGCCCGGCATCGCCTCGGCCTTCATCGAAGACCCGATTAATCCCTTGAAATTGATTGACCCGGCCGACGCTGATTATCGGCGGTGGCCGCGATCTTCAGGTGGCGCGGCTGGATTTCGTAGCCCTTTCCGCGGCGGCGCCGGTAGCAAAGACGCTTTGGCTTCCGGAAATGAATCACGTCCTGGTCGATGCCGGCGATAATGACGACAATCTGGCCGCCTACAACCAGCCGGAGCGGGCGCTCGACGCCACGCTGATCGACACGGTCGCGGCCTTCATCCTCGCCAACGATACCCGCTGATCCCTATAACGCTTCGCCTTTCAGAAGCCGCGGCACCTCGCCTGCTAACCCCGCGGCCTGGCGAATGAACAAGCTTTTCAGCGGCGGCGCGCGATCGACCAGCCCAAGCCCGATATCGCGCACCGTCCGAAGCAGCGTCGATTCGTTCGAGAACAGGAAATTGAGCGAGTTGGTGGCTAGCCCCATCGCCATGGTGTCGAACCGCCGCCAGCGTTGGTAGCGATCGAGCACGTCGGCCTGGCCGAGATCGATGCCGAGCCGCGCGGCGTCGACGATCACCTCGGCAAGCGCTGCGACATCCTTCAGACCCATATTGAGCCCCTGCCCCGCGATCGGATGAATCACATGGGCGGCGTCGCCCACCAATGCCAGCCGCTCGCCGACGAACGAGCGCGCGACGAAATAGCCGAGCGGGAACGCCCGCGGTTGGTCCAGCGCCTTGACCTCGCCGAGATGCAGACCAAAACGCCGTTCCAGTTCGCCGTGAAATTCCTCTTCGCTGAGGGCGACGATGCGCGCAGCCTCGGTGCGCTTCTCGGTCCATACCAGCGAAGAGCGCTTTCCGGTCAGCGGCAGGATCGCGAACGGGCCGGAGGGGAGGAAATGTTCTTCGGCGCGGCCATGATGATCGCGCTCATGGCCGACCGTGACCACAATGCCGGATTGATCGTAGTCCCAGCCATGGGTGGCGATCCCGGCGCGCTCGCGCAGTTTCGAGCGCGCGCCGTCGGCCGCCACCAGAAGGCTCGCCTCGATCACGCTGCCGTCGGCCAGCGTCACATCGACGCCATCGCTGCGCGAGGCGAAATCCGTCACCGCATGGCTGCGCAGTTCGAGGCCTTCGGCCGCGGCGCGCTCGACCAGCGCATCGATCAGATGGCGGTTTTCAACCATATGCGCGAAAGGTTCGCCTGGTTCGACGTTGCCTGCGAAGGTCAGGAATACCGGGCGGGTCGCGTCCTCCAGTTTGGAATCGGTGACGACCATGTCCAAAATAGGCTGCGCTCCAGCCGCGACCTGGTCCCACACGCCGATGGCATCAAACAACCGGCGGCAGGCGGCGACGATCGCGGTGGCGCGCGGATCGCGGCTCGGCCTCAGCGCCAGCGCCGGATCGGCGACGATGATCGGAAGATCGGCGCCAAGGCCCTGGCGCAGCGCCAGCGCCAGCGCCAGCCCTGCAAACCCGCCGCCGCCGATGACAATGCTTCGCTGTGCCGGCATATTGGACCTTGCTCACGTCATGAAACTACACTTGCTACCTGATTATAGCTGGGCGAAACAGATGGCCGAAACAAGGGTGCTCCGCCCGCACGTCGTCATTCCGGGGCGAGGCGGGGCCGCAAAGCCGGAATCCGACGATAATCAGCGCGGGATTCCGGGTTCGCGACGGCCCGCAATGACGCAAAAGTCAACGAAAGCGCTGCAATGTCCAAGGGCCTGATTGACCTGATTTCCATTCTCGATCTCGAACCGCTCGAGGTGAACCTGTTTCGCGGCAACAGCCCGAAGACGAGCTGGCAGCGGGTGTTCGGCGGGCAGGTGATCGGGCAGGCGATGGTAGCGGCATGCCGTACCGTCGAAGGCCGGCTGCCGCATTCGCTGCATTGCTATTTCATCCTGCCGGGCGATCCGCAGATCCCGATCATCTACGAGGTCGAACGCCTGCGTGACGGCAAGAGCTATTCGACCCGACGGGTCACCGCGATCCAGCACGGCAATGCGATCTTCTCGATCATGGTGTCGTTTCATGTCGAGGAGCATGGCGCGTTCGATCACCAGGACAAGATGCCCAACGTACCGCCGCCGGAAAAACTCACCGCCGAGGAAGTGGCCAAACAGCCGATGTTCCGCGAGATGCCGGAATTCATCCGTCGCTACTACGAATCCGACCGGCCGATCGAACTGCGGCCGGTCGAACTCAACCGCTATTTCGGCCAGAAGATCGAGGACGGCCGTATCCACGTCTGGATCCGCACCGCGTCGAAACTGTCAGACGATCCGGCGCTGCATATGTGCGCGCTGGCCTATGCGTCGGACTTCTCGCTGCTCGACGCGGCGATGGCGCGTTACGGACGGACGCTGTTCGACAAGCGTATGATGCCGGCAAGCCTCGATCACGCGATGTGGTTTCACCGGCCGTTTCGCGCCGACGAATGGCTGCTTTACGCCCAGGATTCCCCGAGCGCGCGAGGCGGCCGTGGCCTGACCCGGGGCATGATCTTCAAGCAGGACGGCACGCTGGTCGCCTCCGTTGCGCAGGAAGGCTCGCTGCGCGAGCGCAAGTAAAGTGCGTTCAGGCGTTGGCGGGCGGGCGCCTTTCGACCAATGCGGTTTGCGACACCTGCCAGCCTATGAACCAGCGCATCACCCAGGGAATCGGGATGACGAAGGCGCATGCAATGAACGTGACCAGCGAACGCCACAGAAATGCGAGCCCGGTCGCATCGAAAACAACCTCGCGACGGGTACCTTCAATGTGACGGCACATCCATCGGATCTGCGCCGTGTAGACCCAGGCCCAGCCAACAATGGTGATCACCGAAACGAACGCAAGGATGTTCCAGCCGAGATAGCCCCAGAACGAGCCGGAGAAACTGAGCCCGAGCGGCTGGCCGTTCGAGCTGATGTTCGCGACAAACCATTTGATCAGCAGCCAGTACAACACGATCTGCACGATGAGCATCAGGTTATTCAGCCATTGCGGTCCGGCGAACGCCACGCCGATAATCAGGGCCAGAGCCGCGAAATACCACATCAGCGTCACGGGCCGACCGGTGAATGTCAGGTTCGGTCGCCCCGGAACATGCACGCAGGATACGATCCACTGGCAGTACATCACGACGACCCAGGGCATCGGGATGATGAATACAAGGCCGACGAACAAAGCCAGGCTGCGCCAGGTGAAGTCCCACAGCCCGAGATCGATCGAAAGCGGGCCATCGTCATACCCACCGCCGCTCGGGGGCAGGCCGCCGGATCGCGGCATGGCCGGGGGATTGGTGCCCGCCAAAAGGCCCGGAATTTCCCCGGCCCGTTGCCAGTTCGCCATGCCCTCGGTCCAGACCAGCGTCTCCGCGGTGACCGCGCCCGCGGCAATCAACTCGCGCAGCCTGGCTTCCGGAAAGGGGCCTTGCTGCTGGCCTTGGGACGCAAAAAACCAGGATCGGCCGGCCATATTATTCCCCGAGGTGCTCTGGCGAGCGGCGGTATCGCCGGCTGAAAAATCGATTATTGGTGAAATGCAACGGCCCCGAGGCGGCAGGCTATCCAACGAAGGTCGTTCGCGGCAATCGTTTTTCGGTTTTGCCTGTAATCTTTTTGTGCCATTTGCTTAAAAAGATGCCAGTGTTACGGGGTCGCCGCGCCGACCGGTATTCGAAAGAAATGAAGGCCTGAACATGAAGCTCGTTGTCGCCATTATCAAACCCTTCAAGCTTGACGAGGTCCGCCAGGCGCTGACCGCCATCGGCGTCCACGGCATGACGGTGACCGAGGTCAAGGGTTACGGCCGCCAGAAGGGCCATACGGAGATTTATCGCGGCGCCGAATATGTGGTGAATTTCCTGCCGAAGCTGCGGATCGAAATCGCCGTCGCCTCGGATATCGCCGACAAGGCGGTCGAAGTCATTACTTCCAGCGCGCGCACCGGACAGATCGGCGACGGCAAGATATTCGTGACGCCGATCGATCATGCGTTGCGCATCCGGACCGGCGAAACCGACAGCGACGCGCTGTAAGCTCTCTTCGTCGCAGCCGGCAACGGCGCCAGGCCTGCGATCAACAAAATCATATCTGATTGGGGAAATACCAAATGGGGGCACTCTTGTGTCGTGCAGCGAAGCCGGCTGCGCTGACTAGTCTTGTGGCCAGCTTCTCGTTTGCGACACCGGCTTTCGCCGGAACGTCCGATATCAGCGCCGCCGACACCGCATGGATGATCGTTGCCACCGCGCTGGTGCTGATGATGACGCTGCCGGGCCTGGCGCTGTTCTATTCCGGCATGGTGCGAAAGAAGAACGTGCTGGCGACGATGGCGCAAAGCCTGGCGGCCGTTGCCGTCATATCCATCCTCTGGGTGGCGTTCGGTTATTCGCTGGTGTTCGTCGGCGACGGTCCGTGGCTTGGCACGCTGGACCGCTGGTTTCTCGCCGGGATGACCATGGACAGCGTCAACCCTGCGGCGAAGACGATTCCGGAGAGCCTGTTCATGCTCTACCAGATGACGTTCGCGATCATTACCGTGGCGCTGGTGGCAGGCTCCGTCGCCGACCGCATGCGGTTCTCGGCCTATCTTTTGTTTTCCATTGGCTGGTTCGCGTTTGTCTACGTGCCGCTGGCGCACTGGGTTTGGGGCGGCGGCTTCCTCGCCACCGCGGGCGTGCTTGATTTTGCCGGCGGACTTGTCGTGCACCTCAGCGCCGGGGCCGGCGGCCTAGTCGCGGCCAAAGTGATGGGCCGGCGTCACGGCTATGGCACCGAAAATTTGTCGCCGTTCGATCTGTCGCTTGCGGTGATGGGCACCGGCCTGTTGTGGGTCGGCTGGTTCGGCTTCAATGGCGGCTCGGCGCTCGCGGCCAACTCGCGCGCGGTGATGGCGATCACCGCGACCCATCTGGCCGCCTGCGCCGGCGCGCTGACCTGGGGTGCGATCGAATGGTCGATCCAACGCAAGCCGTCGGTGCTGGGCATGATCTCCGGCGCGGTGGCGGGATTGGGAACGATTACGCCGGCCTCCGGATTCGTCGCGCCATGGCATGGCATCGTGATCGGCGTGATTGCCGGGCTGGTGTGTTTCTGGGCCTGCACCTGGCTCAAGCGCCGCCTCAACTATGACGATTCGCTCGACGTGTTTGGCGTCCACGGCATCGGCGGAATGACCGGCGTCCTGCTGGCGGGGGTATTCGCGACCGCCTCGATCGGCGGGACCTCCGGCCTGATCGAGGGTAATCCGCGACTTCTGCTGATCCAGCTTTATGGGATCGCCGTCACCCTGGCCTGGTCCGCCGGGGGTACTTACGTGCTGCTCAAACTGGTCAGCGCCTTCGTTCCGCTCCGGGTTTCCCTGCAGCAGGAAATGGAAGGCCTCGATATTTCGCAGCATGGCGAGGCGTTGCAGTAGTATTTTCCTACCTCAATACCGTTTTCCTGCCCTGCTCGTGAGCATGATTATGTCGGCGTTCTGCCTTGCCTACTTTATGACCCACAGTGCCCAGTGTTTGGGCGCGACCGAATGGCGCAGTTCCGGGCAGGCCTGACAAACCCCGAAAACGCCCGCGTTCATAGTCCGTTAGGGGATGAGGCCGATCTGGCACGGCATTTGATTCTACCTGCGCTGGCTGTGCCCGCGTAGTGAACTCCGCGTGGTGAACCTCAGTCGGGAACGCTCGGTCACGTCGGGATCGAGCCAAGCGGGGATAGTACCCATGAAAATCGTTATGGCGATCATCAAGCCATTCAAACTCGAAGAAGTCCGCGACGCCCTGACCGCCATCGGCGTTCACGGTCTAACGGTGACTGAAGTCAAGGGATATGGCCGGCAGAAGGGCCACACTGAAATCTATCGCGGTGCTGAATACGCCGTGAGTTTCCTGCCCAAGATCAAGATTGAGGTCGCGGTCGCCACGGATCAGGTTGACAAAACCATCGAGGCAATCACGTCGGCAGCAAAAACCGGACAAATCGGCGACGGCAAGATCTTCGTCATCAACCTCGACCATGCGGTTCGCATCCGCACGGGAGAGGCAGATGCCGCAGCACTCTGATCTCGCGCTCAACCTTATCCAATCAGGAGTAAACCAAATGACGTTCAAGCGTCCCTTTAGCGCGGGATTGGCGGCCTTCGCAGTCGGCCTGTTCGCCGCAACCGCCGCCTATGCGGAACCAACTGTCAACAAGGGCGACAATGCCTGGATGCTGACCTCGACCGTGCTGGTGCTGTTGATGACGATACCCGGTCTTGCGCTGTTCTATGGGGGCCTCGTTCGTTCCAAAAACATGCTCTCGGTGCTGATGCAGGTGTTCTACACCGTATGCATCGTAACCGTGATCTGGGCGCTTTATGGCTACAGCCTGGCCTTCACCGGAGGGTCCGACTTCGTCGGCGGCTTCTCGAAAGCCTTCCTGATGGGCGTGACGCCGGACTCCAAGGCCGCGACGTTCAGCGTCGACGCCAACATCTCGGAGTTGGTGTATGTCTGCTTCCAGATGACCTTCGCGGCCATTACGCCCGCGCTCATCGTCGGCGCGTTCGCCGAGCGCATGAAGTTCTCGGCCGTGGCCCTCTTCATCCCGCTCTGGGTGACGGTGATCTATTTCCCGATCGCGCACATGGTCTGGTACTGGGCCGGTCCGGACGCGATCTCGGATGCGGTCAAGGCGATTGCGGCGGCTGGATCGGACGCGGCGGCGAAGGCCACGGCCGAAGCCAAGCTTGCTGAAGTCAACGCCGACGCCGGCTGGATCTTCAAGAAGGGCGCGATCGACTTCGCCGGCGGCACCGTGGTGCATATCAACGCCGGTATCGCAGGTCTCGTCGGCGCGCTGCTGATCGGCAAGCGCACCGGCTACGGCAAGGACCTGATGGCTCCGCATTCGCTGACCATGTCGATGATCGGCGCTTCGCTGCTCTGGGTGGGCTGGTTCGGGTTCAACGCCGGATCGAATCTCGAAGCCAATGGCGGCGCGGCGCTCGCCATGACCAACTCCTTCGTCGCAACCGCGGCGGCGGCGCTGTCCTGGATGTTCGCCGAATGGATGATCAAGGGCCATCCCTCGGTGCTCGGCGCCATTTCAGGCGCGGTAGCAGGACTTGTGGCGGTCACACCCGCGGCCGGCTATTCCGGTCCGATGGGAGCGATCGTGCTCGGTCTGGTGGTCGGCGTGGTCTGCCTGTTCTTCGTCACCGTGGTCAAGAACGCGCTCGGCTATGACGACTCGCTCGACGTGTTCGGCGTCCACTGCATCGGTGGAATCATCGGCGCGCTCGGCACCGGCATCCTCGTCAATCCGGCGCTCGGCGGCGCCGGCATCATGGACTACACCACCGGCAAGATCGCCGACTACGACTTCTCGGCGCAGATGGTCTCCCAGATCTGGGGGGTCTGCACCACGCTGGTGTGGTCTGGCGTCGGTTCGGCCATTCTCTACAAGGTCGTCGATGTCATTGTCGGCCTGCGTGCCAATGTCGAAAGCGAACGCGAAGGCCTCGACATCACCGAGCACACTGAGCGCGCCTACAATATGTGAGTTCTCCCGGGGCGCGATCTCGCAAGGATCGCGCCCAGAACTACGGTTCGGGCACATACCCGGCAATGCCCCGACCGTTGAGGGGCTCCAGCGCAAGTTGGAGCCCCTTTCTTTTTTCTTTTTCTCAGGAATTTCAGGGACTGGAGAACGGCGGTTGCCGATGGTTAATCGCGTCTTAACCTCGCCGTATCTATGGTGGTTTGATCCGCTTCCGGCCGGTCTCAACCTGCGATCGGCGGCTTCAAGAGTGCTGGCGCGACACCTATGGCCATGACCGCTTCATCCCGCGCGCCGCAGGGCGCCGGAAGCCAGCAGAGCGAGCGCTCGCCCTTTGCGCGGGTCGCCGAATTGCTGGCGCCGTATCAGCCAGCTAAGCCATTGATAACGCTGTCATTAGGTGAGCCGCAGCATCCGGTGCCCGGTTTCGTCGGCCCGGTCCTGGCCCAGCATATCGCCGAGTTCGGCCGCTATCCCATCGCCAAAGGCATCGAGCCGTTTCGACGGGCGGCGGCGGGCTGGCTCGGCAGGCGGTTTGAGCTAGCGCGGCCAATCGATCCCGAGTCAGAGCTTCTGGTGCTGAACGGCAGCCGCGAGGGCCTGTTCTTCGCAGCCCTTACCGCCGCCCGCTATGTCGGCGAGCGCAGGGGCAGGCCCGCGATCCTGATGCCCAATCCGTTTTATCCCGCCTACGGCGCCGGCGCCCGCGCCGCCGGCTGCGAGCCGATCTATCTGCCGACCACGCCTGCGAATGGATTCCTGCCCGACCTCGATGCGCTCGATGACGCGACGCTGGCCAGGACGGTCGCAATCTACATCGCGTCGCCGGCGAATCCGCAGGGCGCGGTGGCCTCAAGGGAATATTTCGGCCGCCTGAAAAAGCTTGCCGATCGTTTCGGCTTCATGATCCTGAGCGACGAGTGCTATTCGGAGATCTACACGCAAAAAGCCCCCGGCAGCATGCTGGAATGCGCCGGAGCGGATTTTGCCAATGTCGTCGCGTTTCAATCGCTCTCGAAGCGGTCGAACCTGCCAGGCATGCGGGTCGGCTTTGCCGCCGGCGACAAGAAATTTCTCGCCCTGTTTCACGAGCTGCGCAATGTCGCGGCCCCCCAGGTGCCGGTGCCGCTGCAGCATGTCGCGGTCGCCGCCTATGGCGACGAGGCGCATGTCGAGGAAAACCGGCGGCTGTACCGGATCAAGTTCGATCTCGCCGATCAGATTCTCGGCAATCGCTATGGCTATCGCCGCCCGGCCGGCGGCTTCTGCGTGTGGCTCGATGTCTCGGCCATGGGTGGCGACGAAGCGGCCACGGTGAAGCTTTACAGGGATGGTGGCGTTCGCGTCGTGCCCGGGAGTTACCTGGCACGGCAGCAGCCCGACGGCAGCAATCCCGGGGCTGGTTATATTCGTCTGGCGCTGGTGGCGGACAGTGAAACAACAGCCGAGGCATTGCACCGGCTGGTCGAAATTCTGGACTGAAGCATGATCCGGAGAAGCGGGAACCGGTTTTCCGACAAGATCATGCGCAAACAAGAGGATGCGATTGCGATGCGATTCAATCGCAGCACAATCCAGTCGCGAAGGCCTAGATGAGCATGCCAGCGATCGAACGTGTCATTCCCCTCGTCGGCCAGTTGCCCGCGGCGATCCGCGAGGCGCTGGGGCGACGGCTGCGCGAACTCGCCGGCCTGGGATTGCTGACGCTTGCCGGCGGCGCGGCCGCGGCGCTGATGACATGGTCGGTGCAGGATCCAAGCCTCAGCCACGCGACATCGCGCGCGATTCACAACGTCGTCGGCTATCCGGGCGCCATTGGTGCCGATCTCCTGATGCAGATTCTCGGCCTCGGCGCGATCATGCTGATCCTGCCCATCGCGGTGTGGGGTTGGCGCATGCTGACCCATCGTACATTCGACCGCGAAGCGTTGCGGTTGACCTGCTGGATATTGTGCACGGTGTTGGCGTCGGGCTTTGCAAGTTGCTGGCCGCATGGCGGAGCATGGCCGCTGCCTACCGGCCTTGGCGGCGTTGTCGGCGACGCGCTGGTGCGGGCACCGGCCGTCGTGTTCGGTCCCCCCGGTATCGTCTATGTTCTGGCGCTCGGGACCATCCTGGGCGCCAGCATGGTCGCGACCTTCCTCGTCGCGTGTGGTCTGGGCTCCCGCCCCCAGGAAGAGGAATTGACGGCGATCGAGGACGACGAAGCGCCCTTCATCGAACAGGACGACCGCGGCTCGGTCTCACTGGGATGGGCGGTACACGCGCTGATGAGCGCGAAAGCGCGGCTGTCGCGGTTGTTGGGTCTGGCTTACGGCACGCTGGTCGCAAGCGCGCCGGCGCCGCGCGTCTCTTCGTTCGAACGCCACGAGCCCAGTCTCGGCGGCCGCGCGGCCCCCTCGCTGGCGCCGCAGGCCGAGGAAGAAGACGAAGAGGAATATGAGGAGGCTCCGGCCGCCCGCGCCCCGCGCAAGAAGGCCCCCGCCCGCGCGCCGGCGCGCAAATCCTCCGACCGGTTCGAACTGCCGTCGGTATCGGTACTGACCGCGCCGAAAGCCTCGGATCGCCAGCCGCTCAGCAAGTCGGAGCTCGAATCCAATTCGCGCGCGCTGGAAGGCGTGCTCGGCGATTTCGGCGTTCGCGGAGAAATCGTCAAGGCCCATCCCGGCCCGGTGGTGACGCTGTACGAACTCGAGCCCGCGCCCGGCATCAAGTCGTCGCGCGTGATCGGATTGGCCGACGACATCGCGCGCTCGATGAGCGCGCTCTCGGCGCGCGTCGCCGTGGTCCCCGGCCGCAACGCCATCGGCATCGAGCTGCCGAACGCGCATCGCGAAAAGGTTTACTTGCGCGAATTGCTCTCGGTGAAGGACGGCAACGAGTCGGTTGCGAAACTGCCGCTCTGTCTCGGCAAGAACATCGGCGGCGAATCGATCATCGTCGACCTCGCGCGCATGCCACATCTCTTGATCGCCGGTACCACCGGTTCCGGCAAATCGGTCGCCATCAACACCATGATCCTGAGCCTGGTCTATCGGCTGCGACCGGACCAGTGCCGGCTAATCATGGTCGATCCCAAGATGCTCGAGCTCTCGGTCTATGACGGCATTCCGCATCTGCTGACGCCGGTCGTGACCGATCCCAAGAAAGCCGTGGTCGCGCTGAAATGGGCCGTGCGCGAGATGGAAGAGCGCTACAAGAAGATGTCCAAGCTCGGCGTGCGCAACATCGACGGCTATAATCAGCGCCTGGCGGAAGCCAAATCCAAGGGCGAGGACCTGACCCGCACCGTTCATACCGGTTTCGACAAGGAAACCGGCAAGGCCATCTATGAAAACGAGAAGCTCGACCTAGAGCCGCTGCCCTATATCGTCATCATCGTTGACGAAATGGCCGACCTGATGATGGTCGCCGGCAAGGACATCGAAGGCGCGGTGCAGCGGCTGGCGCAAATGGCGCGCGCCGCCGGCCTGCATGTAATCCTCGCGACGCAACGTCCGTCGGTGGACGTCATCACCGGCACCATCAAGGCGAACTTCCCGACCCGCATCTCGTTTCAGGTCACTTCGAAGATCGACAGCCGCACCATCCTCGGCGAAATGGGCGCCGAGCAGCTGCTCGGACAGGGCGACATGCTCTATATGGCCGGCGGCGGGCGTATCAGCCGCGTGCACGGACCTTTCGTCTCCGACGAGGAGGTCGAGAAGGTGGTGCGCCATCTCAAGACGCAGGGTCAGCCGGAATATCTCGAGGCGGTCACCGCGGAGGAGCCGACCGACGAGGACGGCGCGGTGTTTGATTCCACCGGCATGGGGGGCGATGGCGGCGGCGACCTGTTCTCGCAGGCGGTGGCAATCGTCAAGCGCGACCGCAAGGCCTCCACCAGCTATATTCAGCGCCGGCTGCAGATCGGATATAACCGCGCCGCGTCGCTGATGGAGCGGATGGAACTTGAGGGCATCGTCGGACAGCCCAATCATGCCGGAAAGCGGGAAATTCTGGTCGAAGAAGAAGAAGAAAACCGTTTTTGAGCGGCCCATCGAGCCTGGGAACCGCGGGGATGACTACTATCTCTTCACGGAAAAAGAATATCTCCCTTTGCACAAAGCGCGATAAAAGGGCCGCGGGCCGGGCAGGATGACGCGTTGACCAGAGATCAGAAACCGCGAATGACCGAACAATTCCACGCCACGCGCATGGCCTTGGCGCTGCTGATCGCGGCCTCAATCAGCGGCATTGCGACACCCTCTTGTGCGCAGACCGTTCCGATTCCAAAACCCGCGCCGAAGGCCCGCGACCCGCAGACGGGCACGTCGGACGGGCAGAAGGGGCCGATGACGACCGGGGCAATGCAGGCGTCCCCGCCCAATCCCGTGATTCCCGATCCGCACCGCAATGTCCCCGCCAGTATCTTTGCGACCTTCGATGCCAATCAAAAAGCGCAGGCCGCCAAGGTGAGCTCCTACCTGTCGTCGCTGCAGACGGTGTCCGGAAATTTCGTCCAGGTCGGACCCGACGGCAGCAAGACCAAGGGCGATTTCTATATCCAGAAGCCCGGCAAGGTGCGTTTCGAATATGCCGCGCCGAGCCCGATCGCGATTATCGCCGACGGCTCGATGCTGGCGGTGCGCGACCGCAACCTTGCGACCCAGGACCTCTATCCGTTGTCGCAAACGCCGCTGCGATATCTGCTGTCGGACCGCATCGACCTCTTGAAAGACACCAACGTCGTGAGCGTGACGGCCGATGACCTTTTCGTCAGCGTCACCATCGAGGAAAAGCAGATGCTGATCGGCACCAGCCGCCTGATGCTGATGGTCGGCGCCAAGGACGGTCAGCTCAAGCAGTGGACGGTGACCGACCCGCAAGGCTATGACACCACGGTCGCGGTCTACAACCTGGATACCTCCAGGAAGCTCGATCCCGGCATGTTCAAGATCGATTTCACCGACCATTCGATACCGCCGGGCTAAAGTCCGCCGCGGCGTTTTTGCCTGCGCATGATTCGCTGGGAAAAGCCGGCTTTGCGCTAGCGCGGCCATCCTGGTCCGGGTCATGCTCCGGAAAATCATTCTTGATTGCGGGACGAAGACGTGCGTCATCACCGCATCTCTTCCCCTATTGCCGGTCCCGATGCGCCTTTCCCTGACAACCTGGAATATCAATTCGGTGCGCTTGCGCATCGATCTCGTCGCGAAATTCATCAAATCTGCGCGGCCTGATGTGCTGTGCCTGCAGGAAACCAAATGCATCGACGATGCATTTCCGCTGAAGCGCTTCAGGCGTCTCGGTTATGAACACATCGCGCTGAATGGGCAGAAGGGCTATCACGGCGTCGCCGTGATCTCGAAACTGCCGTTCGAGAAGACCGATATTCGCACCTTCTGCGACAAGATCGATTCGCGTCACATTTCGGTCGAGTTCGGCGACAGGGCACAGCTGTCAAAGCCTCTAGTGCTGCACAACTTCTACGTCCCGGCCGGCGGCGACATTCCGGATCCCGCGCTCAATCCAAAATTCGAGCACAAGCTCCGTTTTCTCGACGAGATGAAGGCCTGCGAGCCGCTGCATCCGCGCGGCGATGATCGCCATATCCTGGTCGGCGATCTCAATGTGGCGCCGCATGACAACGACGTCTGGTCGCACAAGCAATTGTTGAAAGTCGTGTCGCACACCCCGATCGAATGCGAAAAGCTTTTGGCGGCGCAGGCCCAGGGCGAGTGGGTCGACGTCGCGCGCGACCGCATTCCGTCATCTGAGAAAGTCTATACGTGGTGGAGCTATCGCGCCGCGGACTGGACGCTGGCGGATCGCGGCCGAAGGCTCGATCACATCTGGGTATCGCGCGCGCTCAAGGACGGCGTCAGCGATTTCCGGATTGCGCGCGACGCCCGCGGCTGGGAACGGCCGTCCGACCACGTGCCGGTGACGGTGACACTGGAGGTGTGAATTCTGGCCGGTCACCCCCGCGAAAGCCGGGACGATGCCTGGCTAGATACTCAGCTTCGCGCCCGCCATCAGGATCTCGCTTGCGATCTGGCTGGTGCGGTTGGCGATTTCATCGCGTAGCCGGCGCGCCGCAGCGGGATCGCTCTCCAGCACACGTTGGAACAGGCTGCGCGCGACCCGAATCACCGATGAATGTTCCAGCGCGATCGCGCTGGAGGGCCGCTGCATCGCGGTGATAAGCGCGAGCTCGCCGATCAATGCCCCCGGGCCAGCGACGATCGCCGCGCCATTGCCGTCTTCAATACGAAACGCGCCGCGCTGGACGACAAATCCGGCATCGGCATCATCGCCTGCATTGAAGAGTGCGTCGCCGCGCGCGACATCGCGCTGCTCGGAGCCGATCGCCAGCATGCGCAATGCCGCCATCCCCAACAGGCGTAGTGTCGGGACACGCTCAAGCAGGGCAACATCATCTTCGATCGACATGAAAAACCAGCTGCGCGAATACGAATCGCCGATCGAATCGTATCACGGCACCAGCTTGTAGCCACCGGCTTCCGTCACCAATATCTCGGGATTGGCCGCGTCTTTCTCGATCTTCTGGCGCAGCCGATAAATGTGGGTTTCCAGCGTGTGCGTGGTGACACCCGAATTATAGCCCCAGACTTCCTGCAGCAGGGTCTCGCGCGATACCGGCAACTGGCCGGCGCGATACAGGAACCGCAGGATCGCGGTTTCCTTTTCGGTCAGGCGCACTTTCCTGGCATTGGCGCCGGTCAGCATCTTGGAGCCGGGCCGGAAACTATAGGGTCCGACCGAAAACACCGCATCTTCGCTGGCTTCATGCTGACGGAGCTGCGCCCGAATCCGCGCCAGCAGCACTGCGAAGCGGAACGGCTTTGCCACGTAATCATTGGCGCCCGATTCAAGTCCCAAAATGGTGTCCGAATCGGTATCATGCCCGGTCAGCATGATAATGGGAGCCTTGAAACCGCCCTTGCGCAAGGAGCGCACGACTTCGCGGCCGTCGGTATCGGGCAACCCGACATCCATCAGCACAAGATCGGGGGCGTCGGCCTTGGCCGCGGTAGCGCCCTTGGCGCCGGTGTCGACCGCGGAAGCCTCGAATTCGTCGTGTAGCGATAATTGCTCCACCAGCGTATCGCGCAGATCGGTATCGTCATCCACGATCAGGATCTTGCGGGCGTTGGGCATGGGTTCAATCCTCTGGGAGCAGTGGCGCCAGCCAAAACGGCTCGGGCCGGGACTTGGTCGGCAAAGTCGGGTTTCGTCAGGTCTCGTGCGTCTTGACGTAGGGAACTGTTAGAGATTCACAAGTCGAGACATAGTCTACTCCAGAATTCGCAGGCATTCAGATGAATGTCCTGTAATGCCGGGGAATGGGTTAAGGCGCGGCCAGACCATGGGGGAGACTCCCGAGTCGCATGGAAACTTCCGGTATTTCAACCGCTTACTCGACAAATTTGCGTGATCGGCCGCTGTCCGTGATGCGAATTCGCCCCGCCGCCGGCGCTCCCTGCCGGGGCTGGCTCACAGCCGGCGGTCAGACGATCCCGGTCGCACTTGGGCGCGGCGGCATCATCGCCAACAAGCGCGAGGGCGACGGCGGGACCCCAAAAGGCACCTTCCGGCCGCGGCGATTGTGGTGGCGCGCCGACCGTCACCCGCGGCCGCATACTTTTCTGCCGATTCGTGCGATCCGGCCTGAGGACGCCTGGTGCGAGGACCCCGACAGCCGTCATTACAACCAGCCGGTACGGCTGGATCGGGATCACGGCGGCGATCGGCTGCAGCGCGGCGACCATCTCTATGATTTCATTATCGAGATCGATCACAACAGCCGTCCGCGCGTCGCCGGTCTCGGCAGCGCCGTATTTCTGCATCTGGCGCGCGAGAATTTTTCCCCGACGGCGGGCTGCGTATCGATGACGAAATCGGCAATGCTGCGGCTGCTGCCGCGGCTCGGGCCGCAGACCAGGATCGTGATTGGATGAGGCCCGCATCAACTTCACGTCTACGTCAATAAAACCGCCATGACGTCGACGGGGAGCGCGGACAAAGCAGCTCACCGCTTCCCGAAAATCGCCGAACCGATGCGCACATGAGTGGCGCCGAGCGCGATTGCGATCGCGAAGTCGGCGCTCATGCCCATCGACAGATTGTTCAGGCCGTTGCGCGCGGCGATCTTCGCGGTCAGCGCGAAGTGCGGCGCCGGCGCGTCGTTGACCGGCGGAATGCACATCAACCCGGAGATCGGCAGCCGGTATTTCTCGCGGCAGCTCGCGATAAAGCTGTCCGCCTCCGACGGCGCGACGCCGGCCTTTTGCGGCTCCTCGCCGGTGTTGAGCTGGACAAACAATTGAGGCCGCCGTTGTTGAGAATCGAATTCCCTGGCCAGGGCTTCGCAAATGCTCGGGCGGTCGACCGAGTGAATCGCGTCGAACAGCGCCACCGCCTCCTTCGCCTTGTTGGATTGCAGCGGCCCGATGAGATGCAAGGCGATGCCGGGGTAAGCTGACATTAACCCTGGCCATTTTGCCTTGGCCTCCTGGACGCGATTCTCGCCGAATACGCGTTGTCCGGCTTCGATCACCGGTACGATCGCATCAGCATCGAAGGTCTTGGAGACGGCGACCAGCGTGACCGACGACCGATCCCGGCGCGCCTCCTTGCACGCATGCGCGATGTCTTGTTCCACCGCGGAAAGCCCGTTTGGTAAACGCGCGGTTAGCGGAGAAGAGTTTTCGGTCGTCATGTCACCTGCCGATTCGCAAATTTGCGGGATAGTTCCAATTTTACCGAGTTCGGGAAAGGCTCCTTGAACCCTTTCTTCTACTCTGCATACGGGGTCGGGGACTAGCATGTTGGGCGTCAGTTTCAACCGCAAGAAAGTGAAGCTCAAGAAGCTTCTCGGAATCCGCGCGCGGCTGGCGTTGCTGGCGTTGATCCTGGTGGCGCCGTTGATGCTGGAACGCGCCCGTTCACTCGAGGGCACACGTACCAGACAGGTTGCGGCCGTATCCGTCGAATTGAAAGACCTCGCGCAGCGCAGCGCCAATACATTACGGGAAGTGATCTCGTCGGTTGAGACGATCCTGAAGTCCACGGCCTTTATCCGGGCATCGGTGGGAGGCGCGGCTCGCAGTTGCGACCTCCTGCGCGCCAGTCTCCCGGTCAATCTGCCGTGGATACGCAGCCTGTCGATTGCCGGCGGGGATGGACGGGTCCATTGCTCGACGCAAAGCACGCTGGTCGGCCAAAATCTGAGCGACCGCGACTCTTTCAAGAAGGCGCAGCAAACCCGCGACTTTGTTTTCAGCGACTTTCTGCTCGCCAAATCCGACGACACGCCGATCATGATCGCAGCCTATCCGGTATCCGCCATCGATGACGATGCGGATTCCGTTGTCGTCGCCGGCGTCGATCTCAACTGGGTATCGAAGTTCATCAGCAACCTCGGCGGACGGCCCGGGATCTCGGCGGTGATGGTCGACAGCGCGGGAGTCGTGCTGGCAGCGCCCGAGGATCAAGCCGACGTGGTCGGCCGCGCGCTGAATACGTTGCCGATGTTATTTCCCATCGCCAAAAGAGTAGTCGGTTCGGACCAGGCGGAAGGGGCGTCTTCATTCACGGCGCCTGACGGTTCGGAGCGGACCGTCGACTTTTCCCGCATTTCCGGCACGCAATCGCACCTGATCGTCAGCGTTGACGAAGCCAAGGTATCTGCCGACATCAACCGCGAGATTCGCAGCGCCTATCTACAGCTCGGGTTGGTCTGCCTGTTCGTTCTGCTTGGCGCCCTGGTCGCCGCGGAGAAGCTCATCATCCGGCCGATCGAAACGATAGCGGCGATGGCGCAGCGCTTCGGCCAGGGCGAATGGTCGGCGCGCACGGCGCGCAGCCGGTTGCCCGCTGAATTTGTTCCGCTGGCCCGCGCACTCAACGCGATGGCGGCCCAGCTCGCCGAACGCGAGCGGGAACTGATCGCCACCAATGACCGACTGACCGTGATGGCCTCAATCGACATGCTGTCCGGCCTCGCCAACCGGCGCGGATTCCAGAGCCGGCTCGATTTCGAATGGATGAAGGCCCAGCAATACCACAGCGAATTGTCGCTGTTGATGATCGACGTCGATCACTTCAAGCTGTTCAACGACACCTACGGCCATCCCGAGGGCGACGCCTGCCTCTCCCGGCTCGGCGAAACGCTGGCCGCCATTGCCGCCGAGACCATGGGCTTCGCCGGGCGTTACGGCGGCGAGGAGTTTTGTCTGTTGCTGCCCAACACCGACGCAAGCCGGGCGCTGGAGATCGGCGAGTTGGTGCGCGCGGCCGTCCAGGACCTCGCGATGCCCCATGCCACCTCCAGCCATCAGGCCGTCACGGTCAGCGTCGGCGTGGCCAGCGCCATGCCGAACGACAGCCAGCACCCGGGCGACCTGATCGAAGCCGCCGACGCCGCCCTCTATGCCGCCAAACGTCAGGGCCGCAACGCCGTGGTCGAGCACGGTCTTGGCGAGCCGGGTCTTGGGCCGGCCACCGACGGCGGCGGACCGATCGCGATGGCGAGTTAGATTTCCTCTTCCCGGCTGCCGGGAGGACAGTGGACACGTCGACAGCCCGACCCGTTGACCCCCAAGCCGCTTTTGTGGCCTAGTCCGCCGGCCTTTTGCCGGCCCCGAATCCACGAAAAGCCCTTACGATTCCATGACCTCCGAACGCTACAACGCACGCGAATCAGAGCCGCGCTGGCAACGCCAGTGGGACGACAAGGCGATCTTCGCCGCCAAAAACGACGATCCGCGGCCGAAATATTACGTGCTCGAGATGTTCCCCTATCCTTCCGGGCGCATCCATATCGGGCATGTCCGCAACTACACCCTCGGCGACGTACTGGCGCGCTTCATGCGCGCCAAGGGGTTTAATGTGCTCCACCCGATGGGCTGGGACGCATTCGGGTTGCCGGCGGAAAACGCCGCGATCGAGCGCAAGGTGGCGCCGAAGGCATGGACCTACGACAATATCGCGGCGATGAAGAAGCAGCTGCGCTCGATCGGGCTGTCGCTCGACTGGTCACGCGAATTCGCGACCTGCGACCCCAGCTACTACAAACACCAGCAGAAGATGTTCAACGATTTTCTGCGTGCGGGCCTCGCCGAACGCGAGAAGCGCAAGATCAACTGGGATCCGGTCGACATGACCGTGCTGGCCAACGAGCAGGTGATCGACGGCCGCGGCTGGCGCTCGGGTGCGGTGGTCGAGCAGCGCGAGATGAACCAGTGGGTCTTCAAGATCACCAAATACTCGCAGGAGCTGTTGGACGCGCTCGATACGCTGGACCGCTGGCCCGACAAGGTGCGGCTGATGCAGCGCAACTGGATCGGGCGCTCGGAAGGCCTGCTGGTGCGCTTCGCGCTCGACGGTGCGTCCACGCCCTCAGGCGAGACCGAGTTGAAGATATTTACGACCCGGCCTGACACGCTGTTCGGCGCCAAATTCATGGCGATCGCGGCCGATCATCCGCTGGCACAGGCAGCCGCGGCGAAGGATGCGAAACTCGCGGAGTTCATCGCGGAGACCAAACGCATCGGCACCGCACAGGAAATTATCGACACCGCCGAAAAACAGGGTTTTGATACCGGCATCCGCGCCATCCACCCGTTCGATTCCAGCTGGAAGCTGCCGGTCTACGTGGCCAATTTCGTGCTGATGGAATACGGCACCGGCGCGATCTTCGGCTGTCCCGCGCACGACCAGCGCGACCTCGATTTCGTCAACAAATACGGGCTCGGCAACACGCCCGTGGTGTGTCCCGAAGGCCAGGACCCCAAGACATTCGTGATCTCGGACACCGCCTATGACGGCGACGGCCGCATGATCAATTCGCGCTTCCTCGACGGCATGACCATCGCGCAGGCCAAGGAAGAAGTCGCCAGGCGGCTGGAGGCAGAACTGCGCGGCAATATGCCGGTCGGCGAGCGACAGGTGAATTTCCGCCTGCGCGACTGGGGTATCTCGCGCCAGCGTTATTGGGGCTGTCCGATCCCGGTGATCCATTGCCCGACATGCGACGTCGTGCCGGTGCCGGACAAGGATCTGCCGGTGGTCCTGCCTGAGGACGTGACCTTCGATAAGCCCGGCAACGCGCTCGACCACCATCCGACCTGGAAGCACGTCAATTGTCCGCGATGCGGGGCCAAGGCAGTGCGCGAAACCGACACCATGGATACGTTCGTGGATTCGTCCTGGTATTTCGCGCGCTTCACCGATCCGTGGAACGAGAAGGCGCCGACCACGCCCGCGGTCGTGAATCGTCTGATGCCGGTCGATCAATATATCGGCGGCGTCGAGCACGCGATCCTGCATCTGCTCTACAGCCGCTTCTTCATCCGCGCCATGAAGGCCACCGGCCATATCGGCATGGAGGAACCCTTCGCCGGCATGTTCACGCAGGGCATGGTGGTGCACGAGACCTATCAGAAGGCCGACGGCGGTTACGTCACGCCGGCCGAGGTCAAGATCGAGACCGGTGCCAACGGCCGGCGGGCTAGCCTGATCGATAGCGGCGAAGAGATCGTCATTGGATCAATCGAGAAGATGTCGAAGTCGAAGCGCAATACCGTCGATCCCGACGACATCATCGCCACCTACGGCGCCGATGTTGCGCGCTGGTTCATGCTGTCGGATTCGCCCCCCGATCGCGACGTGATCTGGAGCGACGAGCGCGTCCAGGGCGCCTCGCGCTTCGTGCAGCGGCTGTGGCGGCTGGTCAACGAAACCGCCGAGATCGCCGGGAAAGCTGCGATACCTGTGCCGACGGCGAAGCCCACCGCCTTCGGCACTGACGCGCTGGCGCTGCGCAAGGCGGCCCATGGCGCACTGGACAAGGTCTCCATCGGCATCGAAAAGCTGCACTTCAACGTCTGTCTTGCCTATATCCGGGAATTTTCCAACGCGCTGGGCGAGGTGCTGGCCCGTCCGGGAGAGCCCTCTGCGGATCTGGTCTGGGCGGTTCGGGAGGCGGCAGTCATCCTTGTTCAACTGTTCGCGCCCATGATGCCGCATCTGGCGGAGGAGTGTTGGGCGGTGCTGGGGCAGCCGGGGCTGGTTTCGGAGGCGAATTGGCCGCAAATCGAACGCGATTTGCTGGTTGAAGACGCCGTGACACTGGTGGTTCAGGTCAACGGCAAGAAACGGGGTGAGGTCACGGTGGCCCGCACGGCCCAGAATCCGGAAATTGAGGCTGCCGTTTTGGCCCTTGATGCGGTAAAACAGGCCCTGGGCGGCAATGCCGTCCGCAAAGTGATCGTAGTTCCCATGAGGATCGTGAATGTCGTTGGCTAGGACCCGCATCGCCGCTCGGCTGTTGGCCGTGGCCGCCCTTGCGGCGCTGACGGCAGGCTGCTTTCAGCCGATGTATGCCGAGCATGTCGATGGCACGCCCGGCCTCCGGGAAAAATTGATGGGGGTGGATCTCCCGCCGGTCGACAAGCCCAATGCCTCGCGCGACGCCCGGCTCGGGGTGGAAATCCGCAATGCGCTGGCATTCAAACTCTACGGCAACGCCACCGGGATGCCGCCGACCCACCGGCTCGAGATCAGATTCCAGACCAACCGTACCTCGCTGATGACCGATCTGACCACCGCGCTGCCGACCAGCGAAAATTATGGCATCGATGCGCAGTTCAATCTGATCGAGATCGCCACCAACAAATCGGTGATGACCGGCTCGACGTTCTCGCGCGTTTCCTACGATATTCCCGGCAGCTACCAGCGCTTTGCTCGTGCCCGCGCCTTCCGCGACGCCGAGGATCGCGCCTGTCAGGAAATCGCGGCACACATCCAGACCCGGCTGGCGTCGTTCTTCTACGCCGGCACTTGAAACGCCGTCATTCCGGGGCGCGGGCGTAGCGAGTGAACCCGGAATCTCGAGATTCCCCGATGTGCAATTGCACATCCGAGGTCTGGTCCTTCGGACCATCCCGAAATGACGAAAGCTAACTTCAGCAAAGTCTGGTCATGGTCGCGCTCCGCGGAAAAGAAATCGACGCCTTCCTGGCGCGGCCCGATCCGGGCCGTCCGATCATCCTGCTCTATGGTCCGGATGCCGGTCTGGTGCGTGAACGCGCCGACGCGCTGCTGGCGTCCGCCGTCGATGATCCCAACGATCCGTTTTCGCTGGTAAGGCTGGACGGCGACGAGCTTTCTGCCGAGCCGTCACGCCTGGTCGATGAAGCGCTGACGATGCCGCTGTTCGGCGGTCGCCGCGCGATCAGGGTCCGCGCCGGCTCGCGGAGTTTTGCCAGCGGGGTCGACACGCTGGCAGGGACGCCGCTGAAGGATTGCCGCGTCGTGATCGAGGCTGGCGAGCTCAGGCCCGAATCGCCGCTGCGCAAGGCCTGCGAGCGCGCTCCGACTGCGGTTGCGATCGCCTGCTATCCCGACGGCGAGCGCGACCTTGCGAAATTGATCGACGATGAACTGCGGGTCTCGAATTTGCGCATCGCGCCGGATGCACGCGGCGCGCTGACGGCACTGCTGGGCGGCGATCGCCAGGCGTCGCGCAACGAATTGCGCAAGCTCGCGCTCTACGCCCACGGCCAAGGCGAGGTCACGCTCGACGATGTCATGGCGGTCGTTGCCGATGCCTCCGAGTTGAAGATCGACCCGATCGTCGACGGCGCCTTCGCGGGAAATGCCGGCGTGGTGGAAACCGAATTCGCCAAGGCAATGGTGGCAGGCACCTACCCCGGCATGATCATTGCCGCGGCCCAACGCCATGCGGCATGGTTGCACAAGTCCGCGCTCGCCGTAGCCGAGGGAACGCCAATCTCGGCGTTGCTCGACGGCGGATTTCCGCGGTTGCACTTTTCGCGCAAGGGAAATGTCGAGACCGCGCTGCGCAATTTCAATGTGGCTCGGCTGATTCTGATCATCGACCAACTCGCAACCGCTGCGCTCGAGATGCGCAAGCAGGCGCCGCTGGCCGCCGTCATCGCGCAGCGCGTGCTGCTGTCGATCGCGGTGAATGCGAGGCGAAGGGGTTGATGTTCTGCTCTCTCGCCCCGCTCTTGCGGAGCGAGGTTCGGATCAGCCCTTCGCTTCCAGTCTGCTCACGATCTCGTCGAGCTGGTCGAGGTTGCGGTAGCGGATGTGAACGGTGCCGCCGGGATCGCGGTGATCGACATTGACCGTGAGCCCAAGGGCATCGCTGACCCGCTTCTCCAGCGCGACCGTATCGGGGTCCTTCGCCTTGCCGCCGCGCGCCTTTTGCGGCTTGCGCTCGGGCACGCCCTCGACATGCGCCAGCGCCTCGGCCTGACGCACATTGAGGCCCTCCTCGACGATGCGTTTGGCAGCCGCCGTCGGATCAGGCACGCCGATCAGCGCCCGCGCATGGCCGGCCGACAACTGGCCGAGCGCGATATAGGCCTGCACCTCGGCCGGCAGTTTGGTCAGCCGCATCATGTTGGCGACATGGCTGCGGCTCTTGCCGACGATCTTGGCAATGTCTTCCTGGCTGCGTTTGAATTCATTGGCCAGCGCGTGATAGCCCTGCGCTTCTTCCATCGCGTTGAGATCTTCGCGCTGCACGTTCTCGATGATCGCTATCTCGAGCGCGTCGGAATCGCTGACGTCGACAGGAACGATCGGCACCTCGTGCAGACCGGCAATCTGCGACGCGCGCCAGCGGCGCTCGCCGGCAATGATCTCATAGCGGTCCTGCACGCCCTTGACCGGTCGCACCACGATCGGCTGGATCACGCCGTGCTGCTTGATCGAATCGGCGAGTTCGCCGAGTTCGACATCGGCGAACTCGCGGCGCGGATTGCGCGGATTGGGTTTGAGGAATTCGATCGGCACCTTGCGTTGCGCGCGCGGCCGGTCCAGATGCGCGGCCTCGCCGCCGACATCTCCGATCAGACTTGCAAGACCGCGGCCCAGTCGCGAACGCGCTTCGTCGGCCATCGCCAGCTCCCTTGGATTCAACTTACGCGCTCCTGTTTCACTTCAGCCTGGAACTCCCACTGCTGTCATTCCGGAGCGCTCGCGAAACGGGCGAGCCCGGAATCTCCAGGTAAGAGTCCGAGACGGACTGGTTTCACCATCTCGGTATTCCGGATCAATCCGCCGCAGCGGATGGTCCGGAAACGATATAAAAACTAATGCGCGCGAAGCTCGCGCTCGCGCTGGATCACTTCCGTCGCAAGCTTGAGATAGGCGTCGCTGCCGACGCATTTGAGATCATAGACCAGCACCGGCTTGCCATAGGATGGCGCCTCGGAGATGCGCACGTTGCGCGGGATCATGGTGTTGTAAACCTTGCTCCCCATGAACTGCCTGACGTCGGCGACGACCTGGTTCGACAAATTGTTGCGCGAGTCGAACATGGTCAGCACGATGCCGTGGATCGACAGATTGGGATTGAGCGTGGTGCGCACCTGCTCCACCGTTTGCAGCAACTGCGACAGACCCTCCAGCGCAAAGAACTCACACTGCAACGGCACCAGAATCGCATCGGACGCCGCCATCGCGTTGACGGTGAGAAGATTGAGCGACGGCGGGCAGTCGATCAGGACATAGGTGTAATCGGTATCTTGCGTGGCGTTGGTGTTAAGCGCCGCGATGGCATCTCGCAGCCGAAACGCGCGATCGCGCGTCGACCCCAGTTCGAGTTCGAGGCCGGATAGATCCATCGTCGAGGCGGCAATATGCAGCCGCGGCACCGCCGTCGGTACAACCGCGTCGCGCAAAGGCGCCTCGCCAATCAGCACGTCGTAGGTCGAGCAGTTGCGGCTGCGGCGGTCGATCCCGAGCCCGGTCGAAGCATTGCCCTGCGGGTCGAGATCGACGATCAGCACGCGCTCGCCGATCGCCGCCAGCGCCGTCCCCAAATTGATGGCGGTGGTGGTTTTGCCGACCCCGCCCTTTTGGTTGGCCAGCGCCAGGATCCGCGGGTGGCCCGCCGGATGTGGGGCCTTATCCTCTTGATATATATGATCAATTACGGTCATGCGCGGATGCCCTGGTCTGGTGCGGACGGGTTGCGCCGTTCGATGCGGTCGAGCTCGACGATCCAGCCATGTCCACCGGTGCGGCTGGAGTGCAGATGCGGTTTGATATTCCAATATTTAGTGGCCTCGGTCAATTCAGCCTCTACATCTTGGCCCTTGAGAAACAGCGCTTTCGCGCCCTTTTTCACCAGCGGCTCCGCTAAGCCGATAAGCTGGTGTAGCGGAGCCACCGCCCGCGCGGTGACGCAATCGACGGGACCTGTGATTCTATCCACACTATCCCCGATATCAGCCAAGTGAATGACGCCCGGCGACTGGGTAATACGCAGCGCCTCGCGCAGGAACGCGGCCTTCTTGGCGTTGCGCTCGATCAGGTGCACCATGGCGCCGGGGGTTTCCGCCAGCGCACAGGCCAGCACCACACCCGGAAAACCGCCGCCGCTGCCGAAATCGGCCCATATTCGCGCAGAGGGCGCGATGGTCAGGAGCTGCAGCGAGTCAGAGATGTGGCGGGTCCAGAGATTTGGCAATGTCGAGGGCGCAACGAGGTTGGTCTTGGCCTGCCACTCCCTGAGCAGATCGACGTAGCGATCGAGCCGCGCCTCTGTTTCACGTGAAACAGGTGTCAGCGCCAGCGCCACGGCCTTGTCGGAGGGAGACGTCGATTCTTTGACCATTTGCTCGAATCCGGCCGCGGTGAAGTTGTCATTGCGAGCGAAGCGACGCAATCCAAAAAATCTGGGGCCCGGCCGCGATGGATGCCTTCGTCGCTGCGCTCCTCGCAATGACCGCGTGTTTCACGTGAAACGTTCTAGGCGATGGCCAAAGAAGTCCTCCGTCGTGCTTCCCGCCGCAGATAGGCTGCCAGAATCCCCAGTGCGGCCGGCGTCAGCCCGTCTAGCCGACCCGCCTGCCCCACCGTGCGCGGCTGCGCCGCCTCAAGCTTCGCGCGGGCTTCGTTGGAGAGCCCTGGGACGGCGCGATAGTCGATACCGCTCAGGATCAGGCCCTCATCGCGGCGAAAGGCGTCGACATCGGCGGTCTGACGCTTGAGATAGACGTCGTATTTGGCATCGATCTCGAGATGGAGCGCAATCGCTGGGTCAATGGCCGACAGTTCCGGCCAGATGCTGCGGATCTCCGCCCAGCCGATCTCCGGATAGGCCAAGAGCTCGAAGGCCGAGCGGCGCTGGCCGTCCTTATTGAGCGCCAGGCCATGCCTTCCAGCTTCGTTGGGCGTCAGCGACAGCGATTTTGTCCGGACTTTCGCGGCATTCAGGGCGGCCATCTTGGCGCCGTGGCGCAGCGAACGCGCGCTCCCGACACAACCCAAGGCAATGCCTTTGTCGGTCAGGCGCTGATCGGCATTATCCGCACGCAGGGTCAGGCGGTACTCCGCCCGGGAGGTGAACATCCGGTACGGCTCGGTGATACCGCGGGTGACGAGGTCATCGATCATGACGCCGAGATAGCCATCGGCGCGGTCGAACACGATCGGTTCGGAGCTACCGGCCGCCAAGGCTGCGTTTAGTCCGGCCACCAGCCCCTGGGCGGCGGCTTCTTCATAGCCCGTGGTGCCATTGATCTGCCCGGCCAAAAACAGCCCCGGCAGCCGCTTGGCTTGCAGGCTGGAATCGAGTTCACGCGGGTCGACATGGTCGTATTCGATAGCATAGCCCGGGCGGACCATGCGCACGCGCTCCAGCCCGGGAATCGAGGCGAGGATCGCCAGCTGCACTTCTTCCGGCAGCGAGGTGGAGATGCCGTTGGGATAGACCGTGCTGTCGTCGAGGCCTTCCGGCTCCAGGAAGATCTGATGTCCATCGCGGTCGCCGAAACGAACGATCTTGTCTTCGATCGAGGGGCAATAACGCGGACCGCTGCTCTTGATTTGCCCGGAATACATCGGTGATCGATGCACATTGGCCCGGATCACCTGATGGGTCGCCGATGTCGTCCGGGTGATGCCGCACTGGATCTGTGGCGTCGTGATACGGTCGGTCATCACCGAAAACGGCTCCGGTGGGTCGTCGCCCGGTTGCATTTCGACCGCCGACCAGTCGATCGTGGTGCCATCGAGCCGCGGCGGGGTTCCGGTCTTGAGCCGCCCGAGCGTAAAGCCAATGCGCTCAAACGATGCCGACAGCCCCATCGCCGGCGCCTCACCGACCCGCCCGGCCGGCCAGTTCCGCTCGCCAAGATGGATCAGCCCGCGCAGGAACGTGCCGGTGGTAATGACGACAGCCCCGGCGGATAGCTCGCGCCCGCCGGCCAGGCGAATGCCCGTGATGCGGCCGTTAGCGACGATCAGCTCGTCGGCCTCGCCTTCGAGCACCGTGAGATTGGCAGTCTCAATGATCGCAGCCTGCATGGCGGCGGCGTAGAGCTTGCGATCCGCCTGGGCGCGCGGGCCCCGCACCGCGGGACCCTTGCGCCGATTGAGCATGCGAAATTGAATGCCCGCGGCATCGGCGACCCGGCCCATCAGACCATCGAGCGCGTCAACTTCCCGGACCAAGTGACCCTTGCCCAGGCCTCCGATCGCAGGATTGCAGGACATGGCGCCGATGGTCGCGAAGCGATGGGTCAGCAACGCCGTCTTGGCGCCCGTCCGGGCGGCGACACTGGCGGCCTCGCAGCCCGCATGGCCTCCGCCGACGACGATGACGTCGAATGAATCTGGTGATGGTGGTTGGCCTGCGATCATGCAGGGCGTTCTATAGCGCGGCGGCTCGCCCCGGAAGTGGTAAGTTGGCCGGCAGACGTATGCTTCACGTGAAACGAGCGCGCTGGGCCGGTTTGTTTCACGTGAAACAAGCTGATGAAAGAATGAATAAAGAAATGAACTAAATACTACTACTTACCTACACAAAACTCTCTAAAGATCACATCGAGCACCTCCTCGACGTCGACACGGCCCAGCAGTCGCCCCAACGAATGCACCGCGCTCCGCAGCTCTTCCGCCGCCAACTCCTCGCCACTCCCCATCACCGAAATGCTGCGCTCCAACGAATATACGGTCTCCTGCAGCAATTGCCTCTGCCGCTCCCGCCCAATCAGGCTGTCCTCCCTCGAACCGAAATAATCCCGCGCAAAATCCACCAGCGCTGCGACCAATTCCGGGACCCCGTCACCCCGATCCGCGGAAATCTCGAAGCCGGTCCCGGTCCCGTCTCCTCGCAAGGCCCCCGCAGGCCGCACGTTAACCCCACGCGCGACCTCGAGATCGATTTTGTTGCGCACCACCCACACCGGCGCGTCCCCCGCACGCGCGCTCTCCTGATGCTCGGAATCGATTATCCACAGCACGAGGTCGGCCTCCGCCGCGCGCCTCCGCGCGCGCCGGACACCTTCCTGCTCGACGGGATCCGCCGTTTCGCGAATCCCGGCGGTGTCGATCACCGTCACCGGATAACCGTCAAGATCGAGCTGAACTTCGATCACGTCCCGCGTCGTGCCCGCATGTGGCGAGACAATCGCCACCTCGCGCCGCGCCAGCTGATTGATCAAGGTCGATTTTCCGACATTCGGCGGACCGGAGATCGCGACCACCAGGCCCTCCCGCAGGCGTTCACTTCGTCCCTGCGCCGCAAGCACTTCCTCAATCTCGTCGCGTAGCGATCTGATCCTGGCCAACGCCGGCGCGATCAGTTCCGCAGGGATATCGCCTTCGTCGGAGAAATCGATTCCGGCTTCAATCAGCGCCGAGGCCTCGATGATGCGCGCCCGCCAGTCCCGCGCCCGCTCGCCGAGCAGCCCTTTCAGCTGACGCAGCGCCTGACGGCGCTGCCGGTCGGTATCGGCATGAATCAGATCGTCAAGCGCTTCGGCTTCGGTGAGATCCAGCTTGCCGTTCTCGAACCCCCGGCGGGTAAACTCGCCCGGTTCGGCGGCCCTAACATTTTCAAAACCCGATAGCGCCGCGATCAAGGCTGCCAGCACCGCGCGTCCGCCGTGGACATGAAATTCGGCGACATCCTCACCGGTCGCGCTCGCCGGTTCGGGAAACCACAGCACCACCGCATCGTCGATCGGGTCTCGACCGGGATCACGCAACAGCACCCGCGACGCGATGCGCGGTTCCGGCACCTTACCGGCAAGGCAGGCGAGCGCCGCTCTGGCCTGCGGTCCCGAAACCCGGACAATGGCGATTGCGCTCGGCGGCCGGCCCGATGACAGCGCGAAGATGGTCTGTTCCCGCGGATCCATCGCCTATTTGTGCCGGAGCCATTGAAAACGCAACGTAATTTCTGGTTGCCAATGCTCCGCCGAACCGGCGGGGCTGGGAGACGGCGCAACCGGTGCCGCAGCGTCACCCGCGCCAATTTTGCTGCAGGAATCAGCCGGTTTGACTGCAACGTCCAGGGGACGGAAATTAAACCGAAGCTCTTTCAATTACTTACGAGGGCGCGAGCGAAAAGGAACGGATCCGATCATGTTGCAGCGAACCTGCAGCAAAGCCCAGTTGAAATTTCCTGGCGCAAAAGCAAAAGGGCGCCCCGGTGAACCCCGGGACGCCCCAAATTCGAGACCGGCGAACCGGCTCAGGTATTCATTGATTCGAAGAATTCCGCGTTGTTCTTGGTGTTGCGCAACTTGTCGAGCAGGAAGTCGATCGCGTCCATCGTTCCCATCGGATTGAGGATCCGGCGCAGCACGTACATTTTCTTGAGCAGCTGCGGGTCGGTGATCAATTCCTCCTTCCGGGTGCCGGAGCGGGAAATGTCGATCGCGGGGAAGGTGCGCTTGTCGGAAACCTTGCGGTCAAGAATCAATTCGGAATTGCCGGTGCCTTTGAATTCTTCGAAAATCACTTCGTCCATACGGCTGCCGGTGTCGACCAGCGCGGTGGCGATGATCGTGAGCGATCCGCCTTCTTCGATGTTGCGCGCGGCACCGAAAAATCGCTTCGGCCGCTGCAGGGCGTTGGCATCGACGCCGCCGGTCAGCACCTTGCCGGATGAGGGCACCACGGTGTTATAGGCGCGTCCCAGCCGCGTGATCGAGTCCAGAAGGATGACGACGTCGCGACCGTGTTCGACCAGCCGCTTGGCCTTCTCAATCACCATTTCGGCGACCTGGACGTGGCGCACCGCAGGTTCGTCGAAGGTCGATGAAACGACTTCGCCCTTTACCGAACGCTGCATGTCCGTGACTTCCTCGGGCCGCTCATCGATCAGCAGCACGATCAGATAGCATTCGGGATGATTGGCCGTGATCGAATGCGCGATGTTCTGCATCAGCACCGTCTTGCCGGTGCGCGGAGGGGCCACAATCAGCGCGCGCTGGCCTTTGCCGATCGGAGCGACGATGTCGATAACCCTTGCAGAAAGGTCCTTTCTGGTGGGGTCTTCGAGCTCGAGGCGGAAGCGCTGATCCGGAAACAGCGGCGTCAGATTGTCAAAATTGACCTTGTGCTTGGATTTTTCCGGGTCTTCAAAATTCAGCGTGTTGACCTTCAACAGCGCAAAATAGCGCTCGCCCTCTTTCGGGCTGCGAATATGGCCTTCGATGGTGTCGCCGGTGCGAAGTCCGAAGCGGCGGATCTGCGAGGGCGAAACGTAGATGTCGTCCGGCCCCGGCAGATAATTGGCGTCCGGCGAACGCAAGAATCCGAAACCGTCAGAGAGCACCTCGACGACGCCTTCACCGATGATATCGGTTTCCTGGATCGCAAGTTGCTTGAGAATAGCGAACATCAGCTCCTGCTTGCGCATCGTGCTGGCGTTTTCGACCCCTTTCTCTTCCGCGAACGAGACGAGCTCGGCCGGGGTCTGAGCCTTGAGGTCTTGAAGTTTCATTTCCCGCATTGGGATTGGTCCTGTGGAGTAGCTAGGGAAGGGGTGCAAGGTGGCTTTTTAGAAAATGCGGACGCGAGGTTCAGGAAGGTCCGCAGGTCTGAGCGAGGAAAGCGCCGGAGAGGCTTCAAACCTGATGCGGCGGCCGGTTCAACGAGGAGACCGGAACACGACCACATCCGCCTGCGTAGGGTGGGATGACCACAATATAGAAAATCAGCCGGCGCTCCGCAAGGTGGCGAAAAGCAGGCCGCCGATCGTCATCCACTTCAAAATGGCCTAACCACCACCAGGATCACGATTCCGATCATCAAGATCGTCGGTACCTCATTGATAATACGATAGAATTTTTGGTCATGCACATTACGATCGGCAGCGAAATCCTTAACCCAGCGGGAAAAAAAGCCGTGGACCCCGGACAACAGCAGCACCAGGAAAAGCTTTCCGTGCAACCAGCCCGCCGAAAACCAATGGCCGGCCCAAGCGAGATAAAGTCCCGCCAGCCAGGTCACGATCATGGCCGGATTGATGATCGCTTTCAGCAACCGCCGTTCCATCACCTTGAACGTCTCGGACTGCTTCGATCCTGCCTCCGCCTCGCAATGATAGACAAAAAGCCGAGGCAGATAGAGCATCCCGGCCATCCACGCGATGACCGCGATCACATGCAGCGCCTTGATCCACTCGTACATCGTGCCTCATTCACCCGCGTGTCCGCGATTCTGCGCTTCCAACAACCCGTAACCATTCAGTCGTTCTCGACCTTCCCGAGAAGCTCTGTCTTGCACCTCACCGAGACATATCCGCAAGCCGTACTTTTCTAAAACAATAATCTTAGAATCTTAGGTTTGAGTCTAAGTAGCGGTGGATTGGGCCCACGCAAGATTGTCCTGTCCTTCCCAAAGCTTGTTCACATCTATCAACAATTTTCAGGGTGTATTTTGGAATCCCGATAACGCCATCTGCTTCAAGCGGTTGCGTGGCGAAGTCATCAGCTTATGAAGAGACAAATCCACAAAATCTCACTATCGTCGCCACTACGACGTGGACTTATCCCTATGACGAGGCCTGTGAAGAAAAAATCGGGTTATCCCTGATCTGCCGACACGCCTCCGATTCTCTCAGGTAAGGTCCACAGCGATCCACAGGATATACAGAGGTCCTTGTGCCCACGACCGGCAATTATTTTCATCTGCATCTGGTCTCCGATTCGACCGGAGAGACCTTGATCACCGTGGCGCGCGCGGTGGCTGCGCAATACGCCAACGTCACGCCGGTCGAACATGTCTATCCATTGGTGCGCAGCCAGAAGCAGCTCGACCGGGTGCTGAGTGAAATCGAGGAAGCGCCGGGCATCGTGCTCTTCACCCTGCTGGAGAAGGATCTCGTTGGCCGGCTGGAAGCCAAGTGCCAGGAAATCAATATACCGAGCCTCTCGATCATCGGCCCGGTCATGCAATTGTTCCAGGCCTATCTCGGAGCGCCCACGACGGGGCGGGTCGGTGCCCAGCACACGCTGAACGCGGAATACTTCAAGCGGATCGATGCGCTGAATTATTCGATGATGCACGACGACGGCCAGCACGTCGAAGGACTGGAGGAGGCCGACGTGATTCTGGTGGGCGTCTCCCGCACGTCGAAAACGCCAACCTCGATCTATCTGGCCAATCGCGGCATCCGCACCGCCAATGTTCCGCTGGTGCCGGGCATCCCGATCCCGCATCAGTTGGAAACATTGAAGAAGCCGCTGGTGGTCAGTCTGCACGCGACGCCGGAGCGACTGATCCAGGTCCGGCAGAACCGGCTGTTGAGCATGGGCGATCGGGACAACGACACCTATATCGATCGCCAGGCCGTCGCGGACGAAGTCGCATTCGCGCGGCGACTAAGCGCCAAATTCAACTGGGCGCAGCTCGATGTCACACGTCGATCGATCGAGGAAACGGCGGCCGCCATTTTGAAACTGTTTACCGACAGGCAACGGCAACGGCTTGCGGAATGACGTTGTGGCGCGGAAAAACTCCGTTGGTGCTGGCCTCGCAAAGCCGCGCGCGGCAAACGCTGCTGGCCAATGCCGGCATCGACTTCGAAGCCGTCCCGGCTGAAATTGACGAGCGGTCCCTACAGCAGGCATCCGGCCTCTCGGCGCCAGGCGACGTCGCAATCCGTCTTGCCCGCGAGAAATCGCTGTTCGTATCAGCGCGGCGGCTGGGTCAATACGTCGTCGGCGCGGACCAGACATTGGCGCTGGGAATGCAGCTTTTCAGCAAACCGGCCAGCCGGGCGCAGGCCCTCGAACAATTGCATGCGCTCGCAGGCCGCCATCATGAACTGCACTCCGCGGTTGCGGTGGCGCGCGACGGCAGGATATTGTTCGAACATGTCGCGATGGCGCGCATGACGATGCGGCGGCTGGGTGAGAGCGAAATTGAGACCTATCTGGATGAAGCAGGTGCTGCGGTCACCTCCAGTGTCGGTGCCTACCAGCTTGAGGGGCTTGGTGTGCATTTGTTCGAGCGCATTGAGGGCGATCATTTCACCATCCTTGGCCTGCCGCTGCTGCCATTGCTCGCGTTTCTCCGCAGCAAGGCGCTGCTTGGCTTCTGAAGGCGAATCCCGGCAGAGGCCGCGACCGGCGCTATCTTGATGACAATTCTTGATTGGTAATTCCTGGATGGTAATTCTTGGGCTGACCGGTTCGATCGGGATGGGAAAATCGACCACCGCGAAGCTGTTCGCGGAAGCCGGCGTCCCGGTTTACGACGCCGATGCGGCCGTCCACATGCTGTATGAAGGCGAGGCGGCGCCTGCCATCGAAGCGGCGTTCCCGGGCACCACCGTCGAGGGCAAGGTCGACCGCAACAGGCTTTCGGCGCGCGTGGTGCACGATCCGGCCGCCATGCGACGGCTCGAGGAAATCGTCCATCCGATGCTGGGCGCCTCCCGTCAAAAATTCCTGGCAGATGCCGAGCGATCCGGCGCGCGTGTTGCGGTGGTCGATGTGCCGCTGCTGTTCGAGACCGGCGGCGAGAAGCGGGTCGATGCGGTGGTCGTGGTCACGACGACAACGGAAATCCAGCGCCGGCGGATTCTTTCCCGTCCGAACATGACCGACGAGAAGCTTGACGCCATCTTGGCGCGGCAAATGCCCGATGCTGAAAAGCGCAGGCGCGCGAATTTCGTGGTGGATACTTCGCATGGTCTCGACCCCGTGCGTGCGCGAATCCGGGACATTCTGGATGAAGCTGTTAGGATGCCGCGGCGACGATCCTGATTCGTCACTTTCGTCTTTCCCGGCGGCTTGTTCATGCGCGAAATCATTCTCGACACCGAAACCACGGGACTCGACCCGCTGCGCGGCGACCGGCTGGTCGAAATCGGCTGTGTCGAGATTTTGAACCGCATGCCGACCGGACAGACCTTTCACCGGCATCTCAATCCCGAACGCGACATGCCGGCCGAAGCCTTCGCCGTGCACGGCCTTTCCGGGGAGTTTCTCGCCGACAAGCCGCTATTTGCCGAAGTGGTCGAGGAGTTCCTGGAGTTTATCGGCGATGCGCCGCTGGTGATTCACAACGCCTCGTTCGATATCGGCTTCATCAACGCGGAACTCGACCGAATCAACCGGCCGGCCATCTCGCGCGAACGGCTGGTCGACACATTGCTGCTGGCGCGACGCAAGCATCCAGGCGTGTCGAATCGTCTCGATGATCTCTGTTCGCGCTATGCGATCGACAATTCCCGCCGTACCAAGCATGGCGCATTGCTCGACGCCGAACTTCTTGCCGAGGTCTACATCGATCTGATCGGAGCCCGGCAGTCGCAATTGGTTCTTGCCGCGGAATCCCGGGATACGCACGCGGGCGGACCTGGTGAAATGCCGCGCCGGCAACGTGCGGTGCCTCTCGGGCCCCGGGTGACCGAGGCCGATCGCGCCGCGCATCGGGATTTTGTCGTCACGCTGGGCGGCAGGCCGATCTGGAATGATTTCCTGGGTGCTTAGTCGTTGCGCCTAGCTCGGCTTGCCCTGCGTTGCCGCCGCTTCCGCGGCCTGCCGTTCCAGATTCTGGCGATACAGACCGACAAAATCGACCGGATCGAGCATCAGCGGTGGGAACCCGCCGTCGCGCACCGATGTGGCAATAATTTCGCGCGCGAACGGGAACAATAGCCGCGGGCATTCGATCATGATCAAGGGATGCAGATTTTCCTTGGGCACGTTGACGATCCGGAATACGCCGGCATAGGCGAGATCGAAGCTGAACATCAGCTTGCCGGCGTTTTCCGCCTTGCCTTCGACCGAAAGTGTCACCTCGAACTCATTTTCAGCGATGTTGTTGGCGCTGACGTTGATCTGGATATTGATCGCGGGTTGCTGCGGTTGCGGGGCCAGCGAGGCCGGTGCATTCGGATTTTCGAATGAGAGGTCCTTGGTGTACTGCGCCAGCACGTTCAACTGGGGAGGAGGGGCCGCCTCGGGGGGCGAGCCGTTGCCGTTGGTCATGGGAGTCTCTCCTGGAACGTTTTTGGCGAGCGGGGGACAGGTTTTCGTCCGAATGCGCTCGTGAGGCACGAAAATGCCGTGTCGGGGCGAGTGGCTATCATAGCCTCGCCTCATTCCACAAGGACGACAATCGCGGGCGGGCCGCCAAGGCGCGGCCTACGCAATGGCCAGGCCGCGGTGGCGCGGAACAATTCAGGCCCGCGGGATCCGGACATCCAGCCTAAATTGTTGAATATGCGCGATTTCCGGCCATTATCGGGGTTTCCCCCCGTGGCCAAAACGCGCTACAATTGAAGCTGTGGCAAACGGGTAAGCGCATGCGTGGCCTATTTCCATCGGCATGGCTTTTCATGTCGGGACGCGCCATTGGCCAAGCCAGGTTTCGTGCCTACATGCTGCAGACCCATCCATGATGTAATCTCTGCCGTCCCCGGAGGGGCAGCGCTCTACCGCCGGACCCCTCGCCCGCGTGAGAACCAGAAAGCGAATGCGACGTGGATATTTACACCATCATCTTCCTGGCGCTGGCCGTCTTCATCTTCCTGCGCTTGCGTAACGTCCTCGGTCAGCGCACCGGGAACGAGCGGCCGCCCTATGATCGCCCCGCGCGCAATGTGGTGCAGGGAGCGCAGGACAGCAACGTTGTTCCGATACCGGGTGCGGTGATCGACCAGGCGCCGCTGGCGCCAACCGCCGACGTGGCGCCACCGACCGATCGCTGGAAAGGCCTGGCCGAGTTGGGCACCCCGCTTGCCCAGGGTCTTGACGCGATTGCGGCACAAGATTCCGCGTTTGATCCGCGCCATTTCCTCAGCGGCGCGCGCAGTGCCTATGAAATGATCGTGCTGGCGTTCGCCAACGGCGATCGCCGTGCATTGAAGGATCTCCTGTCGTCCGATGTCTATGACAGCTTCGAGGCCGCGATCAAGGAACGCGAGAAGCAGGAGCAAAAGACCGAGACGCGCTTTGTGTCGATCGACAAGGCGGAAATTGTCAGCGCGGAAGCGCGCGACCGCTCCACGCAGCTCACCGTTCGCTTTGTATCGCAGATGGTCTCGGTCACCCGCGACAAGGCCGGTGCCATCGTCGACGGCAATCCGGACAAGGTCACCGATATCACCGATGTTTGGACATTCGCCCGCGACACGACATCACGCGATCCGAACTGGAAGCTGGTTGGCACCGGAAGCGCTCACTAGCTCGCGGCGACGGACCGCTGCGCTTTGTGTGATTGCTATCGCATTGATGCTGGCGCCGCTTGCGGCGATGGCTGCGCGCAAGGCGCACACGCTTGCTACCCTGCGAAGCGCGCGTTCGCACCTTCCAACTGTCCGTCCGATCCCCTACCCGCGACTGGAATGGCCGCTCGAGATCAGTGGCAGCCAGTATGCGCCGCTTGCCTGGACCGATATCGCCGGGTGGCGCGAGGACGACCATCTGCTGGCGTACAAGGCCTTTCGCACCAGCTGCGGGTCGATCGCGGCGCAACGAAATCCTCCCGCGGAATCGAAGGCACTCGGCACGTCGCTGCGCGAACCCTGCCGCGCCGCCAAAGCCCTCGACATTAGCGATGGTGTCAAGGCACGGGCGTTTTTTGAGGCGCATTTTCTGCCTTTGCAAATCTCGCGGCTCGGCGAGGATGCGGGCTTCGTCACCGGCTACTACGAACCGATCATCGAGGGCTCCCGGACCCAGACGGATGTCTACAACATACCGGTCTATCGTCGCCCCTCGAATTTGTTCGTCCGTGGCTTCAGGCAGGATGCGCCCAGCCTGCCAAACAAGGGGCAGGTGTTTCGCAAGATCGGCCGCCGCAAGCTCGTGCCCTATTACGATCGGGCCGAGATCGAGGATGGCGCGATCGCCGGCCGGGGCCTCGAAATCTGCTGGCTCAAGAGCCAGACCGATCTGCTGTTCACGCAAATCCAGGGCTCGGCGCGGGTCCGCCTCGAGGATGGCTCGACCGTCCGCATCAATTACGATGCGTATAATGGTTATTCCTATACAGCGGTCGGGCGCGTCCTGATCGATCGCGGCATCATCCCGAAAGAGCAGATGTCGATGCAGAAGATCAGGGAATGGATGGATCAGAACCCCGATGGCGCCAAGGAGTTGCGCCGGCAGAACCGCTCCTATGTGTTCTTTCGCGAGGTAGACCTTTCCGACAAGGATGAGGCGGTGGGCGCGCAGGGCGTGCCGCTGACGCCGGGCCGGTCGATTGCGGTCGACAAGTCGCTGCACGTCTACGGCACGCCGTTCTTCATCGAAGGCGAACTGCCGATCGAATCGGAGCAGTCGAAGACCCCGTTCCGCCGGCTGATGGTGGCGCAGGACACGGGATCGGCGATCACGGGACCAGCGCGCGCCGACATCTATTACGGCGCGGGCGCTGACGCCGGCCGGGTCTCCGGCCGCTTCCGGCACAACATGCGCTTCGTCATGCTGGTGCCGAAAAGCCTCGATCCGGTCGACCGCGGCCGCAAGATGCCGCTGCCGGACCCGCGCCCCTCGGCGAAAATCGCAAGACTGTTTTCGCAAGTTGACCCTTTGAAGGATCAGCAAAAAGACCCGAAGAATGGCGTCAAGCCGCCGGACGCCGCGGTTCCGAACCCCAAAAACGCGGCCAGCGCCACCGAGCCCGCCAAGAATGCCACGCCGCCCCAACCGCCTCAGGCTGTGGCCGGCAAGGTGCCGCTTCCGGAGGCCCGCCCCAACGTCGAACCAAGCCGCGGGGGGCATCACCGCCGTCGCGTCAACTATTATCGCCGCAGCCGATGAAACGTCCCCCTTCGATCCCGGAATTGTCAGCGCCGCCGCGCCGCAAGCGCGACCTCAGCGAAGAAGAGCGCATGCTGTGGGACGCCGTCGCCAGGTTGACAAAGCCGCTGCGCAAGAAGCCCCGTGCCGCCAAGCCCGAAACCGCTTCGCCTGAGAAAGAGGGGCGCGTTGCTGCGAAGCCGGTGGCTTTGCCAAAATCAGTTCCCCCTGTCGGCATTCCCAGAACGCAAAAGCCGGCGGTGCCGCCGCTGGCGCCACTCGGGCGGCGCGAGCGTTCGCAATTGTCGCGCGGACGGAAGGAGATCGAAGCCCGGCTCGATCTGCATGGCATGACGCAGACGCGCGCGCACCGCGCGCTATCGGGCTTTCTGCAACGGGCTCACCTCGATGGTCTGACTTTCGTGCTCGTCATCACCGGCAAAGGCAAAATGGGAATCGATTCCGAGCGCGGCGTGCTGCGCCGTCAGGTGCCGCAATGGCTCGGCCAGCCGGAATTCCGCGCGCTGGTGGTCGGCTTTGAGGAAGCGCATATCGGTCACGGCGGCGAGGGCGCGCTTTACGTTCGCATCCGGCGATCGAAAGTCTAATTCTCTCAGAACGGCCGCACGATGCCGACGCGGGGGATCAACGTCACGATCCAGCCGAGGATGGTGGTGTTTCGATCATTCCCCGAGATCGGCGGCGTGCTTTGCGCGGCGGGCAGCGCCTTGACCGCATGCAGGATCAGGAACAGGCAGACGGCCCAGTTCGAGACCCATCGCGAATAATCGAACACGATCGCAAACATAATGAGATAGGCCGCGCTCACCGCCACGATGGCGGCGATGACGATGCGCCGGTGTAAATCCTCGGCGAGCGACCGAACCAGGCCGGCAAAATATCGCCAGAGCGGGGCATGCAGCCAGATCAGCAGCGCGAATACGGGCACGCCCAGAAGATTGGCGGGCATGCGCCCCCAGGTATCGGAGATCTCCTTGGCAAGCGGCTGATACCAGATGTAACTGAAACCCAGAAGATTGGCGCGGCTGGGATCGGCCATGCGGCTGGCGAGATAGCTTGCAAATTCCGACTCCGGTACCGCCGTCGTTCCCAGGAACTGCGCGGCGAAAAACAGAAGCCCGACGCACGCCACTGCGGCGATGCCGATCGCAGTATTTTGCCGGTCGAAGCCCTGCACCAGGTAATAACGCAGCACCACGATGACCGCGATGGTCGGCACATACATCAGCAGATGGATGTGGTGGATCAGAATCAGGATCATCGACGCCAGAGCCGCGAGCAGCACGAAGGCGACCGAGCGCGCCGGCACCAGCAGCAGGCCAATCGCGAATGCGCAGCCATAGATATCGAAATGGCCAAGCGTATACATGAAGTTCTTCAGAAAGAACGGCGAGCCGGCCATGAACACGAACAGCGGCAGGTGTTTTTCGTCGAAACCGAAGGTGCGCCGGAACAGGCCAATGAAAAGACCAGCCGTGACCAGCCAGACGGCACCCCCGAGCGCGAACACCAGCCATACCGGCACCTCATGCGAAAACAGCGATACCACCGCGCCGATCAGCGCGCGCTTGGTGAAGCCGAAATGATAATCGACCAGCAGGTGGATGTAGGGGACGTAGGGCGGCAGCGTGATCTTGTAGAGAAACACCCCGATCAAGACGGCGACATTGACGGCGAGCATCAGGCGCCAGGGGTTTTCCCACATACGCAAATTGAGATTCATTGTCGTCCCGGCCAAGCCAACGGGTCGCGCGAATGCGCGCCCGATGATAAACTCCGCGCGAGCCGGGACCCATAACCACCGGTTTGCGTAGTTGCAAAAGCCGGTACCGCGTTCTGATCCAACAGCGGTCATCGGTAATTATGGGTCCCTGCTTTCGCAGGGACGACGATCTTAGCTGCAAAACCTACAAAATGAACCGGCTCAAATCCGCGTTCTTGGCGAGATCGCCGACGTGCTTCTGCACATACTCGGCATCGATCTGGATCGTCTCGCCGTTGCGGTCGGGGGCGGCGAAGGAGATCTCGTCGAGCACGCGCTCCATCACGGTCTGCAGCCGCCGGGCGCCGATATTTTCCACCGTCGAATTGACGGCGACCGCGACGTCGGCAAGCGCGTCGATGGCGCTGTCAGTGAACTCCAGCATCACGCCTTCGGTCCGCATCAGCGCGACATATTGCTTGATCAGGGAAGCCTCGGGCTCGGTCAGGATGCGGCGCATGTCGTCGCGCGTCAGCGCTTCCAGCTCGACGCGGATCGGCAACCGCCCCTGCAATTCCGGCAACAGGTCGGAGGGCTTGGCGATATGAAACGCGCCCGATGCGATGAACAGGATGTGGTCGGTTTTAACCGCGCCGTGCTTGGTCGACACGGTCGTGCCCTCGATCAGCGGCAACAGATCGCGCTGCACGCCCTCGCGCGACACGTCGCCGCCGCTGCGACCGTCGCGCACGCATATCTTGTCGATCTCGTCAAGAAACACGATGCCGTTGTTCTCCACCGCGTTGATCGATTCCTGCACCAGCTGGTCGCTATCCAGCAGTTTGTCGGATTCCTCGTTGACCAGCAGTTCGTGCGAATCGGCAACCGTCAGGCGGCGGGTCTTGGTGCGGCCGCCCATCTTGCCGAAGATGTCGCCGATCGAGATCGCGCCGAGCTGCGCGCCGGGCATCCCCGGGATTTCAAACATCGGCATTCCGCCGGATGACTGGGTCTCGATCTCGATTTCCTTGTCATTGAGTTCGCCGGCCCGCAGCTTCTTGCGGAATGAATCGCGCGTGGTGGCGCTGGAGTTGGGGCCGACCAGGGCATCCAGCACGCGATCCTCGGCGGCGAGCTGGGCGCGGGCCTGCACGTCCTTGCGCTTTCGCTCACGGGTCTGCGCGATCGCCACTTCGACGAGGTCGCGGATGATCTGCTCGACGTCGCGGCCGACATAGCCGACCTCGGTGAATTTCGTGGCTTCGACCTTGATGAAGGGCGCGGCAGCGAGTTTCGCCAGCCGCCGCGCGATCTCGGTCTTGCCGACCCCGGTCGGCCCGATCATCAGGATATTTTTCGGCAGCACTTCCTCGCGCAACGAGCCGGTGAGCTGCAGCCGCCGCCAGCGGTTTCGCAGGGCAATGGAGACCGCGCGCTTGGCGTCGGTCTGGCCGACGATGAAGCGGTCGAGTTCGGATACGATTTCACGGGGGGAGAAGTCGGTCATGGGCTCTAGGTAGGTTCAAAATGGCGCGGACACAAGCCGCGATCAGATGATCGGTGGGCCCGCCTGCCATTGCCGGATCGCCTCAAAAGGATGAACCAGCATGATGATGTTGAGCGTGAGATTATCGCGAATGTGAAGGCCAACCAAAATCTCGAACGCAAGCCCAAGCGCGACAGTCAGCGCTACCGGCAGCTTTCGCGCCAGCAAGAAGCCTGCGACCATGGACAACGTATCGGACACGGAATTGATGATGCTGTCGCCAAAATAATCCAGCGACACTGTGGTGGCGCGATAACGTTCGATGATCCAGTTGGAATTTTCAACGATCTCCCAGCCGCCTTCGATCAGCATGGCCAATATCAGCCGCCCGGGCCAGGCGAGGCGCGGCAGCGCGAGCCAGGTCGCGGCATAGAACAGAAAACCGTGAATGATGTGCGAGAACGTGTACCAGTCGGTGATGTGCTGCGAATTCTCCGAGCTCTGCACCACGCCGTGCCAGAATTTCACGTAGCCGCAGGCGCAGATCGGAAGCCGCCCCATCGCAAACAGGATCGAGGCTTGAAGCGCAATCAGCGCCGCACCGATCAGCATCCAGTGCCGGGTCGAAAGACCTGACGTGGCCGGCATGTTGCAAGCATGCGTCATGGATCGCGGACCATCAGCAGGGCCGCACCATCAGGCGTATCCACGATTCGATCGTGGCAAAATCCCGCCTTCTCGTAGGCGCGGATCGCCCGCGCGTTGGCGGGATCGGGATCGATGACGACACGTGGCGTCCCGCTGGCGAATAACTGGTCGGCAAAGGCCCGGATCAACGCGGACCCATGACCGCGATCGAGCATGTCGGCTTCGCCGATAAACTGATCAAGACCGCGCGTGCCCTCCGGTTGCGGACCGAAGCCGGTATTCCAGCCGCTCAGATTGTAACACTGCAAATAAGCGCATTCCCGCGCATCCGCCGTGACAATGAACTGCGCCATATCCGGATGACCGAGATCGCCGCTGACCAGTTCGAACTGCTCCGAAGGGTCGTGCCACCATTGCGAGACATGCGGCATGCCGAGCCATCGCTGGATCGTCGGCAGGTCGGCGGCCGACATCGGGCGGAACGCGTAGGCCGTCATGCTCAGCCGCCCTGCAACGTCTCGATGGTCACATTGCGATTGGTGTAGACGCAGATGTCGGCCGCGATATCCAGCGCCCGCCGCACGATGGTTTCGGCGTCCTTGTCGGAATCGACCAGGGCGCGTGCGGCCGCCAGGGCATAATTGCCGCCGGACCCGATCGCCATCACGCCGGCTTCGGGCTCCAGCACGTCGCCGGTTCCGGTCAGGACCAGCGACACATCCTTGTCGGCGACGATCATCATCGCCTCCAGCCGCCGCAGATAGCGGTCGGTGCGCCAATCCTTGGCGAGCTCGACGGCAGCACGGGTCAATTGCCCCGGATATTGCTCGAGTTTGCTTTCCAGCCGCTCGAACAATGTAAACGCGTCTGCGGTGGCACCGGCGAAGCCGCCGATGACGTCGCCCTTGCCGAGTTTTCGGACCTTTTTGGCGTTGGATTTGATGACGGTCTGGCCGATCGACACCTGACCGTCGCCGCCGATCACCACCCTGCCGCCCTTGCGGACCGTCAAAATGGTGGTGCCGTGCCAGACCGGCGACTGGGGCTGTGATGCTTGCATGGGTACCTCGCGTTCCCGCCCGATTTAGGGATCTTTCAGCGGGGTTACAATCGGTGCCGCTTTCAGGGCGGTGTCGAGCGAAGCGTGCCCCTGGGCCTGGTCGGGGGTTGGCACCCGGTTGGCGTCAAGGAAAGGCATCAGACACAGGACCGGCCTCGGATTCCGGTCACCATAGGCCGAAGTTCGACCTCGAATCGGCCATCCCGCAGTAGCGAAGGCGACATCGGCCTGTTAAAAGGTCCGCGTTTTCGGCCACGGGAAGCATTTTCATGCGCACTGCCACCATCAAGCGCAAGACCAAAGAGACCGACATCGAGGTTACGGTAAACCTCGACGGAACCGGCGCGTCGAACGTCGCGACCGGGATCGGCTTCTTCGATCACATGCTCGACCTCTTGGCCCGGCATTCGCGCATCGACCTTTCCGTGAAGGCGGCCGGCGACCTGCATATCGACCACCATCACACCACGGAGGATGTCGGCATTGCGTTCGGACAGGCCGTGAAGCAGGCGCTCGGCACCATGGCCGGCATCACCCGCTATGCCAGCGTCCATATGCCGATGGACGAGACGCTGTCGCGGGTCGTGATCGACATTTCCGGCCGGCCAGTGCTGGTGTTCAAGGTCGAATTTCCGCGCGACAAGGTCGGCCAATTCGACACCGAGCTGGTGCGCGAATGGTTCAACGCGTTCGCCATCAACGCTGGCGTGACTTTGCACGTCGAAACCCTATATGGCGAGAATAGCCATCATATCGCCGAATCCTGCTTCAAGGGTCTGGCGAGGGCGCTGCGGGCGGCGGTCGCGATCGACCCAAAGGCCGCGGGCGAAGTGCCATCCACCAAGGGCCAGCTCGGCGGCTGACTCTGGTTCTCGGAAGGTGCGGGTGCCCCTGTTTCCTGAAGTTCGTTTCAGGGGGCCGCGAGTGTTGACGAACTTCGGAAACGGGCCGCCACATGCCGATTTACACAGTTCATGCTCCGGTGACCAGCAACGCGGATTTCCGCGCGACCGATCGCTTCACCTTCGTGCGCGACGGCTTTCACGTCTGGGCCGCTCTTCTCGGCGTGGTGTGGCTCGCCTGGCATCGTCTGTGGCTGGCGCTGCTCGGCTGGATCGTCCTGATGATCGTCATCGATGTCGGAATGATTCGCCTTGGCGTCGGCGGGACGGCGGTCTTTCTGGTGGATGCGCTGCTGGCGCTGCTGTTGGGATTTGAAGCCGCGAGCCTCGAGCGCTGGACCTTTTCGCGACGCAACTGGCGTCAGCTCGACATCGTGGTCGCCGGCGACCAGGAGGCGGCCGAGCGGCGATTTTTCGATCGCTGGACCGCCAAGCAGCGCGCCTCCAGCAACGATCAACCGGCGATCGATCGCGGCGCGCCCCCGCCGACGCGGGACATCGCGGGCCAGGCGTTTTCCCGGCCGCCGCCGTTGCCGCGGGACGAGATCATCGGCTTGTTTCCGGAACCGGGAGCATCGCGTTGAGCGTTGCGATCATCGACTACGGCTCCGGCAATCTGCACTCCGCCGCCAAGGCGTTCGAGCGCGCGAGCCGGAGCATGGATGCTCCGGAGAAGATCGTCGTGACCCGCGATCCCGAGGTGGTGTATCGCGCCGATCGCATTGTGCTGCCCGGCGTCGGCGCCTTCGCCGATTGCCGCCGCGGTCTCGACGCGCTTGACGGCATGATCGAGGCGATGACCGAAGCCGTGCGCAACAAGGCGCGGCCGTTCTTCGGCATCTGCGTCGGCATGCAGCTGATGGCGACGCGTGGCAAGGAACATGTCACCACCGACGGATTCAACTGGATCGCCGGTGATGTCGAAAAGATTTCGCCGCGCGAGGAAAATCTGAAAATTCCGCATATGGGCTGGAACACGCTCGATATGGTTCGAGAGCACCCGGTGCTGGAGCGCCTGGCGCTGGGCCCGAAAGGCCGTCACGCTTATTTCGTTCACTCCTACCACCTCAACGCGACCAACGAGGCGGACGTGCTAGCTCGCGCCGATTACGGTGGCCCGGTGACGGCGATGGTCGGCCGCGACACCGCCATCGGCACGCAATTTCATCCCGAGAAGAGCCAGCGTTTCGGGTTGGCCCTGATCTCGAACTTTTTGAAATGGAAGCCGTGAGTTTGCTCCAGGCCATCGCCTTGATCACCCTCCTCCCGCGAGCTCTTGCGAGCGGTGGGGAGGGGAGTTCATTGGCGTTTTTGCGAGAATTCTTTCGATGATTCTGTTTCCCGCCATCGACCTGAAGAATGGGCAGTGCGTCCGCCTTGAGCAGGGCGATATGGCGCGCGCAACCGTGTTCAACCTCGATCCGGCGGCGCAGGCCCGCAGTTTTGCCGCGCAGGGATTCGAATACCTGCATGTGGTCGACCTCGACGGCGCCTTTGCCGGCAAGCCGATGAACGCGCAGGCGGTTGAGGCGATGCTGGGGGCGGTCAGAATGCCGGTGCAGCTTGGCGGCGGCATCCGCGATCTGAAGACGGTCGAAGCCTGGCTGGCAAAAGGCGTTGCGCGGGTCATCATCGGCACTGCGGCGGTGCGCGACCCCGAATTGGTGAAAAACGCCGCGAAAAAATTCCCCGGCCGCGTCGCGATAGGACTCGATGCGCGCGACGGCAAGGTCGCCGTCGAAGGCTGGGCGGAGACATCCGAGGTGACCGCGCTCGAGATCGCGCAGCGGTTCGAGGATGCCGGCGTCGCCGCGATCATCTTCACCGACATTGCCCGCGACGGCCTGCTGAAGGGCCTCAACCTCGATGCCACCATTGCGCTCGCCGAGCGCATCTCGGTCCCCGTCATCGCCTCGGGCGGTTTTGCCTCCATCGACGATGTGAAGGCGCTGCTTCAATCGAGCGCCAAGAAACTGGCCGGTGCGATCGCCGGCCGCGCTCTCTATGACGGCCGCCTCGATCCAGCCGCCGCGCTGGCGCTGATCCGCAACGCGCGCGCGGCGGCCTAGCGCATGATCCGGAAAAGTGGGGTCCGATTTTCCGAAAAGATCATGCGCAGAGATGTAGGAGTTTTGATATGTTCAAGGTGCGCGTGATTCCCTGTCTCGACGTCAAGGACGGCCGGGTGGTCAAGGGGGTCAACTTCGTCGATTTGCGCGATGCTGGCGATCCAGTGGAAGCGGCGATCGCCTACGATGCCGCCGGCGCTGACGAACTCTGCTTTCTTGACATTACGGCGACGCATGAAAATCGCGGCATCATGCTGGACGTGGTCCGGCGCACCGCGGAAGCCTGCTTCATGCCGTTGACGGTGGGTGGCGGCGTGCGCACGGTCGACGATATCAGGACGCTGCTGCGATCCGGCGCCGACAAGGTCTCGATCAACTCTGCCGCCGTCAGCCGTCGCGAATTCGTCAAGGAGGCCGCGGAAAAGTTCGGCGACCAGTGCATCGTGGTCGCGATCGATGCCAAGCGGGTCAAGCGCGGCGGCGGATCGGACCGCTGGGAAATCTTTACCCATGGCGGGCGCAATTCCACCGGGATCGACGCCATCGAATATGCCCAGGAAGTTGTTTCGCTAGGGGCCGGCGAAATCCTGCTGACCTCGATGGACCGCGACGGCACCCGGCAGGGCTTTGACCTGCCGCTGACGCAAGCCGTGGCCGACAGCGTCCCGGTCCCGGTCATCGCCTCCGGCGGCGTGGGCAATCTCGACCATTTGGTCGACGGCATCCGCGAGGGGCACGCCACCGCCGTGCTGGCGGCCTCGATCTTTCATTTTGGCGAATTTACCATACGTGAGGCCAAGGATCACATGGTCCGTGCCGGGCTGCCCATGCGTCTGGATCCTTGACGACTCTTTATGACGGAAGTGCTACATCCGATTGGAATGGCGTTCCGTTCCCTGGGGGCGCAAAATTGAGCTTGAGTTGAATGTCGCGTTTCACGATCCATGACCTCGTCGCCATCATCGATGCCCGTGCGGCGTCGGGGGCAGAGGTGTCCTATACCCGAAAGCTGCTGGACAAGGGGTCTGAGCATTGCGCCAAGAAGCTCGGCGAGGAGGCGGTGGAAACTGTGATCGCCGCGATTGAGAACGACCGCGACCATCTCATCGCCGAAAGCGCGGATCTGCTGTTTCATCTGCTGGTGCTGTTGAAGTCGCGCGGCGTGAAGCTTGAGGAAGTCGAGGCAACGCTGGCGGAGCGTACGAGCATGTCCGGGCTGGAAGAGAAAGCCGCGCGCAAGCGCGATTAATTCATCGGGGTGGCGCCATGGATATTCGGGCACCGGAACAGCAGTACAATCCCTACCGGATATTCTCCAGGGAGCAATGGGCGCGTCTGCGCGACGACATGCCGATGACGCTGGAAGCCGGCGAAATCGCCAGGTTGCGCTCGATGCATGACCGGCTCGATCTCAAGGAGGTCGAGGAGATCTATCTGCCGCTGTCGCGGCTGTTGTCGATCTATGTCGATGCCACCCAGCGGCTGTACTTCGCCCAGCGCCGCTTTCTCGGCATCCAGGATCGCAAGATGCCCTACATCATCGGCGTCGCCGGATCGGTGGCGGTGGGTAAATCCACCACCGCGCGCGTGCTGCAGGCGCTGTTGGCGCGCTGGTCGCCGCGGCCCAAGGTCGATCTGGTGACGACCGACGGCTTTCTGTTTCCCAATGCGGTGCTCGAGCGGCAAGGCCTGATGCAGAAGAAGGGCTTTCCGGAGAGCTACGACCTGCCGACGCTGCTGTCGTTCCTGAGCGACATCAAGGCAGGGCGACGGCCGGTGCGTGCGCCGGTCTATTCGCATTTGACCTACGACATCATCCCGAATGAGTGGGCCGAGATCGACAGGCCGGACATCCTGATCGTCGAAGGCGTCAATGTTCTGCAAACCGGCCGGCTTCCGCGCGACGGCAAGGCGGTTCCGGTGGTTTCGGACTTTTTCGATTTCTCCGTCTATATCGACGCCGAGGAACAGGTATTGCGCGACTGGTATGTCAGGCGCTTCCTGACCCTGCGCGACACCGCGTTCCACGATCCGCGATCCTACTTTCACCGCTATGCGCTGCTCTCCGACGAGGAGGCCACGGCGACGGCGCTGGCGATCTGGGAACGCACCAACCTCGCCAATCTCGAGGACAATATCCTGCCGACAAGGCCGCGCGCGACGCTGATCCTGAAAAAGGGCGCCGACCATGTGGTTGAACAGGTGGCGCTGCGGCGGCTTTGAATTTTTGCCGGCGATCTATTTCAGCGCCAGCGGCTTTTCCTCGTCGAGGAAGCCCATCAGCTCATGGAAGAATTGCATGCGGTTCTTTTCCATCATCACCGTATGCGTTCCCTCGCTCAGCTCGATCAGCCGCTTGTACGGCGTATTCTTCAGCTGCGCGAAATAGCCCTGCGCCAGATAGCTTGGAAGGTCGGCGTCCCATTCGGCGTGAAGCAGAAGGGTCGGCACCCTGATCTTGCCCGGATCGTACAGCGCCTTGCCGGCGCTCCAGTATTTCAGGCTGTCCTCGACCACGCCGTTCGGCGCGCGCAGCATCGGCAGTGTCTGTTTCGAGGCGTCGGGGTCGGTTGCCCAGGTGGCATTGGCCCAGGCCTCGAACACGCCGGGCGGGATCAAGTCGGCCTGCTTGTCCTCGGCAACACCCTTCAACCAGCGTGCTTTGGCCGATTCCTTGGAGACGAGCCGGTAGGCGCCAAGCGGCGGCGCGCTGGCGGTCGCGGGCGCCGGCGGCTCGTTGCGGATCCATTGCGGCGCATAGAGCACGAGACGGTTGACCTTGTCGTTGTGTTCGCTGGTGTACAGCCCCGCGATCGAGGTGCCCCACGACCAGCCCATGACGTCGATCTTCGAGACCTTGCGTTTCTTCAGGATGTAGTTGACGGCCACGCCGAGATCGTGCGCCGCGACCTCGGTCGTTACGATCGGTTTGTTGGTCTCCGGCGGCTGGCTCATTTCGGCAGGCCTGGTCGAGCGGCCGTAGCCTCTGACGTCGACGAGGTAGACGTCGTAACCGCGCGCGGCGATCAGATCCATCATCGAGACGCCCTCGATCGGCAGATCGAACGCGGTCTCCGCCGGATAGGTTGCGCCATGCACGAACAACAGGATCTTGTCCGGGGAGGTTTGCTTGCCGGCGGGATGTTTGTTGCGCACGAACAGCTGCACCCCCGCATCGCCCGACGGGATCATGGTGTCGGTGGCTTCCAGCTTGGGCTCCCTCGCCTGCACGGCGGCGCTTGCGAAACTGCCGGCGACAAGACACGCCAAAGACATCTGTAGAAATCTGGTGGTCATCGAAGCCTCCCGGGATTTTTTTGACTTTGCGGCCCGACCGGATGGAGCGCGGCCTGCATCGTCGGCCCGAAACGCCGGCAGCGTCAAGGGCAGGCCGGCGCATGCCGCGGTTGCAGTGTTCAGGCCGCGAGATGCCGCGCGGCGGCAAGGCCGGCCAGCGCATCGGCGAGCTTGTCGCGATCGAGCGGCTTGATCAGGAAGCCGTCCATTCCCGCCTCGAAGCAGGCGTAGCGATCTTCCACCAGCGTGTTCGCCGTCAAGGCCAGGATCGCGGTCTGGCGGCCGGGCTGCCCGGCCTCGCGGGCGCGGATCCGCTTGGTGGTTTCGATGCCGTCGAGCTGCGGCATCTGGATGTCCATCAAGACCAGATCATAGGGCGTGCCGGCGGACCGCGCCGAAAGCCACGATTCCAGCGCCGCTTCGCCATTGGTGGTGATCACCACATGATGTCCGAGCCGGGTCAGCAGCGAACGCATCAACAGCGCGTTGATCTCGTTGTCTTCCGCCACCAGCACCGAAAGGCTGCGCGCGGTTGCGGCCGGCGGCGGCTCGGCCTGCCCGAGCGGTTCGATCGAGGCATCGGCGGCCAGGTTCGGTGCGGCAATCTCCGGCGCCATGGTCAGGCGGGCCGCGAGCGAAGCCGCGCGCAACGGCTTGACCAGATAGCCGGTGAACGCCGAGGTGGCCGGCGAGGATTGCAGCTCGTGCCGCGTCGCCGGCGTCAACAGCACGATCCGCTGCGTCGCGTAGGGGCGCGCCGCCGCCGCCAGCGATTCGGCCTGTTCGAAACCGAAGGCGTGATCGAGCAAAACCGCGTGCCAGCTACGTTCGGGCAGCAAGGCTCGCGCCGCCGCGAGGTCCGAAACCACGCAGGTCTGGCCGCCCCAGCGCTGCAGCCGCCGCGCGATCAGGGAAGCCTCGATGCTCTGCGGCGCGACCAGCATGATCGACTGGCCCTCGAGTTCGGGCGCGGCGAACGCCTCAAGTCCTCCATTGTCGGCGGCGGCAAGCGGAATCGACACCTCGAAGGTCGAGCCGATTCCGGGCTGGCTCTCCAGCGTGATGCGGCCACCCATTCGCCGGACGATGCGCTCGGAGATGCTCAGGCCCAATCCGGTGCCGCCATAGCTCCGGGCGATCCGTTCGTCGGCTTGTTCGAACTCGCGGAAAATCCGCTGTTGGGCTTCGGGCGCGATGCCGATGCCGGTGTCGCGCACCAGGAAGCTGATTTCATTGGGCCAGATGCCGGGTTCGACGATCAGCGCCACGCCGCCGGTCGAGGTGAATTTGATGGCATTGCCGGCCAGATTGAGCAGCACCTGGCGCAGCCGGGCGGAATCGCCGACCACCTGCTGCGGCAGACGCTCGTCGACATAGGCGGCGATCTCGAGCTTTCGCGCCTGCGCCCGCGGCGCCAGCAATTCGGCGATGTCCTCGATCAGCCCGGCCAGCGCGAACGGGCGGTGTTCGAGATCGATCTTGCCGGCCTCGATCTTGGAGTAATCCAGCAGTTCCTCGATCAGCGCCAGCAGCGCGTCGCCCGAGGTCTTCACCGCCTTGGCATAGGTCATCTGCTCCGGCGTCAGCGGCGTATCCATCAGCAAGCCGCTCATGCCGATGATGCCGTTCAGCGGGGTGCGGATTTCGTGGCTGGCCATCGCGAGAAAGCGCGACTTGGCGCGGTTGGCGGCATTGGCCTGATCGCGCGCCTCGGCGAGCGCGCGTTCGGTCTCGGTGCGGTCGGTGACGTCGCGGCCGACGCATTGCATCTCGGCAGGCCTGCCGGCATCGAAGCGAACCAGCCCCTCGCGCCAGGCGATCCAGCGCGGGCCGAGCGCGGTTGCGATTCGCTGGTCGTGAATCCGCGTGCCGTTCGCCTCGAGCGCGGTATCGCCCTGCTCGAGCACGGTGAGCTGAAAGCTGCTGCCGATCAGCGCGTTGCGGGGTTGCTCGGCAAGCTCGCAATAGGCGTCGTTGACGAAGGTGATGGCGCCTTGCGCGTCGCGCAGCACGATCAGGTCGCCTTGCGATTCGAACAGGCTGCGGGCGCGTTCCTCGGCCTCCTTCAATTCCCAATTGCGATCGGCCAGCGCTTCGTTATGCAGCGCGATCTTGCGCAATCGTTTGTGCATGAAGCGCAGCCGCATGCTCAGCGTGGCGAGCCCGACGCAGGCGAGCGCGAACAGGAAGCTGGCGCCGATCGCAAAGGCGTTGGGGTCATAGCCGGAATTCTCGGACCGGCTGCCGGCGATAAAGCCATAGGCGCCGCCGAAGGCGGCGGAAAAGACCATGAACGAGCGGACCGCTAAAACCATCCACGGATGACGCCGCGCGAAGCGGCGCAGGCCTAGCTTGATCCGGAGAACCCGCCTCATCGCCGATTACCCTGGGTTTGCATCGCGATTGTTTCCGCGCGACCTCCACGGGAGGCTGCCCCGTCGCGCGTCATTTAGTTGGTGACGACGATGCCTCGGCCACCTTGCAAAGTGCTTGAGGAGGGGCGATGTCGCGCCGCCCGGTGAGAACAGGGTTGATAAAGCGTTAACGTGGCCGATTCAGAGCGATGCGGCTTCCAGCGGGCGGTGCCCGCGGCTGGCGCCGACGATCAGCGCCGCCGCATCGCGCAGGCTGAAGGTCTTCGACCGGACAAAGATCCGGTAGTCGGCGGGACCGTCATGCGAGAGATAGATGACAGGAGAGCCGCTCTCGGGATTGACCGAAACCGCCACGAAACGCGTCGCTGCATTGGCCTCGCAGGCCCCCTGCTCCGCGCCGTCGGCATCGTCGACCATGACGAAATCGGCGGCCTCGGCGCTGTCCGAGATCTGGACCCGCACCGTCGCGGCTGCCGGATCGTCGGTGAACGCGACGTGGAGATCGGCATGCCAGGGCAGGTCCGAGATCTGCACCGAAACGTTCGATATCGCGATGCAGGGATGGGCGCCCGGCAATAGCCCGCCGCGCGCGAACACGCCGGCGAAGATCAGTGGAACCACCGAGGCCAGAATCTTGAAACGCAACATGACACGCCGCTCGCTTTCCCACGCCCTCGGATACGCAGGGGGCTTATGGTTGGCAGAGTGTAAACAAAACTCGTTACCGGCGAGTTGACGCGGGGTTACCGGTTCCGGATTCAGATTTCAAACAGCCAGGTTTCAAACCGTCATTGCGAGGAGCGCAAGCGACGAAGCAATCCATCTTCATTGCGGCGCCAAAGCTGGATTGCTTCGCTTCGCTCGCAATGACGGCCAAACACGACTTCGCGATCTCGCCGCGCGTTTCGCGCGAGTTTTGCTGGAACCTTCCGCCCTCTCCCATCAGAGGGCGCAGGGAATGCCGGGCGCCCGATGCGCCCGCAGCCGCGCGTGTAGTGGTAGTAAACACGCGCGTTAGTCACCACGGTCACACCGGAATCACCCGGCATTCCCCGCGCAATGGTTTTAACGGTTTCCTTCGCGCTCTCCCCGGTGACCGGGCTTGTTTGCCACCGTCGCCAGCGGAATCGCTTCCGCCAACTTGATGCCAGCGTCGGGGCATCAGGACCACACGACTTCGCCGTCCGCATGCAGCATCGCCCGTCAAGCGCGCCGTCGCGTCCACCGCATCCCGCTCCGCGTCCGTGACGTTGCGCAACGCCCCTCTGAGGAGCGGGACGGGGCGAGTTTGTAAAGATGATTTGCCCGACGGCGAAAGCGAAGAATTTTTCGCAGTAGGACTGGACAGGTGGAATCACGTTGATCGTGCTGGTGTTTTTTTCGTTTTGCCGCATGCCTGAGATCGCCGGCGCGCGATCCGACAACGCTTTTGCATCGGCGCGGATCTGCGGCAGTGCGACGCGCCGTGGGGATGGCGCGCGGCGGCCACGGAACGATTTCCGGGCTGGTCGATTGGGCTGCGGTTGGCCAGGAGATTTAGCCATGAGCGATGAAAACCCGGCGCCGCCTTTCGTTTACGATGGCCTGGATCCCGTTCCAGAGCCGAGGTCCGCCCTCGCCGAGGTCGCGGGAGCATTGAAAGAAGCCGTCCATCGTCTCGGCGACGCGATCGATGCGGGCAAGAAGCCCGGCAGGCCGCTGAGCATCCTGAGCAACATCGCGCGCGAAGCGCCGCTCGGATCGCTGCTGATCGCTTTCCTGTTGGGTGTCGCCGTGGCGCGGCGCCGTTAGCGCGATTTGATTTTGGCCTCGCCTGAAGCCCGCACGATCCCGGCCGGATTGAAGAAACCTCCATCGGCTGTGTGCTGAATCGTACACAGGAACGAAACATCGGCAGTCGTGTTGGCTTCCCATGAGTGAGCCAGCAGCACACCTGATCGAACGTTCCACCGAGATTGCCTGGGATTACCTTGATCGGACCGGTGATCTCGGTGAACCGGAAATGGCGGCGCGATTCCTGTTGGACACAGTCCAGCAAATGATGCGTCAGGGGGAACATCGTCCGCTCATGCTCTCGAACAAGGCGATCGACGCCTACAAGCGCTTCAGAAGCGCACGGCGCGGCGGTGCTGACACTCTGAGGGGAACAAAATGGGCAACCTGAAAATCAAATGCCAGCAGGACCGCTCCAAGATCAACATGCAAGAACCGCATGAGCTTCAATACTGGATCAAGCACCTCAAGGTCTCCAGCGAGCAACTTCAGAAGGCGGTGGACAAGGTCGGCAACGGCGCCGCCGCCGTCCGCAAGGAATTGGCGGCAGAGGCCGTCAAACGAGCGCGGGGTGTTCCCGGAGGCTGCAATGAGGTTCGCCAAGTCCAAGATATGATCATCTCGTGCCCCTACGTCTTCAAACCGCCATTGGAACACCTTCTCCGCGATAACGACGCTTTCCCTCGGCAGACTGCGGAGGGCCTTCGGGTTCTCCAGAGGCCCCTTCGCCTTCGCGAGCATCGCCGCAATATCCGCCACCGTGTGGCCCGTATCCTCCAGAGTGCAGATGTCCTTTCGGAGCAATCGCCGCGCCCCCTTAGGTTTCCCTCTGGCCTTGGTCTTCTTGGACATCTCAGGATGCTTTCGTGTCTGGTGCAGGCCCGTGGTCACTGAGGCCATATCCCCCAGCATCCCACCGCGCGTGTCTCGTGTGAAAATGGATGACTTGTACGTTCTCAGGTGCGTGGTGCCAGTACAGCTCCATCCGCGCCTTCTCAGGGTCTAGAACGATGCGAGATACGGCCTGCCTGAGCGCTTGATTGGTCACCACAACATCCACGGTGTCCGCCTCTAGCGTCTTCTTCACAGCCTTGAGCCTATCGCGCACACTGGCGGTGGTGAGCGTATCCCGCTGAGCCGTAATGGTCCTCAGGCGCACTTGGGTCTCTCGCAACTCCGCGTCCTTCTCGCGTAACCTCTTTCGGGCAGCGGGGCTCTTCTCTTGGGCAGCAAGGTCCGCGAGGTCCGATGCTTCCCCGCTGTAATGAAGCTCCATGGTGACGAGGCCCGCGATTTCCCGATCCAGAGCAGCCGTGTTCCTCCCTCTTGGGGCCTCTTCGATCAACCAACCAGCGTTATCGCGGAGCGCCTTCTCGACGTCTCTGTAGGGCACCGCGAGATACTTGCAGCCTGCCGCTCTCATGTTCGCCCGGGAGCACACAAGGTACACATAGGTGCCCTTGGATAGCCGACGATGTGATGCAAGGTGTCGACTACGTTCTTTCTATTTGGCGCTACCGCGCAAGCCGGGACCAGCTTGCTGGTGGTCGGAAAGTGTTTGCCGGCACTCCAACGCTCTCATTACCCGAAAAACCTCCGAGGCCGCATATTGTAAGCCCACATCAGCATCCAGAAGATCGCGAAGAACAACCCGCCCAGCCCGTGCCATCTGGGGAGTGACCCCTATTGTTTCTGGGTTGGAAGCCATGCCGCGATTCCACCCCGGCACGACCAATCGCCGATAATTTAGTTTCGTGGCCTCCAGAGCCGGTGCTTTGCGCACTACCGCGTTATTCTCTAAGGGAGCAGTTGGCGGCGGCCGGCCAGCGACCGCGCCCGGCTTCACCGCGTATCGGCCATAGCCCCGCGGCAGCCTTCGGAGATTTCGCGCGACCACTTTCCGATCGTGCAGGTCTGCAGCACCTTGTCGGCGACACAGAAGCCTGCCCCGTCGCTGAAAGATCGGCCGGCCCAGACGCACCCGTTGGCCGGCAGCGGAATCATCACGGGCATGGAGTCGAACGTGGGTGCCGCAAGCGGCGGCGTTTGCTGGGCATGGGCCAGGCCAAGCAGCAACGCACTGATCGAGATCGTTCTGAAGAGCATCAACATGGATCGTCCCCCTCGCCGCTAGCTCCCAAGTATCGAAAAGCTGCGACCGCTTTTTGACATTTGGAAGGGGCGGCCGCGACCGATCTACCGCTTCACCTCGACCGCCACCGGCTGACCCTTGGCCTTGATGCGGATCACGATGGTTTTGGAGTCCTTGTCGGTGGCGTTGCGGCCGAAATGCGGGGTGTTCGGCGCGGTGTAGATCGCCTCGCCAGCCTTGACGATTTTGGTGCCGACGCCCTCGATCTCGAAGGTCTGTTCGCCCTCGACCACGTAAGTGATCTCGTGCCCTTCGGGGTGCATGTGCAACGGCAAGGCGAAGCCGGGCTGCCAGGTCGAGGCGAACAGCAGCACCTCCTGCCCGGGCAGGTTGTTGAGGTCGGTCTGGAAAATTTGTTTGGTCGCAAGCTTCGGGGCCTGGGCGTGGATGATTTCGGATGTGCCGGCGCCGAGCAGGATCCCGCCGGCGAACAGGATCGCGGCAAACATCTTCGCTTTCATGATCGCTGCTCCCAAAATTGAAACATAAAAAACGGGGCAGCTAAAGAGCCGCCCCGTATTGGCGATCCCCTCTAAAGCAGCATCGTCATCGCTTCGGGGTAATAATGGAAACCCTCGCTGGTCTTGGCGACGTGGCCATAGCCCGGCCAGGCGAAGTGATACGACATTACCGGGATCTTGTTGGTCGCCAGCATGTCCAGCATTTTCACCCGCGTATTGGCGGCCTGCTTCGGATCGGTGTCGTAGGAGAATTCCATCCGCGGTTTTTCCAGCAGCAACACCGCGTGGTGGGTGAGATCGCCGAGGAAGGCGAAGGATTTGCCGTTCGACGTCACCATGAACATGGTGTGACCCACGGTATGGCCGGGCGCGGACATCGCCTGGATGCCGGGCAGGAATTCCTGGCCGTCCTTGAAGTACACCAGCCGATCGCGCACCGGCATCAGGTTCTTGCGCGCGTGAATCACGAATTCCTTCAGCGGGCTGCCGAGCTTGCCTTCATCGGTCCAGAAATCGAAATCGCTCTGGGCGATGTAGTACTGCGCGTTGGGGAACAAGGGCTGGTTGTCGCCGTCGACGATGCCGCCGATATGATCGATATGGGCGTGCGACAGCACGACCGCATCGATGTCGCCGGGCTTGATGCCGGCTTCCGCCATGCTCTTCTGCTGACGGCCGGTGGTCGGCCCGAACAATTTGGACGTGCCCATGCCGGTGTCGAACAGCACCAGCTTGTCGCCCATGTTGACGATCGGCGAGTTCTGCTCGAGCACGACGTTGTCGGGCGACAGAAAATTGTCGCTCAGCATCTTCCGCACCTCTTCATCCGGCACGCCGATAAAGGTGCCCTTGGGAGGGCCGAGCGGCAACGGACCGTCGGAGACGACGGTGACTTCGGCGCCACCCAGATTGAAACGGTAGAAATAGGCCGATTGGGTCCCGAGCTTCGGGGCGCGCGCCAGAGCGCTGCCGCCCAGCATGGTTGATGCGCCCAGGCCAGCACCAAGGGCGAGCAGGGACCGTCGCGAAACATCTGATGTCATGCGTCTTCCTCCACTGTTTTTATAGAATTGTGCATTTTTGCGCCCAGGCGGATTGATCCTCCACTCGATGCTACGGGCGGCAACAGGCTGCTCCCGCTTTCGCGGGCTGGCAAGAGGGATTTAGGGTTTGAAAAACGCGCAGCTGAAACGTGTCAGCCGCATGACGAAGCGAAGAACATCATTTTGCGCCGCGCTTGGCCTCGATGGTGTCCCAGATCTTCGCCGCCACATCCGGCCCGCCGAGCCGGGCGATGGCGCGAATTCCCGTGGGTGAGGTGACGTTGATCTCGGTGAGATTGCCGTCGATGACGTCGATGCCGACGAACAGCAGGCCGCGCTGGCGCAACGCCGGGCCCAGGGCGGCGCAGATCTCGCGCTCGCGCTCGGTGAGGTCGGTGGCTTGCGCCGCACCGCCGCGCACCATGTTGGAGCGCAGATCGTCCGGCGCCGGCACGCGGTTGACGGCGCCCGAGAATTCGCCGTCGACTAGGATGATGCGCTTGTCGCCATGCTTGACCTCGGGGAGAAAGCGCTGGATCACCCATTGCTCCCTGAAGGTCACGGAAAACATGTCGAACAGCGAGCCGAAATTCATGTCCTGCGGCATGATGCGAAACACCGCCGCGCCGCCGTGGCCGTGCAGCGGCTTCATCACCACCGCGCCATGCTCGTCGCGGAACGCGTTGATCTCCTCGAGGTCGCGCGAGATCAGCGTCGGCGGCATCAAATGCGGGAAATCCATCACGAAGATCTTTTCCGGCGCGTTGCGCACGCTGGCCGGGTTGTTGACGACCAGCGTCTTCGGATGCAGCCGCTCCAGCAGATGCGTCGAGGTGATGTAGGCGAGATCGAACGGCGGGTCCTGCCGCAGCAGGATGACGTCGAAGGCGGCGAGCGATTCGCGCCTCGGCTCGCCGAGGGTGAAATGGTCTTCCACGTCGTCGCGCACGGACAGCGTCTGTACCGGCGCCACCACCTCCTCGCTTTTCAGCGAGAGTTTGTCCGGCGTGTAGTAGGACAGCCCGTGGCCGCGCTTCTGCGCTTCCAATAGCAGCGCGAAGGTCGAATCGCCGCGGACGTTGATGCGCGCGATGGGGTCCATCTGGACGGCGACGTTCAATTTCATGGGCGGGTCCGCTGACTGGCTCTAAAGGAATCGGGGTTCAGGTGCTGGCGTCGAATGCCGCCAACAGATGGCGCGGCAAGCGCCTCGGCGCAATCAGCATGGCGTCGAAACGGAGATCAAATTCGGCATGTTCGGGATGCGCCATCAGCCAGGCCTGGGCGGCCGCGATGATCCGCGCCTGCTGGCGCGGCGTCACCGCATAGGCGGCCTCATCGAGGCTGGCGCGGGCCTTGACCTCGACGAACACCAGCAGATTGCGCCGCCGCGCCACGATGTCGATCTCGCCATAGGGCGTGCGAAACCGCTTCATCAGGACGCGATAGCCCTTGGCCATCAGAAAAGCGGCGGCGCGCCCTTCCGCCGAAATGCCGGTGCGAAACGCCGCCACGCGTGCGGGCGAGACGGTTTTGGTCGGCTGGTCCGATGGTGCGGCGCCATCCGTCGTCGCGCTAGTCTTTGTGCTAATCTTGGCCATGGCCGCCCCTTTCGCCTTCCCTGGCAAGCTCAAGCGCGCGGGCATAGATTTCGCGGCGCGGCCTGCCCGACAGCTCCACGGCGTGGGCGACCGCATCCTTGACGCTGTCGCGCTTGAGCCGGTTGCGCAAGAGATCGTCAAGCGCCTCTTCCGTCATGGCCTGCACGTCCGCCGCCGGCGGCCCGATCACCAGCACGAATTCGCCGCGGGTCTCCAGCGTGGCGGCGGATCGCGCCAGTTCAAGGACCGGCGCGCGCCTGATCTCCTCATGCATCTTGGTCATCTCGCGGCAGATCGCGGCGTCGCGCGCGCCCATGATATCGGCGAGGTCGGCCAGGGTGTTCTGCACCCGGTTGCCGGATTCGAACATCACCAGCGTGGCGTCGATCCGCGCCAGCTCGCTCAGGCGCGCGCGGCGCGCGGTTTCCTTTGGCGGCAGGAATCCCTCGAAGAAGAAACGGTCGGTCGGCAAGGCCGCCACCGACAGCGCCGCCAGCACCGAGGAGGGCCCCGGCAGCGCGATCACCGGATGACCCGCCGCGCAGACCTCGCGCACCAGCTTGAAGCCGGGATCGGAGATCAGCGGCGTTCCGGCGTCGGAGACCAGCGCGATGGCGGCGCCCTGCGCCAGCTTTTCCAGGATTTTCGGCCGCGCCAGCGCGGCGTTGTGCTCGTGATAGGGTTTCAGCAGGCCCGAGATCGCGTAACGCTCGGTCAGCCGGCGGGTGATGCGGGTATCCTCGCAGGCGATGATGTCGACGCCGGCCAGCGTTTCCAGCGCGCGCAGCGTGATATCGCCGAGATTGCCGATCGGCGTTGCCACCAGATAGAGACCCGGAACCGGCTTCGGCGCGGTCAGGATCTGGCCATGGATCGAAAATGTCCGGATCGCACGTTCCGGCAGGCCACCGGAGGGGTTTGTGGGGGCAGCTTTTGCGCGCATAATGGCAATCTAGAGCATGATCCGGAAAAGTGGGAACCGGTTTTCCGAAAAGATCATGCTCAACCAAAGAGATCTGAGCGTTTTCGAGCGAAGTGGATACCGGTTCGCGTCAAGAAGACGCGTCAAACAAATAAGAGGGGACGCGGAGCTTATGCCACCGGCATGCGTGGGCCGAAACAGGCGGGCCTCCTGGCGCGCGATGATGCGGCTAACCTGCAACCGGCGCCGGTGCCGGAACGTCAAAATCCTTTTGTTTTGGTTAACTATTCGCCGACAATATGCCTGAATCCACCCTTCCTGATCCTTGGACAGATCCTTGGGCAGATCCTTGGGGTTGAGGGTGACGTCCTGGCCGATCGGGGTCGGTCAAGAGAAGAGATGTGATGGTGGGCCCGTTCGATCCCAAATCTTTGTCTGGCAAGTCTCGGCTGTCGGGTTCCCGGACCAGCCGGCGGACCGCGCTTGGCCTCATTCTGGGCGCGCCGATGCTTGGTGCCTGCGCGGGCGTGCAGCAGAGCCTCAGCCAGTTTTCCAATCCGTTCAGCTCCTCGCAGCCTGCGGGCCCCGCGGGCGCGCCGGTTCAACCCGTGGCGGTCGGTAACGGGCAGGTCAAGGTCGGTCTGATCCTGCCGCTGTCGGCATCGGGCAATGCCGGCGTGGCGGCCCAGTCGATGAAGAATTCCGCCGAAATGGCGCTTTCGGAATTCCTCAACCCCAATATCCAGCTTCTGATCAAGGATGACGGCGGCAGCCCGCAGGGCGCGCAGCAGGCAACCCAGCAGGCGGTCGACGAAGGCGCGGAAATCATCCTGGGCCCGCTGTTTGCGTTGTCGGTTCCGGCCACCGCGCAGGTGACGCGCGCCCGCGGCATCAACGTGATCGCGTTCTCGACCGATTCAAGCGTGGCCGGCCGTGGCGTCTATCTCTTGAGCTTCCTGCCGGAGTCCGACGTCAACCGGATCGTCGAATACGCCGCCTCGATCGGCAAACGATCGTTCGCGGCGATGCTGCCCGAAAACGCCTATGGCAATGTCGTGGAAGCGAGCTTCAAGCAGGCGGTGGGCAAACGCGGCGGCCGTGTCGTTGCGTTCGAGAAATACGGTGCCGACCGGAACACACCGGCGGCGCGGGTGGCGCAGGCACTCACCCAGGCCGATGCGCTGCTGCTGGCCGACGACGGCGATTCGGTGGTGAGCGTGGCCGACGCGCTGACCGCGGCGGGGGCCAATTTGAGGAACGTGCAACTGCTCGGCACCGGTTTGTGGGATAATCCGCGCGTATTCGCGAGCCCGAAACTGCAGGGCGGCCTCTACGCCGCGCCGGATCCATCGGGCTTTCGCAGCTTCTCAGGTCGCTACCGCAGAAAATTCGGCGCCGAGCCGGTGCGAACCGCTACATTGGCCTATGATGCGGTGGCGCTGGTCGCCGCCTTGGCGAGAACGCAGGGCGGGCAGCGTTTCCAGTCCGACGTTCTGCTCAACTCGTCGGGCTTTGCCGGCATCGACGGCCTGTTTCGCTTCCGCGCCGATGGCACCAACGAGCGCGGCCTGGCGGTGATGCGGGTCGGCCCGAGCGGCGCCGAGCCGGTCGCCGGCTCGCCGAAGAGTTTCGGGGCGTAAGGCTTCTCCGCTGTCGTCCCGGCCAAGCGAAGCGCGAGCCGGGACCCATAACCACAGGATTTTGTTGTTGCGATAGGTAGGCAACTGCTTGTTTGCCCGATCGAGAAGCCGCGGCGTATGGGTCCCGGTTCGCGTTCGCTTCGCTGACTTGTCCGGGACGACTCGTTGATGATTACGCCGCCAGATCCGCCACCACCGCATCGAGCACCGGGAATCCGGATTGCGTGACCCGCAGCCGGCCGTTGTCATCGACCGATATGGCGCCTTCCTCGCGCAGGATCGCGATGCGGCGGGGATCGAGCGTGCGGCCCGACAAGGCGGCATACCGTTTGGGGTCGATGCCCTCGGCCAGCCGCAGGCCCATCAGCAGGAATTCGTCGGCGCGCTCCTCGCTGTTGAGGCGGTCGTCGGTGACGACGCCATGGCCGCTGGCCTCGACGCGCATCAGCCACGCCTCGGGGCGTTTTTCGGTCGAGATCGCGTGCCTGATACCATCGATATCGAGCCGGCCATGCGCGCCGGGACCGATGCCGGCATATTCCTCGCCGCGCCAGTAAACCATGTTGTGCCGGCATTCGGCGCCGGATCGCGCGTGATTGGAAATCTCGTAGGCCGGCAGGCCATGGCTGCCGCAGACTTCCTGCGTCACGTCATACAGCGCGCGCGCCAGCGCCTCGTCCGGCGTCTTCAGTTTGCCGGCGGCGTGCAGGCCGAAAAACGGCGTGCCTTCCTCGATCGTCAGCTGATAGAGCGACAGATGCTCGGCCGCTTCGGCGATCGCGAGCTTCAGCTCATCGGCCCACATCTGCGGCGTCTGGTCGGGACGGGCATAGATCAGGTCGAACGAATAGCGATCGAACGCGGCGCGCGCGATCGCGACCGCATCGAGCGCCTCGCGCGCGGTGTGCAGACGTCCGAGCGCCTTCAGCGAGGCATCGTCCAGCGCCTGCACGCCGAGCGACACGCGGTTGACGCCGGCTGCGCGATAGCCGGCAAAGCGCGTCGCCTCGACGCTGGTGGGATTGGCCTCCAGCGTCACCTCGACATCGGGAGCCACCCGCCAGTGCTTGCCGATCGCGTCCAGGATGGCGCCGACGGTACGCGGCTTCATCAGCGACGGCGTGCCGCCGCCGAGGAAGATCGAAGACACTTCACGGGAAGGCGCGCGCGCCGCGGTGGCTTCGATCTCGCGCGCGAACGCGCTGGCGAATCGATCCTCGTCAATGGGGGCGTGGCGGACATGGCTGTTGAAATCGCAATACGGGCATTTCGACAGGCAAAACGGCCAGTGCACGTAAACGCCGAATGCTTGCTGCTTGCTCGCGCTAATCAAGGCAGATCTCCGCCAGTTTGACGAAGGCTTTGGCGCGGTGTGACAGCCCCATGCCGAGCGGCGGCAGGCCGTGCTTCTCGATCGAGGTCATTTCACCGAAGGTGCGGCTATGTCCATCCGGCAGAAACGCCGGATCGTAACCGAAGCCGGCGGTGCCGCGCGGCGGCCACACCAGGGTCCCGTCGACGCGCGCTTCGACTTGCTCGACGTGATCGTCGGGCCAGGCGACGCAGAGCGCGGACACGAAATGGGCTTTTCGCCGGGCGGGTTGGGTGGCGCCGCGCTCCTGCAGCAGCCGTTCGATCTGCGCCATCGCGGCGGCAAAATCCTTGTTGGCTCCGGCCCACCGCGCGGAAAGAATCCCGGGCGCGCCGTCGAGGGCATCGACCACCAGTCCGGAATCGTCGGCGAAGGCCGGAAGCTGCGCCGCCTTTGCCGCGGCGATGGCCTTGATGCGGGCGTTGGCGGCGAAGCTGTCGCCGGTCTCGTCGGGCTCGCCAAGGCCGAGCTCGCCGGCCGATATCGCCTCGACCCCGTGGGGCGCCAGCAGTTCGCGCATCTCGGCGAGCTTGCCGGGATTATGGGTCGCGATCACGAGCTGGCCGGTGATTCGACGATGCATGCTTTCAGTCTATGCCAGTGCCGGCGGGATTCGACATCACGCCACGGCCATTTTCTGCAGATCCACCAGGCGGGCCACGCCCTTGCGCGCCAGCGCCATCAAGCTGAGAAATTCGTCCTGCGAGAACGGCGTTTTCTCCGCCGTGCCCTGCACCTCGATGATGCGCCCGTCGCCGGTCATGACGAAATTGGCGTCGGTGTCGGCCTCCGAATCCTCGGCGTAATCGAGATCGAGCACCGGCGTGCCGTTGTAGATGCCGCAGGAGATCGCGGCCACATTATCGCGCAGCACGTTGGCCTTGAGCATGTTGCGGGCCTTCATCCAAGAGATGCAGTCGGCGAGCGCAACCCAGGCGCCGGTGATCGAGGCGGTCCGGGTGCCGCCATCGGCCTGCAGCACGTCGCAATCCACGGTAATCTGGCGCTCACCCAGCGCTTGCAGGTCGACGGTGGCGCGCAAGCTGCGGCCGATCAGGCGCTGGATCTCGACGGTGCGGCCGTTCTGCTTGCCCGCGGAGGCCTCGCGGCGGGTGCGCTCGAGCGTGGCCCGCGGCAGCATGCCGTATTCGGCCGTCACCCAGCCCCGGCCCTGGCCCTTGAGCCATGGCGGCAAACGCTCCTCCAGCGTCGCCGTCACCAGCACATGGGTGTCGCCGAATTTCACCATGCAGGAACCCTCGGCATATTTGACCACGCCGCGTTCCAGCGACACGGCGCGCAACTCATCCGGCGCACGGCGACTTGGCCGCATGGCAATCCTCCAAAATTCAGCAAGGGATAGGGCTGGCGGTGCTTGTAGGTGCGGGAACGGGCAGCGGCAAGGCCCTTGGTCGATCCCCGGCCCAGCCTGAGGGCCTCCTTTTACGGCCACTGCCGCCTTGTCACCGGCCTCCAAGATGGACAGATTAGGGTCGGTTGTCAGGAGGTTCCCTTTGGCCCACCACGAACCGATTGGCCTGATCGCGTCGCATGCCGGGCTCGCCCAGCTCAACGAGCGTTCGCGCGACATATTTCGTCAAATCGTCGAGAGTTACCTCGCGACCGGCGAACCCGTCGGTTCGCGCAACATTTCGCGCCTGATCGCCGTGCCGCTGTCGCCGGCGTCGGTGCGCAATGTGATGGCCGATCTCGAGGCGCTCGGCCTGATTTACGCGCCGCATACATCGGCGGGGCGGCTGCCGACCGAATTCGGCTTGCGGTTTTTCGTCGACGCCCTGATGCAGGTCGGCGATCTCACCGAACCGGAGCGGCAGTCGATCCAGACCCAGCTTGCCTCGGTCGGCAAGGCGCAATCGGTCGAGGCCGCCCTCGGCGAAGCGCTGACGCGGCTTTCCGGTCTCACCCGGGCCGCGGCCGTGGTGCTGACGGCGAAATCCAATTCGCGGCTGAAGCATATCGAATTCGTGCGGCTGGAGCCGGAGCGCGCGCTGGTGGTGCTGGTTGGCGAGGACGGTCAGGTCGAAAACCGGGTGCTGACGCTGCCGCCGGGCGTTCCCTCGTCGGCGCTGACGGAAGCCACCAATTTTCTCAATGCGCGAATCAGGGGGCGGACGCTGGCAGAAGCGCGCCTTGAGCTTGAAACCGCGTTGACGCAAAACCGCGCCGAGCTCGATCAGCTGACGCAGAAGGTGATCGCCGCGGGGATCGCGAGTTGGTCCGGCGGCGAAACCGACGACCGGCAGCTGATCGTGCGCGGTCATGCCAATCTGCTGGAAGACCTGCACGCGCTCGAAGACCTCGAGCGCGTCAGGCTGCTGTTCGACGACCTCGAGACCAAGCGCGGCGTGATCGATCTTCTCGGCCGCGCCGAGCGCGCCGAAGGCGTGCGGATTTTCATCGGATCGGAGAACAAGCTGTTTTCGCTGTCCGGCTCTTCCACGATCATCGCGCCCTATAGCGACGCCGCCGGTCATATCGTCGGCGTTCTCGGCGTCATCGGGCCGACCCGGCTCAACTATGCAAGGGTGATACCGACGGTCGATTATGCGGCGCGCATCGTCAGCCGAATGCTGGGTGGGTAATCCCAGCTGGGCCGGGCTATGAGCGCTTGATTTTCGGCGCCCAAAGCACGATATCCGGGCCAGCAAATCCCAAATTGACCCCATGCAAGGCGATTTTTCGAGAAGGCAACCCATGACCGATCCGAACCGGCCGAATGATGACGCGGGGAACGCCGCACAGACCGGCGAGCCCGTGGTCTCAAAACCCTACATCATGCCCGACGATCCCGAAGAGGGATCGGTCGAAGCGCTGGCCAAGGAAGCCGCGGAATCCCGTGACAAGATGCTGCGGACGCTGGCGGAAATGGAAAACCTGCGCAAGCGGACCGCGAAAGAGGTCGCCGATGCGCGAATCTATGGCATCACCGGATTCGCCCGCGACGTGCTCGACATCGCCGACAATCTGCAGCGGGCGCTCGATGCGGTTCCGGCCGAGACCCGGGAATCGGCCGACCCGATTCTGAAGGCGCTGATCGAAGGCGTCGAGTTGACCGAGCGGTCGTTGCTCAACGCGCTGGAGAAAAACGGCGTCAAGAAATTCGATCCCGCAGGCGAAAAATTTGATCCGAATTTTCAGCAGGCGATGTACGAAGTCCCCGACGCTTCGGTTGCCCCGGGCACGGTCGTGCAGGTCGTGCAGGCCGGCTACATGATCGGCGAGCGCGTGCTGCGGCCGGCGCTTGTGGCGGTGTCCAAGGGCGGCGCGAAAGCCGGCGCGCCCGGGTAGACCTGAGGCGTCATCGCGGCGAAGCGCGGTGCTGGATGATGATGCGAGAGGTGAATTGAGCCCGCTGACAGACCGATTCAATCAAAAAGACATCGGCTCTAAACCGCGATGTCGCTCGACTGGATGCGCTTGACGCCGGCCTTCGCCATATCCGCCCAGGCCTTGGCCAGCGAGCCCTGGGTGTCGATGCCGCGGCAGCCATCTTCGACGACATAGGCCTCGAAGCCGGCCTTGCGTGCATCCATCGCCGTCCATGCGACGCAGAAATCGGTCGCCAGCCCGGCGATGAAGAGGCGCTGCAGCTTGCGCGCCTTGAGATAGGCGGCAAGCCCGGTCGTGGTCTTGCCGTCGGCTTCGGTGAAGGCCGAATAGCTGTCGACGTCCTTGTGGTATCCCTTGCGAATGACGAGCTCCGCCTGCGGTATCGACAGGTCCTTCGAGAGCGAGGCGCCGTCGGTTCCCTGCACGCAGTGATCGGGCCACAACACCTGCTTGCCATAGGAAAGATCGATGGTTTCGAACGGCTTCTTGCCGGCATGGGATGAGGCGAACGAGACATGGCCCGCGGTGTGCCAGTCCTGCGTCATCACGACATTGGCGAAACCTTTTGCGAGCCGGTTGATGACAGGGACGACCTGATCGCCGTCCTTCACGGCGAGGCTGCCGCCGGGCAGGAAACAGTTTTGAACATCGATGACCAGAAGCGCCGAGCTATCGTCAATCTTGAGCGGGGCTGCCGCCCATAGCGCTCTAGAAGCAATCGCCGTGAGCGCCATCGTGCCCAGGCTTGCAAGTACCTGCCTACGGTCCAGCATGTCGGATCTCCCCTGTCAGAACTGCGCCAGCAAATCAGGTCGGCGAGCGATCGTAAAGGAGCCCAGCCGATTCCCCCTGATCGAATCTTCGGCAACAGGTGACCAGATTACCGGCTCACTGCGGCTGAATTCCATCGCGCACGGCGCGAAAGCGCGGAAATGCTTTCGTCCATTCGTCGCGCGGGGCGCTGCCAATGATGCGCAAGGAGTTCTGGCCGCCACCGAACCGCAGCCACTGCACCACGGTGACCGGCGTATTGTCCTTGCCGCTGGTCGCATCGAGACGTGTTTCATATCCGGCCATGCCGTCGATACGGACCGGTTCGGACATCGTAATGCGCCAGTTGCGCACGCCGGGAATCGACCTTGCAGCCTGCTCGGCGTAGCGGCCGCGATCCTCCGGCTGCGTCGGCGCGGATCCCATCAGGCCAATCACCATGAAGGGCGCGGCCTCGAAGCCGGTCTTTTCATCGCCGTCGGCGAGAAGAATACCGGCGTTCGGCGCCAGGGTGCGGACATGCTTGAAGTCGCTGAGATCGCTGACCTTGAAGGGCATCAACCCCAATTGCTCCTCGACCGGAACCTCCTTGCGGATCACCGCCGACGCGAACATCTGCCGAACGGCGTCATCGGTGTAAATCTTGCTGGCGTTTTCGGGGACTTGCACGGCGACATAGCCGGAGAAGGTGCCGCCCGACAGGATCATCGAATAACGCCGCACGATGCTGGCGCCGTTCTTGGCGTTTTCGGCGGTGTAGTAGGCGGTCCCCGCCGCGGTCTCGATGCTCTCGGGCTTGATGCCGCCGGTGCCCGCCGGATTGGCCTTGAAGGCATTCATGACCTCGCCATAGGCCTCGGGCGGCAGCTCCGCGACCAGGACCTTGACGCTTTCATCCTCGGTTTCAAATCCGATGAATGTCTTTGCGCGGGAGAGGCCCACCAGGGGGACCATCCCGACCCGGACGCCAGGCGGAAAAACCGCCTCCGCGGCGAGGGCGGGGCTAACAAGGGTGACGAGCAGAGCCAGCGCGGCAAGGAGTCGAATGTGCTTCATCGGCAATCTACTGGGTTCGCATTGCGGCGGTTCGGTGGTGGGCGGGTCGCCCGTCCCTTGTGGGACCCTTGATCGGTCGGCTTGCTTTTAACGGTTTTGCCGCCCCGGCAACAGCGGCGCCGTGATGGCGTTTCGGCCACCGGGTCTTGCCCGGCGGGGCCGGTCTTGAGGCCTGAAGCCGACACTATCTTTCAAGGTTTAGGGTTTTCGCGGCCCAAGGTTGCGTCGGCCTCCTTGCAGGCCCTGCCCCCCCTCCTATATGAGGCTCACCGTCGCAATATCGCGAGTATTTGATCGTTGGGGGTTTGGATTGGTGCGCCGTCAGGGCCCAGCCAACCTGCCGCAAAAAGAAGGATATGAGGACCATGGGAAAGGTCATTGGGATCGATCTCGGCACCACGAATTCGTGCGTCGCCGTAATGGATGGCAAGACAGCGAAAGTCATCGAAAACGCCGAGGGTATGCGAACGACCCCCTCGATCGTCGCCTTTAGCGACGATGGTGAGCGCCTGGTCGGCCAGCCCGCCAAGCGTCAGGCAGTGACCAATCCCGAGCGGACCTTCTTTGCGGTCAAGCGCCTTGTCGGCCGCCGCTACGACGATCCGATGGTCGAAAAGGACAAGAAGCTCGTCCCCTACAAGATCGTCAAGGCGTCCAATGGCGATGCCTGGGTCGAAGCCGACGGCAAAACCTATTCGCCCTCGCAGGTCTCCGCTTTCATTCTGCAGAAGATGAAGGAAACCGCGGAAGCCCATCTCGGCCAGAAGGTCGATCAGGCCGTCATCACCGTTCCCGCCTATTTCAACGACGCGCAACGTCAGGCCACCAAGGACGCCGGCAAGATCGCCGGCCTTGAAGTGCTGCGCATCATCAACGAGCCGACCGCGGCCGCCCTAGCCTACGGTCTCGACAAGTCGAAATCCGGCACCATCGCGGTGTACGACCTCGGCGGCGGTACCTTCGACGTCTCGATCCTCGAGATCGGCGACGGCGTGTTCGAGGTGAAGTCGACCAATGGCGATACGTTTTTGGGCGGCGAAGACTTCGACATGCGGCTGGTCAGCTATCTGGCCGATGAATTCCAGAAGGAGCAGGGCATCAACCTGCGCAACGACAAGCTTGCCTTGCAGCGGCTGAAAGAGGCCGCCGAAAAGGCCAAGATCGAGTTGTCCTCGACCACCCAGACCGAAATCAATCTGCCGTTCATCACCGCCGATCAGACCGGGCCGAAGCATCTGACGATGAAGCTGACGCGCGCCAAGTTCGAAGCGCTGGTCGACGATCTCGTCCAGAAGACCATCGAGCCCTGCCGCAAGGCGCTGAAGGATGCCGGCCTCACCGCCGGCGAGATCGGCGAAGTGGTGCTGGTCGGCGGCATGACCCGCATGCCGAAGGTCCAGGAAGTGGTGAAGCAGCTGTTCGGCAAGGAGCCGCACAAGGGCGTCAACCCCGACGAAGTCGTGGCCATTGGTGCCGCGATCCAGGCCGGCGTGCTGCAGGGCGACGTCAAGGACGTGCTGCTGCTCGACGTGACGCCGCTGTCGCTCGGCATCGAGACGCTGGGCGGCGTGTTCACCCGCATCATTGATCGCAACACCACGATCCCGACCAAGAAGAGCCAGGTGTTCTCGACCGCCGAGGACAACCAGAACGCCGTCACCATCCGCGTCTTCCAGGGCGAGCGTGAAATGGCGGCCGACAACAAGGTGCTTGGCCAGTTCGATCTGATGGGTATTCCACCCTCGCCGCGCGGCATGCCGCAAATCGAGGTGACCTTCGATATCGACGCCAACGGCATCGTCAACGTGTCGGCGAAGGACAAGGCGACCGGCAAGGAACAGCAGATCCGGATCCAGGCATCCGGCGGTCTGTCTGAGGCCGACATCCAGAAGATGGTCAAGGACGCCGAGGCCAACGCCGCCGAGGACAAGAAGCGCCGTGAGGCGGTCGACGCCAAGAACCACGCCGACGCGCTGGTGCATTCCACCGAGAAGGCGCTGGCCGAGCATGGCGCGAAGATCGCGGAAGGCGAGCGCCGCGCCATCGAGGACGCGGTGAGCGACTTGAAGGAAGCGCTGAAGGGCGAGGATGCCGAGGCGATCAAGACCAAGACCAACACGCTGGCCCAGGCTTCGATGAAGCTCGGCGAGGCGATGTACAAGCAGCAGGCCGAGAGCGACGCGGCCAAGGATGCGGCAAAGGACGACGTGGTCGACGCGGAGTTTACCGAGGTCGACGACGACAAGAACAACAAGAAGTCTGCTTAAAGGCTGACATCATGACCCTCATTCCGGCGGGCACGCAGGTCGCGTCTCGAAGGATGGGGGTCATTTTTCGTTAAGCCGGAGGCGGCATTGTGTGAGCCGCATTGCTTCGGGATCAGGATGAACTTCGGGCGGGTTTGACGGATGTCCACCAAGCGCTGCTATTACGAAACCCTTGAAGTCGAGCGGAACGCGGACGAATCCAAACTCAAGGCGGCCTTCCGCAAGCTCGCTATGAAATGGCATCCGGACAAGAATCCGGGCGATGCCAGCAGTGAAATCCGCTTCAAGGAAATCAACGAAGCCTACGAAGTCCTGAAAGACGGCGACAAGCGCGCCGCCTATGACCGGTTCGGCCATGCGGCGTTCGAGCAGGGCGGCGGCGGGGGTCCCGGCTTCGGCGCCGGCTTTGCCTCGTCATTTTCGGATATTTTCGAAGACCTGTTCGGCATGGCCGGGCAGCGCGGACGCGGCGGCGGGCGCGAGCGCGGCGCCGACTTGCGTTACAACATGGAAATCACGCTGGAGGAAGCCTACCTCGGCAAGACCGCCCAGATCGAGATTCCGGTTTCGGTCACCTGCGAATCCTGTTCGGGCACCGGCGCCAAGGCCGGCACCAAGCCGAAGACCTGCGCGATGTGCGGCGGGGCGGGACGGGTGCGGCAGGCCCAGGGATTTTTCACGCTGGAGCGAACCTGCCCGGGCTGCCAGGGCCGCGGCCAGATGATCGAAGACCCGTGCCCTTCATGTGTGGGCTCCGGGCGGGTGACGCGCGAGCGGAACCTGTCGGTCAATATCCCCCAAGGTGTCGAAGACGGGACGCGGATCCGGCTGGCCGGCGAAGGCGAGGCGGGTGTCCGCGGCGGGCCGCCCGGCGACCTCTATATCTTCCTGTCGCTCGCCAGCCACGAGTTCTTCCAGCGCGACGGCGCCGATCTGCATTGCCGTGTGCCGATCTCGATGGTGACGGCGGCGCTCGGGGGTGAGTTCGAGGTGCCGACCATCGACAAAGGCAAGACCAAGGTGAAGATACCTTCGGGAACCCAGTCCGGCCGGCGCTTTCGCATTGCATCAAAGGGGATGCCGGTGCTCCGCTCGCGACAGACCGGCGACATGTACGTCCAGGTCGCGGTCGAAACGCCGCAGAATCTGACCAAGAAGCAGCAGGAATTGCTGGCCGAGTTCGAAAAATTATCCTCCGGTGCAACCCAGCCCGAGGCTGCGGGTTTCTTCACCAAGGTCAAGGACTTCTTCGGCACCCGCGCCAATAGCTGAAGCGCGTTTTGCTTGACCGTATCGCCTGCTACCTATACGTCTTTATGACTATTTTCTGACACTGCCGCCTGAGCGCGGTCCCGCCTGGTAGCGACATGCCTCTGCAATCGTCCGTGCGTGCGTTGAAAAAGCCTCCTCGTCTCGACGATGAGGTGCGTTTTCTTCGTTCATGGATCGAGAAGCCGCTGCACATGGGCGCCGTGATGCCTTCGGGACGGGTGCTGGCGCGCACCATGGCCCAGTATGTCGACATCGATTCCACCGGCCCGGTCGTCGAGCTTGGGCCCGGCACCGGCGCGATCACCAACGCGCTGATCGAGCGCGGCGTCGATCAGAAGCGTCTGGTACTGGTCGAATATAATCCAGGCTTCTGCGCGCTGCTGCGCGATCGCTATCCGCTCGCCAAGGTGGTGCAGGGCGACGCCTATGCGTTGCGCGACTCGCTGTGGAACGTGCTGAACACGCCGGCATCGGCGGTCGTGTCCGGCCTGCCGCTCGTCACCAAGCCGATGCTGACGCGCCTGAAATTGATTCGCGATGCCTTCCTGGCGCTGGCGCCGGGTGCGCCGTTCGTGCAGTTCACCTATTCGGTCGCGCCGCCGATCCCGAAGTCGCTGCCGGGCGTCTCCACGGAAGCTTCCGAGCGCATCTGGATGAACCTTCCGCCGGCCCGCGTCTGGGTGTATCGGAAGCACTGACCCTTCGCCGTGCGGAGGGTTCGTCCTGAACCGATTTAGACCATGTCCGCGCTGAAAATCCTCGTGATCCCAGGTTCGCTCCGCACCGGCTCGCTCAATGCGAGGCTGGCGGCGGCCGCCGCGGACCAATTCGCGCAGGCCGGCGTCGAGGTCTCACGCATATCGCTCGCCGATTTTCCGCTGCCGATTTATGACGGTGACTTGCAGACCAGATCCGGCGTGCCGAAGAACGCGGTCAATCTCAAGCGCATGATCGGCGTCCATCATGGCGTCCTGATCGTGACGCCGGAATACAACGCATCGGTGCCGCCGCTGGTCAAGAATGCCATCGACTGGGTAAGCCGCGTGCAGGACCCGCACGAAACCCGCGGCCAGGTGTTTCGCGAGCGTGCGTTTGCGATCGCGGCGGCTTCGGACAACCGGCTCGGCGGAACGCGGTCGCTGGCGGCGCTGCGCCTGATCCTGTCCGCCTGCCATGCCATGGTGATTCCGAACCAGCTCGCGCTGTCATTCGCGTCGGAAGCCTATGATGATATGGACAGGTTGAAACATCCGGCCGATATCGAGGCGCTCGGCGCGCTGGTGCGGCAGTTGATCGAATTTTCCCAGCGCCTGATGTGAGGTGACATGCAGCCATCGACCATCGCTCCCCGCGACCGCCTGATCGTGGCGCTCGATCTGCCCGGCACGGCGCCCGCGGAAGCGATGATTGCCCGGCTCGGCGACAGTGTCACGTTCTACAAGATCGGCTATCAGCTCGCTTACGCGGGCGGACTTTCGCTGGTCCGTCAGCTGACCGAGAACGGCAAGAAAGTGTTCGTCGATCTCAAGCTGCACGACATCAGCAACACGGTGGCGCGCGGCGTCGAGAGCCTCGCTGCCCTCGGCGCGACATTCCTGACCGTGCACGCCTATCCGCAGACCATGAAGGCGGCGGTGGAAGCGCGCGCGGGGTCGGACCTGAAAATCCTCGCCGTCACCGTGCTGACCTCCTATGACGATGCCGATCTGCAAGCCGCGGGCTATCGCCTTTCGGTCTCCGATCTGGTCGAGGCCCGCGCCCGGCAGGCACAGGCGCTCGGCGTCGATGGGCTGGTGTGCTCGCCCGAAGAGGCGGTCGCCTTGCGCCAGATCGTGGGTCGCAGCATGAGTCTCGTGACCCCCGGCATCCGGCCGGCGGGCACCCCGAGCGGCGACCAGAAGCGGATCATGACGCCGCAGCGCGCCATTGCGGCCGGCGCGGATTATCTGGTGGTCGGGCGGCCGGTGGTGGAAGCCGCCGATCCCAAGGCGGCGGCCGAGGCCATCCAGGCCGAGATCGCACAGGCGCTGGGCTGAACAAAAAGGAGAAGCGCAAGATGGCGAAAGGCTACTGGATTGCGCGTATCGATGTTCACAACATGGACGGCTACAAGGACTATGTCGCGCAGAACGGCGCGGTATTTGCAAAATTCGGCGCCAAATTTCTGGTCCGCGGCGGCAAGCATGTGCCCAAGGAAGGCTCGTCGCGCGCGCGCAACGTGGTGCTGGAGTTCAAGGACTACGAGACCGCGATCGCCTGCTATAATTCACCCGAATATGTCCGCCTGGTCGCGCTGCGCAGTCCCCATGCCGAGAGCGATCTCGTGATCATCGAGGGCTATGACGGGCCGCAGCCGTAAAGTGCCGTCTGCCCTTTCGGGACGACGCCCGCCATGACGGTGGGTAACGCCCGATCGGTTGCCGGAACTGCCCGCCCCGGTTATACGGCTTGGGTGAGGTCTGAAAAATGTCCGACATGCGCTTGATCGTTGCGGGAGCCGGCGGCCGGATGGGCCGCGCGCTGACACGCGTCATCTCCGAGACCAAAGGCGCGGTGCTGGCCGGCGCGCTGGAGGCACCCGGTTCTGAACTGCTGGGCAAGGATGCCGGCGTGCTGGCGGGCCTGCCCGCCAATGGCGTCCAGCTGTCGGCGGACCTGTGGACCATGTCGGCCAATGCGGATGGCATCCTCGACTTCACCGTGCCGGCCGCGACTATCGCCAACGTCGCCATCGCCGCCGAGCGCGGCATCGTGCACATCATCGGCACCACCGGGCTCTCGGGATCGGACGACGCCGTGATCAAGAGCGTCACCTCGCGCGCCATCGTCGTCAAGTCGGGCAATATGAGCCTCGGCGTCAATCTGCTGGCGGCGCTGGTGAAGCGGGTGGCGCAATCGCTGGACGAGGGCTTCGACATCGAGATCCTGGAAATGCATCACCGCGCCAAGATCGATGCGCCGTCGGGCACCGCCTTGATGCTGGGCGAGGCCGCCGCCGCCGGCCGCAAGATTGCGCTCGAGGCGCATTCGGCGCGCGGACGCGACGGCGTCACCGGCGCGCGCCGGATCGGCGACATCGGTTTTGCATCCCTGCGCGGCGGCACCGTCACCGGCGATCACAGCGTGATCTTCGCGGGCCCCATGGAGCGCATCGAACTGACGCACCGGGCCGAGGACCGCACGATGTTCGCGCAGGGCGCCATCAAGGCCGCGCTGTGGGCACGCGGCAAGAAGGCCGGACTGTACGCGATGGCCGATGTGCTCGGGCTCGGCGATTTCTAGAGCATGATCCGGAAAAGTGGGAACCGGTTTTCCGAAAAGATCATGCTCAAACAAAGAGTCTGAATATCTCGATTCGAACGGAAACCTGGAAATGAGCGATCGACTTCTTGTGCTGGTGCGTCACGGCCAGAGCGAATGGAATCTGAAAAATCTCTTCACCGGCTGGAAGGATCCCGACCTGACGGAGAAGGGGATTACCGAAGCCAAGGATGCCGGCCGCAAGCTGAAGGCGCAGGGGTTGTCGTTCGACATCGCCTTCACCTCGGCGCTTCTGCGCGCGCAGCACACGCTGGACCTGACGCTCGCCGAGCTTGGCCAGAGCGGCATTCCGGTTCGCAGGCACCTGGCGCTCAACGAGCGCGACTACGGCGATCTGTCCGGCCTCAACAAGGACGAAGCCCGCAAGAAATGGGGCGAGGAACAGGTGCACGTCTGGCGCCGTTCCTATGACGTGCCGCCGCCCGGCGGCGAAAGCCTGAAGGACACGCTGGCGCGGACGCTGCCTTATTACGTGCAGGAGATCCTGCCGTGCGTGCTGCGCGGCGAGCGCACCCTGGTCGCGGCCCATGGCAATTCGCTGCGCGCGCTGATCATGGTGCTGGAAAAGCTTTCGCCGGAAGGCATTCTGGCGCGCGAATTGGCGACCGGCGTTCCCATCATCTACCGGCTGAACGCGGATTCCACGGTCGCCTCGAAGCTCGATCTGGCGGCGTGAGCGCCGGCGCGGAGATCATTTCGCTTTCGGCGCCGGTCGCGCAGCCGGCGCTGGAGCAGCTGGCCGATGTGCTGGTCGACTGTGTCGAGGGCGGCGCCAGCGTCAGCTTCATGTCGCCGTTCTCGCGCGATTCCGCGCTGGGCTTTTTCCGCAAGGTCGAGCGCTCGGTCGCCGCAGGCGACACCGTGTTGCTGGCGGCCAGGCTCGACGGCACCATCGTAGGCACCGTGCAGCTCGGCCTCGATACGCCGCCTAACCAGCCGCACCGCGCCGACATCCAGAAAATGCTGGTGCATCGCTCCGCGCGCGGCCGCGGCATCGGCGCGGCGTTGATGGCAGAGGTGGAGGAGGAAGCGCGGCGGTGCGGCCGCTGGCTTCTCGTGCTCGATACCGTTCCCGGCGAAAATGGCCACCGGCTCTACCTCCGCGCCGGCTGGACGCAGAGCGGGATCGTTCCGGATTATGCGCTGTTTCCCGATGGCCGGCCTTGCGACACCGCCTTCATGTGGAAAAGGCTGGATCGGTGATGCTTGCCGTCATCCCGGGGCGATGCGAAGCATCGAACCCGGAATCTCGAGATTCCGGGTCTGGTCCTTCGGACCATCCCGGAATGACGAATAGTCCTAATGCACCCCAACCTGGCCGGCTTCCCAGCCGATCATCGCCTGCTTGCGGGTGATGCCCCAGTGATAGCCGGTCAGCGCGCCGCTCTTGCCGAGCGCGCGGTGGCAGGGAACCACGAAGGAGATCGGATTCTTGCCGACCGCAGCCCCGACCGCGCGTGACGCCTTGGGGCTTTTGATCCTGGCCGCGATGTCGGAATAGCAGACCGCGCGGCCCATCGGGATTTTCAGCAGCGTCTCCCACACCCGGACCTCGAAATCGGTGCCGATCAGGACGACGCGCAGCGGCTGGTCCGCCCGCCAGAGCTTTGTATCGAAGATGCGCAGCGCCAGGCCGGCGGTCGCGGCACGGTCCTCGATATAGGTCGCGCGCGGCCAGCGCCGCTGCATGTCGGCGAGCGCCGCCGGCTCCTCGCCGGGATCGGCAAACGCCAGACCGGCCAACCCGCGCCCGCTGGCGATCACGATCGCCGTGCCGAACGGGGACGGATGAAATCCAAACCGCAGCGTCATGCCGGCGCCGCCGTTCTTCCATTCGCCCGGCGACATCGCCTCATGGGTGACGAACAGATCGTGCAGCCGCCCCGGGCCTGAAAGTCCGGAGTCGAGCGCGGCGTCGAGCACGCTGGCGGAATCGCGCAACAGGCCCTTGGCATGGTCGAGCGTCAGCGCCTGCATGAAGGCTTTTGGCGTCAGCCCGGCCCAGCGGCGAAACAAATGGTGCAGCTCGTCGGGCGTGACGCCGGCCGCATCCGCCATCGATTCGATGGTCGGTTGCGCGCGCCAGTGCTCCGAGATGAAGGCGATGGCGCGCCGCACCGAATCATAGTCGCGAAGCGCGGCGTTCTGGGATCCCGGGCCGGTCAGGTGCCGATCGTGGATTGCGAGGTTCATGTCGTCATTCATGGCAAGGTTCATCATGCCATGGATGTAGGCCGGCGGCTGGGTTCAAACCACCCGATTCCCGACTTCCATTCACGTAGCGTTTTCAAGCGAAGTGGGTACCGGTTCGCGCAAAGAAAACGCGTCAGAAAACGACTCACACCACAGGATTATAGCTCGGGCCACGCCGGGCGGCCCGCAGGGCTTCCGATAAAGCCTTGGCAAAGCTTGCTTTTTCGTCCGGACCCAGGAAGCTTGCGACGGCGAAGCGGCGGCCTTTTGAAACCAGATAAAGCTTCTCGATGCCGAATTCGGCGTGGATTTCGCGATCGAGCTGCACCCACAGCGGATTGAGCACGAATTCGACCACATGGCCGCGGTGGCTGACCCGGCGAACGCGAAGTTCGGACGGCGTCACCAGGATTTCCTCGCTCGCTTTGGCGCGGCGGAAATTGACCCGGAACGCCCAGTAGATAGCCAAAAGATCGAGGCCGAAAAAGCCGAGCACCGGCCAGGCGCCCATCAGCAGGAAGGCGAGGCCCGCCGCGAAACTGATCACGCTGACAAACGCCATCACCACCAGAAAGCCGGTGCGATTGAGCGAGCGGTGCGGCGTCAGCAGCGCGGAGAATATTTCCGGCGCCTCTTCCGGATCAAAATCATTGCCTGCGGTCATTGCGGGTCAGTATACCCGGAAGATGTCGAAAATCACCCGCAGACCTCTGCCCAAATCGAAGTCAGGCGTGGCCAAGCGCGCCGGGAACTCCAAGCCGCGCGCGGCGGCTATGCCGAAGCGCGGTAAAGCAGCCGCAAAGGCCACGACCAAATCGGGGCCATCGCGCGCGGCGGCAAACAAACCAAAGCCATGGACTTCGACTGAAGTCCGCGAGGCCTTCAGCCGCTTTCGCAAAGCCAATCCCGAGCCGAAGGGCGAGCTCGAACACCTCAATCCCTTCACGCTGCTGGTTGCGGTGGTGCTGTCGGCACAGGCGACCGATGCCGGCGTCAACAAGGCGACGCGCGCTTTGTTTGAGGTCGCCGACACGCCGCAAAAGATGCTGGCGCTCGGCGAGGAGAAAGTGCGCGACTACATCAGGACCATCGGGCTTTACCGCAACAAGGCGAGGAACGTCATCGCGCTGTCGGAAAAATTGATCGCTGAGTTCGGCGGCGAAGTGCCGCGCACCCGCGCCGAGCTCGAATCGTTGCCGGGCGCCGGGCGCAAGACCGCCAATGTCGTGCTCAACATGGCGTTCGGCGAGCACACCATGGCGGTGGATACCCACGTGTTTCGCGTCGCCAATCGCACCGGGCTGGCGCCAGGGAATACGCCGCTCGAGGTCGAACTCGGCCTTGAGCGGGTGATCCCGGCCGAATTCATGCTGCACGCCCACCACTGGCTGATCCTGCACGGCCGCTACACCTGCCTCGCCCGCAAGCCACGCTGCGAAGTCTGCCTGATCAACGATCTCTGCCGCTGGCCGGAGAAGACGGTGTGAAATCCCATCCTCAAGCGCCGCGCTGGCGAGGCATCCCGAAGGATGGGCAACGTCCCTCAAAGCGCGCGCGAAGACGCGGCTCCCGTGAAGCGCTGATCGGCACGCTCCCGTCGCTCGCCACCTTGTGCCCGGATAAGGCCGAGCTTACGCTCCGCATGCGCGCCAAGGCCTCAATCAAGGGCCGCGTATAAGGGGGAGGACACCATGCGATTTCGGCTTGTGCTTGAAATTGTGCTTGGTTCGGCTTTGGCCGCCGTGAGCCTTGGGATGACGGGTGCGCGCGCGCAGATCTCCGACAATGTCGTCAAAATCGGCGTGCTCAACGATCAATCGGGCCTCTATGCCGATCTCGGAGGCCCGGGCTCCGTCGTGGCCGCGCGGATGGCGGTGGAGGATGCCGGGGGCACCGTACTCGGCAAGCCGGTCGAGATCGTGGTCGCCGATCATCAGAACAAGTCCGACGTCGGCGCCGCCGTCGCGCGGGAATGGTTCGAGGTCGGCAAGGTCGACATGGCGATCGGATTTGACCATTCGGCCGTAGCCCTTGCGGTCGAGCAGCTCGCCGCCGATAAAAACCGGATCGCGATTGCCGGCGCCGTGGGCAGCACCGCCTTTACCGGCAAGTCCTGCACGCCGACCGAGGCATCCTGGATCTACGACAGCTACGCGCTCACCACGAGCCTTGCGAAGGCGATCGTGGCCGAAGGGCGCGATACCTGGTTCTTCATCACCGTCGATTACGCCTTCGGCCATTCGCTGGAGGCCGATGCGACCGCCGCGGTCAAGGCCGCCGGCGGCAAGGTGCTCGGCAGCGTCCGTCATCCCCTCAACACCGCGGATTTCAGTTCCTATCTGCTGCAGGCGCAGGCCTCCGGCGCTAAGGTGGTGGCCTTCGCCAATGGCGGCGGCGACATGGTCAACGCCACCAAGCAGGCCAACGAGTTCGGCCTGACGAAAAACCAGACCATCGTCTCGCTGCTGGTTTTCATTTCCGATGTGCACAGCATGGAGCTTCAGGCGGCGCAGGGTTTGAAATTCGTCACCGCGTTCTACTGGGATCGCGACGAGGAAACCCGCGCATGGTCGAAGCGTTTCTTTGAGCGGCAGGGCCGGATGCCGACCATGCCTCAGGCCGCCGTCTATTCGGCGATCCGCCATTATCTCGCTGCCATTGCCGCCGCCGGCACCGACGAGGCCAAGGCGGTGATGGCGAAGATGCGCGAGCGGCCGGTCAACGACTTCTACGTCAGGAACGGACATCTGCGCGAGGACGGCCGTCTGGTTCACGACATGTATTTTGCGCAGGTGAAAACGCCGTCGGAATCCAAAGGACCCTGGGATTATTACAAGATCCTCGCCACCATCCCGGGCGATCAGGCGTTTCGCCCATTGGCGGAGGGCGGCTGCCCGCTGGTGGCGCATTGACCGGGGCTTGAACCGATAAATTCAGAGTGGTCGGCGGACGTCCGCCTTCGTGCGCATTCCGGACATTGCGTGAGGTCCGAAAAGTGCCCAATAGGCGACATCTCCGCGTCGAAGCGGCCAAGAAACTGAGGTATCTTCAAGCGAAAACAACACCGCGAACAAACGGCACCAGCGCAGGACGTTGGGTCCGGTGGTTATCAGCGTCCGAAAAGGTTCGCCCGGAGTTTTTCTAAATGTGATGGCGGAAGCGTTTTAGCGGCGGCGATGAGTGTAGCCACCAATATGTCATGTGGGTCTGACGCGGTCGCACCGGAATGCTTTTCGTGCACGTCGTTAGGAACGTTGATCCGCATCTTTGTGCTGGGAGCCTTACCGTAGCTAGCTAGGAATCCGTAAAGGGCTGAACTCAGTTGGGTGCCAAGTTCGGACTCCGGGTCAACCGCTGTGAACCACTGCTGAAGCTGCGCTTCGGTCCGACGTCCATCGCGATCCTCCGCTGTGTCGATATATCCCTCAGCGGTCATTCTGTCATAGCCTACAAACTTCGATGGTCCGAACCGCCACTGTCCTTCGTCATCCTGATACGCATACCAAGATCGCGCATAGGCCAGTCGCTTCTGCAGCGCACGGCTCTTTTCAACTTCCTCGCCGAAGCGGGCAATGTTGGAAAGGACGCCGGGTAAGTCTGAGGCCACCACGTATGGTTTGCATCCCTCGCCCCAGTGCGCGAGGTTAGTGCGCGGAGTGTGCGGCGATGGGGCCAGGACTTCCCTGCCAAAATCGACAATTCTAGTAAGAAGATCAGCAGATTCTGCCGCACTAGAGGGTGCGTGTTCCGGTTTGGGCTTATCGAGCATTGGCACATCTCCTTCAATTACTTCTCCGAAGAAGATGTATAATACTCTTGGCCAACTTATGCAACATATAGCAGGAACAAAATGAACTAGACATGATGCCGTATCGCCAAATGCCGAGGTCGAGCGGGATGACCACCATGACCTTTTCGGGTCATTCGCGCCGATTTAGGTGCATTCGCGTCATGTCCGTTAAGGGGCCAATCTCGAAAATGCCGCCCGCACCGCTCGTCGCTTCGTAACGTGTTTCTCACTGTGAGAGAGGTCACGCCACCGGCAATCCGGTCTTGCGCGAAGGCTCGATCAGTTCCGGCCGTGGCCCGCTCAGGCGCTTGTGCATGTGGACCATAAACGCCATGCCGAACAATGGCGTCGCCAGATTGACGATCGGGATCGAGACAAAGGCCGCGATGATCAGGCCGGCGGTGAAAATCGTGGCGGCGTTGTCCTTGCGCATCGCCTTGGCTTCCTCGGGGGGTCGAAACCGCATCGCCGCGAGCTCGAAATATTCCCGCCCCAACAGCCACGCGGTGGCGATGAAGAACGCCAGGAAGCCGGCGCCGGCGATGAATACGAACGGCAAAGCGATCAGATAGACCAGGATGGTCAGCAGCGCGGTCTTGACGCCCTCGGTCATGGCGAGGCCGAACGGCAATGCCGTGCCGGGACGCTCGGCCGGATAATGCTCGCGCTCGACATGGTCGGCGACCTCGTCGACGAACACGCTCGCCACCAGCGAGGTGATCGCGGGCATCAGCATGACGGCGCCGAACACGACGCCGAGACCGGCGGCGATCGAGACGATCCAGGAAAGGATGTTGAGCGGCGTCTGGAAGCCGGGGCCCAGCATCGCCTCGGCCCAGCCTTCCCCGGAGGTCGCAAACCAGCTCAACAGCCGTTGCAGGCCGATCGCCAGCACCACGATCAATACCAAGGCAAGCCCGACCGATCGCCACAGAATCGAGCGCATCGGCGGCGACAGGATTTGCGACAGCGCCTTGATGGCGGCATCCAGCATGATGGTTTTATCCTAAAGCGTAGCCTCTCACGAGAGCTAGACACGGCCGGTGGGTTCGGCAAGAGCGCGCGGTGGGCCCAATCACAGCCGCGTCACGCGCAGGCGCAAGGCATTGCCGACGACGCTCACCGACGACAGCGCCATCGCCGCCGCGGCAATGATCGGTGAGAGCAGGATACCGAAGCTGGGATAGAGGATGCCCGCGGCGATAGGAATCCCGGCGGCGTTGTAGATGAACGCGAAGAACAGATTCTGCCGGATGTTGCTCATGGTGGCCTGCGACAGCCGGCGTGCGCGAACGATGCCGCCCAGGTCGCCTCCGAGCAGGGTAATGCCGGCGCTCTCCATGGCGACGTCGGTGCCGGTGCCCATGGCGATGCCGACTTCCGCGGCGGCCAGCGCCGGGGCGTCGTTGACGCCATCTCCGGCCATGGCGACGATCCGCCCGGCTTTCTGCAGCCTGGCGACAACGGCGCTCTTCTGATCGGGCAGGACCTCGGCCTCGACATCGTCGATTCCGAGTTGTCGTGCGATCGCATTTGCCGTGGTCCGGTTGTCGCCGGTCAGCATGATGACCTTGATGCCTTCGGCTGCCAGCGCCTTCAGCGCGTCCGGCGTCGACGCCTTAACGGGATCGGCGATGGTGAACAGCCCCGCCAGCTTGCCGTCGATTGCGATATTGATGACGGTGGCGCCATCGCCGCGCAGGCGCTCGCCTCGCTCGTTCAGCGATTGGGTTTCGATCCCGAGCGAGCTCAGGAAGTTCGAGTTGCCGAGCAGGATAGTCTTGCCGTCGACCTTGCCGGTCGCGCCCATGCCGGTCGGCGAATCGAATTCTTCGACCTTGCCGAAATCCAGATTGCGCTCCTTCGCGCTTCGCACGATCGCATCGGCGAGAGGATGCTCGCTGGCGCGCTCGACGCTGGCGGCCAGCCGCAGGATCTCGTTCTCGTCAAATCCCGCCGCCGGAACGATAGAAACGACCTTCGGTTTGCCCTCGGTCAGCGTTCCCGTCTTGTCGACCACCAGGGTGTCGATCTTTTCCATGCGCTCCAGCGCCTCGGCGTTCTTGATCAGCACGCCGGCTTGCGCCCCGCGCCCGACGCCAACCATGATCGACATCGGCGTGGCGAGGCCGAGCGCGCAGGGGCAGGCGATGATCAGCACGCTGACGGCGGCGACCAGGCCGAATGCCAATCGGGGTTCCGGTCCGAACCAGGCCCAGGCGCCAAAGGCGATCAGCGCCGCGACGATCACGACGGGCACGAACCAGCCGGAAACCTGGTCGGCCAGCCGCTGGATCGGCGCGCGCGAGCGCTGCGCCTCCGCCACCATCTTGACGATCTGCGAAAGCAGGGTATCGCGCCCGACCTTGTCGGCGCGCATCACAAAGCCGCCGGATTGGTTGAGCGTCCCCGCGATCACCTTGCCGTCCACTTCCTTGGTGACGGGCATGGATTCGCCGGTCACCAGGGACTCGTCGAGCGAGGAGCGGCCTTCAAGGATGACGCCGTCCACCGGCACTTTTTCTCCCGGCCGGACGCGCAATCGATCACCCACCTTCAGGCTCTCGATCTGGACTTCATGGTCGGCGCCATCCTCGCCGATGCGGCGGGCGGTTTTGGGCGCCAGTTGCAGAAGCGCCTTGATCGCCCCGGAGGTCGCCTCGCGGGCGCGCAGTTCGAGAACCTGGCCCAGCAGAACCAGAACCGTGATGACAGCGGCAGCTTCAAAGTAAACGGCAACCGCGCCGCCATGGCCGCGGAAGGTCGCCGGAAAGATGTCGGGCGCGATCGTCCCAATCAGGCTGTATCCATAGGCCACACCTGTGCCCATGGCGATCAGGGTGAACATGTTGAGATTGCGGGTCAGCAGCGATTGCCAGCCACGGACGAAGAACGGCCAGCCCGCCCAGATCACAACGGGTGTCGCGAACACCAGCTGAATCCAGTTCGACAGGGTCGGATCGACCCAGCCGTGACCGCCAACGAGATGACCGCCCATTTCCAGGACAACCGCAGGCAGCGAAAGTACGAGGCCGATCCAGAAGCGCCGCGTCATGTCGGCCAATTCGGGATTGGGCGGCGCATCCAGGCTGGCCACCTCGGGCTCCAGTGCCATGCCGCAGATCGGACAGCTTCCGGGACCGACCTGACGGATCTGCGGATGCATCGGGCAGGTGTAGACCGTGCCCTCCGGCGCGGCGGCTGTCGGCTCGCTGTTGTCGAGATATGCCTTCGGATCGGCGGCGAATTTGGTTCGGCAGCCGGCCGAGCAGAAATGAAAGGTTTCGCCGCCGAAGTCGAACCGGTGTTGGCTGGTCGCGGGATCGACAGTCATTCCGCAGACGGGGTCACGTACGGCGGCCTTGCTGCCGGACTGCTGGCCATCATGGCCATGGGCAGAATGATCATGGCCGCCGCCGCAGCATCCCGCCTTCGCCGTTTCCTCGGGTTGAGTGGCCGTGGCCTGGGACGAGCAGCCGCAGCCGGAACCCTTGGAAGCGCCGCCTGGATTTCCGTTTTCGGTCGTGGTCATTGAATTCTCCATCGTGCCGCTTGCAACCTATACCCGGTAGGGGTATATAGGCGCTATGCGAAATGACATCAAGACTTCCTGTCAAAAACGTCTCAGCCGGATCGAAGGCCAGGTCCGCGGCCTGTCCAAGATGGTGGATGAGGATCGCTACTGCATCGATATCGTCACGCAGATTTCCGCGGTGCGCGCCGCGCTCCGGCGCGTTGAGGAAGAAGTGCTGCAAGATCATGTGTCGCATTGCGTCGAACACGCGATCACAAGCGGCAACAAGGCCGATCAGCGGCAGAAGATATCCGAATTGATGGCGGTGATTGGCCGCTCTGATAGATAGGTGAACCAAACCGCTGGCAGGAATTTGATACGGATCAATGCGGACGGGATTCACCTGATATTCAATTAGAGCTTTCTATCGGCCCAAGTTTGTGAGAAATCAGCTCTGTGAAACGAAGCCTTGCCATACGCCGGCTGCTCGCGGTCCTCGTGATCGCCGGCTTGGCATTGGCTCCAGTTTCCCGGCCTGTCATGGCGGCGACGTCCTCCGATGCCTCGATGCAGGCCATGGCGGATGAACTGTCATCGTCGGCGACGACGGATGAGATGGCAAACGACATGCCCTGCTGTCCGCCCGAGGCCCCAGCGCCGGTCGGTTGTGACAAGTGCTTGTTTATGGCGGCCTGCGCCTCGAAATGCTTCACAGGCATACTGGCGGCCGTTTTTAGTCCCCTGATTACCGCTTCGGATGATATGGCTCTCCCGAAGAACGATTCCGGGCCCGATCGCCTCGGCTACCCGCCTCCCGAACATCCGCCTCGAACTCAGGTCTGAACGGCGTCACGGCGCCGTTTGCTGCCGCGCGACTTGATCGCGTGGGATCGACGCATGCCGCCTCGCGGCACGACCATGACATCGGAGGATTTTCTCAAATGAGGACGTTAGACATCTCGCGCGCCGCAACGGCCGCGCTCATCGGCATTGCCATGATCGGCTCAACCGGAATCGCCCGTGCCGAAATCAAGGACTACGAGTTCAGGCTCGTCGAGCCGACCGTTACCGTCGGCAAGGACAAGATCGTCACGTTGCGGCTTGTCAACAAGACAACCGGCAAGCCGGTGCCTGACGCGGTTATCTTCGCTACCCGTCTCGACATGGCGCCCGAAGGCATGCCGGAAATGGCTACCAAAATCGCGCGCGAACCGGACGGAGAACCTGGCAGCTATCGGTTCAAGGCGGCCTTCGGCATGGAAGGAAAGTGGCAGCTCTCGCTCGGCGCGAAAGTGCAGGGCGAGACCGGCACGCTCGAAAGCAAGCTCGTCATCAGCGCCCAGAAATGAAGCGCGCCATCATCGCGGGTGCCATCATTGCCGTCGCGATAGCGACGGCGGGTGGCGGATTCATTGCCGTCCGCGGGGACCTTCATTTAACGGGTACATCGAACGTTGCGCTCGTTTCACCGGCGGCGGCGCAGGGAAGCAGCGAGCCGATCTATTATCAGGATCCGGACGGACGCCCGTTCTACTCGCTGACGCCCAGGAAGACGCCGGACGCGCGGGATTACCGGGCGGTGCCGGCCGGCGCCGACCTGAGCTTCGATGACGAACCTGTCGCGGCGCCTGCGCCGGCAACCACGGCAGACCGCAAGATAAAATACTACCGCAATCCAATGGGACTCGCCGACACGTCGCCTGTTCCCAAGAAAGATCCGATGGGGATGGACTACATCCCCGTCTACGAGGGCGAAGACACCGACGACGGAGCGATCAAGCTGTCGCCCGGAAAGATCCAACGAACCGGCGTGAAATCGGAGCCCGCCGCTCTGCGAGTGATCCGGACGGCGATCCGGGCCCTCGGCACCATTCAACTCGACGAACGCCGCATATCGGTCATCTCGATGAGATCGGAAAGCTGGGTTCAGAAGGTTGCAAACGTCACGACCGGCACGAGGGTCGTGAAAGGCCAGCCGCTGATGGAGATCTATAGCCCATCCATTTCGTCGGCCGCGGCGGAGTACGTGGCCACGATCAACTCAAAGACATCAGGCGTTACGGCAGGGTATGGCCGCGGCTCGCGGCAGCGACTGATGAACCTCGATGTACCGGACGAGGTGATCGTGGCGATGGAAAAGAGCGGTTCGGTTCCGATCGCGATCGAGTGGTCGGCGCCGCGCGATGGCGTCGTTCTCGAACGCAACGCCATCGAGGGAATGCGGGCACAGCCGGGCGACGTGCTATTTCGCGTTGCCGATACGTCCGTCGTGTGGGCGATGATTGACGTCGCAGAGCGCGATCTCGGTGCGCTGAACACTGGTCTGCCGGTCATTGTGCGGGCCCGGAGCTATCCGGGCCGAGAGTTTGGCGGGAAGATCAGCGTGATCTATCCGCAAGTGAACCGGGAGACGAGGACCGCCCGCGTGAGGGTCGAACTCGCGAACCCTGACGCGGCATTGCTTCCCGATATGTATGTGGACGCGGAGATCGAAACCGGCAGCCGGCAGCCGGTCCTGTCCGTTGCGGACAGCGCGGTTCTCGATACCGGCAGCCGGCAGGCCGTATTTGTCGAAAAAGGCCAAGGACGCTTCGAGCCGCGCGACGTGAAGCTTGGGCATCGGGGCGGCGGCTATGTCGAAATCCGCGATGGTCTCGCCGAAGGAGAGCCCGTCGTTGTCTCGGCCAACTTCCTGATCGATGCCGAAAGCAATCTGAAAGCCGCTCTCAAGGGCTTCTCGGACGGCGGAGCACGCCCATGATCGCGCGTCTCATCGCCTGGTCGGCACACAACCTCCTGCTGGTATTCTTCGGCGCAGGGTTTGCGGCCGCTGCCGGGCTTTACGCGCTTACGCATCTGCCGCTCGACGCCATACCGGATCTCTCCGACGTCCAGGTCATCGTCTACACGGAATATCCGGGTCAGGCGCCGCAGGTAATCGAGGATCAGGTCACCTATCCGCTGACGACCGCGATGCTGACCGTGCCGCGCTCGAAGGCCGTGCGCGGCTTCTCGTTCTTCGGGGTGTCGTTCGTCTACGTCATCTTCGAGGACGGCACTGATATCTACTGGGCCCGCTCGCGGGTTCTCGAGTTCCTGAACAGTGCGGCGTCGCGGTTGCCCCCGGGCGTAGCGCCCACGATCGGTCCGGACGCCACGGGGGTAGGTTGGGTCTATCAATACGCGGTGATCTCGAAAGAGCTGAATCTTTCGGAGACGCGCACCATCCAGGACTGGAATCTGAAATTCGCGTTGGCGAAGGCCGAAGGCGTCGCCGAGATCGCCAGCATCGGCGGCTTCGTCAAGCAATACAACGTCATCCTGGATCCGCAGCGGATGCGCGACCTCGGCATCACCATGCAGAAGATGCGTGACGCGATCCGCGCCAGCAACGCCGACGTCGGAGGCCGCACCGTCGAACTCTCCGAGTTCGAATATGTCATCCGCGGCAAGGGATATCTGAAGGGTATCAACGACCTCGGCAACATCGTGCTGAAAACCAGCAACGGCACGCCCGTCCTGTTGCGCGACGTCGCCCGGGTCGAGATCGGCCCCGACGAGCGACGTGGGGTCACCGAACTCAACGGGGAAGGCGAAGTCGCCAGCGGCATCGTGCTGCAGCGCTTCGGCGTCAACGCGCTCGATGTGATCGAGAATGTCAAGAAACGCTTCAAGGAGATCGCCGCAAGTCTGCCCAAATCGGTCGAAATCGTTGCGGTCTACGATCGCTCGAACCTCATCAAAGCGGCCATCGAAACGCTCAAGCACACTCTTTTCGAGGAGAGCATTGTCGTCGCGCTGGTCTGTATCGTGTTTCTGCTGCATTTCCGCAGCGCGCTGGTGGCGATCATCATGTTGCCGGTGGGCATCCTGATGGCATTCGGTGCGATGAAGCCGCTCGGCCTTGGGGCGAATATCATGAGCCTGGGCGGCATCGCCATTGCCATCGGCGCCATGATCGATGCGGCCATCGTCATGATCGAGAATGCCCACAAGCACCTTGAGCGGGCCGAGCCGGGACGCTCGCGGATCGACGTCCTGATCGAGGCCGCCGCCGAGGTCGGACCGGCGCTGTTCTTCAGCCTCCTGATCATCACCGTCTCGTTCATGCCCATCTTCACGCTGGAATCGCAGGAGGGGCGGCTGTTCAACCCGCTTGCCTTCACCAAGACCTTCTCGATGGCGGCGGCAGCTTTGCTGTCGGTCACGCTGGTGCCTGCGCTGATGGTCGTCTGCATCCGCGGCCGGATCGTTCCGGAGCACAAGAATCCGATCAATCGCTTTCTGATCTGGATCTATCGGCCTGCCATCGCAACAGTGATGCACGCCAAGGTGCCGGTGATCCTCGCTTCACTGGCCATTCTCGCCGTTACGATCTGGCCGGCGCGGCAACTGGGCACCGAATTCATGCCCAGCCTGAATGAAGGCACGCTGCTCTACATGCCGACGACGCTGCCGGGCATTTCCGTCACCAAGGCCGCGGAGCTCTTGCAGATGCAGGATCGCATCATCCGCTCGTTCCCTGAGGTGTCGTCCGTCTCTGGCAAGGCAGGCCGCGCAGCGACGGCGACCGATCCGGCTCCCTCCGAAATGTTCGAGACGATCGTCAACCTCAAGCCGAAAGAACAATGGCGTCCTGGCTTGACGGTCGACGGCCTGATCGCGGAAATGGACAAGGCGCTGCAGTTTCCCGGGGTGTCCAACGCCTGGACCATGCCGATCAAGGCCCGTATCGACATGTTGTCGACCGGGATCCGGACGCCGATCGGGGTCAAGGTAATGGGCACCGATCTGGTCGAGATCGACAGGCTGGCCAAACAGATCGAGCAGGTCCTGAAGACCGTTCCGGGCACGTCATCGGCTTATGCGGAACGCGGGATCGGCGGCTACTATCTCGATGTGACGCCGGACCGCGCCGCGCTGGCGCGCTACGGCATCATGATCCAGGACGTCCAGGACGTTATCGCCACCGCGCTCGGGGGCCAGACGGTGACCACGACCGTGGAAGGCCGCGAGCGTTTCAGCGTCAACATGCGTTATCCGCGGGACCTGAGGGACAATCCGCAGGCCATCGCCAACGATATCCAGATCCCGATGCCGGCGGGCGGCACGGTGCCGCTTGGGGAGGTCGCGAAGGTCGAGCCCGCGCGGGGACCAACGTCGATCCGGACCGAGAACGGGCAGTTGGCCAGCTATATCTACGTCGACATCCGCGACCGCGATCTCGGCGGCTACGTCGCCGACGCCAAGCGGGCGGTACAGGCCAGCATCCACTTCCCGCCCGGCTACTACGTGATGTGGAGTGGCCAGTATGAGTACCTCGAACGCGCGACGGCGCGCCTGAAGGTCGTCGTGCCGGTGACGCTGCTGATCATCTTTCTGCTGCTCTATCTCAATTTCCGTTCCATCGCCGATACGATGATCGTGATGTTGTCGCTGCCCTTTGCCCTGGTCGGAGGGATTTGGCTGATGTGGTGGCTCGGCTTCAATCTCTCGGTGGCGGTCGTCGTCGGCTTCATCGCGCTCGCCGGCGTCGCCGCCGAAACCGGCGTCGTGATGCTGATCTATCTCAATCATGCGCTGGAGGAAGTCCGGGCTCGGCGCCAGGCTGAAGGCCGCGGACTGACCCGACACGACCTCTATGATGCCATCATGGTCGGCGCCGTGGAGCGCGTGCGTCCGAAGATGATGACCGTGGTCGCGATCATGGCGGGTCTGCTGCCGATCATGTGGAGCACCGGCACCGGCTCAGAGATCATGCAGCGGATCGCGGTGCCGATGATCGGCGGCATGGTTTCATCGACCCTGCTGACGCTGATCGTGATACCTGCGATCTATGGATTAGTGAAGCAAAGTGGCCTGAGTCCTGACAAACCGACTGTATTGAAACAGGCTCAACCCGTCACCCTTTAGGCGATATGGGTTACCAATTCCGTCCGCAAAGCTGCGAGCCGCACCCGACCGAAAAGCACATACGAGAGAACGGAGCCATGATGAGATTGACCAAGACGGGGCCACTCACGATATTGACGATACAGCTGTTCCTTGCTGGCTGGTCCACGATGGCGTCCGCTCACGAGCACCATTCGACCTATTCGGCGGGAGAGCCCGGTGATCCGAAGAAGCCCTCTCGCACCATTGAGATCGCAATGAGCGAGATGGAATTCGATCCCTACAGAATTGAGGTCAAACGCGGCGAGCAGATACGCTTCGTGCTCCGCAACGTCGGCACTGAGGACCACGAATTCCTGCTGGCCACTACCGGGGAAAACCTCAAGCACGCTGAGTTGATGAAGAAGTTTCCACACATGGAGCACGACGATCCCAACGGCGTGCGCGTCGGCCCGAAAAAATCGGCCGAGATACTCTGGAAATTCACCAAGGCCGGAACATTCGAATATTCTTGCCTGATTCCGGATCATAGAGAATACGGCATGACGGGTCGCGTCGTCGTAAAATGAGACACGCAATTCCAGCGGAACGGAGCAGATGATGAATAAATTAATGCACGCGGCAGGAGCGGCTCTCGCCGCGGCTTTGCTCGTTACGGCAGTGGCCGCGCAGGAAACGGCGATCAGCGGTGAGATCAGGAAGATTGACGAAAATGCGGGAAAGGTCACGTTAAAGCACGGTCCGGCCAAGAGCCTCGGCATGGAGGAGGGCATGACGATGGTTTATCGCGTGAAGGACCCCGCCATGCTCAAGCAGGTCAAGGTCGGAGACCGGGTCAAGTTCGAGGCCGAGATCGCGGACGGCGGATACGTAGTTACGAAACTTCAGAAACAAAAATGAGGTTGCGCGACACGCCAGCGTCGACGCAAAGATTTTGGTGACAAAGACCTAAAGCGCGAAGCAAAGCAACGCCTGCTCTGCGCAGGCGCGCCAAGGGGACCAGATCGAAGCGCCTATTGCTTGTCGCCCATGTGGTGCGGCACCGATGTACCGGGGCCGCCGCGATAGTGGTGACCTCCAGTGTGCTTAGGCGTGGTGGACATGCCTACCGTCTCCTTCTTCCCCATGTGATGGGGAACTTCGGTCTTCGGTCCGCCTGAGTAATGGTGACCGTTGTTTTCGCTGTCGGAACTGGTCTGTGCCATCGCGGGAAAAGCTGCGAACGAGGCCGCAATCGCGGCAGCAATAATTCTATTAGTGATCATGTCTGTTTCTCCGGCCAATGCAAACACAGTCAATCACGTCGCCGGCTTTAACTTTTGACCCAAATCAAGCTGCTCCCGTCGCCTCGGGCGGAGTGAAGAACTCCTGCGAATGGAGGGCGCCAAGGTTTCGGCGTTGCTCATTCGGTCAGTTCTTTCCCGTCCAAGGTGGCATCTGACCGGACGTTCGAAATCGTGCGCATCGCGATCCTCACAGGGCGATGTTGATATGCGTCAAGTGTCCGGGTGCTGCTCTCAGTTATATTCAATTTAAAGAAATTTAGGGCCGGGAAGGTCCGCCTTCGCCGACGGGAGAAGAGCCATGAAGCGATTGATGATGGCGACCGCACTCTCGGTCGCGGCACTTATCACCCCGACATGGGCACAATCCCCAGCCGAACACGATTCGCATCACCCGGCGGACAGCGCACAATCCGCGCCCGCTCCAGCAAATCCGGCGCCCAACTCGCCCGGCATGGCCGCGCCGGGCGGTATGGGTAACATGCCCATGATGGGCATGATGAACGACATGAAGGACATGATGAGCGGCATGTCCATGATGCACAACATGGGGATGATGGGAATGATGGGCCCCGGCATGGGCGGCATGGCAACCATCGATCGCATTGAAGGCCGCATCGCATTTCTGCGAACCGAACTCAAGATCACCGATGCCCAGGCGAGCGCCTGGAACGGTTTTGCCGACGCGTTGCGTACAAATGCAAAGAAGCTCGCCGAAGTTCGCGCATCGATGATGGCCAAGCCGGCTGATGCGCAAGCAAAGCCTGCGACAATGGCAGACCGTCTTGACCAGCAGGAGCAATGGCTTCTGGCGCGGCTCGACGGCGTCCGGACGATGAAGTCTGCTTTCGCCAAGCTGAACGAGACATTGTCGGATGACCAAAAGAAAACCGCTAACGATCTGCTCGCTCCCCATATGGGGATGGGCATGATGGCGATGATGGGATCGCAGATGGGGCCAGGGAGGATGCAACCCGGTCAGATGCAAATGCCCGGCGCGGGAAGCAAATAGCCCCCACGCTCGTCTCGCGCCTGCTCGGCTGGCCCGCAGAAAAGAAATACGGCAATGGCTGACGTGAGGCGTCTCAGGAGGAATCTGGCGTGCCGGAATGCTCGCGGAACTTCCAAGGCCGCCTGAGACTTGGGCTCGCTTGTTAGGCGACCGGCTCTTCCGCCCGCAGGGCGCGGGGCTCCGGCGGAGACGCCGTAACACATTCGACGGCGATTAAATGTTCGGTCACGGTGATGCACTCGGCCAGCATCACCTCTTCAACTCCAAACGCTACTTCGACAGCCGGAAGCGGCGCTTCTTCGTCAATCTCTTCAGGAACAAGCGGCGGCGATTTGACCGTTTCTGGAAAGATGCCGAATTGGCCCGCTACCTCCTGGAGCGGCTTTTGTTTGTCGGCCCAGTGCAGGGCGGTGTAGTCGAAGCCGTGCACGATGGTGGGTTTGACGATTTCGAAATAGGGCGAGATGTCGAAATCGCGTGGCATGTAGAGCGATGAATCGCGGATATGAAGGATCTCGCGCCGCGCCTGCCTGGAGCCGGCGCGGGTGATCTTGGGCAGGATCGGGTAGCGCACGGCGTCGAATGCTTGCGCGATCAGGGCCGAGCAGATGATCTTGGTGGGGTCGCCCGAACCGAACGCGATCATGCGCCGGCGCCAGCGCTGCGGGATCGGCAGCGGAATCAGATAGCGCATCAGGTCGAGAATATTCTTGGTGTCGTAGCCGAAACCGATCCGGTTGATGGCGTAGCGGCAGACCGTGTTGCGGTCCTCATACATCAGGCCGACCGGCCGGCATAGCCGGGTGTGATAGGGGAAATATTTCGATAGCGGCGCCGACGTCACGCCCTCGCCGATATTGGCTTCGATCAGGACATGCGGTTCGCCGTCGGGTTCGGTCGCGCCGTCGATCGGGCCGACGAACAGCGCGGAATGCGACCAGGTCGACTGCGTGAGATATTTGATGATGCCGGAAACGCGGTTGTTGCCCTCGACCAGCAGGACATCGCCGGGTTCGATAACACCGCGCAGATGCTCGGGATCGCTCGGCGTGAACGGCTCATAGCCCGGCACTTCCTTCTGAAGGTAGGAAGCGATCAGCTTGCCGACGGTATCGAGCACGAAGCCCACGGTATCTTCCCCCCAGCGGCTTTGCTGACCGCCTTTTCTCGTTCCTTTATCATGGTCGAAAGCCGTTGCAATTTAGTTCATGCAGCGCGCCGATCAATCATGATTGATTCACCATGATGGTTGCCGCTGGCGTCCGGATGCGGCAAGTTCGCTAGATGTTCCCCCTGTTTTCAAAATTCCGGAAACCATGACATGGCAATGACGCGGCGCGATCTCCTGTCGGCATCCGCGGCGATCGCGGTGGCGCCGGCCCTTGGCGGGCGCGCATGGGGCGCGCCCTTGCCGCGCGAGGCCGACATTGTCGTGATCGGCGCGGGCGCCGCCGGCATCGCCGCGGCGCGGCGTATCCAGGCCGCCAACCGCAGGGTTATCGTGGTGGAGGCGGCGGGTCAGATCGGCGGGCGCTGCCTGACCGATGCGGCGACATTCGAGATGCCGTTCGATCGCGGCGCGCGCTGGCTGCACAATCCCGACACCAATCCGATGATCAGGCTCGCGCGCAATGCCGGGCTCGATGTTGCCGCCACGCCGCTCGGCCAGAGGATCCGCATCGGCCAACGGAACGCCCGGGCCGGCGAAACCGAGGAACTTCTGGCAGCCCTCGTGCGCGCCAACCGTGCCATCGACGAGGCCTCCCGCGGCAAGGCCGATGTGTCCTGCGCCTCGGTACTGCCGAAGGATCTGGGCGACTGGGCGGGGACGGCGGAATTCGTGCTCGGCGCCAGCGCCACCGGCAAGGATCTCAGAGATGTCTCGGTCATGGACAAGATCCGGGCGCAGGAGCGCAATGCCACGATCGGCTGCCGCCAGGGCTTGGGCACCTTGATCGCCAGGCTCGGTGAGCAGGTCCCGCTGGTGCTGTCGACGCCGGCAAGCCAGATCAGCTGGAGCGGCCGCGACGTCGCCGTGGAGACGCCAGCCGGCAGGATCGCCGCGCGCGCCGCCATCATCACGGTGTCGAGCAACGTGCTCGCGGCTGGGAATATCAAATTCACGCCCGAGATCCCCAAGCGTCAGCTCGACGCCGCGGCGAAATTGAGTCTCGGCAGCTACGATCGCATCGCCCTGCAACTGCCGGGCAACCCGCTGGGGCTGGGGCGCGACGACGCGGTCATCGAGCAGAGCAACTCCACCCGCACGGCGATGCTGTTTGCAAATATCGGAGGATCGTCGCTGTGCGCGATCGATGTCGCAGGCTCGTTCGGCCGCGATCTTTCCGGCCAGGGCGAAAAGGTGATGGTCGCGTTCGCGGTGGAATGGCTGACCAGGCTGTTCGGCAGCGAGCTCGCGGCCGCGGTCAGGAAATCGAGCGCGACGCGCTGGAACGCGTCGCCGTTCACGCTCGGTGCGATGTCGGTGGCGCCGCCCGGTGGGCAACCATCGCGAAAAATCCTCACCGAACCGATCGGCTGCATGTTCCTCGCGGGCGAGGCAACCCACGAGACCCTGTGGGGCACGGTTGACGGCGCCTGGGAAAGCGGCGAGCGCGCGGCCGAGGCGGCGCTGCGGAAAATCGGCGCGCTCAACGAACCGGGGACGGCGCCCGCGCGCGCGCCGAAACAGCGCGGCCGCGGCGCGGGAGCGCCGGTCAATTGAATTCCATCAGCCATGTCGAGGCCGCTCCCGGGAGCCACGGTCACTTGAAATCATCGCAGCCGAAAGCGTTGATCTCGTGGTCAAGCGGCAAGGACAGCGCTTTCGCGGTTCATGAAGTCAGGCGCGCGGCGGGATACGACGTCGTCGGCGCACTGACCACGGTGACCGAGACCTTCGGCCGCGTGTCGATCCACGGCGTCCGGCAGGAGATTTTACACGCGCAGCTGGAGGCGGCGGGATTGCCGCCGCGCATCGTGCCGATCCCCTATCCCTGTCCGAACGAGATTTACGAAGCGCGGATGGGGGAGGCTGTCGCCAGCGCCGTGCGGCAAGGCATCACCCATATCATCTTCGGCGATCTCTACCTCGCCGATATCAGGGCCTATCGCGAAGCGAGGCTCGCCGGCACCGGCGTCACGCCGGTGTTTCCGCTCTGGGAACGGCCGACCCTGCCGCTGGCGCAGGCGATGATCGCCAGCGGCATGGAAGCCTATCTCGCGACCGTCGATCTGAAGAAATTGCCGGCCGCATTCGCGGGACGCAAATTCGACCTGCAGCTGCTGGCCGATTTGCCCGGCGGTGTCGACGCCTGCGGCGAGAACGGCGAGTTTCACACTTGCGTGGTGGCCGGGCCGATGTTTGCGCGCCCGCTTCCGGTCACCACCGGCGAGCGCGTCGAGCGCGACGGCTACGCTTATTGCGATCTGGTGCTGGGATAGACGCCGTCGTCCCGGCCAAGCCAACGGGTGGCGCGAATGCGCGCCCGATGACAGGCTCCGCGCGAGCCGGGACCCATAACCACAAAATTATTATTGTTGTGACGGCTGGGGCGGCAATCTTTCAAGCAATTGACATCGGTGGTTATGGGTCCCGGCGTTCGCCGGGACGACAATGAGGAACAGAGTCCGATGGAATCGGAATCTAGCGCAGCACGCCGCCGGTCTTCTTGTTGACCTCGGCAATAATCTTTGCGGCCACCGCGTCGATCTCCTGATCGGTCATGGTCCTCTCGCGCGGCTGCATCGTGACCGCAATCGCGACCGACTTCTTGCCGTCGTCGATGCCGTTGCCTTCGTAAACGTCGAACACCCCGACTGAAGTGATCAGCTTTTTGTCGACGCCTTGCGCCGCGCGCACGATGTCACCAGCCTTTACGGCGCGATCGACGATGAAGGCAAAATCCCGCGACACCGGCTGGAAGGCCGAGAGTTCGAGCGCCGGCTTGGCGCGGGTCGGCTTCTGCTTGGCGTCGGGAATGCGATCCAGAATCACCTCGAAGGCGACCAGCGGGCCGTCGGCGCCGAGCGCCTCCAGCGCGCGCGGATGCAGCTCGCCGAAATAGCCGAGCACGTTTTGCGGGCCGATCTGGATAGTGCCGGAACGACCGGGATGCAGCCAGTCCGGCCCGCCGGGCACGACCTGCAGCGCCTGCGTCGGCGCGCCGGCGGCCGACAGCACTGCAAACGCATCGGCCTTGGCGTCGAGCGCGTCGGCCACCGCCGAGCCGGACCAGTGCCGGCCGAGGCCTTGCGAGGACGCAAAGCCGTGGCGCAGGCCTGATGCGGCGATCAGTTGATCTTCCGGCCTGTCGCCCCTGAACACCTGGCCCACTTCGAACAGCGCGACATCGGCAAAGCCGCGATCGGAATTGGCCTGCGCTGCCGCAACCAGACCCGGCAGCAGGCCCGGCCGCATGTCGGACAGGTCAGAGGCAATGGGATTGGCGAGCGCGAGTTCGCTCTTGCCGCCGCCGAACAATTCGGCATGCGGTCTGGAGATGAACGACCATGTCACCGCCTCGACCATGCCGCGCGCGGCGAGTGCGCGCTTGGCGCGGCGGGTACGCAGCTGGATCGGCTTGAGGATCGGCTTGCGCGGCGCGTCGCCACGTTCGAACGGCGTCATCGGCACCTTGTCGATGCCGAAAATGCGCACGATTTCCTCGACGATGTCGGCCTTGCCGTGGACGTCGGACCGCCACGACGGCACCGCGATTTTCACCACCGCGCCGCTGCCGACCATCATGAAGCCGAGATGGCCGAGGATGCGTTTCATCTCCGCGACCGGCACGTCGATGCCGGCGAGGCGTTTGACCTCGGTTACCGGGAAATCGATCACGCGGTCGTCGCCGAACACCTTGCCGACGACGACGTTTTCAGACGGCGTGCCGCCGCAGATCTCCATCACCAGCCGGGTGGCCATCTCGAGCCCCGGCACCATGAAGGCCGGATCGACGCCGCGCTCGAAACGATAGCGCGCGTCCGAATTGATGCCGAGCTTGCGGCCGGTCTGGGCGATGTTGATCTCGTTCCACAGCGCCGATTCGATCAGCACGTCGGTGGTCGCTTCCGAGCAGCCGGAGGCTTCGCCGCCCATGATGCCCGCCAGCGATTCGACGCCGTGATCGTCGGCGATCACGCAAGTACCGCTGTCGAGCGCGTAAGTGCGGCCGTCGAGCGCCAGCAGCGTCTCGCCGTCACGTGCGCGGCGCACGATGAGATCGCCCTTCACCTTGGCGGCGTCGAACACATGCAGAGGCCGGGCGCGGTCATAGGTCATGAAGTTGGTGATATCGACCAGCGCGTTGATCGGCCGCAGCCCGATCGAGGTCAGGCGCTTTTGCAGCCACTCCGGCGACGGGCCGTTCTTGACGCCGCGCACCAGCCGCAGCGCAAAACCCGGACACAGCGTCGCGTCCTCGACCGTCACTTTCACCGGGCAGGGGAATTCGCCCTTGATGGCGCGGATAGCGGGGTCCTTGAACCGGCCCATGTCGGCGGCGGAAAGATCGCGCGCGATGCCGTGCACGCCGGTGCAGTCCTGCCGGTTCGGCGTCAGATTGATTTCAAGCACGGGATCGCCGAGCCCGGCCCACTGCGCGTAGGCAGCGCCGATCGGCGCATCGGCCGGCAGTTCCATGATGCCGTCATGATCCTCGGAAATCTGCAGTTCGGCCGCCGAGCACAGCATGCCGCGGCTCTCGACCCCGCGGATGGTGCCGATTCCAAGGGTGATGTTCTTGCCGGGAATGAAGGTGCCGGGAGCCGAGAACACGCTGACGAGACCGGCGCGGGCATTCGGCGCGCCACACACGACCTGCACCGGCGCGGCGAGCCCCTGTTCATTTTTTTGGCCGGTCTCCACCATGCAGACCCGCAGGCGATCCGCATTGGGGTGCTGCTCGGCGGAGATCACGCGCGCGATGGTGAACGGCGAAAGCAGCTTCGCCTTGTCCTCGATGTTCTCGACCTCGAGCCCGATCATGGTGAGCTTGTCGGCGAGCTTTTCCAAAGGCTCGTCGGTCTCGAGATGGTCTTTCAGCCAGGAGAGGGTGAATTTCACGAGCTCAATCCTCCCGCCAGCGTCGGGATGTCGAGCGGCTTGAAGCCGTAATGGCTCAGCCAGCGCACGTCGCTCTCGAACAGCTGCCGCAGGTCGGACATGCCGTATTTCAGCATCGCGATGCGATCGATGCCCATGCCCCAGGCAAAGCCCTGATAGACCTCGGGGTCGATGCCGCAGGCGCGCAGCACGTTGGGGTGCACCATGCCGCAGCCGAGAATCTCCAACCAGTCTTCGCCTTCACCGAAGCGGATCTCGCCCTTGTCGCGCCGGCACTGGATGTCGACCTCAAGCGAGGGCTCGGTGAACGGAAAGAACGACGGGCGGAAGCGCATGTTGATGTGATCGACCTCGAAGAACGCCTTGCAGAATTCATGCAGGATCCATTTGAGGTGGCCGAGATGCGAGCCCTTGTCGATCACAAGGCCTTCGACCTGATGGAACTGCGGCGTATGGGTCGCGTCCGAATCGATGCGGTAGGTCCGCCCCGGGCAGATCACGCGGATCGGCGGCTTCTGGGTGAGCATGGTGCGGACCTGCACCGGCGAGGTGTGGGTTCGCAACAGCATCCGCGAGCCGTCTTCTTTCGGATTGAAGAAGAACGTGTCGTGCATCTCCCGCGCCGGATGGCCTTCGGGAAAATTCAGTCTGGTGAAATTGTAGTCGTCGGTTTCGATATCAGGACCTTCGGCGATCGAAAATCCCATGTCGGCGAAGATCGCCGTGAGTTCATCCATGACCTGGCTGAGCGGATGGATCCGGCCCTGTTCGGTAAGGGCCTCGCGCGGCGGCAGCGTGACGTCGATGGTCTCGGAGGCAAGCCTTGCGTCGAGCGCCTTCGATTTCAGGATATCGCGGCGCGCGGTCAGCGCCTGCGTGACGTTGTCCCTGGCGAGGTTGATCGCCGCACCCTGCGTCTTGCGCTCGTCCGGCGACATCTTGCCGAGGGTCGCCAGCAGCGCGGAGATCGAGCCCTTCTTTCCGAGTGCGGCGACGCGCACGGCCTCGAGGGCGGCTTCGTCGGGCGCTTCGGCGATCTGGCCAAGGATAGTTTGTTCAAGGGTTGCGAGGTCGGACACGGATCAACTCTCTTCTTCCAAAAGGCCGCTGGTTGTGGCCGCGCCGGGGCCGAAAGGTCAAGCAAAAAGCCCAAGAATGAGGGGATGGATGATTCCTAGAGCGAGATGACTTTTCGCTGAATCGTCATCTCGCTCTATCTTTTTGTTTGAGCATGATCTTTTCGGAAAACCGCTGCCCACTTTTCCGGATCATGCTCTGGCGTTTGAACCCCTTTTAAGCGTCGCTGCGACCAAGAACCTGTTCGAGCAAGATGCGCCTTAAACCCTCCTGGCTGGCTGGCCTGGCTGCCGCCATCTCGCTGGCGGCCCAACCGGCGCAAGCGGCAGGCTGCCCCGCCAAATCGACCCGCTTCGAGGACATCGTGGTTGCGCTGAACAAGGCCCCGGGTTGTGAAAAAGCCCAGCAAAAATTCGAGGCCTGCCGGTACGAGGACAGCAGCGGTCTGACCATCGACCAGGAGCTGTGCCGGGGCGCAACCGGTCCTGTATTGGATGCCTGCAAATACGTTGCCAGCCGCATCGACGAATTGAACGCTATCGTCAAGAAAACCTGCGATGCCGAGGCCGCCAAATCGCCGCCGGAACAGTGCTCGGCCAAGTCGACGCAATTCGATGACATCGTTGCGGCGCTGCATGAGGCTCCGAGCTGCGACCGCGCGGTGAAGCTATTCGGGGCCTGCGCGTTCGGCGCCAGCGGCGACATTGGTCCGGGCGCCGTCGTCGAGAAGAAATGCGAGGGCGATTTTCTTGTTGGATTGAGCGAGACCCAAAGGCACCTTTATCAGCGCGAAATGCGGGTCTGCGACCGCAAGTACCGGAACGAGCAAGGCACGATGTACCGGTCGTTCACGGCCTTCTGCCGCGCCGAGGTCGCCCAGCGTTACTCACGCCGGGCGCTGACAGCGGCTCAGCCCTCGCGGGCCCGCTGACGCCTTTGCCTTACGCCGCCAGCGCAGCCTTGGCCTTCTCGGCAATCGCCTGGAACGCCGCCGGCTCATGGATCGCGAGGTCCGACAGCACCTTGCGGTCGACCATGATGCCTGACTTGGAAAGGCCGTTGATGAAGACGCTGTAGGTCATGCCGAACGGCCGTACGGCGGCATTGAGGCGCTGGATCCAGAGCGCGCGGAACGTGCGCTTCTTGCGCTTGCGGTCGCGGAAGGCGTATTGCCCGGCCTTTTCGACCGCTGCCTTGGCGGCGCGGATGGTGTTCTTGCGGCGGCCGTAGAAGCCTTTGGCGGCCTTGTAGACTTTCTTGTGCTTGGCGTGAGAGGTCACACCGCGTTTGACGCGAGACATGACGGATCTCCTTTATCTGAAAATGGGTGACGGATCGCCGCGCGGACGCGGCTCGGCTAAGAGCGCGATCAGGCGTTCGGCAAGAAATATTTTTTGATGTTGTCGCCGTCGGTCTTGAACAGCACGCGGGTGCCGCGGAGCTGACGGATCTGCTTCTTCGTCCGCTTGATCATGCCGTGACGCTTGCCGCGCTGGGCGGCCATCACTTTGCCGGTGGCAGTCACCTTGAAGCGCTTTTTAGCGCCCGACTTGGTCTTCAGCTTGGGCATTTGGCTCTCCTGTTGCCGCAGAAAAAACGCGCCCGGAAGGGCGCTTTCGCGGCTGAAATGCTCGTTAGAGCGTTGAAGATGCTCGGTTATTTCTGAAGTGAGATAACCAGCATGGGCATCGCCACGGCAGCCCTTGATCAGCCGGGCGATGAAGTTGGCGCTTATGGCAGAACCAGGCCGGATTGGCAACGATGAACCGTGGAACCGGATGGCCCGACGTATCATTCGACGCCGGCAAGCGGCTCGGTCAAAAAGCAGGACAAAATGACAATTTCAGCCCCATGGATGGCCTTGTTCGCCGGTTTCGGGCGCGTCGGTGCCCTGCGATGGATTTTCGCCGCGGCCGTTCTCGCCGCCATGACTGGGGCGGCTGGTCCTGCCGCCGCCAGAAGCGTTGCCGCGGTGAGGGCCTATGACGGCACCTGGAACGTGGTGTTCGCGACCCGGGCGGGTAACTGCAGCTCGACCAACAGCTTCCCGTTCGCCGTGTCCGCCGGTCGGGTTTCGTCCGCCGGAGGAGGCAAGGTCACGGGCGGCATCAGCCCGGCCGGTGTTGTGTCGGTCAGAATATCGCTTGGTCTGTCGGCGGCCAGCGGCAGTGGCCGGCTGGCCGGCAATTCAGGCGCGGGCCGCTGGAGCGGAATCATCTCCGGCGACCGGTGCAGCGGCAGCTGGCAGGCCACGCGCGGCTAATCGCTCCAATCGTTGTCGTCCCGGCCTTGAGCCGGGACCCATAACCACCACAACGGATTGTTGCAGAAAGCCGTCTGTCAGATCGCCCTAACCGAAAGGCCGCGGCGTATGGGCCCCCGCTTTCGCGGGGGCGACGATGTACAATCAGCGCGGCGCCAGAACCATCACCACCTGGCGGCCTTCGAAACGGGCGTCCTGCTCGACCTTGGCAAATTCGGCGACGTCGCTCTTGACCTTGTCCAGGAGTTTGGTGCCGATTTCCTGATGCGCCATTTCGCGGCCGCGATAGCGAAGAGTGACCTTGACCTTATCGCCCTCCTCGAAGAACCGCTGCATCGCGCGCATCTTCACATCGTAATCATGATCGTCGATCATCGGCCGGAGCTTGATCTCCTTGATCTCGACGATCTTCTGCTTCTTGCGGGCCTCCGCGGCTTTCTTCTGCGCCGAATATTTGAACTTCCCGTAGTCCATGATCTTACAAACGGGAGGACTGGTGTTCGGCGAAATCTCCACAAGGTCCATGCCGGCTTCGAGCGCCATCTTGATGGCGGCGACTGTCTCGACGGTGCCGTGGTTGGTGCCGTTCTGATCGATCAGCTGAACCTGGGCGTTGCGGATTTCATCATTGGTGCGCGGCCCGTCTTTGGTGGCAGCGGGCGGGGCTCTGTTGGGACGGCGAATGGGTAGTTCTCCAAGGTTGTGGACGAAGCTTGCAGTTTGAAGGAATAAGGCTGCGCGGGCAAGCGAACTCGCGCCGCAGCGGGCGAAAAGCATCAAATGCGAGGCATTTTGGTCACGCCGAACAACTCCCGCCGGGACGGAATGTTCAGATCAGCCACATAGAGGTCGGGGATTCGTTCCGCAAGCGCCGCGCGGGCCCCAAAGCGCGTCCGTTGACGGATCGGTTTGGCTCACCCAAACAGAGCAAACCGGAGTAACCATCCATGACCAATTCCGCGGCAACCGGGCAGCCGCCCACTTTCATCGAGGTCGGCCAGGGCGGTGCGGCGCGCCGCATCGCGGTCCGTGCCCGCGCCGGCGGCCTGCCCGGGCTGTTCTGGCTCGGCGGCTTCAAGTCGGACATGATGGGCACCAAGGCCGTCGCGCTGGACGCCTGGGCCGCCGAGCGGCACCGCGCCTGCGTCAGGTTCGACTATTCCGGCCATGGCGAATCCGGCGGCAATTTCACCGACGGTACCATCGGGCGCTGGCTGGACGAGAGCGTCGCGGTGTTCGAGCAATTCTGCGCCGGGCCCCAGGTGGTGATCGGCTCCTCGATGGGCGGCTGGATGGCGCTGTTGCTGGCGCGTGAAATGGCGCGGCGGCCGGCGACCGCCGCCTCGCTGGCCGGTCTCGTGCTGATCGCCCCGGCGCCCGATTTCACCGAAGAGCTGATGTGGAAGGGTTTTTCGCCGCAGGCCCGGCAGGAGATCGAGACCAGGGGCGTGTGGCTGCGGCCTTCCGAATATGGCGAACCCTATCCGATCACCCGCAACCTGATCGAAGAGGGCCGCAGGCATCTCCTGCTCGGCAGCGCCATCGAGGTCGGATGTCCAGTTCGAATCCTGCAGGGCGCGCAGGATCCCGACGTGCCATGGCGGCACGCTTTCGCGCTGGCGCACCGGTTGCCGGCTGACGACGTGGTGCTGACCATGATCCAGGACGGCGATCATCGGCTGTCGCGGCCGCAGGATATCGCGCGGATCCTGGCGGCGGTGGCGGAGATGGGGTGAGATTTTTCTGTCATTCCGGGGCGCGAAGCGAACCCGGAATCTCGAGGTTCCCCGATGTGCAATTGCACATCTGAGGTTCGACGCTTTCGCGCCGCCCCGGGACGACGGTGGAAAATTATCCGCGCTGCCACTCCGCGGCCACGGTGTCATCGCTCTCGGTGCCGATTGCATTTGCCGCGCGCACCGCAAACGCCTCCGGCGCCATCAATTGCGACAACGCCCACACCGCCGCGCCGCGAACCAGGGGGCTTGGATCGGCCAGCAGGCGTTCGGCCTCGACCGCCAGCGCGCGGTCGTTCGAATTGCCGATCGCGATCAGCACATTGCGGATGAAGCGGTCGCGGCCGATGCGCTTGACCGGCGATTTTGTAAATCTTGCGCGGAACGCCGCGTCGTCGAGCCTTGCAAGGTCGGCCAGTTCAGGCGCGCGCAAGTCTTGGCGCGCCGCGAGCTTTGCCTCATGCCCGGCCTGCGCGAATTTGTTCCACGGGCAAACGGCGAGGCAATCGTCGCAGCCATAGATGCGGTTGCCGATGGCCTGGCGAAATTCGCGCGGGATCGGCCCCCTGCTTTCGATTGTGAGATAGGAAATGCAGCGCCGCGCATCGAGTCTGTAAGGCGCGGGAAACGCCGAGGTGGGGCAGATGTCGAGGCAGGCCCGGCACGAGCCGCAATGATCGGCGTCAGCCTCATCGTGCGGCAGGTCCAATGATGTGAAGATCGCGCCGAGAAACAGCCATGAACCGAACTGGCGCGAGACGAGGTTGGTATGTTTGCCCTGCCAGCCGAGGCCGGCCGCCTGCGCCAAGGGCTTTTCCATGACCGCGGCGGTGTCGACGAACACCTTGACCTCGCAACCGGATGCCGCGACCAGCCATCGCGCCAGCGCCTTCAGCCGCTTCTTGATCAGGTCGTGATAGTCATCGCCTTGCGCATAGACCGAGATCGCGCCGCGCGTGCGCCGGGCCAAGATCGCCAGCGGATTTTCATCGGGCCCGTAATTGACGCCGAGCATGATCACCGAACGGACGCCCGGCCACAACACGCGCGGATCGATGCGGCGCTCCGGATTTGCGGCCAGCCAGTCCATGTCGCCATGCGCGCCGGCATCGAGAAATTCGCGGAAATGTTTTCCGGCATCGGCGATCCCATCCGGGCCGGTCACGCCCACGCAGTCGAAGCCGAGCGTGCGCGCCTCGTGCGTTAGGGACGCCTTTAGAAGGGCGCTCACCGAACGCTCCTCGGAGCGCAAATGTTTCGTGGTGTCCCGGATGCGGTGCAGCGTTCTTCACGCTGCTCCGCAAAGCCGGGACCCACACGATCGCCGCATGGAAGGATGGGCCCCGGATCAGCAGCGTAGCGCTGAGGGCCGCGGAAGGCGCAGCCCTCGGCGCGGCGCAGCATCCGGGGAACGAGACGGATGTTGTTCAGAAGTCGAGGTCCACATAGGTCTGCGACGCCGGCACGCCCGCCAGCCATTCGCTCAGCAGCGGACGGAACGAGGGGCGGGATTTCACCCGCGCGTACCAGGCCTTTGCCGCGTCGTCCTCGATCCATGGCACGTCGCCCAGATAATCGATCGCCGAAAGATGCGCCGCGGCGGCGAGGTCCGCATAGGTCAGTCGTTCGCCGGCCAGAAAATTCCGCGTCCGCGCCAGCCAGCCGATATAGGCCAGATGATAGCGCACATTGGCCTTTGCTGCGCGGATCACGTCCGCCGCCGGCGGACCGCCGCCGTCGTCCTCGCTCATGAAGCGCTTGTAGATGCGCTCGGTGACCAGAGGATTGGAAGCCTCCTCGAAAAACTTGTCATTGAACCACGCCATCAGCCGGCGCACTTCGATGCGCTCGCCGATCCCTGACGGCATCAGCCGGCGCTCGGCGAGCGCGGCGCCATGGGTCTCATCGAGATACTCGGCGATGATGCCGGCGCCCGGAATGGGGGGCCGGCCTTCGGCGATCAATACCGGCGTCGTGCCCGCGGGGTTCAATGCGAGAAACGCTTCGCGCCGCTCCCAGACCCGCTCTTCCACCAGCCGCAGATCCAGACCGTATTCGCCGAGCGCCAGGCGAATAAAGCGCGAATGCGGGCAGAATGGGTGATGAAACAGCGTGAACATGAAGCCCTTGATAGATTTGCAGTCTTAAGAAAACTTCCTCTTCGAGGCAGGCCGGCGGCAGAAGTGCGCCAAACTACAGAAGCTTGTGACCGAGGCAACCCGTGTTTTAGCGTTTTTGACGTTGCGGCATGGAAGCGAATAAGCGAGAAGAACCCGGCTTTTTTCGGCCGATACCGACGATAACGGCGGCAATGGATCACGAGCTTGCAAAACGAGGCACTAGGTCATGATGTCTGATTCGTTGAGGGCGGTGATTCTCGGTATCATCGAGGGCGTCACGGAATTTCTGCCGGTGTCATCGACCGGCCATCTGCTGCTGGCGGAACGATTCTTCGATCTCGGCGAGGGCAGTTTCTGGAACAGCTTCACGGTGCTGATTCAGCTCGGGGCCATCCTGGCGATTCTTGCCATCTACTTTGTCAAATTGTGGCGAATCGCGCTCGGCATGTTCTCCAATCCCGACGACCGTCGCTTCGTCATTGGCGTGCTGGTGGCGTTTCTGCCCGCGGCCGTGATCGGCGCCGCGGCAGGCAGCTACATCAAGTCCTATTTGTTCAATCCCTGGGTGGTGTGCTTTTCGCTGATCGTCGGCGGCGCGATCCTGCTGTGGGTCGATCAGCTCGATCACGATCCGCACGAGCACGACGCCACGACATTCCCGCTGCCGATGTATCTGGCGATCGGCTTCGCGCAGTGCCTGGCGATGATCCCCGGGGTGTCACGTTCCGGCGCCAGCATCGTCGCGGCGATGCTGCTGGGCGCCGACAAGCGCGCGGCGGCGGAGTTCTCGTTCTTCCTGGCGATCCCGACCATGATCGGCGCGTTCGCCTACGATTTCTACAAGAACCGGGGCGAAATGACCGCCGACCATCTGGGGATCGTTGCGATCGGATTCGTGGTGTCGTTCGTCACCGCGATCATCGTGGTGAAGACATTCCTGAGTTACGTCACCCGCCACGGCTTTACGCTGTTCGCATGGTGGCGCGTCGTCGTCGGCACGCTGGGCCTGATTGCGCTGGCGATGGGGCGGTAGGCGAGAATTCGTCGTCATCCTGAGGTGCGCGCTCTTGCGCGCCTCGAAGGATGAGCCGCATGTACCGCCTTGCCATCCTTCGAGGCTCGCCGAAGACGGCTCGCACCTCAGGATGACGCATTCAAATCACGCGCCCTTGTGCGCGAACTGTCCCGCCTTGCGGAAGCGCCAGAGATATTGCGGGGCGATCGCTTCCAGCGAATCCGGTGCAATTCCGAGCCCCTCCAGCGTGAGCCCGGCGGCTTTCGCCGCCTCCGACACCACATTGTCGCTGCGCAACAGCGCAACCTGATCGGGCGTCAGTTTCAACGCTCCGGGTGCGAACTGCAGCAACAGCGCCTGCAATTTGGCCAGGCCGAACGGCAGCGAGGCCAGCATGCGGTGACGTTCGATGGTCGCAAGAATGATTTCCATGATCTCGCGCATCGTCAGCACTTCCGGACCGCCGAGCTCGTAGGTCGCGCCGGGCCTGGTCTTGCCGTCGACGGCCTCGGCGACCGCGGTCGCGACATCGCCGACATAGACCGGCTGCAGCCTGGTCACGCCGCCGCCGATCAGCGGCAGCACAGGCGATATCTGGGCCAATGCCGCGAATCGGTTGGTGAACTGGTCCTCCGGTCCGAACACGACCGAAGGCCGCAGGATCGTGGCGGAGGGAATGGCCGACAGCACCGCCTGTTCGCCGGCGGCCTTGGCCCGGGCGTAGCGCGACGGCGAATTCTCGTCGGCGCCGATCGCGGAGACATGCACCATCCGCGCCCCGACCGCGGCTGCCGCCTCGGCCACGGCGGCGGCGCCCTTTGCCTGTACCGCGTCGAAGGTCTGCGCGCCGCCCTCGGCCAGGATGCCGACCAGATTGATGGCGATGTGGGAATCGCGCATCGCCGCCTCGATCGAGGCCGGGTAGCGCAGATTGGCCTGCACGGCGTGGATCTGGCCGACCTTGCCGAGCGGCTGCAGGTGCCCGGCCAGTTCCGGCCGCCGCACCGCTACCCGGATCCGATAATCGCGCTTGCAGAGCGCGCGGACCACGCTTCGCCCCACAAAGCCTGATCCTCCGAAAACCGTGACCAGGGTGTCCAGATTAGATGCCACCAGATTCGAAGCCATGGAGGTCATTTCCTGCGGGTCAAATTCGGTCGATCGCCGGGATATTTAGCCGTTTCGCGATACGCCATCATATCGGCGCTGTACAGCCTATTTGAGTATGATCCGGACCCGGAGGGCCGCGTTAGCGCAAAGTGGGTAGCGGTTTTCCCTCAGGACAAACGCGAGGCGTTTGCCCGCAAGATAATGCGCCAGAAATAAGCCGCGTCGCGCCAATTTGACAAGCGTGCGACCGATCCGTACTAACCGGCCCGGGCCCAGGTGGCGGAATTGGTAGACGCGCTGGCTTCAGGTGCCAGTGGCTTAACGGCCGTGAAGGTTCGAGTCCTTTCCTGGGCACCATTTGTGCTTGGATGCCCACCCTGCTGTCGATCCGGGCGCACCACGCGCTCGCCTCTTTCGAATTTGGGCGGTAGTTTGGGCCGCAACGATTCGAAAAGGTCCGAAAACACCATGACCGTACGCCTGCACCGCGGCGATCTGCCCGATCTCACCCGCTACACCGACTCGGTGGCGATCGATACCGAGACCATGGGGCTGCATCCGCATCGCGATAGGCTCTGCGTGGTGCAGCTGTCGAGCGGCGACGGCAGTGCCGATGTCGTCCAGATCCCCAAGGATCATGGCAAGGGCCCAGCCGACGCGCCGAACCTGAAGGCGCTGCTCGCCAACCCGAAAATCACCAAGATTTTTCATTTCGCGCGGTTTGATCTTGCCGCGCTCTACAACGCCTTCGGCGTGATGCCACAGCCGGTCTATTGCACCAAGATCGCTTCGCGTCTGACCCGCACCTACACCGATCGCCACGGCCTGAAGGACCTGGTGCGCGAAGTCCTCAACATCGATCTGTCGAAGCAGCAGCAATCGAGCGATTGGGGCGCGCAGATGCTGAGCGAGGCCCAGCTGGCCTATGCGGCTTCCGACGTGTTGCATCTGCATGGTTTGCGCGAACGGCTCGACGCCATGCTCGCGCGCGAGGGCCGCCTCGGGTTGGCGCAAGCCTGCTTCGAATTCCTGCCGACCCGGGCAAAGCTCGATCTGCAGGGCTGGGACACCGAGGACATTTTCGCGCATTCGTGAGCCGAGACGGCCTTTCAGGCGTCGTATCAGCCGCTTGCCAGTCACTTGCGCCCCGTTTCGGACACACTCCTAGCACGAGGTTCCGGCTGCGCGACCCGGCGATCCCGGGTAGAATGATCAGGTCTCGCTTCGCCTGGAGCAGTGGTGAATTCGGTTCAGAATCCTGCCTATCAAGCCGGAATGGAAGCGCGCTTTGCCATCGCCGCACGCCACAGCCGGATCGTGCGGGTACTGCGCGTTGCGGTGCCCGCGGCAGTGATCGTGTCGATGGCGGCGATCGTGATGGTGTCGATCTTCAATCCGTTCCGGATGCTGTTGCCCAAGCTGCCGCTCGATATGGGAAACCTCGTGGTCTCCGGCACCAAGATCACGATGGAGTCGCCGCATCTGGCGGGCTACACGCCGGACCGGCGGCCCTACGAAGTCTGGGCAAAAACCGCGACCCAGGATGTGACCGATCCGGATCACGTTGATCTCAAGACGTTGCGGGCGAAGGTCCTGATGGAGGATCAATCGACCGTGACGCTGGACGCGCTCAACGGGCTGATGGATACCAAGCAGCAATTGCTCGATTTGCATAAGGATATCTACTTGCAGACCAGTACGGGCTATGAGGCATGGCTGAGCCAGGCCTTCGTCGACATGGGCAAGGGTACGGTGACGTCGGACGAACATGTCGATGTGAAATGGGCGGACGGAACGCTGTCCGCCGACAAGATGAAGATCACCGGCGGCGGGGAAGTGGTGAGGTTCGACGGCCACGTCGTGATGAACATCGACAAGCTGCCGCCCGCCGAGAGCGCGCCGGAGCCGCCCGCCGCGCCGGCGCCCGAACCGACGCGTCCCGCCCGGACGCACTCGGTTTCCAGCAAGCCCGCCAACCCCAAATGATCTTGATGAGAATTTTTCCGTCCAGCAACCTGATACGGCGGATCGCGCTTGGCGGCTGTTGTGCCGCCCTTGCGCTGGCCACGGTCGCTGCCGTTGAAGCGGCCGCACAGAGCGCGGTGACCGGCGTGCCCAATGCGATGCAGGGCTTTTCGCAGAACCGCGACCAGCCGATCCAGATCGAAGCCGCCACGCTGGAAATGCGCGACAAGAAAAAGGAAGCGACCTTCGCCGGCAATGTGAAGGTGGTGCAGGGCGACACCACCATGACGTCGAAGACGCTGGTGGTGTTCTACGAATCGAACTCGGCTACGCCAGCGCCGGCGCCCAATTCGGGGCCGGCGCCGGGTTCGAAGTCGGCGGCAAAATCGGCCCCGATCCAGTCCGCGACCCCTGGCCCCGGCGGCAGCTCGTCGATCAAGCGGCTGGAGGCGAAGGGCAACGTGGTTGTGACCCAGAAGGATCAGGTGGTGACCGGCGAGACCGCGGTCTTCGACACCAAGACCAACCTCGTTACCATGCTCGGAGGGGTGGTGTTGACCCAGGGCAAGAATGTGCTCCGCGGCGATCGGCTGCTGGTCGACATGACCACGGGCGTATCGCGGGTGGAATCCGACTCCGGCCGCGTGCAGGGCCTGTTTCAGTCGTCGGGCCAGGGCGGCTCGCCGCTCCCCGGTGCTTCGCCATCGCCGACCCCGACGGGGTCCGCGGGCGCAAATAAACCAAAATAATATCAATCGCTCATGGCGTCTTTGTCTCGAAGTCCGCCAATCCGAAATGATTTTCGTCATGATGGTTCGTCCAAGCATCCGTGGATTTGGTCGGGTTTCGGGGCGGGCCCGCGCGGCCGTCATTGTTCTTGCGATGAGCTCGGGTGAAGCCCACGCACAGAGCGCGGTGACCGGCGTGCCCAATGCGATGCAGGGCTTTTCGCAGAACCGCGACCAGCCGATCCAGATCGAAGCCGCCACGCTTGAGATGCGCGACAAGAAAAAGGAAGCGACCTTCGCCGGCAACGTGAAAGTAGTGCAGGGCGACACCACCATGACGTCGAAGACGCTGGTGGTGTTTTACGAATCGAGCTCGGCCACAGCAGCGCCGGCGCCCAATTCGGCGCCGGCGCCGGGTTCGAAGTCCGCGGCCAAATCGGCCCCGATCCAGTCCGCGACCCCTGGCCCCGGCGGCAGCTCGTCGATCAAGCGGTTGGAGGCGAGAGGCAATGTGGTCGTGACCCAGAAGGATCAGGTTGTGACCGGCAACACCGCCGTCTTCGACACCACGACCAATCTGATCACCATGCTCGGAGGGGTGGTGCTGACCCAATGCAAGAATGTGCTGCGTGGTGATCGCCTGTTCGTGGACATGACTACGGGCGTTTCGCGGGTGGAATCCGACAGCGGAAAGGTCCAAGGCCTGTTCATCCAGTCGGGAAAAGACTGCAGGTCCGCCTCGCCAGGTTCGGGATCACCTCTACGCACCCTCGGCCCCTCAAGTAAACCCAAATAATATCAGTAGCTTGCAAACTTGTCGCCGTGGACGAGGTTGAAGCCCGCAGCCTGAGCCTGTATCTGCTTACTGACACAGGGAAGTGCATGGTTCCCTATCGCCAAACCGCTGACACTTTGGCGGGTCATGCACTGGCGCGGTGATCCACCCCTCAAATCGAGGGTGTTTCGCTGGGCAAGGAACATCCATTCCGTCATGTTGCATGTTGCGCGGGGCGCGCGCGAATCGCCGCGGCGGGTCGCGGAACACCGTGAAAGGCTGAGCGAAGCGGGAATGGTGGATTTACTCGGCATGTTCCGTCGCCGCCCGGCGAAGCGCAGTTCGCCGGGATTTGCTCGCACGCGCGCGGATATCACCGCGCTCGGCGATACCATGGGCGAGATGCTGACAAGCCCGGTGCGCGACGCGCCGCCCTTGGCCCGCGCCGCACCGGTACAAAAACTGGACCTGCCCCGGGCCGAAAAGCCGCGGCCCTCGCCAGCCAAGACCAACGGTGCAACGGCGCCGCGGCCCGTGCCACGGGCGGGCTATCTGGCTGTGCATAGCGTGGAAAAGAGCTTCGGCACCCGTCAGGTCGTGCGCGGTGTCAGCATCTACGTCCGTCGCGGCGAGGCGGTGGGTTTGCTGGGCCCCAACGGTGCCGGCAAGACCACGGTCTTCTATATGATTACCGGCCTGATCAAGGCCGATCGCGGCAGCATCGAGCTCGACGGCCACGACGTCACCAAGCTGCCGATGTATCAGCGCGCCCGGCTCGGCATCGGTTACCTGCCGCAGGAAGCGTCGATCTTCCGCGGCCTCACGGTGGAGCAGAATATCCGCGCCGTGCTGGAGGTCGTCGAGCCCTCGAAGAAAAAGCGCGAAGCCGAACTCAATTCCCTGCTCGACGAATTCAACATCACGCGGTTGCGAAAAACGCCGTCAATTGCCCTGTCGGGCGGCGAGCGGCGCCGCGTCGAGATCGCGCGCGCGCTGGCAACCCGTCCCAACTACATGCTGCTCGACGAACCGTTCGCCGGCATCGATCCGATCGCGGTCGGCGACATTCAGGATCTCGTCCGCCATCTCACCAATCGCGGCATCGGCGTGTTGATCACCGACCACAATGTGCGGGAAACGCTGGGACTGACGGATCGTGCCTATATCGTCTATGCGGGGGAGATCCTGACCGAGGGGTCGCCGGATGAGATCGTCAACGACCCGGACGTGCGCCGCCTTTACCTTGGCGAGGAATTCCGGCTTTAGCCTTGGCGGAAAACCTGCCCTCTAGTCTTTTTTTCCAATACGTCAAGCCGTGTACATCGGCTTTCGACTAGTTTAAGCAAGAATCGGACCAACTTTTGGGATCGGTTCTTGTCTCCATGGCGCTGACGCAGAGATTAGAGTTCCGCCAGTCGCAGTCGCTGGTGATGACGCCGCAGCTGATGCAGGCAATCAAGCTGCTGCAGCTGTCGAATCTCGATCTGTCGGCCTTTGTCGAGGAGGAACTGGAGCGGAATCCGCTGCTGGAACGCGCCAGCGACGGTTCCGAGGCGCCGGTGGCGGGCGAGCCGGCGCCGGAGCGGGCTGAATTCTCCGATTCCGACGAATTTGGCGCCGGTGGCGACGACGCAGGCGGCGAGCCCAGCGGCTCCGCCGGTGAAACCTTCGAGCCGGCCCAGGAAGAGTGGATGAACCGCGAACTCGGCAGCCGTGCCGAGATCGAGCAGACCCTCGACACCCCGCTCGACAACGTGTTTTCCGAGGAACCCGCGGAGGCCGCGGCGCGCACCGCGCAGGATGCGGCGCCGACCGCGTATACCGAATGGGGCGGCGGCGCCTCCAACGATGACAGCTATAACCTCGAAGCCTTCGTCGCCGCCGAGGTGACGCTCGGCGGCCATCTTGCCGAGCAACTGGCGGTGGCTTTCGCCGACCCGGCGCAGCGCATGATCGGCCAGTACCTGATCGACCTCGTCGATGAAGCGGGTTATCTGCCGCCGGATCTCGGCCAGGCCGCCGAGCGGCTCGGCGCGTCGCAGAAAGACGTCGAGGCGGTGCTGGCGGTGCTGCAGAAATTCGATCCGCCCGGCGTCTGCGCACGAAGCTTGAGCGAGTGCCTGGCGATCCAGCTGCGCGAACTCAATCGTTACGACCCTGCGATGCAGGCGCTCGTCGAACACCTCGATCTCCTGGCAAAGCGCGATATCGCCGCGTTGCGAAAATTGTGCGGGGTCGATGACGAAGACATCACCGATATGATCGGCGAAATTCGCCGTCTCAATCCGAAACCGGGATTGAAATTCGGATCGGCGCGGACGCAGACCATGGTGCCGGACGTCTACGTTCGGCCCGGGCCCGATGGCGGCTGGCATGTCGAACTCAACAGCGACACGTTGCCGCGTGTGCTGGTCAACCAGATCTATTACACCGAACTGTCGAAGACGATCCGCAAGGACGGCGACAAATCCTATTTCAGCGATTGCCTGCAGAACGCGACCTGGCTGGTGCGCGCGCTCGATCAGCGCGCCCGCACCATCCTCAAGGTCGCAACCGAGATCGTGCGCCAGCAGGATGGCTTCTTTACCCACGGCGTCGCGCATTTGAGGCCGCTCAACCTCAAGGCCGTCGCGGACGCGATCCAGATGCATGAATCGACGGTGTCGCGGGTCACCGCCAACAAATACATGGCGACCAATCGCGGCAGCTTCGAGCTGAAATACTTCTTCACCGCTTCGATTGCGTCGGCCGACGGCGGCGAAGCCCATTCGGCGGAGGCGGTTCGTCACCACATCAAGCAATTGATCGATGCGGAAGAACCCGCGACGATCCTTTCGGACGACACCATCGTGGAACGATTGCGCGAATCGGGCATTGATATCGCCCGTCGCACCGTCGCGAAATACCGCGAAGCGATGCGAATTCCCTCGTCGGTGCAGCGCCGACGCGACAAGCAAAGCATGCTTGGTAACGCGCTGTCGGCGCCCGCCGCATCCTCGGACCGGTCCCGGGATACGCAGCCCGCCTGATTGCGTCCCGGCGAAATCGGAATAGTGTCAACTCCGCTCAAAGAATCGAGGCAGCAACCATGACTCTCCGGATTTCGGGAAAAAGCATCAGTGTCGGCGACGCGCTGCGCGGGCGGGTCAGCGAGCGCACCGATGAGGTGCTGCGCAAATATTTCGATGGCAACTATTCCGGCCACATCACGCTGAGCAAGGACGGCTTCGGATTTCGCACCGATTGCGCGCTGCATCTGGATTCCGGAATCACGCTCGAGGCCGATTCCAATGCTGCGGATGCCTATGCCAGCGCCGACCAGGCGTTGCTGATGATCGAAAAGCGGCTGCGGCGCTACAAGAGCCGGCTGAAGGATCGCTCGGCCCGAAAGTCGCACGCGGAAGCGGTGGCGATGGTTGAGTTGACGGCCCCCACCCTGGATGCCCCGAGCTATGTGATTGAGGCGCCCGCGGGAGACGAGGAGCACGACGAGACCGGTTACAGCCCGGTGATCATCGCCGAGGCGACGACGTCCCTGAAGCGGATGTCGGTAAGCCAGGCGGTGATGGAACTGGACTTGACCGGCGCGGCCTGCCTGGTGTTCCAGCACGGATCGAGCGGCCGGGTGAATATCATTTACCGCCGTCCCGACGGCAATGTCGGCTGGATCGATCCCCCTGTGGTTAACTCCGGGGGGTAGCGGCCGATCGGCATTGACGCCCACCGGACCCCTCCCTATGGTCCGCGCCCTTAACGATAGGGGCCGGGAATAACGCCACGGGTGTTGGCACTGCTCTTGCGTTGGAGTAGAAGCCCCCCAATTAGGACCGGGCGGTAGGCCGCCGTTCCCGCCCTATCTTGTTGATGCCGCCCGCTGAACCCTGTTTCGCAACCTGACGGTCAATTTACCTCGGAACGCCCCATGACGATTACCGATCTGGTCGCACCCGAGGCGATTCTCCCGGCGTTGAAGGTCAACAGCAAGAAGCAGGCGCTCCAGGAACTGGCGGCGCGGGCAGCCAGCCTGACCGGCCAGAACGAGCGTTCGATCTTTGAGGTGCTGCTGCAGCGGGAAAAGCTGGGAACCACCGCGGTCGGCTACGGCGTCGCCATCCCGCACGGCAAGCTCCCCAAACTGGAAAAGCTGTTCGGCCTGTTTGCCCGCCTCGAACGCCCGATCGATTTCGAGGCGATGGATGGCCAGCCGGTCGATCTGGTATTCCTGCTGCTGGCGCCGGAAGGTGCGGGCGCCGATCACCTGAAAGCGCTGGCGCGGATCGCGCGGCTGTTGCGCGATCAGGACGTCGCCAAGAAGCTGCGGGCCTCGCGCGATGGCCCGGCGATCTATTCGGTGCTGGCGCTGCCGCCGGCGACAGCGGCCTAGCAAGCGCCGCCATTATCGCCGGAAACAGCAATGTGCCTCGCGCAGATGGCGTGGGCTCGTCTGCGCTAACGGCATTCCATGTTTTTTGAAAAACAGATCTGACGGAGACAGCGGATACGCGGGATCACGCCCGCGTATGACACATCTCCGGATCCCGCCGCGTCAGTGGACGCTGACGGCCTGCAGTTCGTTGCTCCAGGCATTCGCGATCGCGGCTTCCCGGCTGTCGGTCAGCATGATCGGCGTGCCGTCGGCGGCGTGCAGCGCAAACAGTTTCAGGCCCGGCGCGATCTTGGGCGCCTGCGGAAACAGCCCCGGAACGTCCTCGGAACGGATCTGCTTCACATAGGCGATATGGCCCTCGCCCAGGCTCGCCAGCGCCTCCGGGGAAACCCCTGCCGATTCAAACACCACTTCAACTTCAGTCATGGTCTCGACTCCTCTATTAGCTTAAGCGGTCGAGTCCGCTACTCGTTCCCATTATTCGTGCTCATTGATAGCGATTGTCTTAACGACCTTTTCCGGCTCCGGCCGGGCCAGCTCGATCGACAACAGCCCGTTTTTCAGGTCCGCGCCCAGCACCTGCATCCCCTCTGCCAGCACGAAGGTGCGCTGGAAGTGGCGCGCGGCGATGCCGCGATGGATGTATTGCCGGGCCTTGTCGTCCTGCTGGCGGCCCCGGATCACGAGCTGGTTTTCCTCAATGGTTACATCGAGTTGGTCACGGGTAAATCCCGCCACCGCGAGCGTGATGCACAAGCGTTCAGGCTGACCGTTGGCGCGGTCGCAGCGCTCGATGTTGTAGGGAGGATAACCGTCGGCGCCTTTGACGACGCGATCGAGCACACGCTCAATTTCGTCGAATCCCAGCAAGAACGGACTGGATAACGAAGGAACACGAGACATATTTTCGCAAAGCCCTCTCGAAGCGACTTTGAAGTTTCAGGGCCCTTGCGGCGCCCCAACGTGATCGGATGGCGAATTGGCCCGCCGATCAATCACCAATATGGGCATATTTTAGGGGTGTTCAAGCACCCCCAACGCCACCCTTGCGGGCGAGCGCGCCGGAAGATGCTGCGGCGCGTCGACGCGGCGGGTCGAGGGGTTTAGCGCCTGCGTTCGCTGCCGCAGACAACCCCCTTGGCGATCAGCGCGTCGATCTCGCCTTCGGAATACCCGAACTCCGTCAGCACCTCGCTGGTGTGTTGGCTGAATTTGGGCGGAACGCTGCGCAGGCTTGGCTTGCTGCGTTCAAGACGGATGGGCGAGGCCACCCCCTTGTACCAATCCTTTTCGATGACGTCGCCGCGATGGATGGTGTGGGCGCTGGTCAGGGCCTGGTCGATCGACTGCACCGGCCCGGCTGGCAGGCCCGCGGCGAGCAGGCGATCGCACAGCGGCTCGGCGTCGTGCTGGCTGAACACGGCGGCGAGTTCGGTGCGCAATGCGTCGCGGTTGGCGATGCGATCCTTGTTGCGCGCAAAGCGTGGATCGGTGCCGAGTTCGGGTTTGCCGATCTCCTTACAGAGCTTGCGGAAGGTCGCGTCATTGCCGACGCCGATGAAGATATTGGCGGTGCGGGTCGGGAAGATCGCATAGGGCACGAGATTGGGATGCTCGTTGCCGGTGAGCTGCGGCGGCTTGCCGTGCATGAAATAATTCGCGGCATGCGGATGCATGATCGAAAGGCCGGTTTCATACAGCGTGGTTTCGAGAAACTGTCCGAGGCCTGATCGCTGCCGTTCCGACAGCGCCATCAGGATGCCGATCGCCGCGTACAGCCCGGTGGAGATATCCACCAGCGGAACGCCGATCCGCATCGGGCCGGATTGCGGCGAGCCGGTCGCGGCGATCATTCCGGTCATGGCCTGAATGATGGCGTCGTAGCCGGGATTGCCGCCGCGCGGACCGTCGGCGCCGAAACCCGAGATGCGGCAGTGAACCAGTTTCGGAAATCTTGCGCGCAACACGTCGTTGCCGATGCCCCATTTGTCGAGCGTGCCGGGCTTGAAATTCTCGATCAGGACGTCGGCGCCCTCGAGCATCTTCATCAGCACGGCGCGGCCGCCTTCTGAAGCCAGATCGAGCCCGATCGAACGCTTGTTGCGGTTGATGCCGACATAGTAGGCCGCGTCCTCGCCATGGAACGGCGGTCCCCAGTCGCGCACTTCGTCGCCGGCCGGCGGCTCGACCTTGATCACGTCGGCGCCGTGATCGGCGAGGATTTGCGTGCAGTAGGGCCCGCCGAGAACCCGCGTGAGGTCGATCACGCGCAATCCGGTCATCGCGCCGGGAGCATTTTCGGTTGTCATCAGTGGTTTCTTGCGAAGTTGCGGAGAAGGGTGTCGTTGTGAGTTTAAATCATCACAGCCGCGTCTTCGCAAATGCCCGGCCGGACCCCGACTCAAGGTCCTTCTCGAAAGCAATCGCCCGCTTTTCGTCACTGAAAGCGACGTAAGTCTTCAATAGCCAAGGCCTGTACTTCGAAGTATGCGATACCTCGCCGGCGTTGTGTTTCGCTAATCGCGCCGGCACGTCATCGGTAAGACCAGCGTAGAAATGGTCGGAATCGTGACTTTCGAGGATATAGACGTATTTCATAAGCTTCGGGTTCGCGGCGACAGGATATGCCGAGGCCCGTCTTCGCCCTGCGGGCTACGACGCGGCAGCCTTCGTTTGCTTCGCTACGATGGGCAGGCACGTGGCTTGCCGAGCCGTAGCTTGCGAAGCAAGCGAAGGCTGGTGGAGCCAGGCGGGATCGAACCGCCGACCTCTTGCATGCCATGCAAGCGCTCTCCCAGCTGAGCTATGGCCCCTTAACTCTCGCTAGAGCACAATCAATTCGGAAAACCGGTACGCACTTTTCCGGATCATGCCCAGCCCACGCGCCTTTGGGCGGCGCGTTGCGCAAAACCCTGAACACAGTTCAGGGCCGATCTCAAGTCTCCTCGTCGCCGCCGACGTCGCCGATGATATCGGTGACGTCCTCGTCGCCTTCTTCCTCGTCGGCGATGAAGGTCGAATCATCGTCATCGTCGCCTTCGATGGTCTCGTCGATCTCGATATCGTCTTCCGATTCGGGAACGACGGCCTTGACCTTGCCGGTGTTCTCCTCGGCGTCGGCTTCCTCGAGCGGCACCAACTCCTCGGCCTCTACCGGCTCCGGCGTGGCTTCGGCGGCGGAAGCCGCCGCAGCGGCGCTGGCGCGCGCGGCGGCGTCGGCCCTTGTCCGGGGCGGGGGAATCGGCGCGATCGGCACCACCTCGCCGGTATAGGGTGAGATCACCGGGCTCTTGTTGAGGTCGTAAAACTTCTTACCCGTCGTCGGGCAAATGCGTTTGGTTCCGAGATCGGATTTGGCCACGTGTGGAATCCTGGGAATTTTCTGAAAAACGGTGCTTCACTTGGCTAGTTGGTGCGCCGCTGTCAATAGCGCTTTATGGAAGATGGACGGTCGGCGTGACGCGGTGCGTCCCATGTGATACCTGCCGCCCTCGCAGAGGACACAATCTTGACCCATTCGGATCGCCTTGCCGATCATAAGACGCCGCTGGAAGCCCGTTCGAGCGGATCCCTGACCGGGAAGGTCCGGGTTCCCGGCGACAAGTCGATTTCGCACCGGGCCCTGATTTTGGGCGCGCTGGCGGTTGGCGAAACCCGCATATCGGGCCTGCTTGAGGGCGAAGACGTGCTGAATACCGCCAAAGCCATGCGGGCTTTGGGCGCAAAAGTGGTGCGGACCGGAGATTTTGCCTGGTCGGTGCGGGGCGTGGGGGTGGCGGGGTTGGCCCAGCCGGACGCTCCGCTCGATTTCGGCAATTCCGGCACCGGCTGCCGGTTGGTGATGGGCGCGGTCGCCGGCTGCCCGATCACGGCGGTTTTCGATGGCGACGCATCGTTGCGCTCAAGGCCAATGCGAAGGGTGCTTGATCCCCTGGAATTGATGGGCGCGCGGGTCGGCTCCAGCGGGCCTGGCGGCCGCCTGCCGCTGACGCTGAGCGGCGCACGCGACCCGTTGCCGATCCTCTACCGCACGCCGGTGGCCTCGGCCCAGATCAAATCCGCGGTGCTGCTGGCTGGGCTGGCGGCTCCAGGGATCACCACCGTGATAGAAACCGAGGCCAGCCGCGACCACACCGAACTGATGCTCAGGCATTTCGGGGCGCAGATCACCTCCCTGCCGGAAGGCCGCCACGGCCGCAGAATCGCGCTGACAGGCCAGCCCGAACTGCATGGCGCCGAGGTCGTGGTGCCGGCCGATCCGTCGTCGGCGGCATTCCCGATCGTGGCCGCCTTGATCGTGGAAGGCTCGGACCTGGTTCTGTCTGATGTCATGACCAATCCGCTGCGCACCGGGCTATTCACGACGCTGCGCGAGATGGGCGGCTCGATCGAGCAAAGCCTGGTTCGCGACGATGCCGGCGAACCGATGGCGCAGCTTCGGGTGCGCGCCTCGAAACTGCGCGGCGTCGAGGTGCCCCCCGAACGCGCGCCCTCGATGATCGACGAGTATCTGGTGCTGGCGGTGGCGGCGGGCTTCGCCGAGGGCACCACGATCATGCGCGGCCTGAAGGAATTGCGCGTCAAGGAATCCGACCGGCTGGAAGCGACCGCCGCGATGCTGCGCGTCAACGGCGTCAAGGTCGAGATCTCGGGGGATGATTTGATCGTCGAAGGCAAGGGCCATGTCCCCGGCGATGGCCTGGTCGCCACCCATATGGATCATCGCATCGCGATGTCGGCGCTGGTGATGGGTCTTGCCGCCGACAAGCCGGTCAGGGTCGATGACACCGGCTTCATCGCCACCAGCTTTCCCGATTTCATCCCGATGATGCGCGCGATTGGGGCGGAGTTCTCATGATCATCGCCATCGACGGACCGGCCGCGTCGGGCAAGGGCACGCTGGGCAAGCGGCTCGCCAGGCATTACGGCTATCGTCATCTCGATACCGGCGTGATCTACCGGGCGGTCGCCAAGGCGATGTTGGACGCCGGGGCCGACCTGACCGACGAGGTACTCGCCGTCTCCGCGGCCCTCGAGCTTGATCCCGAGAAGTTCGGAAATCCGGCGCTCAAGACCCAGGCGGTGGGCGACGCTGCCTCGGTGGTGTCGGCGATTCCGAAGGTGCGGGAGGTGCTGTTGAACTTCCAGCGGCAGTTCGCCGCCGATCCGCCGGGCGCCGTGCTCGATGGCCGCGACATCGGAACCGTGATCTGTCCGGACGCCGACGTGAAAATCTTCGTGTTAGCCGACCCCAGGGTCCGCGCCCGCCGCCGGACCCTGGAAGCGCGGGCGCGGGGCGAGGACGCCGACGAGGCCGCCGTGCTGGCCGATATCCTCAGGCGCGACGAGCGCGACCAGAACCGGGCCGTGGCGCCTTTAAAACCGGCCGCAGATGCTTACTTGCTCGACAACTCCCATTTGGATATAGAAGGCGGCGTCCGGGCCGCCATCGACATTGTCGAGGCCGTCCGAGCGGGCCGGCAGCGGGTCTGAGCGCTTTCAGACGAAACCGCTGCCGTCATTGGAGGAAAGCCCGCTCCAGGCTTCGAGATCGACACGCTCAAGGTTCCGGACAAAACAAATCAACGTATCGAACGTGCAGGCAAGCTGCCGGCCCGCTCTCGCGATTTTTTGCGAGGCGGTCGTTAGGGTTTGCGGACCTCTAACCCTTCACGCCCGATACGCCCCTTAACCCGAATGGCCGGCAATACCCGCATCTGGAGAACAAATGGCTTCGACTGCTACCTCCTATAATCCTTCCCGCGACGATTTTGCCGCCATGCTCGACGAGTCCTTCGCCGGCGGCAACCTGCAGGAAAGCTCCGTCATCAAGGGCATCGTTGTTGCGATCGAGAAGGACATGGCCGTCATCGACGTCGGCCTGAAGACCGAAGGCCGTGTGGCGCTGCGTGAATTCGCAGGACCCGGCCGCGAAAGCGAACTCAAGGTCGGCGACGAGGTCGAGGTGTTTCTCGACCGCATCGAGAATGCGCTCGGCGAGGCCGTGCTGTCGCGCGACAAGGCGCGCCGCGAGGAAAGCTGGGGCAAGCTCGAGAAGGCCTTCAACAACAACGAGAAGGTTCACGGCGTCATCTTCAATCAGGTCAAGGGCGGCTTCACCGTCGATCTCGACGGCGCGGTCGCCTTCCTGCCGCGTTCGCAGGTCGACATCCGCCCGATTCGCGACGTCGCGCCGCTGATGAACAATTCGCAGCCGTTCCAGATTCTCAAGATGGATCGCCGCCGCGGCAACATCGTGGTGTCGCGCCGCACGGTTCTGGAAGAGACCCGCGCCGAACAGCGCCAGGAACTGGTGCAGAACCTCGAAGAGGGGCAGGTCATCGACGGGGTCGTCAAGAACATCACCGATTACGGCGCGTTCGTCGATCTCGGCGGCATCGACGGCCTGTTGCACGTCACCGATATCGCCTGGCGCCGGGTCAATCACCCGACCGAGGTTTTGACCATCGGCCAGACCGTGAAGGTCAAGATCATCAAGATCAACCACGAGACCCACCGCATCTCGCTCGGCATGAAGCAGTTGCTGGACGATCCGTGGCAGGGCATCGAGGCGAAGTATCCGCTCAATGCCCGCTTCACCGGCCGCGTCACCAACATCACCGACTACGGCGCGTTCGTCGAACTGGAGCCGGGCATCGAAGGCCTGATCCACGTTTCGGAGATGTCGTGGACCAAGAAGAACATGCATCCCGGCAAGATCGTCTCGACCTCGCAGGAAGTCGAAGTGCAGGTTCTCGAAGTCGATTCGGTCAAGCGCCGGATTTCACTTGGCCTCAAGCAGACCATGCGCAACCCCTGGGAAGTGTTCGTCGAGAAATTCCCGGTCGGCTCCACGGTCGAAGGCGAGGTCAAGAACAAGACCGAGTTCGGTCTGTTCCTCGGGCTCGAGGGCGATGTCGACGGCATGGTCCATCTGTCCGACCTCGACTGGAAGGTTCCGGGCGAGCAGGTGATCGACAACTTCAAGAAGGGCGACATGGTCAAGGCCGTGGTGCTCGATGTCGATGTCGAGAAGGAGCGCATCTCGCTCGGCGTCAAGCAGCTCGAAGGCGATCCGTTCGCCGAACCCGGCGACGTCAAGAAGGGCGCGGTCGTGACCTGCGAAGTACTCGAAGTGAAGGAAAGCGGCATCGAGGTGAAGATCGCCGGTACCGACTTCACCACCTTCATCAAGCGGTCCGAACTCGCCCGTGACCGCAACGATCAGCGCGCCGAGCGTTTCGCCGTCGGCGAAAAGGTCGATGCGCGGGTGATCCAGTTCGACAAGAAGGCCCGCAAGGTGCAGGTCTCGATCAAGGCGCTGGAAGTCGCCGAAGAGAAGGAGGCCATCGCGCAGTACGGCTCCTCCGATTCGGGCGCGACGCTCGGCGACATTCTCGGCACCGCGCTCAAGCAGCGCACCGACAAGTAAGTCTTTCGGCTCTCTGCCTCATCAAACGGGCCCCGGTTTCGACCGGGGCCTTTTTTATTCTCGGTGTACCGCGCGGTCATCTCCCTTCTCCCCCAGGGGGAGAGGGTGTTAGGGGCCTTGTTTTCTTCATATTGCACCGCAATTGATGTAATCAGGGCACGAGATATTAGGGGTATACGGAAGATCACCGTGCGATCCCCTGAAAGGCCACCTCCGGGAGAATTTTCGATGTCGCTTGATTCGGATGTCATCGTCGATCGTCGCAGGATACGGCGCAAGCTGACGTTCTGGCGCGTGGTCGCTGCATTGATTGCGATCGCCGCGATCGTCACCGTTGCCATGGTCGCGGCGCCCGGCGGACGTGGTGCGCTCACGGCGGCGGGCTCGATTGCCCGCATCAACATCGAAGGCCTGATCCGCAGTGATCAGAACCGCGTCGAGGCGCTGGAGCGGCTGGAAAATTCACGTGCCGCGGCGGTGGTCGTGCACATCAATTCGCCCGGCGGCACCACCGCCGGCTCCGAGCAGCTTTATGACGCGCTGGTGCGCCTGAAGGCGAAGAAGCCGCTGGTCGTGGTGGTCGAGGGACTGGCGGCTTCGGGTGGCTATATCACCGCCATCGCCGCCGACCATATCGTCGCCCAGCAGAGCTCGCTGGTGGGTTCGATCGGCGTGCTGTTCCAGTTTCCGAATTTCACCGAATTGCTGAAGACCGTCGGCGTCAAGGTCGAGGAAGTGAAGTCATCGCCGCTAAAAGCCGCGCCAAATGGCTTCGAGCCGACCAGTCCGGAGGCGCGCGCCGCGCTCGACGCGCTGGTGAAGGATTCCTACGCCTGGTTTCGCGGCCTCGTGAAGGAGCGGCGCGGCATGGACGACGGATTGCTCGAAAAAGTCGCCGACGGACGGGTGTTCACCGGCCGTCAGGCGGTCGATCTCAAGCTGATTGATCAGCTCGGCGATGAGAAGATCGCGATCGCGTGGCTGGTGGCGCAAAAAGGCGTCAAGGCCGATCTGCCGGTGCGCGATTACAAATTGTCGCCGCGCTTCGGCGACCTGACCTTCCTGCGCGCGGCCGCCGCGGTGACGCTCGACGCGTTCGGCCTGGGTGCGATCGCCCGACAAGTCGAGCAGACCGGCATGGCGCAGGCCGTCGATCGTCTGGGTCTCGACGGCATGTTGGCGTTATGGCATCCGGCGGGGGCCGATTGAACCGCAAGTCCGGTTTCCGCCCGCCCCTCCCGCGTTGCGGAATGCTGTCGCAATACCTAATCCGGCCGTTTGTCACGTGTTTTCGCGTCCGCCAAATTTCATTTAGCGTCTTGACAGTCCAAGGCATTTTCACGGAAATGCGTGATCGCACCTTCCCGGGTCCCCGCCTCGATGATCAAATCCGAACTCGTTCAGCGTATCGCCGAGCACAACCCGCATCTCTATCAGCGGGATGTCGAGAACATCGTCAACGCGATCCTCGATGAGATCGTCGCGGCCTTGGCGCGGGGCGATCGGGTCGAGCTGCGTGGTTTCGGTGCATTTTCGGTGAAGCATCGCCCGGCGCGTGCCGGGCGCAATCCGCGCACCGGCGCCCATGTGCCGGTGGATCAGAAGAGCGTGCCGTTTTTCAAGACCGGCAAGGAAATGCGCGAACGGCTGAACCGCGAAAGCGGGGGACCGGACGCCGGCAGCTGAAGCTGATCCCGATCTCCATCACCGCGAGAGACGGTCATGCGCAAGTTTTTCACGGCTTTGGTACTGATCCCGCTGGGCTTGCTCTTTGTCGTCTTCGCGGTCGCCAATCGTCATCTGGTGACGGTGTCGTTCGATCCGTTCAATTCCAGCGATCCCACGGTCGGCTTCACCTTGCCGCTGTTCGTCGTCATCATCGCGGTCGCGATCGCAGGCGTGGTGGCGGGCGGCTCCGCGACCTGGTTCCGGCAGCGCCACTGGCGCCGCGCCGCGCGCCGGCACGAGGCCGATGCGCGGGCTGCGCGGGCGCAACTGGCCGATCTGCGGGCCGGCGCCTCAATGCCCTCGCGGCCGGGCCCGCAGCGCCTGTCCGCGCCGTCGCAGGGCGGCGGTTATGGGGCCGCCGGGCGAGACAAGCAGGGCGCGACGTTGTAGAACGCGCACCCGCAAGCGGCAGACGCCTTTTCGGCCCTGTCGCGGTTCCTCCAAGGCGTGCCCTTAAAACATGTCCCTGATCGTCAAAATTTGCGGCCTGTCCACGCGCGAGACGCTCGACGTCGCGCTGGACGCCGGCGCGGACATGGTGGGGTTCGTGTTCTTCCCGCCGTCGCCGCGCCATCTCAGTCTCGAGACCGCGCGCGATCTCGGCAAGCTCACCAACCGCCGCGCGTCAAAGGTGGCGCTGACGGTCGATGCCGACGATGCAACGCTCGCCAACATCGTCGAAGCGTTGCAGCCCGATATCCTGCAGCTGCATGGCAGCGAGTCCGTGGCGCGGCTGCGCGACATCAAGCAGAAATTCGGCCTGCCGGTGATGAAGGCGATCGCGGTCGCGACCCCGGCCGATCTCGCAAGCCTGCCCGGCTATGCCGCCGTCGCCGATCGCATCCTGTTCGATGCCCGCGCGCCCAAGGAGGCCACCCGTCCCGGCGGTCTCGGCGCGGTGTTCGACTGGCATGTGCTTGAAAATCTCGATTCAAAGCTGCCGTTCATGGTCTCGGGCGGTCTTCATGCCGGCAACGTCGCGGACGCCGTCCGCGTGACGTGCGCGGGCGGCGTCGATGTTTCTTCCGGCGTGGAAAGCTCGCCGGGTCACAAGGACCCCGAGATGATCCGCGCCTTTATTCGCGCGGCGCGCGCTGTCGAAAATGATGCGGCCCTCACGGCCGCAGGTGTTCGATGATCGCGGCAGCTACCGGCCATGACGAAAGGCAACGATGAGTCTCGCTAAACCCAATTCCTTCCGGAGCGGCCCCGACGAGCGCGGGCATTTCGGCATTTTTGGCGGCCGCTTCGTCGCGGAAACGCTGATGCCGCTGATCCTCGATCTGGAGAAGGCCTATGCCGACGCCAAGGCCGATCCGGCGTTCCAGTCTGAAATGAACGGCTACCTCAAGCACTATGTCGGCCGACCGTCCCCGCTGTATTTCGCCGAGCGCCTGACCGAGCATCTTGGCGGCGCCAAAATCTATTTCAAGCGCGAGGAGCTCAATCACACCGGCTCGCACAAGGTCAACAACGTGCTCGGCCAGATCATGGTGGCGAGGCGCATGGGCAAGAAGCGCATCATCGCCGAAACCGGCGCCGGCCAGCATGGCGTCGCCACCGCGACGCTGTGCGCGCGATTCGGGCTCGAATGCATCGTCTATATGGGGGCGGTCGACGTCGAGCGGCAGCAGCCCAACGTCATCCGCATGGAAATGCTGGGCGCCAAGGTGATCCCGGTTCAGTCGGGCTCGCGAACGCTGAAGGACGCCATGAATGACGCACTGCGCGACTGGGTCACCAACGTGCACAACACGTTTTACTGCATCGGCACGGTGGCGGGCCCGCATCCCTATCCGATGATGGTGCGCGACTTCCAGTCGGTGATCGGCGTCGAGACCCGGGCGCAGATGCAGGAGGAAGAAGGCCGCCTGCCGGACTCGCTGATCGCCTGCATCGGCGGCGGCTCCAATGCGATGGGCCTGTTTCATCCGTTCCTCGACGATCCCTCGGTAGAGATCTTTGGCGTCGAGGCCGCCGGTCATGGGCTGACGCAATTGCACGCCGCCTCGATCGCCGGCGGCCGGCCGGGCGTGCTGCATGGCAACCGCACCTATCTGCTGATGGATGATGACGGCCAGATCCAGGACGCGCATTCGATTTCGGCGGGGCTGGATTATCCCGGCATCGGGCCGGAACATTCCTGGCTGCACGAAACCGGCCGGGTGACCTACCTGTCCGCCACCGATGACGAAGCGCTGGCGGCGTTTCAATTGCTCTCAAGGCTGGAAGGCATCATTCCCGCGCTGGAGCCGGCCCACGCCATCGCCAAGGTGATGGAGCTCGCGCCAAAACGGCCGAAGGAGCATCTGATGGTGGTCAACCTCTCCGGTCGCGGCGACAAGGACATTCCGCAAGTGGCGGAGATTTTGCGGGGGAAGAAGAAGTGACCACCCGCATCGACACGCGCTTTGCCGCGCTGAAAAAGCAACGCCGCTCCGGCTTCATCACCTTCGTGATGGCCGGCGATCCCGATCCCGCGACCTCGCTCGATATTCTGAAAGCGTTGCCGAAGGCGGGCGCCGATATCATCGAGATCGGCATGCCCTTCACCGATCCGATGGCCGATGGTCCCGCGATCCAGGCGGCGGGATTGCGTGCGCTGAAGGCCGGCATGACGCTGAAGAAGACGCTGGCCATGGTGCGCGGGTTTCGCAAGGACGATAACGCCACGCCGCTGGTGCTGATGGGCTACTACAATCCGATCTACATCTATGGCGTCGACAAATTTCTGATCGATGCGAAATCCGCTGGCGTCGACGGCTTGATCATTGTCGACCTGCCGCCGGAGGAAGACACGGAATTGTGCCTGCCGGCGATGAAGGCCGGGCTGAATTTCATCCGGCTGGCGACGCCGACCACCGATGACAAGCGGCTGCCCGCGGTGCTCTCCAACACGTCCGGCTTCGTTTATTACGTCTCCATCACCGGCATCACCGGCAGCGCCAGCGCCGATTCAACCGCGGTCGGCGAGGCCGTCGCCCGCATCAAGCGGCACACGAAACTGCCGGTCTGTGTCGGCTTCGGCATCCGGACCCCCGAAGCCGCGCGCGCCATCGCCGAGCATGCCGACGGCGCGGTGGTCGGCACCGCGCTGGTCGATGCCTTGCGCGGCAGCCTCGATTCGGACGGCCGGGCGACCGGTGGAACCGTCGATGCGGTGGCGGGTCTTGCCGCCGCGCTGGCGCAGGGTGTGCGGGGAGCCAAGCAGGCCGCGGAATAAGCCACAATTGCCGGCGAGATAGCCTCCAGGTGGCCGCTTGCCGAGCACTCCCCGAGCCGCCATATATTTCAGGCGATTTGATCGCCATTCGGAGCGAAGAATGAATTGGCTCACCAACGTCGTCCGGCCGAAAATACGCAACATCCTGCGCCGCGAGACGCCGGAGAATCTGTGGATCAAATGCCCCGATTCGGGGCAGCTCGTGTTCTACAAGGACGTCGAGGCCAATCAGTTCGTCATTCCCGGCTCGAATTACCACATGCGCATGGGCGCGGTGGCGCGGCTCAAGTCGATCTTCGATAACGAGACCTGGTTCGACGTGGCGCTGCCCGAGGTCACCGCCGATCCGCTGAAATTCCGCGACGAACGCAAATATTCCGATCGCATCAAGGATGCGCGGGCCAGGACCGGGCTGAACGACGCCATCAAGGTCGGCTACGGCAAGCTTGAGGGCGCCGCCGTGGTGGTCGCGGTGCAGGATTTCGATTTCATGGGCGGTTCGCTCGGCATGGCGGCGGGCGAAGCCATCGTGCGCGGGCTTGAACTCGCGGTCGAAAAGAAATCGCCGTTCATCGTTTTCGCGGCTTCCGGCGGTGCCCGCATGCAGGAAGGCATTTTGTCGCTGATGCAGATGCCGCGGACGACGGTCGGCGTGCAGATGCTGCGCGAGGCGAAGCTGCCCTACATCGTCGTGTTGACCAATCCGACCACCGGCGGCGTCACCGCCTCCTATGCCATGCTGGGCGACGTGCAGATCGCCGAGCCCGGCGCGCTGATCGGCTTTGCCGGCGCGCGCGTGATCGAACAGACCATTCGCGAGAAATTGCCGGACGGATTTCAGCGCGCGGAATACCTGAAAGACCATGGCATGGTCGACATGGTGGTGCATCGCCACGATCTGCGCCCGACGCTGGCGCGGCTCTGCCGGTTGCTGACCAAATCGCCCGCCATGGAAACCGCGTCGAGGCCGGCGCCGCAGGCCGCGATTCCGGCGGCGCTCGCAACCGGCGCGGAGATGGCGCCGGCAGCGCCCCACGCGTGAACGCGTCTGCGGCCCAACCAACCCCGCCGCTCGGCGAATTGATTGCGCGGCTGTCTGGCCTGCATCCGCAACGCATCGATCTCGATCTCAAACGGATGCATCGGCTGCTCGAACGGCTGGATCACCCCGAACGCAAGCTGCCGCCGGTGATTCATGTCGCCGGCACCAATGGCAAGGGTTCCACGGTCGCCTATTTGCGGGCAATTCTGGAAGCCGCGTCCTTGCGCGTTCACGTCTATACCTCGCCCTATCTGGTGCGGATCAATGAATGCTATCGGCTCGGGCATGTCGGCGGCGGAGTCTTGGTCGGCGATGACGAATTGCGCGCGACCCTCGAGCAGTGCGAGCGCGCCAATGCGGGAGAGCCGATCACCATTTTTGAAATCGAAACCGCGGCGGCGTTTTGTCTGTTCGCGCAGCATCCCGCCGATGTGGTTCTGCTGGAAGTCGGTCTCGGCGGCCGGCTGGACGCCACCAATGTGATCGATCAGCCGCTGGCGAGCGTGATCGCGCCGCTCAGCATGGATCACACCGAGTTTCTCGGGCCGACCCTGACGGCGATTGCCGGCGAAAAGGCCGGCATCATCAGGCGCGAGGCCCCGGTGATTTGCGCCGAGCAGGCGCCGGAGGCGATCGCCGTGATCGAAGCGTGCGCCCGGCGCCTGCATGCGCCGCTGCACCGGGCCGGGCAGGAGTGGCACGTCGGCGTCGAGCGCGGACGCCTGGTCTATCAGGACGATCGCGGCTTGATGGATCTGGCGGCGCCAAAGCTGTTCGGCCGTCATCAATTCGACAATGCCGGCCTTGCCATTGCGACGCTGCGCGCGCTTGACGCATTCAGGATCGAGCCATCGGCGTTCGAGGCCGGAATCATCAACGCCGAATGGCCGGCGCGGATGCAGCGTCTTTCGTCGGGCCCGCTGGTGGATATGGGGCCGCCGGGATGCGAGATATGGCTCGACGGCGGGCACAATGCCGAAGGCGGGCGCGTCGCCGCCGCGGCGCTCGGCGATCTCGAAGAGCGGGTCTCGCGGCCGCTGGTGATCATCGTCGGCATGATGGCCAACAAGGATGCGCACGCCTTTCTCGCCAATTTCGCCGGCCTGACCCGCCACGTCATGGCGGTGCAGATCCCCGATCGCGAAGGCGCGATGCCGCCGGACCGGCTGGCCGATGCCGCGCGGCAGCTTGGCATGCGGGTGGAAACCCCGGCCGGCGTCGAAGCGGGCTTGCGTGCGCTGGCACGGCTCGCCTATGAGGTGCCGCCGCGTATTCTGATCACGGGCTCGCTGTACCTCGCCGGCGACGTATTGTCGGCCAACGGCACGCCACTGGGATAGCCCTCCGCCTTTGCTGCTCAAGGTAACACCCGTAAGGAAAGCCGCTCCAATTTGGAGCGGCGCGCCTCCTTAGAAGCTGGCGACCATCATCGCTTTGACCAGCAGGTCAATTGGGTCGACATGTGTTTGGAGTTTCATGGTCCGGATCACCTCCTTTGCGGCGGGCGAAGCCACAGCGGATTTGGCAGAGCCATTGCCATCGGCCATCTGAAGCGCATTAATTTTGGCGGCTTTGGGGCTAGTGCGTCATTGACGCACCCCCCGACTCAGTGGTAGAAGAGTAGCAAGCTGGCAAAGAACCGGCACATCAACAGGGAGGTCCAGTCAACAGCTCAAGGTACAGGAGATTTGCGCATGTTGGGGACCGGTATCTATCCGATCACCATTGCTGAAATGCTGAACTACACGAGGGAGGCTGATCAGTATCTAGACTTTGAAGAGCATGAAAGGTTGAAGACCTTTCTCGCGCTTCACCCCGAAAGCGGAGATATACTGCCCGGAACTGGCGGTGTCCGCGTTCAACAGTGGCCGATCAAGAAGCAGCCTGGGCGGCAAGCTAAGATCGTATACTTCTTTCGAGACCTGAATATGCCCTTGTACATGCTCGCACTCTACAAAAAGGGCGAGCGTATTCCGCTGGATTTCGACTGGAGAGATGAAATCAAGGGCTTGGTCGATGAACTTGTTGCCCAACACAGTGAGCGTTGGGCGCTTGTTATTCGACAGCAGCGGGGTGGCAGTGATCTTGCGTAGAGAGGATGAAGGAGAGTGACTATGGCAAAAAGGCATAAAATCGTTGCCGGTCTGCGGGAGGCGATTTCCTATGCCAAGGGTGCGCCCGCACAGGCAAGAGTGACCCGGTACCAAATACCGGACAACATCGATGTAAAAAAGTTGCGGGAAGGATTAGGAATGAGTCAGCCGGAGTTTGCGCTCAAGTTTGGGTTTAGCTTGGGTACCCTTCGGCAATGGGAGCATGGACGCCGTTACCCTGACGGTTCTGCCCGCGTTCTCCTAACTGTGATTTCTCATTCGCCGGACGCGGTGAAAGAGGCCCTCGAGTCTGTTGCAGAGCGTCGCGTCGCTGTAGGCTGATAGCTGTCTCCAAAGTATCAGGCCCGCTTCCGCGGTTGGAGGCGGGCCTTTTCTTTTGGAGGGGTAGCAAGTGCGGGGATCGATTTTACACTGATCCGCAAATTTATCTGCGCGACGCGATCAGACCGCAGCCGTAATCCACTGCTGCAGTTTCTGCTTCGGCGCGGCGCCGACCTGGCGCGATGCCATCTCGCCGCCCTTGAAGATCATCAAGGTCGGGATCGACATCACGCCGTATTTCGAGGCCGTCTTCGGGCTCTCGTCGACGTTCAGCTTGACGATCTTGACCTTGTCGCCCATGGCGCCGGAAATCTCGTCGAGCGCGGGCGCGATCATGCGGCACGGGCCGCACCATTCTGCCCAGAAATCAACCACCACCGGGCCGGTCGCCTTGAGCACTTCGGCCTCGAAATCGGCGTCAGACACCTTGCCAACGGCCATTGCAATACCTCGTTCAGTTCGGGAGGGACGCGGCTTTCAGGGAATCGCCGCCTGGATCATGCAATCAACCTATGAACGCACCGTTGCCGGGTCAAGCTCGGACATCCCCTCTGAGAATGGATGCCAGTCCGGCGTCCAGCGCGGGAGCAGAAATCTCCATCATTTCAGGTATTTCAGTCCAGAGTAACGCTGCCCGGACGGGCCGTTGGGGATAAAGCTTCTGCAGCACCGCGCGATAGAGCGCGAGCTGACGGATATAGCCCGAAGGCGCCTCGGCCGCAGAGCCCGGCGGGGCCTGGTTGGTCTTGAAATCCACGATCAGGACCTCGCTTCCGGTCACCACCAGCCGGTCGATTTGCCCCGCAACCAGTGCAGGTCTCCGTTCCGGCCACTCCAGCCGGCCCACCAGCGAGACCTCGGCGCGACTGCCGGCGCCGAACACCGGTGCGAAGCGCGCATCCCCGATCAAGGCCAGCACCCGTTCGGTGAGTGCCACCCGCTCGTCGCTGTCCCAATCGCCGGCGTTGCGGGCGAGGAAGTTCAGGGCCGCGTCACGGCGACGTTCGGTTGCGAGATCAGGCAGGGATTGCAGCAGCCGGTGCACCAGCGTGCCCCGGCGCAACGCACGGGCGCGCGTTTGCAGCGACTCGCCGGTTCGCAAGGGGCGGCCCTCCTCCGCGGCAGGATCCGAGGGGCGCAGCCGGGCATCGGTGGCGGCCTCCGGCGGCGCCGGTGCATGCAGCCACGACGGCAGCTCGACCGGCGTCGCCGTCATTGTCGCGGTGGCGGCCCCTGGGGCCGTCGCGGCATCCTCGGGCCGCGCGTAGCGCTTCACCATGCCGTCCGACATCTCGATCATCTGCACCTGCAGTCCGGAGTTTTCGAGACCCTTGACGATCAGATCGTACCAGCAAAATTTGCGCAGCGTATTCATGTTGCCGGGCATGCAGCCGCCGACGATCAGGCGATCGGCCGCGCGCGTCATCGCCACATACAGCAGGCGGCGGTATTCATCCTCGGTTTCGCCAAGCATCGAAACACGGGCCGCCGCGGCGGCAAGCGGATCATCGGCCTTCCTGCCGGCCCAGACCACGACGCCGGGCAAATGCGGCGCCGCATTGTCGCGCGGCAGATGGATAAGCCTCAGCCGCTGCGTATCGGATGGCGATGAGGTGGTATCCACCAGAAACACCACCGGCGCTTCCAGCCCCTTGGCGCCGTGCACGGTCATCACGCGGACTTCATCGCGGGAAATTTCCATGTCGCGCTTGACCTCGAGGTCAGCGGTTCGCAGCCATGCCACAAAGCCCTGCAGCGAGGCCGGCGATTTCCGCTCGTAGCCCAGAGCGAGTTCGAGAAATTCATCGAGCGCGTCATTGGCCTCGTGTCCGAGCCGCCGCAGAATGCGATTCCTGCCGCCGTCGCCGCCCAGCAGCCAGGCATAGAAGGCGAACGGCGTTTCACTGACAGCCTGGCGCGCGCAGGCTTCCAGCCGCTGCAGCGCGGTTCTGATTTTTTCGTCGCCGGCGGCGTGCAGGCGCAAGGCGTCGCGCAGCGACCCCCGGCGCTGCCACGCCAGTTTGAACAGGTCGTCGTCGTCAAGGCCGAACAGGGGGCTCTTCAACGCCACCGCCAGCGCCAGATCGTCCTGCGGCAACAGCAGCGCGTCGGCGAGGTTCATCAGGTCGATGATCGCGATATGCTCGGTCAATTTCAGCCGGTCGGCGCCGGCGACGGGAATGTCGGCATGCTTCAGCGCCTGGATCACGGCGTCGAAGGCATTGCCGCGCCGCCGCACCAGCACCAGCACGTCACCGTAACGAAGCCGGCGGCGATCGCCGGCGTGACCGGTCATGGCGCCGCCTTCGACCAGCCGCTTGATCTCGGCCTGAATGCGTTTGGCGAGTTTCACTTCCGGGCTTGTCACCGTCACGCCGTCGAACGGCGCACGCCAGCCTTCGATGTCGTCTTTCCTGTCCGGCAGCTGCAATTCCCAGAGGTCGATCAGGCTCGGCCCGGCGTCAGCCAATGTCTCGTGAACCGGATAGGCATTTTCGGCGTGGATGCTGCGGTAGATCGCCTCGTCGCGAAACACGAAGTCGACCGATTGCAGAATCGCTGGTCCCGATCGGAACGAGTAGGTGAAGGATACCGGATCGAATTTCAGCCCCGCATCGAGGAACTTCCGTTCCAGCCCCCGGCGGCGGGCGTCGAACTCGCGCGGGGCCGCGCCCTGGAACGAAAAGATCGACTGTTTCTCGTCGCCGACCGCAAACACCGTGCGCATCACGCCGTCACGCGCGCCTTCGCCCGAGGTGAATTCGGAAATGATGTGCGCGATGATGTCCCATTGCCGCGGGCTGGTGTCCTGGGCCTCGTCGATCAGCACATGGTCGACGCCGCGGTCGAGCTTGTAATGCACCCAGCCGGAAGATACGCGGTCCAGCATTTCCAGGGTCTTGTCGATCAGATCGTCGTAGTCGAGCAGGCCGCGCTCCCGCTTCTCGCGCCGGTAATTGGCGGCCGCTGAGGTAGCGATGTGCAGCAGTGCCTGGGTGCGATCCCGGACCGTCACCGCGCGGCGCCGCTCGATCAGGGGGCCGAGACGCAGGCCCTCCTGTTCGAACAGGTGCGCGATCGCCCGGTTGTTGTCGCAGAATTTCTTCGTCAGCACGGTTTTGCGCGGTGTGCGGTCATCGGTAAGGAACACGCCGAGATATTCGTCCACTTGCGCGGCGCCGGCAAAAACAAGCGCCTCGCGAAGCCGGCCGGCCTGGTCAGAATCGGATTTGTTGCCGGTATCGAGGACAAGAGCGATCTCCTCCCACCGCGATCGCGGAACATACGGCCCATCGACAATATCGCGTTCGACGTCTTCGATGCGGTCGCCTGCGGCAACGCCAAGTGCAGCCGACATCTGCGCCGTCGCGGCGTCGGCGCCGCCGGCAGCGTCGGTCCACGCCATGAAGTGATCGCGGCTGAGACAGGCCTCGCGCACCACTTCCTTGAAGGTGACATCGGCGGCGCTGGCCATCGCCATGTTGAGCGCGCGGCCCGTGGCGCTATCCGGATCGCGCGAGGCATCGAGCAGCACCTTGAGATTGGCGCGCTCCATCATCTCGTTCTGGTCGCGCTCGTCGAGCACGGCAAAGCGTGCCGGCACATTGGCCTCGAACGGGAATTGCTGCAGCAGCCTGGTGCACAGCGCGTGGATGGTCTGCACCTTCAGGCCGCCCGGTGTCTCCAGCGCGCAGGCAAACAGCTTGCGGGCGGTCGTTCGCAGCCTGGCACTTGGGTGGGCTATGCCCGTTTCAGCGATGGCGTCGTCGAGAGCCGCGTCATCGAGCGTGACCCAATGGCCGAGGGTGGAAAACACCCGCTCCGCCATGTTGGCCGCGGCCGCCTTGGTGAAGGTGACGCAGAGGATTTTTTCCGGCGGCACATCTTCGAGCAGCAGGCGAATCACCCGCTGCACCAGCACATGGGTCTTGCCCGAGCCGGCATTGGCCGAGACAAACGCCGACGAAGCAGGATCCGAGGCGCGCGCCTGGGTGGCGCGGACCGCGGGAGGAATCGGGCGCGGCGCGGTTACCATTCTTCCAGCCCCAGTCCGCCGGCCGCCGACCATTCCTTGATGCGGGCGAGATCGTCGTAGCTACCGTAGCGATTGGTCCACATCGGGAGATTGAGGGAGGTGTAGGCCTGGCTTTCGTTCTCGAAGGCGCGGATCAACGCCTCCAGCTTGGCTCGCGCCTCGGCGGCGGCGGCATCGGGCGATTGTGGCGTGTCGCCCCTGTTGATCTTCAGCTCCAGCGAATTTTGCTCGCCGGGCGGATTGTTGCCGCTCAGGCGAACATAGATCAGATCGCTGACCGAGGCGCCCGCTGCAATGTCGGCAAAGCCGCCCTCCCGCAGGATCGCGGCTTCCAGCGTAAGCTGCGGCGACAGCCCCATCCGCACCTGTTTGGCGGTCGGGGGCTGCCCGGTCTTGTAGTCGAGGATCGCAAACGTGCCGTCGCGGCGCCGCTCGATCCGGTCGGCGCGCGCCGACAACACGAACGTGCGCCCGTCGTCGAGCGGAATCGGAATTTCGCCTTTGATCTCGGCCTCGATGGCGCTGACATTGCCGCGCCGCGCAATTTCCCAATCGGAAAACCAAGTGGCGATGCGCAGGAAGCGCGGCCACCACAGCGCGCGGGCCTCCGGGCGTTCCATCAGCGGTGCGAAGTACTTGTTGCCGATGCCACGCAAGGCGGCCACGGGATCTTCGGGAAGCGTGGTGGCGAAGGTTTGGGTAAATTCGCCGAGCGCATCGTGGATCGCCGAACCGCGGTCGGCGGCCGACAGCGGCATGTCGACCGGATCGAGCGGCGCCAGCTTCAGAATGTATTTGGCGTAGATCGTGTAGGGATCGCGCAGCCAGTCCTCGATCGCGGTCACCGACAATTTCAGCGGTCGCACCGCGCGCGGCGGTTTCGGCGCGGGCTGCGCAATCGGTTCGACTTTCTCGGGACTGTCGAGTTGGCCGGCGAAGCGGACATATCTCTGCCCTGCCGACTTCGCGGCGTTCCAGCGCTGCTCACCCGCGACCGCTTCCAGCCGGTGCAGGAAGCGCGACGCCACGGCGGGCGCGCCGCCGACCTTTGCGGCATGACTGAGGATGACCTCCTCGGTGCCGAGCAATTGGGCGAAGTCGTGCGCGGACAGGCCGATGCGCCGCTCCGGCAAATCGAGACCCAGCTCGTGCCGCATCGGCCGGCTCAGCCACGGATCGATCCGGGGCGCCGGCGGCCAGACCCCTTCGACCAGACCGCCAATAATGACGCGGTCGGATTGCGTCAGTCGCGCCTCCAGGGGTCCGTATATTTTGAGATGAACATTGCTCCCTTCCGGTCGCCGCACCATGCGATCGGCGAACGCGGTCTGGAACACGTCCGGATAGTCTGCCAGCTCGACCATCAGGCCGCTTTGCGGGCGTTCGCCGAGCAGGTCATCGAACGCCGAGGCCAGCGCCGATCCCTGACGACCCTCGAAGACCGCGGCGACGCCAGGCTGATCGCGCGACAGCTCGATCAGGACGTCGCGATGGCGTTGCGCGAGTTCGGCAAAATCTTGGGCCTTCGAGCGATTGAGGCTTTCGAGCGGCGCCAGCGCGCGCCGCAGCTGGACGATCAGCCGATCCGCGCCATCGAGTTCGTCATCGGTCAGCCGGGCGCGCGGCTCGGAACCGTGCAGCGAGGATGGCTCGCCCTTGCGCAATTTTTTGAGCTCGCCGCGGAAGCGGATGAGATCCTGCGCCAGCCCATCGCTTCCAGCTTGTGGCCGCGTGCCTCGCAACAGCGCCAGTTCAAGCACTTGCGTGGCGTTCTGAAATACGCATGGCGCGCCGCCCAACCGGCACAGCGGATGCTTCAGCAGCGCCAGCAGCGTCGGCGGCTCAAGCTGTTTGGCCGCTGCTTCGGCGGCAAGCCGCGCGAAGATTCCTGCCGGCGTTTCCATCAGCGCTTCGCCACCGGAATCGTCGAAAGCGAGATTCCAGCGGCCAAGTGCGGCGATCACGCGCCGCGCCAGCGCGCGGTCCGGTGTCACCAGCGCCGCCGACTTGTCGAGATGCCGCGCCTCGCGCATTGCCACCGCGATTGCAAGCGCTTCCATCTCGGAATTGTCAGCCTCGATCACGGCGAGATTTGTCATGCCGCATGAAATCTTCTCGGCGATGTCGGGCTCGGCCAGCCGTCGCTGCCATTGCGCGGTCGCGTTGGAGGGCCGCATCGCCTCGGAGACGAGGACGTCGCGCCCTTGCGGCGCTGGTTTGCCCAAAATCTCCACGTCGCGGCGTTTGATGCCAAACCGATGCAGCAGTGCGTGCATCGCATATTGCGGATGGTTCGACGCCGGAGGCATCGTGAATCTGCCGTGTGGGTCCCGGAGGCCGCCGATGATCTGCCAGGCGTCATCGTCGAGATCGGTATCCAGTCCGGGCAGCACGACCGCGCCTTGCGGAAGCGCCGCTATGGCGTGTAGGAATTTCGCGGTCGCCGGCATCGATCCGGTCGAGCCGGCCGCGATCACCGGGCCGTCGTGATTCGCGGTCAGGCGCCTGGCTTCCGCATCGATCAGGAGATCGCGCCGCGCCGCCGGTTCGATTTTCTGGATTTCCTGCAGATGTGCGGGCCACGCCTGTCGCGCGATCTGCAGGAATTGCAGCGAGTACTGCCAATATTCGTCGAGTTGATCCGGCACCAGCCCGTTCAGCGCGTCCCAGCCGACGCCGCGGGTGACCATGTCGTCCATCAGGCGCGCGAGGTCGCCCGCCAGCGCCAGCGTCGAGGCCGGCCCGCCGACCACCTGCGGCGCCAACACCGGGCGTTTCGCCCACGCCGCGACGAGATTGGCCAGCGTCAGCCGGCGGTCGAGCTCGCCGAGCCTCGGCGGGATATCGAGCGGCGCCGTGCCGTCGAACGGCTCACCGTCCTCGGCAAACGCCAGTTCGTCCTCGTCGATGTCGCCGAGCGCGACGATACGGGGCAGCAGCACGGCTTGCGTGCCGAGCTCGTCGAGAAAGATTTCCCGTACCATGCGCCCCGAGCGCCGGGTCGGGAGATAGAGGGTTGCCTGCGCCAGTCTTTCCGGATGCGCGCGGGCCTCGAAACCATCAACCAGCCTGCCCTCGACCAGCGCGGCAATGACGGTGCGCAAGAACGGCGCTGATGCTGGAACGCTGAAAACGCGCATGGGCTTCCTGATTCGGGATCAGGCTGCATCATGGCATGGGCGAATTTTGGGTGCGATTTCTAATTGGTCAAACGCGGGCAGCGACAAGGTTTGCCGTCGCAGGCGCATCTGACAAACGATTCGTCGTCCCGGCGAAAACGGGGACCCATAACCATCAATATGAGCTAGGGATGGGATTGTGGCCCCGGCCAGGCACAACAAGGGACATCGGTGGTTATGGGTCCCGGCTGGCGCGGAGCCTGTCATCGGGCGCGCGTTCGCGCGACCCGTTGGCTTGGCCGGGATGACGGAACGGTGAAACCTTCGTCTACGCCACGCTCTCGAGAAAGGCCTCTTCGGCGGCCTGAACCGCGTCGGGTGTTCCGACATGCATCCATACGCCGTCCAGCCGCAGGCCGAACAGCCGTTCCTGCTCGTTGGCGGAATCGAACATCCGGGTCAGCGAGAATTCGCCCTTTGGGGCTTTCGTGAACAGCGCCGGCGACATGATCGCCGCCCCGGCATAGACGAAGGGGACCACCTGGTGTTCCCGTCGCTTGCGCAGCGCGCCGTCGGCCAGCATCGCATAATCGCCGCTGCCGTCGTAACCGATGCTGCTGGTCGTCGGCGCCATCAGCAGCAGAATATCCATGCACGCGGGATCGAACGCTTCGGCCAACCGCGCCAGATTGGGCCGCACGCCATCGATCCACATGGTGTCCGCATTGACAAGGAAGAACGGCGCCTGGCCGAGCAACGGCAGCGCCTTGACGACGCCGCCGCCGGTACCCAGCACCTGGTTACGCTCATCGGAGATGGTCACATGGGGTTTCGCGCGCGCCGCGACGTGATCGATGATCTGGTCGGGCAAATAGTGGACATTGACGATTGCCTCGTTGACGCCGGCATCGCCGAGCTTGTCGAGCACATGATCGAGCAACGCGCGGCCCGCCACCGGCACCAGCGGCTTTGGCATCCGCTCCGTCAAGGGCCGCATGCGCAGGCCGAGACCGGCGGCGAGGACCATGGCTTTGGTGGGGGTGACGGACATTCCGGAAATTTCTCGAACCGTTGTTCCCAGCCTATTCCACAACAGCGGCGGCTGGCTCTGCGATCAAATTACGCACGAATTGTCAAAACCACCGCAAATCATACCATGGCGATTCCGGTGGCGCATCATTGGTTGATCGCCATAGTCGTCGGACGTGACGGTGGTAAGACGGCGGAACCGAACCGGGTTCAGGTCTCGGCAGCTGTGCGCCGTGACGCCTTCTTCTTCTTCTCACCCGTCTTAAGGAAGTTGACCCCGATCTGGTCGCCATTGACCCAGGACAGCTCGCAGCGGCGGTAGGCCAGGCCGGTCGACGACAGCAGCAGGAAGAATTCCTTGAGATGCAACCCCTCGACGGAGCCCTCGACGGTCAGCTTGGCGCCGGTCTCCGAAATATCCTCCATCGTGCAATCGCGCCGCCAGGTACCGTCGATGCCCATCATGTGCGCGGCGATCCCGCGCTCGAATGTGACGCGCTCGCCCTTGCGCCGTTCTGCCACCATCTCTCGCTCCACCCTCAAGCAACCGCCCCCGCGCTTCATGGCGGCGGTCCCCCCTCAGATTAGGGGGAAGGTGGCTAACATCCGGTAAACTACGGGCCCGGTGGTGGGACGTTGGCGGAATACCACTCCCGAAGGCTGGAGAGGACAGGGTGCGCCAGCGAACGCGTCAGATAGGTCCAGATTCGTGGCTGATGGCGCAGATATTGTGGCTTGCCGTCGCGCCGGTTGAGCCGTGCGAAGGTGCCGAGCAGCCGCGTGTTGCGCTGCGCCGACATGATCGCATAAATCTCGGCGAAACCCGCCGGATCGAACGTGTTATCCGCCGTGTGCCTCGCCTTGATGTAGCGCGTCAGCAGGGCAAGTTCGAGCTGCTCCGGCACGTCGACCCGCGCATCCTGCAATAGTGAGACCAGGTCATAGGCGGCCGGCCCCAGCACGGCATCCTGAAAGTCGATGATGCCGACTTTGGAAATCCCCGACCGTTCGCCGAGCCAGATCAGGTTGGGCGAATGGAAGTCCCGCAACACCCAGGTCTTGTCCCAGGTTTTGGCGACAGCGGCTACCTTGCCCAGCAAATCGCGCCACATCATGACGAATTCGGCGCGCAAATTGTTGGTCGGCTCGGCGCCGCGGTCCGGCAGATACCATTCGAGCATCAATCCGATCTCGACCAGCATGGCGTCGATGTCGAACGTGGGAATGGCATAGGTGATCTGCGGCGCCAGCGGCAAAACCTCGGGCAGCGCTTCACGGTGCAACGCCGCCAGCATGTCGACCGCGGTTTCATAGCGTTCCGCGATCGGGCGGGGTGGATCGCCTTCGGTGAAGCCTTCGCTGCCGAAATCCTCGGTGATCAGGAACCCGGCGTCGAGGTCGGCGTGATGGATGGCCGGCGCCGACAGGCCGCGCCCGCTCAAGGCATTGGCGATAGCGACGAACGGCTTGACGTCCTCGGCCAGATGCACCGCCGCGCTGTAGGATTTACCGTCATAGATCGCCGGCCCGTCGGGCCGCCGCGGCGAGTTCATCAGAATGACGACGCCATCGTCGCGGATCAGCCGCGCATACGAACGCGTCGACGCATCGCCGGCCATGCGCTGGCGCTTGGCGTCGGCGAAGCCGGCATCGGCGATAAACTGCCGCAGTGCCTTGAGCCGGGCGACTTGTGCGGCGGCTTTTCCGTAGCCGGTGATTTCAGCGGCGCGGGCTGTTGATCCCAGCGCCGGGCGGTGGTTCAGCGCAATCTCGATTCGGTCTTGCGGCATCGCTGACGGCGCGCGCTCGGGCCACTCGATCAGCGCGACCGTGCCCTCCGGCAATGGCGACAGACCGATCTCCTCGAGTTCCGCGGCATCGTTGATGCGGTAAAGGTCCGCGTGAACCAGCGGAAACGCCGGCAGATCGTAGCTTTGGGCGAGGGTGAAGGTCGGGCTTGGAACCTCAACCGAATCGTCGCCGGCGAGATAACGGATCAAGGCGCGCGCCGCGGCGGTCTTGCCGGCGCCGAGATCGCCCGACAGGGTGATGACGTCGCCGGGGCCGATCAGCGTGGCAAGATCGGCCATCAGGCTCGCGGTCGCCGTCTCGTTCGCAAGTGCCAGCGAGAATGTCGTGAGGTCGGTCATTCCGCGGCGTTGCGATGCGCCGCCTGATCGATCGGAAAGTCGCAGGTGACGGTGGTTCCCCTGCCGACGATCGAATCGACGCGCACCCTGCCCCCATGCAGTTCGACGAATGATTTCACCAGCGGCAGGCCAAGCCCGGCGCCGCGATGCCGCGATCCGTTGGAATGACTCTCGAACCAGTCGAAAACCTTGTCCTTGACGTCGGGCGGAATGCCGGGCCCGAGATCGGTCACCGCGAACACCACGTTGTGCTCGGTGCGGTGGGCGCTCAGCGTGATCGTGGCATCCTGGGGTGAAAATCCGACGGCATTGGCCAGAAGATTATACAGCACCTGCACCACGCGGCTGCCGTCGGCAACGAAGCTCCCAATGTTGGGATCGACGTCGACCTTGAGTTCGATGCGATCGCGGGCAAGCCGGTCCTGGATTCCCTCCGCGGCATTGTCGATGGTCTTGCGAATATCTACCGGGCCGAGTTCAAGCGTCATCGCGCCGGCGTCGATGGTGGCGAGATCCAGGATGTTGTTGATGAGGGCGAACAGCGAGTTGGTCGAGGTGGTGATGTAGTTGAGATATTCCGCCTGCTTGGGTACCAGCGGACCGGTGGTGGGATCGTTCAGCAGATGCGCAAAGCCGATGATGGTGGTCAGCGGCGAGCGCAATTCATAGGAGACGTGGTGGACGAAATCGACCTTCATCTGGTCGGCCGTCTCCAGTGCCTCGTTGCGCTCGCGCAGCGCACGCTCGACGTTTTCGGTATCGGTGATGTCCTGGAATGTCAGCATGGTGGCGCCGTCGGGCAGCGGCATGGTCATGCAGTCCAGCACGCTGCCGTCCTTGCGTTCCAGCTTCAGCGACACCTCGACCCGGTTGTCGATTCGGGTGATCGCTTCGCGAAGCGTGCGCCACGTCGCTCCCTCGTCGAACAGCGGCCTGCACCAGGCTTCCACGGTCTCGATATGCGGTTGCTCGCGGAGCGCATCCGGCGACAGCTTCCACATTCTGGCGAAGGCCGGATTGAACAGCTGCGCGCGGCCATTGCTGCCGAACACCGCGACGGCTTCGGCCAAGTTATCGAGCGTCTCGCGCTGGACCCGGATCAGGCCGTCGAACCTGCGCGCCAGTTCCAGGCTTTCGGTGACATCGTCGAACAGATAGGTAACGCCGCCTTCCGGATTTGGCGTGGTGACGACGCTCAGGGCGCGGCCGTCGGGCAGATACCAGGTATCCTTTTCCGGCTCGACGGCGCGGTAGGCCTCGTGCAGCTTGGCCTTCCAGGCCCGGAAATCCGGCTGCTCGGGGAGCTTGCGGGCGGCGCGCAGCCGGTCGAGCACGCTCGAATCGTCGGGGTTGCTGTCGAGAAAGGCACGATCGAGGTCCCACAGGCGGCGATAGGAATCGTTGTAGAACGCCAGCCGCCGCTGGCCGTCGAACACGGCAACGCCGGACGACAATTGATCGAGCGTGCGGCGATGTGCCTCCGCCATCCGCACCAGCGCCGCGCTGAGGGCGGTGGCCTCGGAGGCGTCGATGGCGATGCCGACGCTGCCGCCGCCGACATTGAGCGCATGCACGTCGTAGAAGCGTCGCTCGCCGCCGACCACGATCGGCAGCCGGGCGGTAAACGCCGCCTTGTCGTGCAAGGCACGGTCCATGTCGCCGCGGTCGCCGCGGTCGAGCAGTTCGAGGTTGCGATCGATCGCATCGGCGACGCTGGCGGCTTCGCTCGCCCTCGCGTAGGCGGCGTTGGCATAGAGCAGGCCGTCGTTGGCGCGTTTGGTCCATATCGGCCATGGCGCCGCGGCCGCGAAACCGCGCAGCATCTCGCTTTCTTCCAGCAGCGCCTTGTGCCGGAGGTTGGTCTCGGCCAGTTCCCGGCGCAACCCGGAAAGTTCGCGAATCCGCACGATGGCCTGGCCGCCGATGGCGCGACCCATGGCCTCGACGGCGTGTCCATGCGAGGTGGTCAGATTGAGCAGGAAGCCCTCGCCGGCCTCGCGCAAGGCATCGACCGCGTGATCCATCTGCAGCGCCGGCTCCGGCGGCAGCCAGGTTCCGAACGCAAGGATGCGCTGCGGCGAGTCCTGCGACATCAGCAGCGCGGTATCGCCGCTGATTTGCGGGCGATTGTCGCCGGCGGCCCAGGAGATCAGGATTTGGGGCTCGGCGAACAGCAGCGCGCGGAAGCGGTCGGCCTCGGCCTGCAGGCTCTGGATATCGGCGCGCAGCCGTGCCTCGTTTCTTGCCGCGCGAACCCGCGTGCCCATGAGCAGGATCGCCGCCACGACCGAAAAGCCGAGCAGCGACAGCGCCGTGGTCAGGGCTGCGATTTCCTGGTGGTTCAGATCGATGAAGGTGGCGATGGTCTGCAGCAGCGGCAGGTCGCTGGCATGGGCCGGCCGGACCGAGACCAGCGCGGCGGTGCCAAGGCAAGTTCCACAGGCAATCAGGCTGTTGCGCGCCAGTGATGTGCACGACAGCAGGCTCCGACGCATTGCCGCGATCACGCCCGACATGGTTTGCCCCAAACCGCACAACTCCACGCCCGGTGCGCGACCTGTGCTGGCCGCGCTTTCCGTTCGCGAATCGAATGACAATATCCCCAACGGGAGTCAGCCGGTAAGAGTCCAGACCGTGAACGTGAATCGCAGCGCAAGAAAATGCGGGATTAAATTTTTTCAGGCGATTTTTATGAAAATGAATCCGCTCATTTGCGCCGGATCAGCGCCCGGTTGAACCGAACCCGCCGCCGCCGCGGTCGGTGGCGGAAAGCGACGCCGCCGGAACCAGTTCCCCTCGGACCACGGATGCAATCACCATCTGCGCGATGCGCTCGCCGCGCCGGATCGAAAACGGGGCATCGCCGTGATTGATCAAGAGCACGCCGATCTCGCCGCGATAGTCCGCGTCCACCGTGCCGGGCGCGTTCAGCACGGTGACGCCATGCTTTGCCGCCAGTCCGGAGCGCGGGCGGACCTGTGCCTCGTAGCCCGGCGGCAGTGCGATCGTCAGCCCGGTGGGAACAAGCGCATGTTTTCCGGGGGCAAGGACGATCGGCGCCCCTTCGGGAACCGCGGCGAGCAGGTCGAGCCCGGCGGCATGAGCGCTCTGATAGGCGGGCAAAGCGAGGCCTTCGCCGTGGGGCAATTGCTGGATGTCGATTTTGATGCTGGTGCTCAAGTTCGGTTCCTCTCCGCCAGGGCCTTGGCGATACGCGACACCAGAGCACCGGCGACTTCCTCTTTGGTCATCACCGGCCAGGAATCGACATTGATGTCGGCATTGGTTCCATGGCCGTCCCGGGTCAAGAGATGAACGGTGTTGCGATCGCCGCCCATCACCCCTGACGCCGGCGAGACATCATTGGCCACGATCCAGTCGCAGCCCTTGCGGGCGAGTTTTGACTTCGCGTTCTCGATCAGATGTTCGGTCTCGGCGGCGAAGCCGATCACCAGCGGCGGCCGCTTGTCGCCTGGTTTCGAGATCGTGGCCAGAATATCCGGATTTTCCACGAGCTGCAGCGGCGGCATGCCGGCCTGGGTCTTTTTCAGTTTCTGCTGGCCTTCATTGGCGACGCGCCAGTCGGCGACAGCGGCGGCGAAGATCGCGATATCCACGGGAAGGGCGGCTTCCACCCGGTGCAGCATGTCGCGCGCCGATTCCACATGCGTCACCGCGACGCCGGGCGGATCCTCGAGTTCGACCGGTCCCGAGATCAAGGTGACCTCGGCGCCGGCAGCCTGCGCCGCCGCGGCGATGGCAAAGCCCTGTTTGCCCGAGGAACGGTTGGCGATGTAGCGCACTGGATCGATCGGCTCGTGCGTCGGCCCGGCGGTAATCAGGACGCGCTGGCCGGCCAGCGGTCGCGGTTGGGCCGGGCGCAGCAAGCGCTCGGCTGCGGCGGCTATTTCCAGGGGCTCCGCCATCCGGCCGATGCCGGCCTCGCCGGCCTCCGCCATCTCGCCGGCATTGGGTCCGATCATGGCCACGCCATCGCGTTCGAGCAGCGCGACATTGCGGCGCGTCGCGGCATTGTTCCACATCACCGGGTTCATCGCCGGCGCCAGCAGGATCGGCCGGCTTGCCGCAAGCAGGATGGCGGTCGCGAGATCGTCGGCGGCGCCGTGCGCCATCTTCGCCATCAGGTCCGCGGTCGCCGGCGCCACCACGATCAGGTCGCAGTCGCGGGCGAGCCGGATATGCCCGGCGTCGAATTCGCTCTCGGGATCGAACAGATCGGTGTAGCAGCGCTCGTTCGACAGCGCGCTGGCGGTCAGCGGGGTGACGAAGTGCTGTGCGGCCCTGGTCAGCACGCAGCGGACGTGAATATGCCGATCCCTGAGCCGCCGGATCAGGTCCAGCGCCTTGTAGGCGGCAATGCCGCCGCCAAGGATCAGGGTGACGCGGGGAAGCCCAAGGGCTGCGGCGCGCGCCGGTGGCGGCCCGGATCTTTCCTGAGCCGTTGCCCGGGAAGCGGGGGCGGCGAATGTGGGACCGCTCTGCGAGGCGTCGCGCAGGATCACCCGGACCTCGTCCTCGACCGAGCGGCCATTGCGGGCCGCACGCAGCCGCAGTGCGTCGCGGATGGCGTCGTCAAGCTTTCGGACCGTCAGGCTGGCCATGGGCGATTCCGCGGGGAAGGTGATTGTAATGCTATCACCAAATTGATTGCATTGCAATCATAGCTGCCGAATGGCGAACAGGATTCCGATGAAGGTCGCCGCGATGATCCAGAGCGCCAGCGTGCGCCAGCGGCTCTTGCGGCCCTCGGTCCGCCCCATCGCCGCGACCGTCTCCGGCGAGAGCGTCAATCCTTCCCGCGTCATGGTCTCCAACTGCTCGAGCACGACCACTGCCCGCGCCGCGATGTCCGGCAGGCCTGCGAACACGCGGCCGAGTTCTCCGGCGCCGGCCATCGCCCCCTGGATGCGTCCCACCGGACCGAGATTGCGCTCGATCCATTCGCGGACCACGGGATCGGCGACCTTCCAGATGTCGAGCTTGGGATCGAAGCCGCGCGCGACGCCCTCGACCACCACCATGGTCTTCTGCAGCAGGATCAATTCGGGGCGGGTCCGCATGTCGAACAGGCCGGTGACCTCCAGCAGCAGCGTCAGTAGCTTCGCCATCGAGATTTCTTCGGCGGTGCGGTTGTGGATCGGCTCGCCGATGGCGCGGATGGCTTGCGCAAAATTCTCCACCGAGTGGTGCGCCGGCACATAACCGGCCTCGAAATGCACTTCGGCGACGCGGCGATAGTCGCGGGTGATGAAGCCCAGCAGAATCTCGGCGAGAAAGCGCCGCTCCTTCAGGCCGAGCCGGCCCATGATGCCGAAATCGACGGCGACAAGCCGGCCGGCGTCGTCAAGGAACAGGTTGCCCGGGTGCATATCGGCGTGAAAGAAGCCGTCGCGCAGCGCATGGCGCAGGAAACTCTGGATCACCTTGCGCCCGAGCTCGGGCAGATCGACTTGCGATTGCTCGAGCCGCGCATGATCGGAGAGCGCAATGCCGTCGATCCATTCCATGGTCAGGACATTGTGCGAGGTGCGATCCCAGTCGACCGTGGGCACGCGAAAGTCCGGATCGTCGCGGGTGTTCTCGGCCATTTCCGACAGCGCGGCCGCCTCGAGCCGCAGGTCCATCTCCATCGCGACCGAGCGCGACATGGTGTTGATGATCTCGATCAGCCGCAGCCGCCGCGCTTCCGCCGAATAGGTCTCGGCCTGGTGCGCGACAAAGAAGAAATCGGCGAGGTCGCGGCGGAAGCGCGCCGCCACGTTGGGCCGCAGCACTTTCACCGCCACAGCCGAGCGCACGCCATCCCGCTCGGTTTCGCCGCGATGCACCTGCGCGATCGAGGCGGCGGCCACCGCCGGCCCCAGGCTCGCAAACGCCTCTGCGACGGGGCGTTCCAGCGAGACTGCGATGACCGCTTCGGCTTCGGCTTGCGAGAACGGCGGCAGCCGGTCCTGCAGGCTTTCCAGATCGCGCGCCATCATGACGCCGACCACGTCGGGCCTGGTCGCGAGAAACTGTCCGAGCTTGAGATAGGCCGGCCCTAGCCGTGTCAGCGCCCGCGACAGCCGCGGACCGGACTTGGCGCCGGGGCGCTCGATGATTCGGGCGAGGCGCAGCGCGAGCTGTCCGGGTGGCGGCACCAGGCTCGGATCGACGACGCCAAACACGCCCTCGCGCGCAAACACGAAACCGGCGCGGGCAAGCCGCGCGATGTGGGTAATCGCGGAAATCACAAACGCCAGCCCGAATGCAACGCCGCGATGCCGCCCGAGAAGCTTTGCCAGCCGACGCGGGAAAAGCCGGCGGCGCCGATCATCTCGGCGAAAGCGCCGGGCTTCGGGAATTTGCGGATCGACTCCACTAGATATTGATAGGACGCGGCATCGCCGGTCACCGCGCGGCCGAGCGGCGGAATCACCTTGAACGAAAACAGATCGTAAATCCGATCAAGCCCCGGCACGTCGACGGTGGAAAATTCCAGGCACAGGAACCGGCCGCCGGGCCTCAGCACGCGAAACGCCTCGCTTAACGCGCGATCGATCCGCGGCACGTTGCGGATGCCGAACGCGATGGTGTAGGCGTCGAACGCCCGGTTGGGAAAAGCCAGCTCCTCGGCATTGCCTTCGACGAACGATACGCGATCGTCCAGCTGCCGCGCCGCCGCGCGCTGACGGCCGACCTCGAGCATATCGGAATTGATGTCACAGACCGTGGCTTTGAAGCCCGGTCCAGCCGCCCCGGCGGCGCGGAACGCGATGTCGCCGGTGCCGCCGGCGACATCGAGCAGGGCAAATGGCGTATCGCCGCGCGGCGGGTTGAGCGCGTTGATCATCAGGTCTTTCCAGACCCGATGCAGGCCCGCCGACATCAAATCGTTCATCAGGTCATAGCGCTGCGCCACGCTGTGAAACACGTCGTTTACCAGCGTCTGCTTGTCGCTCAGGGGCACATCCCTGAAGCCGAAATGCGTGGTTTGGTCCGGTTGGTCCATCAAGTCGTCTCCGCTAGTGCCGCCGATTTGAAGTTCCAGCACAGCCAGCGGCAGGTTCTATCAGGAACTTCAAATCGAAGAGCGACACTAGAATCATACATTTTATGGCGCCCTTCACTTTCCGAAGTTCGTCCGACGGTGCAGCGAGGGCTTGCGAACTTCGGAAATTGGGCGCCAGCCGGACCATAGCGTGCCCGCCGCAATGGCGCTATCACGTCAGGGTCTCAGCGCACAATCCGCCAAAGTGTAAGCGGTTTGGCGAGGAGATTGTGCGCAAAATACAACAATTGGAGCGCGATCGGACGCAAAACCGCATACACTTTTGCTGATCGCGCTCCGTGTGAATGCTCCCATGCCCGAATTGCCCGAAGTCGAGACTGTCCGCCGCGGCCTGCAGCCGGCCATGGAGGGCGCGCGGATTGTGCAGGCGGAAGTCCGGCGCAAAGACCTCCGGTTTCCGTTCCAGAAGGACTTTGTCGCGCGCCTCGAAGGCCAGACCGTGACCGGCCTCGGCCGCCGCGCCAAATACCTGATGGCGGACCTTGGCTCCGGCGACGTGCTCCTGATGCATCTGGGGATGTCCGGTTCGTTCCGCGTCCTCAAGGATGGGGATCAGAAAGCGCCGGGCCAGTTCCACCGCCCGCGCGGCGAGGATCGCGCGCATGACCATGTCGTGTTCCGGATGTCGTCGGGCGCGGCCATCGTCTTCAACGATCCGCGCCGGTTCGGTTACATGAAGGTGATCGCCCGCAAGGGGCTCGAAGACGAGCCGCTGCTCAGCGGTCTCGGGCCTGAACCGCTCGGCAATGAATTCGATGCCAACATGCTGGCGCGCTCATGCGCCAACAAAAAGACCAGCCTGAAGGCGGCGCTGCTCGACCAGCGCGTGGTCGCGGGCCTCGGCAATATCTATGTCTGCGAGGCGCTATTTCGCGCGCATCTGTCGCCGCGAAGACTGGCCGCGACTCTGGCCACCAGAAAGGGCGAACCGACCGATCATGCCAGGCGGCTGGTGGAGGCGATTCACGCGGTGCTTAACCAAGCCATCAAGGCCGGCGGCTCGTCGCTGCGGGATCATCGCCAGACCTCGGGCGAGCTCGGCTATTTCCAGCATTCGTTTCAGGTCTACGATCGCGAAGGCGAGCCATGCCAGACCGCGGGATGCGGCGGGATCGTGCGGCGGTTCACCCAGAACGGGCGCTCCACGTTCTGGTGTCCGAAATGCCAGAAATGAGGTGCTATCTGCGGCGGATGTGCCCCGGATGCTGCGCAGCGCGCCAGCGGTGCGCTGCTGATCCGGGGGTCCTATTACTCAACGATGTTTCGCACGGTCCCGGCTCTGCGGCGCACCGGCGAAGAGGCGCTGCACCACGTCCGGGACATGGGCGCCCTTCAGGAAACAGCCGCAGCCGTTTCTGCAGGCGGCTTTAAGAACATCGCTGAGAGAATATCCGGCGATGCCGGCAGATCGCCGACGATCGGCTGTTCATCGGCGGTCAGGCCGGCGTCCAGTCTGGCCGCGACCCATTGCCAGAGGCCGCGAACCTCGTCCGCCGATTTGCTCGCCGGCGCATATTCACTCACCGCGAGGCCCGCACTCAGCGCATCCTGGTGGTCGTTGCGCATCACGATGAAAGGCTGGGCGAGAACACCGGCGCTATCGAGCGTTCCCTCGTCGCAAAGCGCCGAGGCCGCGTTGTTGATGCGCTGGCCACGGATCGGCGTCTGGTTAAGGACGAAGGCGAATGGCGTGTCGTTGGAGCGGATCAAATGCAGCGTCGATGCGGTCGCTTCGATATCGGCAATGGTCGGTCGCGCCGGGATCAGGCACAGATCGGCGCAGCGAATGGCCGCCGTCGTCACGGCGCTGATGTCGCCGGCGGTATCGATGATCGCCAGCGTCACGCCGCTGGCGCTCAAGGACTGCAGCCGCTGTTCGATTTCGCCGGCGACGTAGACCGGATCGACGATGGGCTCGGCATAGACGCGCCGGCTTTGCCAGTTCGAGAGAGTCCCCTGGGAGTCGGTCTCGATCAGGCGAACAGTGTGTCCGGCCTGGATGGCTGCAAGGGCGAGGCCGACGGCAAGCGTACTTTTGCCGCTGCCGCCCTTCTGGGTAGCCAATACGATCGTATGCATGGTGAATCCTTTGGATTGCTTTTTGCGGGAGTTTACGGGTACGCCAACTGAGGTGCATCGCGTCTACGATGCCGAGCAATTCTCGCTCAGGACGTGCCGGCCCGATCCACAGGTCTCAGGGGATCGCGGCGATCCGAATCAGCAACACATCACGGTGACAAGTTGTGGCGCGCATGGCTATTCCGGGTGAATACGGGACGTGGCCGGCGTCTCGATCACTTCCTCACGCAGATCACGCGAACCACGGATGCCCTCGCATCCGACGATCCGCCGGCCGCATTGACGCCATTGGCTTTCAGGAATTCGCGCACCGAATCCGCCGGCACCAGCACGGCTTGCGCCGCGGGCGTTGCAGCCGCCGGCCCTGCGACAATGACCGGCTTCAGCAGCGCCACGCCGGCAAACTTGCCGTCGCCGTCGAGTGCCGCGGCACCGGAAAAGCCGAGCGCCGGCGGCGGTGACAGCGCGAGGTCGCCGCCGCCGCCGATTGGCGCGACCGACGCCTTGACGCTGCTCACGGCAGCACCGCCGCCCTGGTTTTGCGGATCGGAAATGCCGGTCAGTTCGACACTGGTTCTGGCCGTATCCTCGCTCACGCCGAGCGGCTTCAATCCGCGCGCGCCATAAATACGCAGCAGCGCCAGATCGTGGTCCTTGTCCTCGGCGACGCGATCGGCGTTGCCGAAACCCGCAATCGCGATCGCGAGGCAGCCGTCGGTGATCTGGCGGTCGGCGACGATCGCGCCGTCGTCGCTGACGATCACGCCGGTGCCGTATTCGACGGTCTTGCGCGGCGGCGGGCCGGCGTTCGCCGGGAACGGGTTGAACGCACTCGACATCGCGATCACCACCGGCTCAACGGTATTTTCAGTGGCCTGATCGTAGAGAATGGTGAGGATGCGGACTTCATCGCCCTTGAAGGTGCCGCGCACATAGAACTTCTTCAGGCCCTGCAACCCCGACAGCACGAAGAAATCCGGCTTCACCACGGTGTAATCGACGGTGCGCCCGGCCGGTTCTTTCTTTTCCCGCTCGGCGAGCTTCGCCGCGGCCGGGCTGGCTTCCTTGCGCCGCGAGAGTTGAATCTGGATCGTGCCGGTAGGTGAACTCCATTTCGCGCCGTTGGCGTCGGAGGTTTGCTGCGGCACCAGCCGGGTGGGAATGCCAAGCCGCGCCCCGGTACCGGCGTCGGTCACGATCTTCCAGCCGGCATTGTCCTGGCGCCGCTTTGCGGTCTCGGCCAGGACGCTGCGCTCCTTCGGATTGAGCACGCCGGTCGCTTTGCCGCCCCCCGCTTTCTGAAATTCCTTGATCGCCTCCACCATACGCTCGCTGACTTCGCCGGATATGGCGCCATTGTACTGGCCAACCCAGGCGAGATCCGACTGGATTGCCAGCCGTTCGGCCTGCGCCATCGCGCTAGCGGTGTCGGCGGGAGTTTGCAGCGCGGGGCGGATCGGGACGGTTGCGACCTGCTTTGGCTTGGTGCCCGCGGTGGACGGCGGCGTCAGCTGGGCCTGGGCGGTGGCGCCCGTGGCCACGAATATCAATGTTGCCGTCAGCATCGATCTCATGACAAATCTCGGGTCCATTGACGCCAGCGCAATTAAGCACATCTGGTTGGTCGGCACCAACAGGCGGAGGGTTCAGCAAATGGTGGCAAAACAGCCGTCATTGCCTGCGACAAACGCGAAGCGCTTGCGCAAGGACGCGAAGCGGCCAGGCAATCCGGTGTCCGGATTCAGGGACATGATTTCAAGATGCTGAGTCCGGACGAACTCGAGCGTTACGCCCGCCATATCGTGCTGCGTGAGGTCGGCGGTCCGGGCCAGGCGGCATTGAAGGAAGCGTCCGTGCTGGTGATCGGCGCGGGCGGCCTCGGTGCGCCGGCGCTGATGTATCTCGCCGCCGCCGGGGTCGGCACGCTCGGCGTGGTCGATGACGATATCGTTTCACTGTCCAATCTGCAGCGCCAGATCATTCACGCCACGCCGGATATCGGCCGTCGCAAGGTCGACAGCGCCGCCACGCAAATCTACGCGCTGAACCCGCACGTCAGGTTTGCGGCCCATGCCACGCGGCTCGACGCCCACAATGCGATGGAACTGATCGGCAGTTACGACCTGGTGCTCGATGGTTCCGACAATTTCGAAACCCGCTATCTGGTTTCGGATGCGTGTTTTCTCGCCGGCAAAACGCTGATCACGGCCGCGCTGGGCATGTTCGACGGCTCGCTGACCACGATCCGCGCGCATGAGAAAAACGCCGACGGAGAGTATAACCCGACCTACCGGTGCCTGTTTCCCGAACCGCCGCCACCCGGAACGGTGCCGGCCTGCGCGGAGGCGGGCGTGATGGGCGCACTCGCCGGCGTGCTGGGATCGATGATGGCGCTGGAGGCGATCCGCGAAATCGTCGGATTTGGCGAAGGCCTGGTCGGCCGGCTGTTGATGGTGGACGCCCGCGCGATGCGGTTCGAGACCCTGCGCTATCAGCGCGATCCCTTGAATCCGCTCAACGGCGACGCGCTTGTCATCACCGATCTGAGCGGGCATCGCTGAAAGCGTCATTCCGGGCCTGGTGCTAGCGCACCATCCCGGAATGACGGCATTTACAACATGCTCGGCAATACGCGGTCCGGCGGCTTGTGATTGTCGAGGAAGGCCCGGATGTTGATGATCACCTTCTCGCCCATTTCGACGCGGCCCTCGATGGTGGCCGAGCCCATATGCGGCAGCAGCGTCACCTTGCCGGCCTTCGCCAGCCGGACCAGTTTCGGGCTGACCGCCGGCTCATGCTCGAACACGTCGAGGCCGGCGCCGGCGATCTCGCCGGTTTCGATCAGCTTGGTCAGGGTCTCCTCGTCGATCACCTCGCCGCGCGCGGTGTTGACGATATAGGCATCCTTGCGGATCAGCTTGAGCCGCCGCGCCGACAACAGATGGAACGTTGCCGGCGTGTGCGGACAGTTCACCGAGATGATGTCCATCCGCGCCAGCATCTGGTCGAGGCTTTCCCAATAGGTCGCACCCAGTTCCTCGGCGATGCGCGGCGCCACCGGGCGGCGATTGTGGTAGTGGATCTGCAGGCCGAAGGCGCGCGCGCGGCGCGCCACCGCCTGGCCGATGCGGCCCATGCCGATGATGCCGAGCCGCTTTCCCCCGATGCGGTGGCCGAGCATCCAGGTCGGCGACCAGCCCGGCCAGTGCTTGCCCTCGGTGAGGATCGAGGCGCCTTCGATCAGCCGGCGCGGCACCGCGAGGATCAGCGCCATGGTCATATCGGCGGTATCTTCGGTCAAAACCTTCGGCGTATTGGTCACGGTGATGCCGCGCGCATGCGCTGACATGACATCGATATTGTCGACGCCATTGCCGAAATTGGCGATCAGTTTCAGCCGACAGTCGGGCTGCTTGAGAAGCTCTTCGGTGATCTCGTCGGTGACGGTCGGCACCAGGACGTCGGCCGAGCGGACGGCATCCGCGATTTGCTCGGGCGTCAACGGCGTATCGTCGAGATTGAGCCGCGCGTCGAACAATTCGCGCATCCGGGTCTCGATCGAGTCCGGCAGCTTGCGCGTCACGACAACGAGGGGCTTTTTCTTGACGGACATGTCCTGCTCTCATGAGGTTGTTCAGACCTCATTAACCCGGTTGTTCGACACTGCCGCTGCCGCGTGATCCGGGCGTTTGCTCTGGGCTCTCTTGGGTTCCCCCGATATCTCCGTCGGATTTCCTGCGGGGACTTTCGGGCTCGTCTTGGGGCTTGGTGTTCCGTCCTCTCTAGCAGAAGGCCGGGCCAAGACAAGAACCCCCGGGAGGAACCGGGTTTCACAAGCCGAGGGCAATCGGGCGGGGGTACAGGGGTTTCAGGGGCCGGTGGTTGCACGTGCTTCAGCTCGAAGGATTTGAGCTGGTATCTCGGCAGGGGACGAGTTGATGGGGTTGGGGCGTTTTTGTTCGGTGGCGGTGCTCGCAGGTTGCTTGCTGGGCGCGTCGGCCAGCACGGCATTGTCGGCAAAGGATTCGGCGCTCACCACCAGCGGTCTGCCGGTGCCGCGCTACGTCAGTCTCAAATCCGATCACGTGAACGTCAGGGCCGGCCCGACCAAGGACAACGACGTGGCCTGGGTTTACACCCGCTCGGGCCTGCCGGTTGAGATCACCGCCGAGTTCGAGAACTGGCGCCGGGTTCGCGATTCCGAAGGCGCGGAGGGGTGGGTCTATCACTCGCTGCTGTCGGGCCGGCGCACCGCCGTGATCAGCATGAAGAGCAAGGACGATTTCGCGCCGCTCTACGATCGCGCCGATCCTGCCAGCGCGGTCGCCGCCCGCCTGCAGGCCGGCGTCGTGGCCCAGGTCAAGCATTGCTCGGCCGGCTGGTGCCGCGTCTCGGGCAACGGTTTCGATGGCTGGATCGAACAGCAGCGGCTGTGGGGCGTCTACGCAGACGAGAAGGTGGACTGACTTTCGTCGTTCTTCTTCCCAACGAATGTTCCATACTTCGTTATGGCCGGGCATAGCCGTCCGAAGGATGGCCTCGCTTCCGCTCGCCTATGTCCGGCCATCTACGTCTTCGGCGCCCAGAAACTAACACGTGGATGCCCGCGACCAGCGCGGGCATGACGGCTTATTTTGGGAGGTGGTGGAAAAGCTCAGCGCTTCTTGCGCAGCCGCACGACCATGTCGACCCGGGCGATCTCATAGCCTTCGGGCACCTCGGGCATCTTCTGCAACACCAGATGCGGGTCCGGGATGTCGACCAGTTCGTGGTTGTTTTCGAGATAGAAGTGGTGATGCGCCGTCACGTTGGTGTCGAAATAGGTTTTGGTGCCGTCGACGCTGACCTGACGCAGCAAGCCCGCATCCGTGAGCTGGTTGAGCGTGTTGTATACGGTCGCGAGCGACACCGGGACCTTCGCCAGCGTCGCCTCCTCATAGAGCATTTCCGCGGTGAGGTGGCGGGCGCCCTTCCCGAACAGAAGCCAGCCGAGCGCCATGCGCTGACGGGTCGGGCGCAGGCCCGCGGCCTGCAGCATCTCGTTGACGTCGTGCCACGGACAGCCGGTCAGGGCCGGCTGGCGTCCCGCAACGCGGGGCCCCGAACCGGCGGCTTCGTCATTCAAAAATGGCCTGCTGTCGCTCGATTCCACGTCCGGCACCACACGCTATCTGAGTACTATGGTATCGGAATATAAGAAGGAATCTTCTCAGATGCAAGTTTTTCGCAACTGGAGTGCCCCCAGGGTTAAGCGCCCCCGCAAGGGGAAGCGGCTAATTGCCCCGGCGTGGTGCTTTGCCGCCCGCAGAGCCTATGATAGAGAGCGCGCGGACTTGGTCTGACGCGCGTTTGGCAAAAGCGAGCGTCAGTTGCCGCAGGGGGTCCTGACCTGCGGTATCAGCGCCCAATCTGCGATAATTGACGCGCTTCCTGGCCAAAACGGGTCCGTTTCGCAAAATGCTTCATCAGGATTTTGAAAAGGCTGGCACCATGCTGGATCGGCGCGGCGGATACGAATATGAGGATTTGCTGGCCTGCGGCCGCGGCGAGATGTTCGGCCCTGGCAACGCACAATTGCCGCTGCCTCCGATGCTGATGTTCGACCGCATCAGCGAGATTTCCGAAACCGGCGGTGAATACGGCAAAGGCGTGGTCCGGGCCGAGCTCGACGTGAAGCCGGACCTCTGGTTTTTCGGCTGCCATTTCAAGAACGACCCGGTCATGCCCGGCTGTCTCGGCCTCGACGCGATGTGGCAGATGGTCGGCTTCTATCTGGGCTGGACCGGGGGCGAAGGCCGCGGCCGGGCCCTTGGACTTGGCGAGTTGAAGCTGGCCGGGCAGGTGCTGCCGAACGTCCGCAAGGTTGTGTACAATGTCGACATCAAGCGGGTGATGCGATCAAAGCTGGTACTGGGCATCGCTGACGGCTGGCTTTCCATGGACGGCGAGATTATCTATCGCGCGAAGGATTTGAAGGTCGGGCTGTTCAAGCAGGGTGCCGCATTGCAGCCGGGAACATGAGATACGTGCTCCCGCCGGCGTGGCGGCTTTCGGTTTGATCACGGGCATCACAAAAGAATACAACGACAGGGCGAGGCGATCATGAGGCGGGTTGTCATCACGGGGATGGGCATCGTCTCGTCCATCGGAAACAACACCCAGGAAGTGCTGGCGAGCCTTCACGAGGCGAAGTCCGGAATCACGCGCGCGGATAAATATGCCGAGCTCGGCTTCCGCTCCCAGGTGCAGGGCGCGCCAACCCTCGATCCGGCGGGCGTCATCGATCGGCGCGCGATGCGCTTCCTCGGGGAAGGCGCGGCTTGGAATCATGTCGCGATGGAGCAGGCGATCCAGGATTCCGGCCTCGAGCCAACCGAAGTTTCCAATATCCGCACCGGCATCATCATGGGCTCCGGCGGACCGTCGGCGCGCACCATCGTGGAAGCCGCCGATATCACCCGCACCAAGGGGCCGAAGCGGGTCGGGCCGTTCGCGGTGCCGAAGGCGATGTCGTCCACGGCCTCGGCGACGCTCGCCACCTGGTTCAAGATCAAGGGCGTGAACTATTCGATCTCCTCGGCCTGCGCCACCTCGAATCACTGCATCGGCAACGCCTACGAGACCATCCAGATCGGCAAGCAGGACATCATCTTCGCCGGCGGCTGCGAGGAACTCGACTGGACGCTGTCGGTGCTGTTCGACGCCATGGGCGCGATGTCGTCGAAATACAACGATACGCCCGCGACCGCTTCCCGCCCCTACGACATCAGCCGCGACGGATTTGTCATTGCCGGCGGCGCCGGCGTGGTGGTGCTGGAAGAGCTGGAGCATGCCAAGGCGCGCGGCGCGAAGATTTACGGCGAAATCGTCGGCTACGGCGCCACCTCCGACGGCTATGACATGGTGGCCCCCTCGGGCGAGGGCGCCGAGCGCTGCATGAAAATGGCAATGTCGACGGTGAATACCAAGATCGACTACATCAATCCGCACGCGACCTCGACCCCGGCCGGCGATCCGCCGGAAATCGAGGCGATCCGCAAGGTGTTCGGCACCGGTGACAAGTGCCCGCCGATTTCCGCGACCAAGGCGCTGACCGGCCATTCGCTCGGCGCCACCGGCGTGCAGGAGGCGATCTATTCGCTGCTGATGATGCAGAACGGCTTCATCTGCGAAAGCGCCAATATCAGTGAACTCGATCCGATCTTCGCCGACATGCCGATCGTGCGCAAACGCATCGACAACGCAAGACTGGGAACCGTGCTTTCGAATTCCTTCGGCTTCGGCGGCACCAACGCCACGCTGGTGTTCAAGCGGATGGATGCGTAGGGTTTGTCATGCCCCGCGAAAGCGGGGCATCCAGTACGCCGCGGCTCTCGTAAATTACCCAAACGCTTCGTATTACTGGATCGCCCGGTCAAGCCGGGCGATGACGTCAGGAAGATGAGTGCAGTGGAGGAGCGATGAACGACCTGATGAAGGGCAAGCGCGGTTTGATCATGGGCGTCGCCAATGATCACTCGATTGCCTGGGGCATTGCCAAAACGCTCGCCGCGCAAGGCGCCGAGCTTGCCTTCACCTATCAGGGCGAGGCGCTGGGCAAGCGGGTCAGGCCGCTGGCCGAACAGCTCGGCGTTCCCCTGGTGCTGCCCTGCGATGTCGAGGACCTCGCCAGCGTCGATTCGGTGTTCGCGGCGCTGCGCGCCAAATGGGGGCAGCTCGATTTCCTGGTCCACGCCATCGCGTTTTCCGACAAGAGCGAGCTGAAGGGGCGTTACGCCGACACCAGCCGCGAGAATTTTTCGCGGACCATGTTGATCTCCTGCTTTTCGTTCACCGAACTGGCGAAGCGTGCAGCCGAAATGATGCCGGCGTCCGGCGGCGCGATGATCACGCTGACCTTTGGCGGCTCGACCCGGGTCATGCCGAATTACAACGTGATGGGCGTTGCCAAGGCCGCGCTGGAAGCCTCGGTGCGCTATCTCGCCGCCGACTTCGGCCCGCGCGGCATTCGCGTCAATGCGATTTCGGCCGGTCCGGTGCGCACCCTCGCTGGTTCCGGCATTGGCGACGCGCGCGCGATGTTCGCCTTCCAGCAGAAGCACTCGCCGCTCGGTCGGGGCGTGACGCTCGATGAACTCGGCGGCTCGGCGCTGTACCTGCTGTCCGACCTGTCGGGCGGCGTCACCGGCGAGACCCATTTCGTCGATTCCGGCTACAATGTCATTTCGATGCCGCGGCCGGAAAATCTGAAGGATATGGCGGAGTGAGGCTAGAGCATGATCCGGAAAAGTGGGAACCGGTTTTCCGAAAAGATCATGCTCAAACAAAGAAATCTAGCCGGCCGCGAGCGCCGTGGCGCGCTGGAATGCCGGCCGCGCCGCGCAAGCGTCAATGTAGCGGTCGAATGAAGGGCGCGCCGGCACCATCTTGAAAAGCCGGACCGCGAAATTCAGCCCGGAGCCAATGACGATGTCGGCTGCGGAAAACGTTTCGCCGAGCAGCCACGGTCCTTTCGTCAACGCGGCGTCGAGCACGTCGAACACGCGCTGGGCATCGCCCCAGCCCGCGGCCACCGGATTCATTTCGATCTTGGTGGCAAGCTGCACCATCGCGGGCTCGACGCAGCCGGGTCCGAAGAACAACCAGTAAAGATATTTCGCGCGCAAGGGATCGCCGAGCGGCGGTGCCAGCTTCGCCTGCGGATAGCGTTCGGCGACATAGGCACAGATCGCCGCGGACTCGGCGAGGACCGCCTCGCCGTCCGTTAGCGCCGGCACCTTGCCCATTGGATTGATGGCGAGATATTCCGGCGTCTTCTGCGCCCCCTTGGAGATGTCGGTCAGCACGCGCTCATACGGCTGCCCGGCCTCTTCCATCAGCCAAAGCGCGGAAAACGACCGCGAGCGCGGCGACCAATAGAGTTTCATCATGGCATCGTCCCCTTCTTCCACCGATAATATTTCATGACAAAGCCGGTCATCGGCTCGACCTGTTGCTGTTCAAAGACAAAACCCTCGCGCTCGTACCAACGCCAGGCCTTTTCATTTTCACGCACGCAGCGCAGGTGGATTTCGCGTGGCAGCAGCTCGCGGGTGAAGGCGAGCAGCTTCCGCCCGAGGTTTTGGCCCTGATATTCCGGGGCGACGAACAACTGATCGAGATACATCCTGGGCAGATGCAGCGCCAGCATCGCTGCGATCGTGCCGCGGTCATCGGCGACGTAGAGGGTCCATCCCCTCTCCATCTCGAGCGGCACGCGGGCGCGCAATTTGGCGAGCAGGAAGTTGCTGGCATCCTCCAGCCCGGTGGAAGCCCAGCTGTTCATCCAGACGCGGGCGATCTCGTCATATTCGTCTGTTCGGGCGGTACGGATCGCGGGCGGCGGCATGAAGAGGAACCCTCGGGACAAAGAAAAAGCCCTCGCGACATTATCGCGAGGGCTTCATCCACTTCAACCCAAAGCGGAAATTCACTCCGCCGCTGCGCTAGGAGCGGTCGAAGGCCTTCTTGCTGCGATCAGACCAGATCGAAGCGATCCGCATTCATGACCTTGGTCCACGCCTTGACGAAGTCCTTCGCAAACTTCTCCTTGGCGTCCGCGCTGCCATAGACTTCCGCGATGGCGCGGAGCTGGGAATGCGACCCGAAGATCAGGTCGACGCGGGTGCCGGTCCCCTTCACCGCCTTGGTCTTGCGGTCGCGGCCTTCGTACGCGCCGTCGGAGCCGGCCGGCTGCCACTCCGTGCTCATGTCGAGGAGGTTGACGAAGAAGTCGTTGGTCAGCGTTTCCGGCTTCTTGGTGAAGACGCCGTGCTTCGAGTTGCCGGCATTGGCGCCGAGCACGCGCAGGCCGCCGACCAGCACCGTCATCTCGGGTGCCGTCAGCGTCAGCAGTTGCGCCCGATCCACCAGAGCCTCCTCCGGCATCGTGAACTGTCGCTTGCCGCTGACATAGTTGCGGAAGCCGTCGGCGCGGGGCTCCAGCGGCGCGAAGGAGGCGACGTCGGTCTGCTCCTGTGATGCGTCCATGCGGCCAGGCGCGAACGGGACCGTCACGCTCAGACCGGCATCCTTCGCTGCCTTCTCGATGGCGGCGCCGCCGCCGAGCACGATCAGGTCGGCGAGCGACACTTTCTTGCCGAACTCCTTCCGGATCGCTTCGAGCTTCTGCAGGACCTTCGCCAGTTCGGGCGGATTGTTCGCGTCCCAATCCTTCTGGGGCGCGAGGCGAATGCGCGCGCCGTTGGCACCGCCGCGCTTGTCGGAGCCGCGGAACGTCGAGGCCGACGCCCAGGCGGTCGAGACCAGCTGGGAAACCGACAGGCCGGAGGCGAGGATTTTAGCCTTCAGGGCCGCAATGTCCGTCTCCCCGATCAGCGGATGATCCACGGCGGGGATCGGGTCCTGCCAGATCAGCGTTTCCTTCGGCACGAGCTTGCCGCGATAGCGCACGATCGGCCCCATGTCGCGGTGCGTGAGCTTGAACCAGGCGCGGGCAAAAGCGTCCGCGAACTGGTCCGGATGCTCGTAGAAGCGGCGCGAGATCTTCTCGTAGGCCGGGTCGAAGCGCAGCGCGAGGTCCGTGGTCAGCATGGTCGGAACATGCTTCTTCGACTTGTCGTATGCGTCGGGGACGGTGGCCTCGGCGCCTTTCGCTTTCCACTGCTGCGCGCCGGCCGGGCTCTTGGTCAGCTCCCATTCGTACTTGAACAGGTTGTCGAAGAAATGGTTGCTCCATTTCGTCGGTGTCTGCGACCAGGTCACTTCCGGGCCACCGGTGATGGCGTCGGCGCCCAAGCCGGTGCCATACGTGCTCTTCCAGCCGAGGCCTTGATCCTCGATCGCCGCGCCTTCCGGCTCGGCGCCGATCAGCGATGGATCGCCGGCACCGTGGGTCTTGCCGAAAGTGTGGCCGCCGGCGATCAGCGCCACGGTCTCTTCGTCGTTCATCGCCATGCGGAAGAACGTTTCGCGGATGTCTTTTGCTGAGGCAACCGGATCCGGCTTGCCGTTCGGGCCTTCCGGATTGACGTAGATCAGGCCCATCTGCACCGCGCCGAGCGGCTCCGCCAGCTGACGTTCGCCGCTGTAGCGTTCGTCGCCCAGCCACGTGCTCTCGGGACCCCAATACAACTCTTCAGGCTCCCACACATCGGCGCGGCCGCCGGCAAAGCCGAACGTCTTGAAGCCCATCGATTCGAGGGCGACGTTGCCGGTGAGAACCATGAGGTCGGCCCAGGAAATCTTGCGGCCATATTTCTGCTTGATCGGCCACAGCAGGCGGCGCGCCTTGTCGAGGTTCGCGTTATCCGGCCAGCTGTTGAGCGGCGCGAAGCGCTGCTGACCGGCGCCGGCGCCGCCGCGACCGTCGCTGATGCGGTAGGTACCGGCGCTGTGCCACGCCAAGCGGATGAACAATCCGCCATAGTGACCGAAGTCGGCCGGCCACCACTGTTGCGAGTCGGTCATCAAGGCACGCAGGTCCTTGATCACGGCGTCGATATCGAGGCTCTCGAATTCCTTGGCATAGTCGAACGCTTCACCCATCGGATCGGCGGCGGGCGCCTTGGTATGGAGCACGCCGATATCGAGATGCTCTGGCCACCAGTCGCTGTTCCTGTGTCTGCGGGTGCCGCCGGTGAACGGGCACTTGCCGGAGCTGTCGTCAGTCTTTGCGTCCATGTTTTTTCTCCATCGCGCTTCTGTAGTTTTCTTCGAGTTGTTCCGTATGGAATGATGACGGCTTCCAGGAGTTGTGGCCGAAGAGACCCCAGTTACCTCCCTCAGTGTGGAATTGCAGGGGCGAAGCCGCGCACGTCGCGCTCCGCATTGGCTGCATCGGGTTCGCCGGCCGCTGTGGAGAAGCGCGCAATCGTCGGGGTTTGGCCCGGATCCGCGGGGTGGGTGCCTCTCTCGCCAAATTCGCCGGACCCTCACCTTGGAAGATATCTAACATAAGGTCCAGTCGAATTGTCTTGAACTCCCGATCAGTTTATCTGATGGCGATGATCACGCTTCGACAGCTTCGTTATCTTTCCGCGCTCGCCAAACACGGCCATTTCGGCCGCGCCGCCGAGGCTTGCGCCGTGACCCAGCCGGCTCTGTCGATGCAGATCCGGGATCTCGAGCGGACGCTCGGCGTTGCCGTGGTGGAACGGCGTCCGGGCGACGTGATGCTGACCGATGTCGGGCGCGAAATCGCCCGCCGTGGCGAAGAGGTGCTGACGGCTTCGCGGGACCTGGTGGATTTCGCCCGCCATCGCAGCGGCCCGCTGACGGGGCGGTTAATGCTCGGGGTGATTCCCTCGCTGGCGCCCTATCTGCTGCCGCGGATTCTCCCCACGCTGCAAACCAGGTTTCCGGAGCTGCGGCTGGAGTTGCGGGAAACCCAGACCCGGCAGCTGGTCGAGGAGATCAAGAGCGGCGCGCTCGATGCCGCGTTGCTGGCCCTGCCGCTGGGCGAGCCCGACATCGATACGGTGCAATTGTTCGACGACCTGTTTTTGCTCGCGGTACCCGCTAACGATCCGCGCAGCGCGACCAGGCGGGTGGCCGTCGGCGACATCGATCAAAGCCGCCTGATCCTGCTCGAAGACGGCCACTGCCTGCGCGATCAGGCGCTGGCGCTTTGCGCTAGCACCGCGCGCGGCCGCGGCACGAGCGCCGGCGGCACCGCGTTCGGCGCCTCCAGCCTGACCACCGTGATGCAGATGGTCGCGGGCGGCTATGGCGTGACGCTGATTCCGCAGATCGCCGCCGACGTCGAGCGTCGCGACGAGCGGGTAAAATTCCTGCGGCTGGAAAATCCGCAGCCCGGCCGCAGCATCGGCCTCGCCTTCCGCCGCACCTCGCCGCGCCAGGCGGATTTTGGCGCACTGGGGGACGTGGTGAAGCAAAGTATGGATGTGCCTCGCGCGCAGGACGCGCCGAACGGCAAGCGGGGTTGATGTTCTGCTCCCTCTCCCGCTAGCGGCAGAGAGGACCGACCGAGATAGGTGCGAGCACCACTCACATCCCCAAACAAAAAGGGCGGCTTTTCAGCCGCCCTTTCGCAACCGGAATTTTCGAAGCGATTACTCGCCGGCGGCTTCGCGCGGCGGGGCTTCGGTCTTCTGCTTGGCCTCGAGGTCCTCACCGGTCACCTGGTCGACCGCCTTCATCGACAGGCGCGTCTTGCCGCGATCGTCGAAGCCGAGCAGCTTGACCTTGACCTTGTCGCCTTCCTTGACGACGTCGGAGGTCTTCTGCACGCGGTTCGACGCGAGCTGGCTGATGTGGACGAGGCCGTCCTTGGCGCCGAAGAAGTTCACGAAGGCGCCGAACTCCATCACCTTGACCACGGTGCCGTCATAGATCGCGTTGAGTTCAGGATCCGACGCGATCGACTTGATCCATTTGATCGCGGCCTTGATCGATTCGCCGTCGGCGGAGGCGACCTTCACGGTGCCGTCGTCGTCGATGTTGACTTTGGCTCCGGTCTTCTCGACGATTTCGCGGATCACCTTGCCGCCGGTGCCGATCACTTCACGGATCTTGTCGGTCGGGATTTTGAAGGTCTCGATGCGCGGCGCGTATTCGCCGAGCTCGGCGCGCGCAGCGGTGAGCGCCTTCGACATCTCGCCGAGGATGTGGATGCGGCCGTCCTTGGCCTGGCCGAGCGCGACCTTCATGATCTCCTCGGTAATGCCGGAGATCTTGATGTCCATCTGCAGCGAGGTGATGCCCGCTTCAGTACCCGCCACCTTGAAGTCCATGTCGCCGAGATGATCCTCGTCGCCGAGAATGTCCGACAGCACGGCAAAGCGCGAGCCTTCCAGAATAAGGCCCATGGCGATGCCGGCAGTCGGCCGCTTCAACGGAACGCCCGCATCCATCAGCGAGAGCGACGCGCCGCAGACCGAGGCCATCGAAGACGATCCGTTGGACTCGGTGATCTCGGAAACCACGCGCACCGTGTAGGGGAATTCGTGGTGCGGCGGCAATATGGGGTGGATCGCGCGCCAGGCCAGCTTGCCGTGGCCGATTTCACGCCGCTTGGTGCCGCCCATGCGTCCGGTTTCGCCGACCGAATAGGGAGGGAAGTTGTAGTGCAGCAGGAACTGCTCCTTGTAGGTGCCCGACAGGGAGTCGATGTACTGCTCGTCTTCGCCGGTGCCGAGCGTGGTCACCACCATCGCCTGGGTTTCGCCGCGGGTGAACAGCGCCGAGCCATGGGCGCGGGGCAGTACGCCGACTTCGGCGATGATGTTGCGGACGGTCTTGGAATCGCGGCCGTCGATGCGCTTGCCGGTGTCGAGAATGTTCCAGCGAACGATCTTGGCTTCCAGCTCCTTGAACACGCCGGCGATGCGCAGCTTGTCGTATTTCGGCTCCTGGCCTTCCGGGAAATAGTGCGCCATCACCTTTTCCTTGGTCTTGCCGACCGCGGCGTAGCGGTCCTGCTTGACCGGAATGGCGTAGGCGGCGCGCAGATCGGCCTCGATCAGCCCGAGCATTTCCTTTTCCAGGGCGCTTTCGTCGACGACATGGACCTCGCGCGGCTCTTTCGCGGCTTTCTCGGCGAGCTCGATGATCGCGTTGACGACCGGCTGGAAGTGCCGGTGTCCGAACATCACGGCGCCGAGCATGATGTCTTCGTTGAGTTCCTTGGCTTCCGACTCCACCATCAGCACGGCGTCGGCGGTGCCGGCGACGACGAGATCGAGCTGGGTTTCGACCATTTCGTCGAGCGTCGGGTTGAGCACATATTCGTCGTTGATGAAGCCGACGCGCGCCGCGCCGATCGGGCCCTTGAAGGGCGCGCCGGAGATGGTCAGCGCCGCCGAGGCGGCCACGACGGCTAGCACGTCGGGATCGTTCTCCATGTCATGCGACAGCACGGTGACGACGATCTGGGTCTCGTTGCGCCAGCCATCGACGAACAGCGGGCGGACCGGCCGATCGATCAGGCGGGAGACCAGGGTCTCCTTCTCGGTGGGCCGGCCTTCGCGCTTGAAATAGCCACCGGGAATGCGCCCCGCAGCATAGGTTTTTTCGATGTAGTCGACGGTCAGCGGCAGGAAGTCGACGCCCTCGCGGGGGGTTTTGGCGGCGACGACGGTGGCGAGCACGACGGTCTCGCCATAGGTCGCCAGGACGGCGCCGTCGGCCTGACGGGCGATCTTTCCGGTTTCAAGCCTGAGGGGACGTCCACCCCAGTCGATCTCGACTGAATGAATATTGAACATTGCGGTTTTCTTTCATGGGTTCACGCAAGGCATGAAAGTCCGGCACACAAAAACCATGCGCAAGATTGCGGGACGCTGATCGCAATTCGAGATCAGCGTCCGGCGATCCTGCCATGGTCTTGATGTGCCGGATGGTATTCATCCTTCCGATTTGGTACGGGGCAAAGGCGGCTCGCCTTCAACCCGCGCGACGGGCACCTTGCCCGTCATCGTCCAGTCGCCGGAGTGCTGCTGGACGAACTTCTGTGGGGCACGAATTTTTTTCGAAAAACCGTTTCGAAGGTCGTGCCCTGATGCGAGCCGCTGATGGCTCGCACACGATATACGCATGGCCCTGGTGGAAGAGCGCAACGCCGCCTTCCGAAACCACGCGCAACAACGCGCGCGACACGCGCGCGTGAAGCCTGGGAACTCAACGCCGAATGTTGTGCTTTTCGAGCAGCGCCTGGTAACGCGCCTCGTCTTTCCTCTTGATGTAATCGAGAAGCGAACGGCGCGTTGCGACCATTTTCAAAAGCCCGCGGCGTGAATGGTTGTCCTTCACGTGGGATTTGAAATGCCCGGTCAGGTTGTTGATGCGTTCCGACAGGATCGCGACCTGGACCTCGGGCGAGCCGGTGTCGCCGGCCTTGTTGGCATTAGTCTTGATAACTTCCGCTTTGCGTTCGGCGGTAATCGACATCGTCAAACACTTTCGTTGTTGCGAGCCGGACTGGCAGTCAGTCCGTTCAGGTTGAACACGCGCTTGGGGATGAGTTCGCCATTGCCAATTTCGGCGAGGGCCAGAAGCCGGCCTGCCACCGTGACATAGACTGTGCCGCTACAATTGGGCGCATCCCGTCCGCGCAACAAAACGGCTTGGCCCCGATGGAGCCTCGCCGCATCAGCCCGTGTGACGGCCAGTGCCGGGATGTCGTCCAGCGCGGTCTCAACGGGCATGAGCGCGTCGGCGAGGCTGCCCTCGCCAGACGCGGCTCTATCGCACAAAGCCTGCAACTGTTCCAGCGGAATCATGTCGGCCTCGCCGAACGGCCCGACCAGGGTCCGCCGCAGCGCGCAGATATGGCCAAAACAGCCGAGAATCCGGCCGAGATCGCGGGCCAAAGCCCGCACATAGGTTCCCTTGCCGCACTCGGCCTCGAACACGGAATGGCTGTTATCTAACTGTTCTACCAAGGTTAATTGGTGAATCTCGACCGGCCGCGGCTTCAGTTCGACAACCTCGCCGTCCCGCGCCAAGTCATAGGCCCGCTCGCCCTGGACCTTGATGGCGGAATATTGCGGCGGGGTCTGCTCGATCAGGCCGGTGAAGCGCGGCAGCAGGGCGCAGATCGCCTCGGCAGAGGGCCTGCTCTCGCTGGTCCGGACGACCCGGCCCTCCGTATCGTCGGTATCGCGTTCCTCGCCCCAGGCGACCGTGAAGCGATAGCGCTTACGGCCGTCCATCACGAATGGAACCGTCTTGGTGGCCTCTCCCAGCGCGATCGGCAGTCCGCCGGAGGCGAGCGGATCGAGCGTGCCGGCGTGGCCGGCGCGCTTGGCCTGAAACAGCCGCTTCACGACTGCGACCGCGTGGGTGGAGGTCATGCCGATCGGCTTGTCGAGGACCACCCAGCCGTGGACGTCGCGCTTGTCGCGTCGCGGCTGATTGTTCTGCCGCGGCTGCTTGCCGGCGCGCGCGTGATTTTCAACGCGATCCGCGCCCGAAGAAATATTTTTTTCAAGCTCGGCCGAATCATCGATTCCCGGCTCGATCACGGTGTTTGCGCTGGTCACGATCATCAGGTCACTCTTCCGAATCTGGCGAATCCGGCGCGAGGTCTCTTTGCACCGCAGGTGTTCGCAGTAATTTCTCTATTCGTTCCGCTTCGTCGAATCGGTCGTCTGCCCGGAAGCGGACATCAGGCGCAAATTTTAGGTTAACGCGCCGCGCCACCTCGCCGCGGAGGAACTTCTTGTTGCGCTCCAGCGCCGCGATCACCTTGTCGGTATCGCGACCGCCGAGCGGCATCACATAGACGGTCGCAAGCTTCAGGTCCGGCGACATCCGCACCTCGGGCACGGTGACGATGTGGCCCTCGAGTTCCGGGTCGTGCACGCTGCCGTGCGAAAGGATTTCTGCGATCGCATGGCGCACGATTTCGCCGACCCGCAACTGGCGCTGCGAGCCGCCGGGGGCGGAACTTTTTTTGTGATGACCGGGCATTGTCGTCTCTCAACGTCGTCATGCCCGCGCGGCTCGCGGGCACCGACGTTTTTGTCGTTTGAATTAGCCAGGACGCGGATGGCCGGAACGAATCCGGCCATGACGCCGCAGTTTCAATTGCAAAATCAGCGCGCTTTGTAAGGTTCGAACTTACAGCGAGCGCTGGATCGTCTCCACGCGATAACACTCGATGATGTCGCCGGCCCGCATGTCGCCGTAATTCTCGAACGCCATGCCGCACTCCTGGCCGGACTGCACTTCCTTCACTTCATCCTTGAAGCGTTTCAGCGTCGACAGCTTGCCTTCATGCACGACCACATTGTCGCGAATCAGGCGGACATTGGCGCCGCGTTCCACCGACCCGTCGGTGACGCGGCAGCCCGCGACCTTGCCGACCTTGGAAATGTTGAACACTTCCAGGATCAGGGCATTGCCCAGCATGGTCTCGCGCAGCGTCGGCGCGAGCAGACCGGACATCGCCTTTTTCACGTCATCCACCAGATCGTAGATGATGTTGTAGTAGCGGATTTCGATGCCGTTGCGCTTGGCGGCAGCGGCGGCTTCCTTGTGGGCACGAACGTTGAACCCGATGATGGCGGCGTTGAAGCCTTCCGCCAGCGTTACGTCGGATTCGCTGATGCCGCCGACGCCCGCATGCAGGATGCGCGCGGCGACTTCGTCGGTGCCAAGCTTGTCGAGCGAGCCGAGAATGGCTTCCAGCGAGCCCTGCACGTCGGCCTTGATGATCAGCGGGAAGTCCTTGCGGCCCGAGGTCTTGAGCTGCGACATCATCTGTTCGAGCGAGCCGCGCATGCCGGAAATGCTGGCGGCGGCATTCTCGCGCTTCTGATGGGCGCGGTAGCTCGTCACCTGGCGGGCGCGGGCCTCGCTGTCGACCACGGCAAGACGGTCGCCGGCCTCCGGCGGGCCGTTGAAGCCAAGAACCTCGACCGGCACCGAAGGTCCGGCCTCGTCGATGGTCACGCCCTGATCGTTGATAAGCGCGCGGACGCGGCCCATCTCGGCGCCGGCGACGATAATGTCCCCGACCCGCAAGGTGCCACGTTGCACCAGCACGGTTGCGACCGGACCGCGACCGCGATCAAGCTTGGCTTCGATCACGGTGCCTTCGGCGGGACGGGACGGATTGGTCTTGAGGTCGAGCAATTCGGCCTGCAGCGCGATCATCTCGAGCAGTTTGTCGAGATTGGTCTTGTTCTTGGCGGATACCTCAACGTCGACGACGTCGCCGCCCAGCGATTCGACCTGAACCTCGTGCTGCAGCAGCTCGGTACGCACCCGCTCGGGCTTCGCGTCGGGCTTGTCGATCTTGTTGATGGCGACGATCATCGGCACCTTCGCCGCCTTGGCGTGATTGATCGCTTCGACGGTCTGCGGCATGACGCCGTCATCGGCCGCCACCACCAGCACCACGATGTCGGTCACCTTGGCGCCGCGCGCGCGCATCGCGGTAAACGCGGCGTGGCCCGGCGTGTCGATGAAGGTGATCTTCTTGCCGCTTTCCGGCGAGGTCACCTGATAGGCGCCGATATGCTGGGTGATGCCGCCGGCCTCGCCGGAGACCACATTGGCGTGGCGCAGCGCATCGAGCAGCGAGGTCTTGCCGTGGTCGACATGGCCCATCACCGTCACCACGGGTGAACGCGGCTCGGTATCGGTGGAATCGTCGACGATGTCGAACAGGCCTTCCTCGACATCGGACGCGGCCACGCGCTTGACGGTGTGACCCATTTCCTCGGCGATCAGCTGCGCGGTGTCGGCGTCGATCACGTCGGTGATCTTGTACATCGCGCCCTGCTTCATCAGCAGTCTGATGACGTCGACGGCGCGCTCCGACATGCGGTTGGCGAGTTCCTGGATATTGATGGCTTCCGGGATGATGACCTCGCGAACCAGCTTTTCCTTCGGCTCGTTCGACTGATGGCCCTTGAGCCGTTGGGTGCGGCGGCGGAACGACGCGATCGAGCGCTCGCGCACGTCGTCGGCGTTGAGCGCGGTGACCAGCGTCAGGCGGCCGCGCTGCTTGGCCGGCGCCGGCTTGGCGGTTGTTTTCGGGGGGACTGCGGGACGGGCAACGCCGCCCGGGCCACGACGGATCTGGCGCGGACCTTCATCCTCGTCGGTGATGTCGGCGGCGATTCCCGGGGCTCGCGCGACGGGCACCGCGGGGCGGGCCGCGGTTGCGGCCTTGGCTTCGGCCTCGCCGAAACGCTTCTTGGCTTCGAGTTCGGCCTTGCGCTTGGCTTCCTCGTCCTGACGGTGACGCTCTTCTTCGGCCTTGCGGCGGGCCTCGGCGGCTTCGCGCTCGGCCTGCTCGATGCCTTCCTTGCTGTTGCGCCGCTTGGCTTCTGCTTCGGCCAGGCGCCGTTCTTCGACATCGCGGACCTTCGCGTCGGCAAGCGCACTGGCGCGCGCACTGCGTTCGTCCTCGGTCAGGGTGCGGAGCACGACGCCGGAATTGCTGCGCGGCGGAGCCGCAGGCGGCGCGGCACGGGCGATCGGCGCCTTGGCCGGCGCTGCCGCCTTGGCGACCGCAGGCTCCGGCGCATGGGTTTCGGCCGCGGGGGCGTCGCCGCCGACCCGACGCTTGCCGCGCTTTTCGACCACGACCTGCTTGGTCCGGCCGTGGCTGAAGCTCTGGCGAACGGTGCCCGTCTCGACGCGCGGCTTGAGCGTCAAGGTCTTGGTCGGGACACTGAGCGTCTTGTCGCCAGGAGTTTTCGTATCAACCATTCAGCAATCCTAATCTTCTTTAAGTCGTGCGTGTCCGCACAGTCTGTATTGGCGAATTCCTGGCCGCATGGCCGGCGGTTCTGTCGTCATCCGCCATCCGGTATCGGACCAGGACATGGCTGCGCGACAGGAACGTCTTGCTCGCCGGGCCCGCGAGCAGGGCTGCATGTATCACATTTGACCGGCCAAGTGCCAAATCCAATTGTTCCGAGGTCAGCGGCGCGATTACCGGAATTTCGGGGAATTCTACGCCATTTCCGGCATTTTGCCTGACCATGGCGTCCAATTTGCGGATTCCGTCCGCCGCGCCGTCGGAAGCATGGATCAGGGCTCTGATCGGGGCCTGCACCTGCCGCCGTTCCAGGGCGTCCGCGACCTTGCCGAAGCCGGATACAACCTGACCCGCCTTGGCGGCCATCGCGAGGGCCTCGGTCACGAAACGTACCAGCAGGGCTTCGGTGTCGGCGGCGAGCGTTGGCGCCACCCGCACCTCGCGCTTGAACCCCTTGCCAAATTGGTGTCGCCGGACGGCTTCCGCAACCGCATGGTGCGAGGCTGAAACCCACAGGCCCCGACCCGGCAGCTTGCGTTTCAGATCCGCCACCACCTCGCCGGACGGCGCGACCACAAACCGGATCAGGTCGCCGATCGGCCGCACCTCGCGCGTGACCGCGCACATCCGCATCGTCGTGGACCTGTCGGTCCGCGGTCCGTTGTCGAGATCGGGGTCAGCGAAAGCAAGCATTCAGGCGACATCGCTCCATTCATTTGCGCGTTACGGCCGCGCAAGGCCAGTATCCACCCCCGGATCGGGTCCGGGGGCGGGCATTTGCGCAACACGCGCGTTAAGCCGGCTGGCCTTCGGCGGCCTCGGGCTCCTCGGTCTTCTTGACAAGATCGGCTTGCGTGATCCAGCCGGCGATGACGCGCGCCTGCATGATCATGTTCTCGGCGTCGTCGCGCGAGATTTCGTTGGCGTCGAGGATGCCGGGGTGCTTGGTCGGCTCGCCGCCTTCCTTGCGCTCGGTCCAGCCGATCAGGTCGTCGGTGGCGCAACCGGCCAGATCCTCGACCGTCTTGATGTCGTTCTCGCCGAATTTGACCAGCATTTTCGAGGTCACGCCGGGCACCGTCTTCAATGCATCGTCCACACCGAGCTCCTTACGCTTGTTTTCGAGCTCGCTTTCGAGCTGTTCCAGATATTCCTTGGCGCGATTCTGCAACTCGTTGGCCGTTTCGTCGTCAAAGCCTTCGATGCCGGCCAATTCCCTGACGTCGACCAGCGCCAGCTCCTCCACCGACGTGAAGCCCTCCGACGCCAGCAACTGGCCGACCACCTCGTCGACATTGAGCGCTTCCATGAACACCCGCGTGGAGTTCTCGAAATCGGCCTGGCGCCGTTCGGATTCCTCCTGTTCGGTCAGGATGTCGATGTCCCAGCCGGTCAGCTGCGAGGCGAGGCGGACGTTCTGCCCGCGCCGGCCGATCGCCAGCGACAGCTGGTTATTGGTGTCGGGCACCACGACCTCGATCCGCTCGCGTTCCTCGTCGATCACGACCTTGGCGACTTCGGCGGGGGCCAGCGCATTGACGACAAAGGTCGCAATATCGGGTGACCACGGAATGATGTCGATCTTTTCGCCCTGCAATTCGTTGACCACGGCCTGCACCCGCGATCCGCGCATGCCGACGCAGGCGCCGACCGGATCGACCGACGAATCCCTCGAGATAACGCCGATTTTCGCGCGCGACCCGGGGTCGCGGGCCACCGCCTTGATCTCGACGATGCCGTCATAGATTTCCGGCACTTCCTGCGCGAACAGTTTCGCCATGAATTGCGGATGGGTGCGGGAAAGGAAGATCTGGGGGCCGCGCGTTTCGCGGCGCACGTCGAAAATATAGGCGCGAACGCGGTCGCCGTTGCGGAACACTTCGCGCGGCAGCATTTCGTCGCGGCGTACGATGGCTTCGCCGCGGCCCAGATCGACGATGACGCTGCCATATTCGACGCGCTTGACGATGCCGTTGACGATGTCGCCGATGCGGTCCTTGAACTCCTGATATTGACGGTCGCGCTCGGCCTCGCGCACCTTCTGCACGATCACCTGCTTGGCCGACTGCGCGGCGATGCGGCCATATTCCAGCGGCGGCAGCGTGTCGGCGATGGTGTCGCCGACCTGCGCGCCGGGATTGGCGCGTTGGGCGTCGATCAGTGAAATCTGGTTGGCTGAATTCTCGACCTGGTCGACCACCAGCATGTGGCGCGACAGCCGCAGTTCGCCCTTCTTGGCGTCAATCTCGGCGTGGACGTCGGTCTCGCTGCCGTAGCGGGCCCGCGCCGCCTTGGCGATGGCGTCTTCCATCGCCGCGATCACGATGCCACGGTCGATCGATTTTTCGCGCGCAACCGCGTCCGCGATCTGCAGCAGTTCAAGTTTATTGGCGCTGACAGCTGCCATGGCTCTAGTCTCCTTCGGTGGGGTCGGTTTCGCCTCTTCGCAGTCGTTCTGCGGCGAGGCGGTGTTCCTTGGTATTCTTCGGGGCGTTCTTGGTTGGCTTCAATTTCGGCTTCGGTTTGTTGCTCTTCGCCGGGTCGCTTTTTTTCGCATGCGGCGGGGGTGGCGGTTCCAGCCCGAGATTCTGGCGCAACTCGCGCTCGGCGGCCTTGCCGCGACGCATCGATTCCGCGATCAGCTCGTCGGTCAGAACCAGTCTGGCGTCCGCGATATCCTCCATCACCAGCATCGCATCGGCATCTTCGCCCGTGCGTATGTCATCGCGATGTAAGCACACGGCGTCGCCCGCGACGTCTCCGAGCGTGCCGCGGAACCGCTTGCGGCCCTGATGGGCGACCGCCATCTCGATCTTCACCAGATGGCCGGCATAGCGTTCAAAATCGGAGCGGCGCACCAGCGGCCGGTCGATCCCGGGCGAGGAAATCTCCAGCCGATAGGCGCGGTCGATCGGATCGGCGACATCGAGCACCGGCGACAGCGCCTTCGAGATCGCCTCACAATCCTCGATCTGCATCGATCCGTCCGGCCGTTCCGCCATGATCTGGACCGTGCAGCCGGACTCGCCGGATATCTTGATCCGTACCAGCCGGTAACCCATTCCCTGCAACACCGGAGCGGCAACCGCCGACACCCGCGCCGCCGCGCCCGGCTCGACGACGAGGCGCGGCTCGGCAAGCAGATCGGCGTCTACGGAACCAGCAGTCGGATCGGTCATGTCCAGCGTCAAAATTTGCCTTTGGGCGGTCTTGCTTCGAGCGGTCTTGCTCGGAGGTCTGGCTTGCGTTGGGTTGCGCCGGGCCTAAAAGCCGGTCCGGCCGGTCTGCCCGAGCCGGCCCGGTGTCCCATGCGGCGGGCCGGTTCAGGTAATAAAAAAGAGCGGGTCCCGGGGGGCCCACTCTCAATACGCGATCGTATGAGAACCATAAGTTGCGGCTGATATAGCGGTTTTCCCCCGATCCGGCAAGGCCCGTGAGCCGCCGCCGTCGCGATTTTGCGCGGCTTTCGAGGGCTAGTCTTGAACCTAACCCTTCCTTCACCTGGTTAACCTAAATTGCCGGAAAAACCCGCCCCCGCGCCGGCTCTGAGTGTGTTTCATGTCCGTCGCTACGTCGTTGATCCCCGGGCTCGATGAGATCGTCAGACAGGGCGATCCCAAGCGCCTCGCCGAGGTGGCGGGCGGGATCGCCGGGCTGTTCCTGCAGGGGGCCGCGAACTTCGGATCCGATCACGTCGATCTGTTCGACCGCCTCCTCATCGATCTCGTTCCGCACACCGAGATTCCCGCCCGTGCCGATCTGGCCGAGCGATTGTCCGTTCTTGCCAACGCGCCCCGCGCATTGGTCGGGCAACTCGCGCGCGAGGACGAGATATCGATCGCGGGTCCCCTGCTGCGCCGATCGCCTGTCATCGATGAGGGCGCCTTGATCGAAATCGCGCGCAGCAAGGGCCAGGCTCATCTGCTGGCGATGTCGGAACGGCCGAAGCTTGCACCTGACCTTACCGACGTCATCCTGCGCCGTGGCGATCGCGATGTCGTCAGGCGCACGGCGGCGAATGCGGGGGCGCTTTTCTCCCAGGCCGGCTATTCCGCGCTGATCCAGCGCGCCGGCAAGGACGGCGTGCTGACGCTCGCGGTCGGCCAGCGCGACGATCTGTCGGACCAGCTTCTGAAGGAGCTTTTGGCGGGATCGATCGATGTCGTCCGCCGCCGCCTGTTCGACGTGGTCAAGCCCGGCAGGCAGGCGGCGATCGGCCGCGCGATGAGCCAGATTTCCGGCGGCGCCGGGCCGGTCGAGAGCCGCCGGGATTTTGCGCCGGCGCAACGCGCGATCATGGCGCTGCATCGCTCCGGGGGACTGAACGAATCCGCGCTGCTCGGCTTTGCCAGGAGCCACCACTACGAGGAATCGGTGGCCGCTTTATCGGCGATGTCGGGCGTGAATATCGCGACCCTCGACCGCCTGATCTCGGGCGACCGTCACGATCCCCTCCTGATCGTCGGCAAGGCTCTCGGGCTCGAATGGGCAACCGTGCGCGCCCTGATCCTGCTCCGGCTGGGTCCGGTGCGGGTGCCATCGCCAACGGATATCGAGAAGGTTCGATCGAACTTCATGCACCTGATGCCCTCGACGGCGGAGCGGGTGGTGGGGTTTTGGCGAACCCGCGTGACCTGAAGCCGTGATTGCAAGTCCAGCCGTCTAGAGCCTTTTCCGTTTCGATTGAATCGAAACGGGGCTCTAGATTCTTGATTTGACGCGTTTTCTTGACGCGAACCGGTCTCCACTTCGCTTGAAAACGCTTTAG
>NZ_SSNA01000203.1 GCF_004799445.1 Bradyrhizobium sp.
ACTTGCCAGAACCTCAGCAAGCGGCGCGCGTTTTCAATGGTCATGGCGGCGAATTGCCGTTCGGCCTCGGCCAATTCGGGCGGTTTCATCGAGCCGCTCGCAAATCGGCTCTCCAGCACCGCGCTAACCGTCTCCCAGCTGAATTGCGCTGCCTTGCACAGCACAAGGACACCGTCGTCGCGGAGGCTTTGCATCAATGGGCGAACCACCTCAATGCTCGATTGCGATAGCTGCGCAAGGGCGGCGATGGTCTCTTCATATTTGCGCTGTCTGGCAAAGCCGGACAGGGCCGCTTCGTTGAGTTCGCCGTTTTCCTTCAGTGTCGCCACGAGGCGCTTGGCTGCGGTGAAGTCGTATGCCCTGGACATATCGCGATTGACGCCTGCGGTGACAGCCGCAATCGCAGTTCGTATTTCCTCGAAGATGTGAGGAGGCGCGCGCGACAAGAGCCGCGCCCGGACCGCTTCGGTCGCCCTGCGCAACAGTTGATCGCGTAGCGCGGGCGGCAGATCGACCCGGACCCCGGTTTCTACCGCCAGTTCGGGGTCGGATTCCGCTTGCGCCACGACGATGGCGAAACCGCTCGCGGAAACCCTCGCACCGGGGTTGCTGACAATCCGGCGACTGACGGACGGGTACCGGCGGGCCAGCAGCGCGTCGGTGACGACTTCCTTCAACCACCAGCGCCCCGCAATCGCCAGCAGATGCTGCTCGCCCTTGGTTTGCGCGACTTCGACCAGATCTTCCGCGCTCAAACGGGCGGATTCCCTCAACACGGGGCCGGCGACGGTGATTTCATCGTTTCTTGCAAGGCGGCGAACCACCGACGGCGGTGCCTGCGAAACCGGTGCGAGCTGTGCGCTCAACTCGGCAAGGGCGATGCGCGCGCTGACATCGGCAATCGCCCGAATCTCGATCGTCTTGATCAGGCGCTCGAGCACACTGTCGAATAGCTCGATTTGCTCGCTTTGATAGCGTCCGGCGGACGACAGAAACAGGTCAGTTACGCGCCTGATCGTTTCCAGGTGCTTTTCCGCCGAACCGCTGCTTAATGCTGTTTCGACTTCGTCGGCAATTGACAGATTTGCGGCTGGCATCGCTCATCCTGAGCGTATTGGAGCGCTGTTCTAGGCGAAGACCAGATCGTACGGGGAAACCCTGAATGTTCCGTAAAGCCGGGAATTGAGCCAACGACCGGCGCGCAACTGGCCCGGCTACCGCAAGCCTGACCGGGGACGGCTTCCACGAAGACCCGGCAAGAGCAATTTCCGCTGGGATCATGCGGTCCCGACCGAGGCGGTGATCACCAGTCGTGAGATAGCGCGGTCGATCCAACCCGCCCGCGCTGCACGGCTCATCACAGCGCGGATAAATATCGCGCCATGGCATCCCGCTCGCTGTCTGTCAGCGCTTGCATGAATTTCGGCATGTCGCCGTTGTTGGTCCTTTCACCGGCGGCGAAGCTGCGCATCGCTGCGGCCAGGTATTCGTAACTGAGCCCTGCCAGCCGCGGCGCCGGCGGGCCTCCCTCAAAATTCGGCTGATGGCATGGCTGGCACTGGGCTAATCCGTTGGGCGGCGCGGAAGCGGCGGCGGCGGATTGCGCCGGCCAGCCCTTGGCCGCGAAATAGGCCGCGATCTTGCGCAGTTCGTCCTGCGCAAGGCCTTTGGCGATGGGGGACATGATCGCCTGGTCGCGATCGCCACTTCTGAAATCGTGCAATTGCTTGACGAGATAGCTCTGCTGCTGACCCCAGATGATCGGAATGGTTTTTGGGTCGGTTGGTACGCCATCCTGACCGTGGCACGCAGCGCACAACTGTACCTTTGCCTCGATGTCGTCGGCGGCACAGGCCGGTAGGGCGGCCATGGCGAAACTGACCCCAGCGCTGAAAATCAGCGAAAACAAACCCTTGAGCATGGCTGCATTCCCCCCTTCCCGTGACTGCGCACGGTGTTTGGCGGGTGCAAGTATCCAAACAAAGCCCGCAAGGCGCAACCCGGCCCGGCTGGTTCCGGTCGTCGCCCGATCATCCCGGCAAATATCGCGCCGAAGCCTATGGAACAGGCTTGTCCTCGCAAACGAGCGGAGTCACGATGCCTTATCCGTCGACTGTCGTTGGAAACAGTCGCGCTCCGAACGGGTCGAGCTTCAAAGCAAAAGAACAAGGTTTTCATTGGGAGGACCGGATGCGAAGCAAACTGATATTGAGCCTGACCGCCAGTGCCGCGGTGATGCTGCTCGATCCGACCATTCAGAAGGTTTGGGCGCAAGACCACGCGGTACTGAGCGGCACCGTCAGCTCCGACGCCGAAGGCCACATGGAAGGTGTCGTCGTCACCGCCAGGAAGCCAAGCTCGATCACCCAGGTCAGCGTGACCACCGATGCGCAAGGCCGCTATAGCTTCCCGGATAACCGCCTCGACCCCGGTGAATATACGCTCAGCATCCGTGCGGTCGGCTACGATATCAGCTCGCTGACCAAGGCGATGGTGGAACCCGAGACCACCACCACGACAGACATCAAGCTCATCAAGACCAGAAATCTCGCCAGCCAGCTCACCAACGCCGAGTGGATGATGAGCATTCCCGGCACCGAAGAGCAAAAGGCGATGTTGCTCAATTGCGTCGGCTGTCACACGGTCGAGCGCATCATGCGCTCGACGCACGATTCCGACGAGTGGACGCAGGTCATCCCCCGCATGATGGGTTATGGCGCCGTGAGCCAGCCGATCAAGCCGCAACCCATGTTGGACAGGGCCCGCGCGGGCACGCCGGAGCAATACCGCAAGATGGCCGACTATCTCGCGACCATCAATCTGAGCTCGGTCGACCATTGGCCGTACGAGTTGAAGACGCTGCCGCGGCCAAAGGGCCGGGACACCCGCGCCATCGTCACCGAGTACGACATGGTGCGGCCGACCACCGAGCCGCACGACATTCTGGTCGATAAGGAAGGCAACGTCTGGTATTCGGACTTCGGCGAGATGTTCATCGGCAAATTCAATCCGAAGTCGCTCAAGCTCACCGAATATCCGATCAGGAAATTCAAGGATAAGGCGCCGACCGGACTCCTGAGCCTCGACTTCGACCATGCCGGCAAGATCTGGTTCGACACGATGTACCAGGGCTCACTCGGCAGCCTCGACCCCAAGACCGGCGAAATTTCCTATTATCCGCTGGCCCCCGAATTCAACGATGACCGGGTGCAGCTGAATTTCACCGGACTGCACCACGAGGTCGACGGCAAGGTGTGGACCAAGAGCGTCGGCACGCAGGACATCTACCGGGTCGATCTGGCGACCAACACATGGGAGAGGTTCCGTCCGACCGACCTGCTGCCCGACGTCAAGAATGTCAGCATTTATGAGGTCAAGGCGGATTCCAGGAACAATCTCTGGATGGCTGAATACACCGAAGGCCATCTTGGCAAGATCGACGCGAAGACGAAGGAAGTGACCTGGTACGACATGCCCACCGCGCACGCCCGGGCTCGCCGCCTGGAAATCGACGATCAGGACCGCGTCCTGGTGGCCGAATATCGGACCAGCAAGGCTGCGCTGTTTGACAGCAAGACGAAAACATTCACTGAATACATCCTGCCGGAATACACATTCCCGTACCGGGCCGATTTCGACAAGAACGGTGAAATCTGGGCCTCCACGATGAGCACCGATCGCGTGGTGCGGCTCGATCCCAAGACCGGCGGCACGGTTCAGTATCTGATGCCGTCCGACACCAACATGCGCACGGTGTTCGTCGACAATTCGACGACACCGGTGACCTTCTGGGTCGGCAGCAACCACGACCACCGGATCGTCAAAGTGGAGCCGCTCGACTAGGTCCCGGCAAAGGGGCGGTGCGTAGGTTCGAGAATTCGCATGCTGCCCGGTAAAGGCGGGCGAGGCCGCACACGGCGACCTTGCCCGTCAGCTAGTTCCGCAGCCGCGTGCCGGCGTTGGTTCCGAATATCGGAATCCGGTTGACGGCGAGCACTACTGCGAAGGTGATCACCAGCATCGCGATGCCGAGCACGGAGATCGCGGCGAGATCGCCGCTTTCGTTGAGATCGTAGATCAGGACGCTGATCACCTTGGTCTGCGAGGTGAACAGCACGATGGCTGCTGAAAGCTCCCGCATCACGCCGATAAAGATAAAACACCATGTCGCGATCACGCCGGTGCGCAGCAGCGGCGCGGTGATCTGGAGCAGCGACCGCAGCCTTGTCGCGCCGAGAATGCGGCTGGCATCCTCGAGTTCGGGATGGATGGTGGCGAAAGCCGCCTGCAGTTGCTGGTAGGCCGACGGCAGGTTGATGGTCAGGAACGCGATCAAGAGGATCCACAGCGTGCCGTACAGTACGAAGGGCGGCCTCGTATAGCTCAGGAACAGGCCGACGCCGAGCACGATGCCGGGCACGGCGACCGGCGCGGTGGCGAGAAAGCCGAGGATGCGATGCCCCGCGATCACGCGGCGGGTCGTGACATAGGCGATGACCAGCGCGAGCATGGTGCCGATGGTCGCGGTCGCGGTGCCCAGGATGACGGTGTTTTTCAGCGCCAGCTGGGTCGACGACAGCTCGGTGAACACGAACACGATATTGTGCAGCGTGAAGGTCGACGGCGTCACCAGCGTGGTTGCGTTCGGCGAGAACGCCGCGTTGAGCAGCGCGAAATACGGCAGAAATACCGGATTGAGCAGCATCACGAGGCAGAACGCCAGCGCCGCCCAGCGCCACTTCTTCATTTCAACCCGGCGCGGCGCGCCATATTTGCCGCCCAGCACCGAATAGCCGCGGCGTCCGAGAATGAACTTCTGTGCCTGCAGCAGCAAGATCGTCAGGATCAGCAGCGGCACCGCGGCGGCGGCGGCGAGTTCGAGTTTCGGCGGATACTGGAACAGGCTCCAGATCTTGGTGGTCATGGTGTGAAAGCCGGCCGGCAGTGCCAGGATCGCCGGCGAGCCGAACAGCGTCATGGCCTGCAGAAACGCGATCAACGCGCCAGCGACGAGGGCGGGCAGCGCCAGCGGGATCGTCACGCGCCGCGCCGTGGTCCAGGCGTTGCCGCCGAGAATCGCGGACGCATCCTCGAGTTCGCCGGGCATGTTATCGAGCGCATTGGCGACGAGCACGAACACGAACGGGAAGGTGTAGCAGGAAATCACGAAAATGACCCCGGCCAGCGAATAGATGTTGAACAGATGCTCGTCGGCCTCAGCCCCCGTGATGACGCGATAGAGCTGGTTGAGCAATCCGCTGTTGGGCGCCGCCAGCAATTCCCATGCGACCGCGCCGAGGAACGGCGGCGTCACGAACGAGGCCGTGACCAGCGCGCGGATGAACTGCCGCCCGGGCATGTCGGTGCGCGATACCAGCCAGCCCATGGGGGCGGCGACAACGCAGCAGAGGATGGCGGAGGTGGTGGCAATGATCGCGGTGGTGGCGAGCGGGTCGAGGAAATCGGGGTCGGTAAACAGCGTGACGAAATTCTGCAGTGTCAGGTGGTTGGCCTTGTCGGTGACGCTGTAGATGGCAAGCCACGACATCGGCAGTACGATCAGCGCAACCATGAACGCCGCGAACAGCCAGAGAACCGGCTTGGTCCAGTCGATCTTGGCACGGGGGGTGTCGATGCTGGTTGTAATGGTCATGTTGTCTTCAATCCGGGTTATGGACGCTGCGCCGCAGAACCCCCTCTCCCCGCCTGCGGGGAGAGGGTTGGGGTGAGGGGGACTCGCCGTCGGCTCGGAGCTAAAGGAGAATCCCCCTCACCCGAAGCCTTCGGCTTCGACCTCTCCCCGCAAGCGGGGAGAGGTGAAAATGGCATGCGGCCGGCGATGGTCATATTGTCCGCGAGTCAGATTTTCCCCTCATCCTGAGGAGCGGCGCAGCCGCGTCTCGAAGGATGAGAGCATATGGTGGCCTCATGATTCGAGACGGCGCGTATGCGCCTCCTCACCATGAGGGGGATGGTTACACCCGAAACAGCCGCGCATAGCGTGTCTTGATCTCTTCCGCCATCTTCTCGACCCCGGCGGGGTCTTCCTTCATCAACTTGATGTCGGCAATACTGCGGCGGCCCGGCTTCGCCTGCACCTGCGGATGAACCGAGTATTGCGCCGTGAAGTCGGTGAAGAACTGCTGGGTTTGGCGCGTGTGCAGCCACGCCTGAAACAGCCTGGCGGCATTGGGGTGAGGCGCGCTGGCGAATATTCCGGTTGGGCCCGAGATCGTCGGCGTGCCCTCGGCCGGATACACCGGCTCGACCGGCTGGCCCGCTTCCTTCAGCAGCACGGCGTTATACTCGTTGCCGTCGGCCATGACGGCGCGCTCGCCCAGCGCCAGCTTCTTCGGCGGGTCGGTCGAGGACTGCACCTGCATGACGCGCTGCTTCGACAGCTTCTCTAGGTAATCCCACCCCAGCTCGCGAACCAACTGGAACGTCGTCGTCATGATGGTGCCGCTATAGGCGGGATGACCCTTTACCATTTTGCCGGCCCATTTCGGATCCAGCAGATCGGAAAAGCTGTTCGGCGCGTCTTCGGGTTTCACAAGGCGGGTGTTGTAGGCGATCGACGACAGCCAGATCCGCGTGGTGGCGAACATGCCGTCGGGATCGCGATATTCCTGCGGAAAAAATTTCGCGACGTCTTCCGAGACAAAGGGCGCCAGCCAGCCGTTGTTCTTCCAGGGGATGAAGTGCGACGCATCGGCGCTGTTGACCACGTCGGCAGCGTGGATGCCGGATGCAAATTCCTGTTCGATGCGCTGAAACAGCCGCTCGGAGCCGGCGCGCTCGATCTGCACCTGGATATCCGGATATTCCGTCTCGAAGGCGCGGCCGAGTTTTTCCCCTACCGGCAGGTCCATCGGGGAATACAGCACGACCCTGGCTTCTTTTTTCGCCGCTTCGATCAGCTCGCGCGTGATCGCCACCGGTTCCGGGGCGGCGGCCCTGAGCGGTGCGGCGAATAAAGTGAATCCAAGCGCGGCCGATCGCTTGATGACGTCGCGCCTCGACAGTTTTCGCCGCTTCATCGTGTTCCCTCCGCCCGCTGCCTACCGGCTGAGTGCCCGGCAGCGTTCGGCCGGCAGCGTCAGCCAGACCTCGGTGCCGGCGGGAACGGCGGTTTGCGTCGATGTAATCGCGCGCAGCGTCGTGCCGTCCGCGGTCTCGACCATGTAGTCGCGGTTGGCGCCGAGAAACACCTGGCGGGTCACGACGGCCCTGACGGTATTGTCGGGTATTGCCGGCGCCGTGACCGAAAGCTGGATATCGTGCTGGCGGATCGCGACCGCGGCGCTCTGGTTGGGCGTCAGTTTCGCGCCCACCACCCGCAAGGTCGCGCCGGCAAACGAGATGTGGTTCTCGTCGCGCGCGGTGCCCTTGAGCACATTGCTGGCGCCGATGAAGCGGGCGACGAATTCGGATTGCGGCCGGTCGTAAATATCTTCCGGCGTGCCGAGCTGATCGATTTTTCCGCCATTCATGACCGCGATCAGGTCGGCGGTGGTCATCGCCTCGGACTGGTCGTGGGTGACGTAGACCGTGGTATAGCGATATTGGTCGTGCAGCCTGCGGATCTCAAAGCGCATCTCCTCGCGCAGATTGGCGTCGAGGTTGGAGAGCGGTTCATCCAGCAAGAGAGTTTCCGGCTCGACCACCAATGCGCGCGCCAGCGCGACGCGCTGCTGCTGTCCGCCCGACAATTCGCCGGGATAGCGTTGCGCCAGGATTTCGAGCTTGGTGGTGGCCAGGATCGCGGCGAGTTTTTTCGCGATGGTGTCGCGGTCGAGTTTGCGCAAGCGCAGTCCATAGACGATGTTCTCGGCGACCGTCATGTGCGGCCACAGCGCGTAGCTCTGGAAGATCATCGACATCTTGCGCTGCTCGGGCGGCATGGTGCGCGCGGCCGAGGATACCAGCCGGTCGCCGACATGGATCTCGCCGTCCGAGGGCTCGAGGAATCCGGCGATCAGCCGCAGCGTCGTGGTCTTGCCGCAACCCGAGGGGCCCAGCAGGCAGACCAGCTGCCCGTGGTCGATCCGCAGCGAGACATTATCTACGACCGCCAGCGATCCAAATCGCTTGGTCAGGCCACGCAATTCAACGGACGCCAATCACTTCACTCCCTGGTTTCTTTGCGCGCATTCTGCCGCGATCAGGTCGACGCCGTCGGCGCAAACCTGAACGCGGTGCAAAACCGCTGTCCAGCCGGATCAAGTCCGGCGGCGTGCTTCTGCGGAAATACGCGTGCGCCGTTGTCGGCCTGTTATTTATCGCCAGATCAATATAAGCACAAATGACGGGGTGCCGAAAAGCCTTGAGGCGCCCTCACGCGGTCACAGTTTCGCCGAGCCAGTCGATGGCGGCCTCGACGCCGCCGCGGCCATGCGGGATGCCGAGCGCATGGAGGGCAACCTCGATGACGCCGAGGGTGCCCAGGATCATCGGCGCGTTGACATGCCCCATATGGGCGATCCGGAACGCCTGGCCGGCGAGTTCACCGATCCCGACCCCGAGCACCACCCCGCATTTTTCCTTGCAATAGCGCTGCAGCGCCACCGGATTGTGGCTGCTCGCCATCACCACGGTCGTGACCGTGTCCGACCGCTCGCCGGCCTCGGCGATGTTGAAGCCGAGCACCTGGCCTTGCGCCCAGATCGCCACCGCGCGACGCACCGCTTCGGCGAGCAGCCGATGCCGCAGGTACACGTTCGGTAGCCCCTCCTCGGTGATCATGTCGATGGCCTGGCGCAGCGCGAACAATAGATGGATCGGCGCGGTGCCGCCGAATTTCCGGTAATTTTCGGCGAGGTCGCGCTCGGTCCAATCCCAATAGGGCGTGCGCATCCCGGCCGTCTTGTGCACCTGGTGGGCGCGGTCGTTGACGGCACAGAAGCTGAGGCCGGGTGGCGTCATCAGGCCCTTCTGCGAGCCGGACATCGCGACATCGATGCCCCAGGCGTCCATTTCGAAGAGCATGCAGCCGAGCGAGGCCACGGTGTCGACCAGGAACAGCGCGGGGTGACCGGTCGATTTGATCGCCTTGCCGATCGCCTCGATGTCGTTGACCGCGCCGGAGGCGGTGTCGATCTGCACCGCCAGGATCGCCTTGATGCTGTGGTCCTTGTCCTGGCGCAGGCGGGCTTCGACCTCGGCGGGGCGAATGGCGCGGCGCCAGTCGCCCTTGAGCACTTCGACGTCGGCGCCCATCGCGGCCGCCGCGTTGCCCCAGCCGACCGCGAAGCGGCCGCTTTCCAGCACCAGGATCTTGTCGCCGCGCGACAGCACGTTGCTGATCACGGCTTCCCACGCGCCGTGGCCGTTGGCGATGTAGATGTAGGAGCGGCCCTTGGTGGCAAACAGTTTGCTGAGATCGCGCAGCAGGCCTTCGGTCAGTTGCACCATCTGGTCGGAATAGATGTCGAGCGCCGGACGGTGCATCGCCTGCAGCACCTCGTCGGGCATCGTGGTGGGTCCGGGAATCGCCAGGAATTCCCGGCCCGCGCGAACGACCATTTCTGTTGTTCCTTGTTGGTTTGCCTTGAGGGAAGGGATGCCGGGGAATGGCGGGAAATTCAAGTGAGATCAGGATGATAATATGTTGATGCCGTCATTGCGAGCGGCAGCGAAGCAATCCAGAGCCGCGAAGAATGACTGGGTTGCGTCGTCGCTAACGCTCCCTCGCAATGACGGAAAAACAGGGCGAACTTTGGCGTCCCGCTATTTTGGCAGCGCATCGGCAAGCGCGTGCCAGATCTGATCCTTGATCTCGGTCGCCGGCGGCGACGGAATGATGTCGGCCGGCCCGGTTCGCTTTTGGCACGCCACCACCAGCCGCAGAATCCACACCTCGCCGTCGGTGTAATAGGAATCGCCGCCGCCGTTGCGTCCGGTCAAGGTGACGCCGACGCCGGTCACCTGATATTTGGCGTCGACCATGCGGGCGGCTTCGAGGTCGGCGGCGATGAGCTTGCGCTCGGCGTCGATATCGGCCGCAATGTGGTGGGTGATGGCGCCGGTATAGTGGCTGACGCCGACGCTGCGATCGAAGGTCGCGTCGCCGAGCCAGACCGGGCGCTTCTCCTCGCCCTGGTCCAGCACCTTCCAGAACCGCACGTGATGGCGGTGATCGGCGCTGTTGCCGACCGGTTTTTCGAAGGCGAGGTCCTCGCGCCGGCCGAGGTAGAACAGCGGGCTGACGGGGGCGTCGCGATAGGGACGGTCGAGCAGCACGCTGCCGGCGATCTCGATCGACGAGCGCAAGGTCACGGGGTCGGCGGGATACCAGCCGGCGGCCTGCATGGCGCAGAGCACGTCGAGCTTGTCGCCGATCAGCCCGACATTGATCGGATCGCCGGGAATGCCCTGCGCCGTCCGCGTCACCATCGGCAGGTCGGCGAGGCCGCGCTGGTGCTCGTGGTGGCTCCATAACGCCGGTAGCGCGACATAGGCGAGGACGGTGTAGGCTATGAGGACGCCGAGTGCGATCAGCAGGAACCGCTCCAGCCGCGAACGATCGGGGCGCCGGTCCAGGGATTCCAGATCGTCGTAAAGGTCGGACAATGGGCCGCGCTCTTGCAATTTAGCTGAGAACTACGTGTTTTCGCAGCAGGGGCTTCTTCCTTCGAGACGCGCTCCTGGCGGAGCGCTCCTCAGGATGAGGTCTAAACCCTCATGGTGAGGAGCGCGCACTTGCGCGCGTCTCGAACCATGAGGCCACCGGATAAGCCCTACCGCCGGGTCTCGCGGCAGCCCGCGGCTTCGGCCTCGTCGACTGAACAGAACCAGCGCGTGCCCTTTGAGATCTTCATCTCGATCTTGGCATACCAGCGGCTCTTGGGCGTGTGATAGATGCATTCGCCGGCATGATTGACGTTGCCCTTGATGGTGCAGTCGGGCGAGGGCGCGACCGATCCCGACGCCGACGCCAGCAGGATCGCGTGGGCGTTCTCGGGCGGCTTGGCGGCGCCGAGAATCGCGGTCTTCTTGTTGCGGACCCGCCAGTCCCACGGCGCGATGAACGCGCCCTGCCACATCCCGGCCTTGGCCTCGCGCGCGGCCTTTTCGTCGTCGTCGTAGTCATGGGAAACCCGCACATAGGACAAGGCCCAGCCGTTCTTCACCAGCCATTTCTGGATGTCCTCGCCGTCGACCTCGCATCGCGCCACGATGCGGCCGCGGCGGTCGGCGGCCGCCTGGCGCACGTGACAGGTCCAGGTCTTGTTGTCGGCGTGCTTGATCAGCTCGTCGCGCGCGGCGACGCCGCAGGTCCAGCGTTCGCCCGAATTGTTGAGGCAGAGCTGGTCGACCGACGGCGCGTCGATGCCGCCGAGCCGAATCCTTGTATTGCCGATCTGGACGTTGTCGCCCTCCCGGACTTTCGCGGTCCCGGTGATGTCGGCGGCCTGTGCCGGGATCGGCACGAGTAGCACCGGCAACAGAACTGCGAACATCGCGAACCGGAGTCTCATGAACATGTGAAAGCGGCCCGTTCAAAATGGAATCGTCGGACAATGATGCCGCATTGTGGTGCGGATTGGGCCTCGGCGCCAGCGGCCGCTGCGGAAATGCGCCCTCAACTTTGTGCGACGGCGTGATGAGTGACGCGAGCGGGGCTTCACTTACCCTCCCCTGGAGGGGGAGGGTCGGCTCACATTGAGCGTAGCGAAATGCGAGACGGGGTGGGGTGATCTCTCAACTCGGGCACCGTTAGAGGTGAGAGACCGTCACCCCACCCCGCCGCTTCGCGTCGACCCTCCCCCTCAAGGGGAGGGTGAAGTGACGCGCGGACTCTACGACGACCCCACCCCCCGCAGCATCGCTTGGCGTGCCAGCGCAAGGCCCATCAGCACGAAGGCCGAGGTGACTTCGGGGCCGCCGACCAGGATGCGGGTCGGGGTCTTCATCTTGTTCCACTCATAGGCCCGATAAGGCCCATGGCGGCCGCCTTCGCCAAGATGGCGGACGATGCAATGCAGTGCCGGCGTGAAGCTCGCGGGATCAGCGCCGAGATGGCCGAGCGCGATCAGCGCCAGCGCCGCGTCGAAGGCGTTCATCTCGCCCTTGATCAGCTCGTCCTGCACATAGGAAAGCACATGGCCGCGGATCACGGCGAATGCGCCGTCGGGATCGATCGCAGCCCGCGCGGCTACCGGCAACGCCATGAAGGCGGCATAGCAGCGGCCGAAATAGGCGCAGTACAGCTCCGGCAGATAATAGATGTGCGAGCGCGGGTCGGCGAAGGCGCCGCTTTCCGCCAGCCGCCTCTGGAAGCCGATGATGCCGCGCAGCGTGTCCAGCCGCTGCGGCGTCTGAAGGATGTTCCAGCGCGCGAGGTTGCGGAAGCTGACCTCGAGGATGTCGAGATTGAGCGTCGGGTCGAGGTCGTTGCCATAGGGCCGTTCGCCCCGGATGCTGTCGATCCAGGTGACGACGCCGCCCTCGTAGTCGATGTTGTCGTTGATCGGCACCGTCACCCTGGGCTCGTTGGCGCCGAGGCTGACCTGATGCCCCCGATAGAAATCCACCAGCGGTTGGTCGAGCATCGGATCATCCGAGCCGGCCTGCGTCGCCGCCGAGAACGCGCAGGCGGTGGTGTCGCAATCCGGCACGTAGACGCCGAAGCCGAGGTCCTGCTTGATCTCGGTGAAGAACCGCGAAAACCGCGGATGCGGGTGCGGCGCGATCGCGGTGACCACGTCGAAGGCGCGGCCGTCGGGGCTGCGCACCTGCTCGCGGCTGGCGGCAAGGCAGAAATCGACCATCGCCGCGATCGCGCGGCGCGCGGCGCCGGCCTCGTCCGGTGACGCGAGGCCGGTCTCGACAAAGCTCAACAGCGCCTCGGTGAAGAACGCGTCGTAATAGGCCGAGCGGTGGCGGATCTGCATTGGCTGCCACATCGGCTCGGCGATGCCCTTCCACGCCGGGCTGATCAGGGCGCGGGCCGGCGAGCGGGCGATGAAGACCCGCGCCAGGTTGAACAACAGCGTCGAGTTCTTGTAGCCGCGGGCGTTCAGCCCGGTCAGCGCCATCAGGAATTCGCGGCCGCGCAGATCGGGATCGCCGATCAGGTTGAACGCGGCGTAAGCCGGGATGAAGCCGTTTTTACCGAACGAGCGCAGCAGATGCGCGCCGCAGACGCGGATCACCCGCTCGATGTCGGCCAGATCAGGCGCCGGCGCTTCCGGAACGCCGGCCGGCTTCGGCTGCGGGTGGTGCAGGTCGATGGTGTCCAGAAGTGCGGCCACCGGCGCGCCGACCGCGGCCCAGTCCGGCTCGGCGTCGTCGCGCGCCCGCGTCAAGGCCTCGCGCAGGCCGTGCAGCGTGGCGGGGTCGTTGAGCTCGGGCAGCCCGGTGCGCCGCAGCAGCGGGCGCAGCGCCGGATTGCCGAGCGCGGTTTTGTAGAATTTGGCGAGGTGGGCGTCGCCGCCGGCGCCGTTGAGCAGCAGGGGATCGCAGACGTCATACAGCGACGGACCGTCCTTCCGGACCGTCAGCGCGCGGTAGGCGGCCCCGGCGAGGTCTTGAAAAGCCATCAAACTTTCTTTCGGACCGTTGCGCGCGGTTTGGCCGCACGTCGCTTCCGGGCTGAACCGAACCCGCACCCGCGGCGGCCGGCCGTCCTCCCTGGAACCTGCAGTTGGCCGAAAAATGGCATGAAAGCGCAAGAAAAACAAAGAAATAGCTGGGCAAATGCCGCAAAAGCCACCGGGAAATGCCGGTGTGACCGACATCACAGCCCGAAAGCCCGGCCGGGCAGCAGCTTTCGGCCGGTAACCAAGGCCGGCGCTGGCCCCTGTCAAGCTACAAATCAGGTTGCCGCTGGGGGGCCTGCAGGTTAAGGGTTTGTTTGTTGCGGTGCCGCAAATTGAGCACAATTGGACGGCAAATCACCGGCACCCCCGAAAACCGAGCAGGCGTTGGCGCGACTAATGGTTCGCGCGTCGGACAGTGGTCAGGAATGAGAAGCGTGATGGATCTCGGCAAGCTTGGCATCTCCCGCCGTTCGGTCGCCATGACCGCCGCATTGGTCGGCATGGTGTCGCTGGCGATCGGCGCCCATGCCGCGCTGAACATGCGCGCGCTGGATGCCGCCAAGGCGGTCACCGCCGAAGACGCCAATGCGATCGCCGGCCGCCCCTCGCGGATCGCGCTGGTGATCGGCAACGGCCATTATCCCGACGCCAACGCGCCTTTGACCCAGCCGATCAACGATGCCCGCGCGCTGACCGCGAGCCTGCGCCGCGACGGCTTTGACGTCGATGTGGTGGAAGACGCCACCAAGGACGACATGACCCGCGCCATCGCCCGGCTGAAATCCAAGATCAAGCCGGATTCCGTGGTGATGCTGTTCTTCGGCGGCTATGGCGTCCAGGCCGGCCGCGAGAGCTACATGATCCCGGTCGATGCCACGATCTGGAAGGAAGCCGATGTGCGCCGCGACGGCGTCAGCGTCGAATCCGTGCTCGAGGCGATGAAGGAGCACGGCGCCTGCGCCAAGCTTGTCGTGCTCGACGCCTCGCGCCGCAATCCCTACGAACGCCGCTTCCGCACCTTCTCCCACGGGCTCGCCCCGATCAGCATGCCCGACAATGCCCTGCTCCTGACCTCGGCGACGCCGGGCCAGGTGGCGGACGATTCCCGCGGCCAGCATTCGGTGCTGGTGACCGAGCTGTTGAATAATCTCACCGCCAGGGAATCTGAAAAGGCCGCGATGGCGGCCGAAGCCGTCTTCAACAACACCCGCGTCGCGATCTCTCGCGCCTCCGACGGCGCCCAGGTCCCCGCGGTCTCCTCCTCTTTGCTCGAAGACGTCCGCTTCGGCGCCAACGCCGGCAGCTGAACGAGCGGGTAGCTGAGCGAGCGTCCGTAGCTGAGCTAACGGCGCTCCTCACCTTCACTAGCTAACACCACCGCTGCGTCACCCCCCCTCCCCGACCCTCCCCCGCAAGGGGGGAGGGAGCTCACCGTCATTGCCGAGGGAGCAGTGTTTCAGCACTGATGGCCCCGCCGCACACTGAGCAGAAATTACGACGCTTCCAGTGTTATTCGCGGCACGCTCTCTCGCTCCCTCCCCCCTTGCGGGGGAGGGTTGGGGAGGGGGGTAGCCCCACGCTCGGACGCCGCTGATGGATTCGAAATCGGCGCTGCGAGTTCGCTCAGACCGGAATCCTAATTCCCCGCCGCCGCGGCGGTCACCGGCCGCACCGGGTCGCCTTCGCGCAACAAGGCGCCGGCGCGGGCGACCACGATGTCGCCCTCGGTCAGCCCTTCCTTGATTTCGACCTGGCCGCCGTCCATCAGCCCGATCTCGACCCGCTTGGTCTCGACCCGCGCCCGCCGCACCACCTGCACCACGGTGCCGGCCGAGCCATAGAGCACCGCGGTGAGCGGCACCGAGACGCCGCAGCTCTGGCCGGTCTTGATCATCGCGCGGCCCGATGAATTCACCAAGAGCTTGCGGTTGGTGGTGACGCTGACGATCACCTGGCCGAGCTGGGTGTTGGGCTCGACAATGGGGGCGACGCGGCGCACCTTGCCGTCGACCTCGCCGGCGCCGATGATCTTGATCCGCGCGGTCTGGTTGACCGCGAGCCGCGCCAGATACTCGGTCGGCACCATCCCGATCAGGTCGAACTCGCTGCGCGCGATGATGGAAAACAGCGCCTCGCCGCGCGGCGAGGCGGCGGCACCGACCACCGCCGTGGAGTTCGCGATCAGCCCGGCGACCGGCGCGGTGACCTGAACCGAGCCGCCTTCGGGCAGAGTGAGCCGGGCCAGCGCCTGGCCTGCGGTGACGGTATCGCCGGCATCCGCCATGATCTCCGCGACCTTCAGCCCCGGCCGATCCGGGCGGACCATGGTCTCCTCGCGCGGGATCACCAGGCCGGAAACCTCGACCATGTTGGGAAAGCAGAATTTTGCTGCCTTCAGCACCGTGACGGTGGCGCCCTTCGGGCCATCCTTCGGCGCATCGGGCTCGTCGGCGGCGAGGGCGTGGGTGGTGAGGGCGAGGGCGAGGAGGGCGGCGAGGGGGATTCGCGAGGGGGTGTATGCGGCGAAAGGAGTCATCGGCATTCCCGTTCAGTTTCAGAGATATCGATATCAGAAGGATGGCGCGGGAGCCAAGCGGACTTCCAAAAGTGGGTATATGGTATCAAAGTATCGGGAAAATTCAGATAACACATTCTGGCTAAACAACAGTTCGGCGGTCAACGCTCGCCTCGAGCGTAGAGCGGACCTAGCGTTAAAAAAATCCGGCCTTAACGCAGTTCGAGGATATGGCTGACCAAGACAAAATCGGAAAACCATGGAACGATGATGAGCTCGATGCCATTGTCGCCGATTACTTTTCGATGTTGAGGGCTGAGCTGTCTCGGCAGCCGTATGTCAAATCTCACCATAGTGCCGTCCTTATGGAACAGATCGGGCGAACGCATCGATCCGTGGAGTTCAAGCACCAAAACATTTCAGCCGTTTTGGAAGAAATGGGATTGCCTTGGATCATCGGCTACAAGCCAAAGAGAAATTATCAGGAGTCGATCTTTGGCGCGATTGACCGGTATCTCTCGTCGAACGAAGATGTAGCCTACCATCAACTACCTCCGAAAGTGCTCGCGGTTAGCGATGATGCCACTACCTTTGTGAAGGCTCCGGAGTTGCAGCCACCGTCTGAAAGGCCTTGGCAGCTTGAGCGGCTGGTCAGAAAATTCGACCCTGTGGAACGTGATCTTCGCAACCGATCATTGGGACGAGCGGGTGAAGAATTTGTATTGGAGGTAGAAAAGAAGAAGCTCGAAAAATTTAAGCGGCCCGATCTGTCGAAAAAAATAAGATGGGTATCGGCGGAGGAGGGCGATGGCGCAGGATACGATATCCTTTCTTTCGAGCCCGACGGCCGAGAGCGTTTAATAGAAGTAAAAACGACGAACGGAGCAGCTAGAACACCGTTCTTTCTTTCTGAAAATGAATGTCAAAGGGCTGCCGCATCTTCGAAGTCATGGCGTTTGTATCGCGTACATTCATTCGCCCAGAGTCCGCGGATCTTTCTAATAGCTCCTCCTCTGAATGAGATGCTTAACTTGCGTCCCGATACTTGGCGCGCGTCGTTTTCTTGATCGCAGAACACCCGGCAGGATCGCAATTGCCTTCACGTACGTAGGCGAAATCGCAGGGCGAGCGGTGTCATGGCGACCCGTGAGTGATAAGACGGGGCGTGGAGGAGAGTCGCTTTCGCCCTCGCTCTTTCGGGCGATCGCGGACAGGTCGACTGATTTGCCCGACGGGCTATTTTGTAATTTTGCTGTCTAGCCCGTCTGAAAAAAATATTTCTCTTCTCACCACCCCCAAATCACAGGCATCCTTCGCGTATCCCGTCCCACAAGAGGGGCGTATCGCGATCGTCACGGTTCGTTGGGTGCGGGATGCGGTGGACGCTGTGGCGCTGCAGACGAGCGGCGCGAAGCGGACGGCGAAGTCGTGTGGTCCTGACGCCCCGACGCTGGCGTCAAGTTCTTGAGAAGCAAGCTTCTCAGGGGCGACGGGGGCAAGAAAGCCCGGTCCCCGGGGAGAGCACGAA
>NZ_SSNA01000204.1 GCF_004799445.1 Bradyrhizobium sp.
GAACGCTCCGCGACGCCGGCAATTATATTAGGAAGCTCTCCCAATCAGAGCGCGATACGCCGGAATGGCGACTGGCTATTCAGATGCTAATCGACGCGGCCGAGGATCGGGGACCGGTGCTGTTCGCGAGAATGGGTATCGAGCGGGCGGACGGCCAGCGGACGGCGCAAGCTGGCGCGCGATCGATGAACCGCCATCGAAGCGCTGATCGCCGGTTCCAGAATTAACCCGCAGCGCCGACATTCAGCTTAACAAGCGACTTTTGTTGCGGCGTCATCCCAAACTGCCATCATGACCTCGTGGGTCATCCCATCGAACGCGCGGTCCCACGGCGAAGCCGTCAGGCGATCCACCGCACTTGACGGCTTTGTTGTTGGGCTGAGTCCGAAACCAGCGTGAGGCCTATGGACAGTGCACAGCACTGCCGTGATCAAGCGGCAGAATGTATTCGATTGATGAATTTAGCGAAGAGCTCGGCTGAGGCCGAGGTTCTGAGAAATATCTCTTCTAGCTGGTCAAGACTTGCTGGCCAAATCGACCGATACGCCGCGGTCGTGCGCGACCGGGATCGCAATGTCCGGGAGTAAGGCCGCCACATAGAGTTCAAGATGATCCGCATCGAGCCGATGCCGTCGGGCAAAGCCGGGCCGTCACGCGCTCATCAAACGGATGAACTCGGCGGCGTGAACTTGGCGAACATCGCGGAGCTGTTCGGCTACTCGGATGACCCTTTCGCTGTGCTCTACCAACAACTCACGGGCGAGAGCGCGACCTGCTGCGAGATGCGATTGGATTTCGTCCGATACGAGGCCCTCGTGATGCGCTCGGATCAAGATTATCGCCATCAGGCGATCACGGTCGCCCGCGTTTTCAGGCAAAGGACTTTTGAACTCCCGTTCGGCCTCTACGCCAGCGGCGAGCGTCGCTAATTGATCTATCAAGGGTAGATGATCGGGCGGGGCGGTTTTTGTCCCACTACTGCCTGCACCTATCTCGCGGATGTATATGGTTTCCACGCGTAGGTTCAACGACCACGCGACCACTGCATGGCCTGCCTCGTGGAAAGCTAACCCACGCAGGTAGTCATCGGGGTAGATTTCCATGGCGGCCGTCCAGCAGTGGCGCGCCGTGAAGCCTACCACCAGATCAGCAGCGGTGCCTCTCCGGCGATCAACGACGAAGCACTATAAGGGGTTAAGTCTAGCACGGCCGCGCGCCAGTGACTCTCTCTAGAGGACTACCTACATTTACTAGCCCGTCCTATTCGTGAGAGTGCGGTTTTTTGGTTCGATCGTTTAGCGTTGTGTGTGCCGCGCCGTGGCGCTGCGAAAATGCGGTTCATCCCGTTTCATATATCGCGAGCGGCATTGTTCGAGCGCGGCTTCGTCATCGACCGCTATCAATTTGATGCCGAGGGCAGTCAATAGAGGCCCAAGCGACTGTAAACCAATGCGCCTCACATGCCTCAAACTGAGCAGCTTGCCAGCGTAACCGGACGGCAAGCCAGAAATAAAATCGATCGTTTCGCGACTCACCTGTAGCTCGTCGGCGCGCGCGCGAAGCACGATTATCAGATCGTCATAGTTGGTTATCTCGGCCGGGATGCCAGCTGGAATAACGGCCTGGATCGCGCGATGCGCCTTGGCGCGCCGCTGCGTCGTCTTGAACGTCCATTTTGATTCGCGCCGAAATGCGGTTGGCGCGATATCTTTGCGCTCAAGATCGCTCGCCGAAATGTCGGTCATTTCAAACCTTGCGGCCGGTTTCCAAAATCTGCGGGAACTTGCGCGCGTAATCGAGACGTTCCGCGTTTGTCATGCTCTTGAACTGTTCGTCGGTCGCACGCTGTCGTCGGCGGGGGCTGCGGTTCCTGGCATGTCAGCTTTCCCCCTTTGTCGGCATGTAAACCGAACCGCTGCGTTGTGCGGCCTCGTTCGCCGCATTGAGTTTCGGCGTCAGCGCGCCGTCGCTGTTGTCGGATCGCTTGACGGCGGTGGTCATGCCGTTGCTCACCATCGGTTTGCCGGTGATGCCAAGCATCCGGTCATCCTGGGGAAGCGGTTTGCCGACATAGACGGAAGGCTTTACGCACGCCGGTCCAAATTTGCTTGCCATGTCGGAGTCCTCCTATGCGGCCGTCGCGGCCGGGAATTTCAGCTTGAGAACCGCGGCGCGGATTCGCGCCAACTCGAGATCGTTGGGATTTGCCTGCAGGTCTGCCAGCGCGGCCCTGAATCCGATCAGTGCGTTGACGCGGCTTGCGGTGGAGTGCACCAGCGCGGAAAGGTCGCCTATCTCGGCTTCGCCGGCTGTGATCGCGGCTTCGATGTCGGCGGATAGCTGATCGGTGGTCGGCATGTCAGTTTCTCATTTCCGACCGACGCGGACGCGGGCTTCGATGGACCAATGTTGAACCTTCCGGCCGGTTCGGTGCGGATTCCAATTCGTTCGCCGTTTCGGGCCGGCCGTGGGATTCGCTGGTGTCGTCGTAATGGACGTCGCCGGCGCCGAACACGTCGCGCGCAAGCTGTGACCAGTTCGGCAGATCCTGCACGCGCTCGTCGATCGCCCCGCCGGAAAATTGGATTATCGCGCGTTTGAATTGGTTTTCCCGCTCGATGATGCTTTCCAGTATCGCCTTCGCCCCCGCTTCCTTGCGGTCAACGTCGGCCTTGCGCGCAAGGTATGCCCCGGCCTCGGCCGAAACGGCAGTCTCGAGCCTGGCGACTTCCGCCTCGCGCGCGTCAAGCTGGGCCGCGCGTTCCCGAAATGCCCGGTCGGCCGCGGTGCGCTCGTCCTTGATCCTGGTCGATCTCGGCGTGTCCCGCCTTGATCGCACCATCGAGCAGTTTGGTGCCCCGTTCGAGCAGTCCAAAAGATGCCTCTCTTGCCTTTTTGTGGCGTGCCGCCTCGGTCTCAAGGCGGTTCGCCAACACGGCCTCTGTAGTTTGTGTGGCCTTTTCGCACATCTCGCGCGTCATCTTGACTGCGGCATGCAGGGAGTTGAGCACCTGATCGCTGTCGTCATCCTTCAACATATGCCGTGCGATAGTTGCTTCATGGATCGAGGGTGACAGTGTTGCTTTGGGTGTCATGGTCGTCTCCTTCGGGTTTTTGAACTGCGGCTAAGCCTGACGGTGCATAATGACTTGGGAGTCTTGACTGCGACCTTCGGCCATTTGATCCGCGCGTCGCGATTATTTTTTGCGGGGTCGCGTCGTGGGTGTTGGATGTATTTCATCGAGCTCTCCCGTTGATGCGGATGATGCCGTTCTTCAGATTGAACTCGTGGGCCAATTTCTCGTCGCCAGTCAGCCACGGCATCGAGCCGATGCCTTTGCCGGGAATGCAGCCTTGATGTGGGCCGGGCTTCAAGGCGCTGCCCAATTGTCGTCGTTCCGTTGCAATCGGCTTCAAGGTGCGGGGATCGATCTCGATTCCTGCAACCCCACCCTCGGAGAGGGTGCCCATGCGGAGCCTTTGTTGCGGCACTGAACTTGAGACGAGAACGCCAGCCACGCAGTTAGCTACGTCGTCGTGAGAGCCGGGAGGATGAGAAATCTGATCGCGCCCGCTTCTGGCCGTGCGGCGTTCGAGGGTCGTCAATTGTGCGATCAGTTTCTTGTCATCTAGCAGTTCGACGCGACGGCTGTTGAGCAGCGGCAACAAGTCGCGATACAGATCGGAGGCAGGTCTGCCCGAAAGTTCGTATTGAATGCCGCATTTTCGGAATTGTTCGCGCGGCCACTCACCAGCGTAGTGATCGCCCGTCACTTTTGAGATGCGGTAGGTTTTCAGGAGGGCGGCAAATTCACCCACGACGCTTTCGGGAGAAAACGGTGGCTTCACTTCACGGATGCAATCGAGGAAAATACTGTCAGCGTCCTTGTGGGAAATTGCCAGCGTGAAGCTGTCGTTGCTGCCGCCAGACGGGTCGGTGAAGGCCGCATAGCGCAGGCCGGGACGTGGCTCGCGTTCGAACACGCCGTCAGTCACGCATGCTTCGACCACCTCGCGGTTGACAAACCCCTCGATGTCGGAGCGGAACAAAGCGCCAAATTCGGCGGCAGCATTCGCGGGGTCTTGTTCATAGGCGTCGTCAATGAATGACTGCGGAACAGTCGGGTTCATGACCCTCGGAGAAACCGGCGGCGATGCCGTGAGCATGTCCATGCATCTGGGTTACGCGATCGGCACCATCATATTCTTTGGCGTTTTTACGCTCGCGGTCGCAGCCCAGATCGCCGCAAAATCCTTTCACCCCTCCCTGTACTGGACCACGATTGTCGCGACCACGACGGTCGGAACAACAATGGCGGATTTCGCGGATCGCTCGATGGGAATCGGCTATGCCGGGGGCTCGACGATCCTCTTCCTGGCGCTGATGGCCTCGCTGGCTATCTGGCGCTGGTCCGAGGGTTCCGTTTCCGTCAACACGGTCGCCACGCCCAGGGTCGAGGTATTTTACTGGGTGACAATCCTATTCTCCCAGACGCTCGGCACGGCGCTCGGCGATTGGATGGCCGATACAAACGGTCTCGGCTACGAGGGCGGCGCGTTGGTCTTTGGCGCGGGTTTGGCACTCGTCGCCGCTGCGTATTTCTTCACGAATGCCTCCCGCGTTCTGCTGTTCTGGCTCGCTTTCATCCTCACGCGCCCCCTGGGAGCGACCCTTGGTGATCTTCTGGACAAGTCTCTCGCGGAGGGCGGGCTGGCGATCAGCCGGTTCTACGCCTCGGCGATTCTGGCCATCTTGATCGTCGCCCTGATTGTCCTGCTCCCGCAAAAAGCCGGTGCGCATCCAGGCGCACGCGAGCGCGACGCGTGAGGGACGTCGCCGGATGAAGGATTTCTACGACATCTGGATGTTGTCGCGCGCGTCTGAATTCAATGATGACCGGCTTGCACGCTCGAATGCTGCAACATTTGCACGGCGCAATACGTCGGCGAGGATTAGCTTGCGTGAACGTTTTTCGAAAAGCGCAGCGGCGCTCAGTAAAGCCATCATGAGACCGCCGCCTTTGGCTAACCACCACATGACCGTTGCTTCTAATCGTTCCTATCCTGATCGCCGAAACCCCGGTGGAGGCATCTGCTTGGCGCTATCGCGTTGCTGCCGCACCGGAAGTACACAAGGTCTATATGCCCCGCACCGCTCCAGACAGACGCATCCACGGCCACCGTGTCGGGATGGGCCCTAAGCGGAGCGGGCCTTATGTCGGTCAGCGGACTCACAATTGCGGCCTGGGCCTCGCAGTCGCCCCTGCTGCTACGCTCGACGTTTCTCAACGTCGAAGTTGAGTGGGCTTTGAGACCGCGCAATGTGGCGCTTTGGTGAGGAAGACGCCCGCGATTTATCGGACTCCGTCACGGCAAGAGTTGCCGAGCTAGGCAAATTTCGCCCTTTCGACTCTTGAATTTCGGACCTTGACCACTGAGTTCGTTGCGAAATGTTCTGGCACGATGATTGCGATGTCTCCTTCGATGACAGCCATGCATGGCAATGCCGGCTAGCCGCCCGGATCGAATGTGGAGACAACGTTATGGGTATCTTCGACGCGCTCAACACCGCGGTTGGCGGCCTGCAGGCTCAATCTTTCGCGTTGCAGAACATTTCCGGCAACATCGCGAACGCCTCGACCACCGGCTACAAGGGTATCAATACCACGTTCGAGGATCTGATCCCGGACTCCACCACGCCCAACAAGCAGGTCGCCGGCGGCGTGGCCGCGTTCGCCCAGGCTACCATCACCACCCAGGGCACCGTCACCGGCACGACGGTCGGCACCAACATGGCGATCAACGGCGACGGTTTCTTCTCGGTGCAGAAGCC
>NZ_SSNA01000205.1 GCF_004799445.1 Bradyrhizobium sp.
CTTCTTACCGGATGATGATGCCTGAATATTACGCAGCTTCGTGCCTGAGTTGTCACGGGTTGCCCAAAGGTGAAACCGACATTACGGGCTATCCCAAAGAAGGCGGCAAAGAAGGGGACCTCGGCGCGGTGATCAGCGTAACTTTATTCAAATAGCAACAAATGATGTCGCGACTTAGCCAACCTTCGTCCGGTGAGCCCTCCGCATTAAGCACTAGTGGTGCTGGGGAGCGTACGGTTACGACCCTCGCCACGAAGCATCAACAGTGATTTTTCGCCTCACCATCCGCGCCCGTCTGATCATTTTGTCGGGCGCGTTGCTGTGCATGCTAATTGCCACAAATTTATATCTGACGACTAAGCTCGCAAACAATACCGCTGCCGTGGCTAAGGAAACTGAGCTGAGCGGCATTATCGATTCAGCGAACAACGTACGGATAGCATTCGGCGAAATGAGGTACTGGCTCACGGATCTTGCCGTGAGTCTGCTCACCCCATCGGAGCGTAACGCTAAGGCTGCCCGCGGCCGCATGGACGGGTATCTCGATCAGCTCTCGCTGCGGAAGCCCGATTTAGTCGCGGCGGTCCGCGCCGAGCGCGATGAATTTGAGAAGGCCGCCAACGATGCGGTTGATCGCTATACGAACAATCAGCGCGTCCTCGGCAATTCGCTGTTAGCGAAGGCCCGCGACCACAGCGTCAAAGTCGACGAATTACTGATTTCACTAATCAATAATCTGAGAGCGGAGCTGGCGACCGAACGCGATCAGATCGTTGCGGACGTAACCTCGGCAGCGCAGCGAACGGTGATTGCTGATCTGCTGATTGTAGCTTTAGGCGTGTTGCTCACATTTGTGGTTCTACGTTCGATCGCGGTTCCACTTCGCCAACTGGTAGGGGCCATCGATGGCCTGAGCGCGGGTAACCTCGCGGTGCCAATCCCGCAGGCTAGCCCTGACGAAATCGGAACGATGGCACACACCCTTGGCTTGTTTCGTGACAGTCTCAGGGAACGTGATCGCTTCGCTGCCGAAGCAGAGGCGCAGCGCAAGACGATAGCCGCGGCGATCGCTACGATCTCCGAAGGTTTCGTACTTTACGATTCTGAAGACCGGATCGTTCTTTTCAACGAACAATTCCGGGATATTTATCCGGGGCTTGCTGATATCATCAAAACTGGGACGACGTTTGCTGAGGTGCTGGAGGCGGTGGTGTCGCGGTCGCTTATCGATCTTGGCGGCCAGAGCCCGCAAGACTGGATTGCGGATCGTAAGGCACGGCACGCGGGCTCAGGCGGCCTTGCCGAATATCGATACGGCGGTCGCTTTGTCCGCATCAGCGAGCGGCGTATTCAGGGTGGAGGCACGGTCGCCGTCTACTCCGACATTACGGAACTTAGACAACAGAACCTGGAACTCGAGGAAGCGAGAGAACTATCGGAAGTAGCCAATCGGACCAAGAGCCAATTCCTGGCCAATATGAGCCACGAATTGCGCACTCCGCTGAATGCCATCATTGGCTATAGCGAGATCCTTCAGGAGGACGCGGCTGACAACGGTCAGGAGCAGCTCATCCCCGACCTCAAGAAGATCGAAGGAGCTGGGCGTCATCTGCTTGGCCTCATCAATGACATCCTCGATCTCTCGAAGGTTGAGGCCGGCAAGATGGACGTATTCATTGAAGACGTTGATATTTCATCCCTTCTCGATGAAGTGAAGTCGATCATCACGCCTTTAGTCGCCAAGAACGGCAACAGGCTCGATCTGCGCATAGGGGACAATCTTGGCAACATGCGCACTGACCGTACCAAAGTGAAGCAGTGCCTTCTCAACGTTCTAAGCAATGCCAGCAAATTCACCCAGGACGGCAAGCTCACCGTTGAGGTGCTACGCCTTGAAAAGGATCGCCCGACCATTCAAATGACGATCTCCGATACGGGTATTGGAATGAGCGAGGAACAGCTCGGTCGGCTCTTTCAGGCCTTCAGCCAGGCCGATGCTTCGACAACCAAGAAATTTGGCGGAACCGGTCTCGGCCTTGCCATCACACGACACTTTTGTCGCCTGCTCGGCGGCGACATTTCTGTTGCCAGCCGGATTGGAGAAGGATCAACCTTCACGATTGTCCTTCCCGATCATGTGGCGGACCCCGAGCGATCCGAGATGCCGATCGACTTGGTCCAGGAGTCCGCTCATGAGTCTGCCGACAATGGCAAGTCGTCCATCACCGTGCTGGTCGTCGATGACGACCCTGCTTCGAGGGATTTGCTCACAACGAACCTGAGGCGGGAAGGTTACCAGACCATCCAGGCGCGCGGTGGCGACGAGGCGCTCGAACTTGCCCTCAAGCTGAGGCCGGACGCGATCACACTCGACGTTTTAATGCCGAAAACAGATGGCTGGGCCGTTCTCGGCGCGCTTAAGGCTAACCCAAAGCTTTGCGATATACCTGTTATCATGGTCACCGTGGCCCCCGACCGCGGTATTGGTCTATCGCTCGGCGCCGCCGAGGTCATGACTAAGCCCGTTGACCGCGCAGGGCTCATGTCGCTCCTGCGCAATCTTTTGTCTCGTGACGGCCCGATACTGCTGGTCGAGGATGATCCTGCAACCCGGGAAACAGTACGGAACACGATCCAGAAGATGGGGTTGACTGTCGCAGAAGTGACCAACGGGCGGTTGGCATTGTCCTGGCTTGCCGAGAACCCGGCGCCGGCCTTAATCCTACTGGACTTGATGATGCCAGAGATGGACGGTTTCGAGTTTCTGGATACGTTTAACAGCCGCATCGACTGGCGCCATGTTCCCGTGGTTGTCATCACAGCTAAGCAATTGACTGCCGCAGAACGCGGAATGCTCTCGGTGCGAACGGTTATCGAGAAGGGCGATTCAATTGACAGAGATATCGCTGCGGCGGTTGCAAAGGCCGTGGGCCGCCGTCCCGCGCGCGGCGGCTCAGACGTGATAATTTGATGGTGCATGATGGCCAAGATATTGCTGGTAGAAGATAACGAAATGAACCGCGATATGCTCTCGCGCCGCCTCATCCGAAGTGGATTTGAGGTCGTGATGGCAATCGATGGCGAACAGGCGGTAGCTTTGGCCCAAAGCGAACTTCCCGATCTAATTTTGATGGACATGAGCTTGCCAGTGATTGATGGGTGGGAAGCGACAAGGCGCGTTAAAGCTGCCGAAGTAACATCTAATATTCCAATCATCGCACTAACGGCACACGCCATGTCGGGTGATCGAGAAAAGACACTCAACGCCGGATGCGACGACTACGACACAAAGCCAATTGAGATGCCGCGCCTACTTGGAAAGATCAACGCTCTCCTGCGACGCTCCCAATGATGAACTTTGGTTCCGATCAAAATGACTGATTCAACCCAGCGCATCGAGCGCGCGCTCACTGCTTTCGTTCGCCAGGAATTTGGGGCGCCGATAGCTACAATCATGGGGCTGACCGAGATCTTAATCGAAGATGCCCATAGCAGAAAGGACGAATCGTTAGCTTTAGATCTTGATCGCATTCATTCGGCAGGTCGTCTGCTTCAGGAGCAACTCGATCGATTGGTAACTCTTGCCACGCAGGGTTACTTGGGGGCCGGGGATGATTCTACGGCCCTCCGGACTACACTCCGGCACGATTTGCGGACACCGCTCAACGCGGTCAAAGGTTACAGTGAGCTGATCTTGGAAGACGCGCGCGATAACGGTCGGGAAGATCTACTGACCGATATTTCAAAGATCGTAGCCGCCGCCGAGCAACTCCTTGGACAAATCGATCGGCTGATTGGCTTGACCGAGGTAGGCTCTTCAGATGCACCTCAGGCAGTCGGAATCCCAACACGCGATCTGGTCGCCGAGATTTTGCGATCGATTCAACCGATCGTGTCTAAACCTAAGACAAATTTTTTGTCGGGCAGGATCCTGGTGGTTGACGACACGGAAGCCAATCGGGACCTGCTTTCGCGCAGGCTTCGCCGTCAAGGTCACGCAGTTGATACCGCCGATGGCGGACGATCCGCCCTGGAGGCGATGTCCAAATCCGAATTTGATCTGATCCTGCTTGATCTGATGATGCCCGATATAAATGGACTGCAATTATTAACGTGGCTCAAAGCGAATCCAACGGTCCAGCACATTCCCGTAATTATGATCTCCGCACTGGATGAGATCGACAGCATCGTGCGTTGCATTGAGGCTGGAGCTGAAGACTACGTTCAAAAACCATTCGATCCGGTGCTTCTGGGCGCGCGCATCGAAGCATCCTTGGAGCGAAAGCGGCTGCGCGACCGCGAACGGGCATTTACGGACGAGTTGCGAGTGGAGAAGGGCAAGACTGAATCCCTTTTGCTCAACATCCTGCCAGGAACGATCTTAAGCAGGATCCGCAAAGGTGAAAGCGCGATCGCCGACCGATTTACCGATGCGACGATTCTTTTCGCGGATTTGGTCGATTTTACCAACCTTGCCGACCAACACTCCCCCGGTCGAATCGTGGAACTGCTCAACGGGTTGTTTTCCGCTTTTGATAATCTGGCTGGGCGTCTTAAGGTTGAAAAAATCAAAACCATCGGCGATGCCTACATGGCAGCCGGTGGGCTGCCAGAAGAAGGTCCTGGTCATGCACTTTCGGTTGCGGAGATGGCTCTTGGCATGATCGATGCCGTACGGGAGACCGGAAAACGCTTTGACGAGACGCTCCAACTACGAATAGGCATCCATTCCGGGGAGGTAGTCGCTGGCCTTATCGGTCGGCACCGGTCGATCTACGACGTCTGGGGTGATACGGTCAACATAGCAAGCCGCCTCGAGTCCACTGGGCTGCCCAACCGCATTCAAATATCGGAAAGCACTTACCAACGGGTCAAGGATGTGTTCACCTGCGAGTTGCGGGGTCCCGTCGCATTGAAGGGGAAAGGTACAATGCTGACCTACTTTCTCGGCGAACGGATCAAATAAAGCTACGGACCGTGTCCCCGGACGCCCACAGCGCCGTAGCCGAGATTTTGTCGAAGCGGTCACGCTACTTGATGGCCACTGCTTCCGCTTCACCCGTGCCGACCCCAATTTTGAAGCGGCCTGGATTCGCAAGCTAGATGTTATGGAAAAAGTCGGCCAGTGGCTGATTTGCAGTCGTCTTTCCGTTCGGACTTAGAGAACGAACGTGGCCAATTGATAGAACGCGTAGGCAAGCTCCAAGCCGATGAGAACCAAGGCTGCGATCATCAGATAAGGGCTAAAATGCATGAGGGCTTGAAAACCAATGTGCCTTCTTGAAACGGTGGGTCTTGCGCGAATTTCAAACAACGCTCAATAGGCTTCGCTGCCTGACGACTTTTTTGGCATTTCGACAGGAAGGCTTCCGCCGCCGCGGAAGTGATACTCTTGTCGCTAACCTCTTCTTGGCCGGAGGTCTCTTGTTCGACGCCAGTTCCTGCTTGTTCACGCGCCGTAGAAAATCTTCATTCCCCACAGCACGACGGCGATGGCCGACACCAGCGTGGCCAACGCCAATACACTTTCTAAGGAAGCGACTTTCATACTACTCTCCGCTTCCCAGCCCCGTTAGCGGTCTAGTTGATTCGTCCCGTCCATCGCAATCGCGCGGTCAACTGCGTTGAACGCCGGCGAGCGAGTGTGGTTTGCCGGCCACATAATCTCCGTAGAATCCCGGATTGGCGCTCGTGGTGGCGTGCCCACTCCCAAGCCAGCGCGGGAGAGGACGCCTACCTGCCCCCTAATCATCAGCCGCTCAAGGCGGCCTTTCCGCCCGTTCTTCCAGGAGCGGACACTACGGCTCGACATCGCAGTACTCTCTGCCGTTCCCGAACTTGAGGCGGTCCTGCCGCCGACGGCGATCGGCAAAGACTATCCGTACGAAGGCGATTGGTTTGGACCAACGCCTTCCCGTACCAGCATTTACGCATCGCTCGGCAGTTATCTTGGCCTCACGATTGGTTGGGTCGAAGGTCTTGAGATCAATTTCTTCGGTGCGGTATTGGGTTTCGACATTCGTCGGCCGGCGCTGAAATTTCCCGGCATCGGAAGGTTGGGTGTGCCGGCATTCTAAGGTAGACACCTGCCAACGGCTCAGTAGCGCTCATCGGAAGTCATTAACTTTAGCGACAAATTCGGGCGCAATCCACGGGCAGAGCCTCAAACCCGCCCTTTAACCGCCCGATTCGATGCAGACGGTGCAGTGCGCTTTGCGCTGGGGCTTAGGATGATCAGGACAATCTGGCTCGCGACGATCTGTCTTGCGGTACTGGGCACGTTGGCCGTCGGAAAGGCCGTCGTAACGCGCGCCAACTCCTCAGTTATAGGACAACCGACGGACCAGCGGACCGTTGGCATTGACCTCACACAAGATACGCTAAGTAAGGCCGATCGACTTGAGATCGCCTACGTGCGCCGAGAAATGCCGGCCGTTTCAGCATTGCAGCCATCCGAGCCCATCGCTCCACCGATAGCAATGGTCAACTCACCTGCCGCGACCCAAATTGTCGCCCGGCATTGGCACGATCCAAATGCCCTCTCATCGGGCATAAAGCGGATACAAACGAAGCAGACCGCCTCGAACAAGAAGAGCAGGACCGACGACGGCAAAAGCAATCAAGCTGCCGATCGTTCCAAGCCTGCAGAGCCGGTAAAGCCCTGTAGCCGACCCGGCGCCGTTGGCGACCTCTTGCGGTCCTTGAATTTATCACCGGCTTGCGAGTCGTAATCGGCAGCTGTCGTCTTTAAGTGCAGCTGCTTCGGGAATGGAGAGCTGAATAAGGGCAGAAACAATCTGCTCAACGTTCGACCCCATGCATCTCGAACCTTGGCATATCTACTATGGGGACGTGCGAGCTGGCGTGAAGCGCGCTGGAATTCCCAACGACGAATATCGTTACCTCACCCGGTCCCTGCTCGTTTCCAGTCCCTTCGTGATCTCGCGCGCCATCTTCGGGCCACCCACTCTATGAAAAAGCCGTCGCTGGGACGATTCAGCGACGGCTCTCGCGCACAATTGACCACCAGAAGGTCATGCACATGGTGCGCTGCGATGGTTAATGCCGGGTTACCGATGTTTGGCCTAGCAGCCCCAAGGCCCACAGATTGCGCAGCCGTTAAGGGCCCTGTAGCTTGCTCGTCGCGCGGCAGTTTTCAATGCAGGTTGAACCAGCTTCTGGCTAGCTGCCCGGATATGATATCCACGAAGGATAATTTGGTCGGAGGGGCCGCTGTCGCCGAGCCACTGCGCGCGAGCCCAGAGGTGTTCGACGGCGGAGGTTGGTAAGAAGCAACTTTGTCCTGCCCGCGTTTAACTGCCTTCGGCCGTTTTTTGGCCAAGTCAACTATCATCGGAGGCGGATCCACTGAAGCAAATGATTGCAGTGCCCGCCGCTCGGCGGGGATTGCATTGTTGAACAGCATCGGTGGCGGCACTATTGCGGGCTGATTGGTGTCAATAACCACACGTTCGGGCGGCTGCTGAATTGACGCTATCCGAATAATGGGCCTGTCGATGGCCTCGTGAGCCGGTTCCGGCAAAGGTTCGGGAAGAAGCCAATTTGCGACGAACAGTAACGCAAGAAGTGATGTACCAACCCAAACGATGTATCGTACGACAGGCATAAGAATCTCTCGCCGTTGTGACGAGAGCAAACGCCGCAATTCCTGACAGTCGGTTATAGAACGTGGTTACTGCCGAAATTCCTGCTAGGCACGTGAAGCTACCTCGACGTTGTCCACGAGGTCGTGAACTCTTCATATCCTCGCCAAGGAAGATCCCATTTTGTTGGGCACTCCGGGATATCAAATCCGAACGTCCAAAATTGTTGTCGATTAGCGAAACCGACTTGGCCACCTTGGTCGAATTTGGTTTGATCGAGATCCGGACGATGTGCCGGTTCTTATGCAGGCCAGTCACGACGGCCAAGATTAACGTCGTTCAATGCGCGCCGTGGCAACCGGTAAGGTCCCTTATAACCCCGAGGATATCCCGAGAGTTCGCAATTTGCAGATGTTGGTAATGAGGGGTTAATTATAGTTCATCCGTTCCAAACGTCAGCATCGCGAGGCAGCGAACTTCTCCGGGCTCAATCTGTTGTTCGACGATATTTTTTTTCGCCGGTTGTGCCAGACGATTGCGTCCGGAGGAATGAAATGAAACAACAGGTTCAACTCGGTACTGAGAGCGGCATTGTGTCGCGCGAGGCGGTCAAGCAGATCAGCATGATGATCACTGACCTTGCTCGTAGCGTTCAAATTTTAAACGCTGACATTGCGGCCCAGAAAGCGCGTCCGCGCGCCGATGATCTGACGTTCACGAGGCTTTTGGATACGCGCCGCCACAATCTCATGGTCACGATTGCTTCTTTGGAGGACCGTCTCGAATCCATCAAAAAGATGCGTTCCCGGGGGTATACTCGCGCCGCACCGCCTAGCTCAGGGCGCTGCATGTAGCTTGGGGTCAAAAGCTAGTTTAGCACTGGGCGCGAGTGTGGTCGCCTCTTTACCTCAACAACGGACGTGAAGTCCGCAATTCGGTGTTATGGAACCAGTAGGTTCGTATCCCCGTTTAACATTCGCCCGTCAAATGTTGCGGAATTTGCGCACAAGCGAAAGACAAGGGCCCGTCTGCCTTTGCCCATGACCAGACGCTATGGCCCACGAGCGATACGCCCAAGATTGCCAACGGCGGGGCGTTGCGTGGTCAGATTCGAACTCGCGAACGGGGTACCGGCGCGCCGGTGCAAGAAGCCAACATCTTGTTGCCTATAACTTCCCGTCTGAACCGACCACGCTTCGCTGCGATCTGCATTGGTCAGCACGACTGACTGATAGACTTTTCCGGTTAGGCGGACTTGATAACCGGAAAAAATCAGCCCAGGATAGAATCAGCTAAGTGTAGGCTGGCCAACGATTGTCTAAGGGGCGCGTATTATGGCTGCCACATCGATAGGCCGAATGGTCGTGCCGTCTCTGGCGCTTGTTGCGACATGTGCTGCAGCACTTGTCTTGGGTATCACGTACGCACGGCGCGAGCCGCCGGTTGAAATCAGAGCCCCGACTGCCGCGGCGGCGGTCTCGCCGGCTGCATCGGATGTTCGATATAGAGGCTCGGTTGCCGCCGTAACGGGACAATCTGAAGCAAACGCCGTGGCAGCTGAACTTGCCGTATCGCCAAGCTCGCCGGTCACCGATGGGTCCATCCCCGTCTTCGACATTGCCCGCATTGAGCAAACGGGCGATGCGGTCATCGCTGGCAGGGCCGCGCCAGGCGCGATTGTGGAACTGTTGCGCAACGGCGAGCGCCATGATCGAGCGGTCGCAAATCCAGCTGGCCAATTCGTCATGGTCCCTCCCCCCCTTCCCCCTGGGCACTACGAGCTGACGCTGAGGTCCAAATTGCCAGACGGCACGCTGGCAACATCCAAACAGAGCGTAGTGGTCGCGTTAGACGCGGTGGCGTCCAGCTCTGGCGCACTTCAATCGCACGCCGAAGTGCCGTTCAATGTTCCAGCGACAACGGGAACAAACAGGTTGCGGCATGACGTTGCTATGTCACGGCTGCCGCACACGGCTGCCGCCGGCCCGCCGCCAGATGGAGGCTCATCGTCGGCCGTGGTCGAGCCCACGATTGCGACAACGGTTGTATCACGTGGCGATAGCCTTTGGCGCATCAGCCGTGTCACCTACGGCGCTGGCACGCGATACGCCGTCGTTTACAAAGCAAACCGAGACCGGATCCAAGATCCAAATCGTATTTATCCAGGCCAGATATTTATCCTTCCAACGAAAGCGCGCTGAAACAGAGCAATTTCAATGCCCGCTGTTGCGGAGATTAGGCGTTATGTAACACACAAGTTCGAATCCCCCCGCCCGGCGTTGGCTCCGAGATCAGATGTCATGGGACGTGTGGTTTCGGATATCCACACGACAAATCTTCTGGATCTTCTGCAACGTTATATCCCCACATAAACAAGGCGGCTTCGATTTCTCTTGGACTCGCCTGGCATTCCATCGCGACTTGCCAGATTAGTTGGGATGCCGATCGCACCATCGAGGCATGGCAGCGATCCCTGGCGTTGCCGAACACTGCCGGAAAATGAATGCGGTTCGTCTCGGGGGACCGTTTGGCCTCTCGGTCCACGGCGAAAAGTAATTGCTCGGCAAGATCGTATTGATGAATTTGCCGTTCTTCCGTAAATCTGGCAACGAAGAAACCGAGCGCACCAGCGACCCGACCGTCGTAGATCACAAGCATCTGTTCGGGGTCGGCGAGGCTCACGAGCTTCGTCATCGTCGCGTTCGCCGTCAAACGGATCCAGCGACGCCTGTTCGTCTTTAATCAGATCGACTGCGTTGAAAAGCTTGACAGAAATCTCGTCCGCGTTGCGTTCGATCCACTCGAACGTCCCCTTCTGTCGATGCTTGTTATCCAGACCGCTCCAATGCATTATCGCTCGCAGGATCTCGCAAACATCATTATTGGAATGCCGTTGGATTGCGTACTGTAAGTCGGCGGCGAATCGATCTGACTCGGCCTTATTCTCGGAAAAGCTTTTTCCGCTCCAGGAATATTTCGATACCGCATCCGCCAGACCAACTGCCGACCATTTGCCGCCAATCATTCGGGACCATGCCGACGATTTTCCTCTGGAAGGAACGGTATAAGAATGATGGCGGCTCCCTCTCCACTCACGGGCAAGGAAGCTGCTAAATTCGCGAATTTGTTCGTGGTTCTCGTCGATTCTCCCCCTGCCACGGGGTGCCGCGGTAGAAAATGACGAGGGCGCTTGCGAGGTTACAGCGCTACTCGCCTCAAGACTGGTCATTTCGCGGCCCGCGCGGACCGCAAATCCGATTGGTTCTGCCATGATACGGCGCTATCTGACGTGATCGACGTTTCTGCGGATGAGGTTCGATAGCTCTACCAAAAGCCCCCGAAGCCGAGCATTTTCCTCAAGCAGCGAGTGAACGTCGTCAGTGTGCTCGTCAACCCAAAGTGACGATTCATCCTCTCGAAGCGCATCCTCAAGTAGCGGAAGACCGTCGTCGGTAGGTTCGTTAGTCCAAAGTGAGGGTTCAGAAGGGCGGCCTTGCTTGGTTCGCGGTGGTTGGTTCATGACCAAATACTCCAATTCAAAAACTGGACTTTGTCAAAAACACCCGATCCGCCGATCCGCCCCCAGAGTGAATTGAGTCGGCCGGCAAATTTGAGACCAAAATTTGAAACGCATTGAGAGGCGCCGCAATCACGCCGCTTTGCCGCCGGAAAAGATGAGCCCGCCGGATGGTCAATAAGACAACGATGTTGTCCCTACCTTGCTCGGCGACAAGGCCCAACAGGTTTATCGGCGGAGCGATGCAGTAGGGGAGCGCCACAGACTGATAGAAGCTGGTGCGCATATTGCCGGCCGAAGACAGCAACCAACATTGTGCTGTTACCCAAACGTTCATGTGGCCCGGCCGGTCGAAGTAACAGCGGCGCTGATATTGAACGTTATGGAAGAACTCGGCCAGTGGCCGACTAGAACTCTGGAACTTTCTCTCAGTTCGCAGCCAGCTGCCGCAGCTTCGAAATGGCCAATCGGCGCTGTCCATTTGATCCGGGCTTCCCTGCCAATCTCAGAGCCGGAGCACCAAGGCCGTCGTATACTAATTCAGCCGCCTCGGGTGAGACGACCCTTAGAACGATGAGATGATTGCAATCGCCCCGAAAAGCGACACTATTCCCCGCAGTGATCTTAACTTCCACATTGCCGCGAGTCTTCCCGCGGAGTGGGAACTGCAACAGGCGCCGACCAAGCGTTGAATGGCACTTCTGCTATGGCGCCATAAGCGGACATTCCTCTGACGCGCCATCCAAGTCCGCTAAGTGTCATAAGCGGTCATTCAACGATGGTGTCAGCGCGCAAGCGAAAAGGTTCCAAAAGGCGCTTCTCCTCCATTAACCCTGTCGGCAAACGCCCTGTACGTAAGTCAGGTTCTTACCTGGGCCGCCGCCAAGTTGCCTCATTAGATCGGAGAATTTCCACCGGCACTAATCCTAGTCGGGGAAGCATTATGCTGAGAATAATGTTGTTGGGGCTCCTCATCCCATTGGGTGTGGGAGTACTAGCGGCGATGGAACTCAAAACTCCACCGCGTAGTTTAGTAACAGTCGTTCAGCCCCTTGCCGAGACAACCGTAGGCATTTCCGATTCACATGGCGCGTTGGCGAAGGCTGATCGACTTGAAATTACCTATGCGAGAAGCGAGACGCCAACGCAGCCTGGTCTAGTCGACGAACGCATTTCTCCGTTGGAAGCTACCACTATCGGTTCTCCGGAGGCCCCGAGGATTATCAACCGCCATCGGCACGATCCCAAAACAAAGAAAGTCACTACCGCTGTCCTTCCTAAGTCGAAGCCAAAGACCACCGATATCAAGCGAACTGCTATTCCCGATCGTTCAAAGGCCGCCGGCGACACCGAGCCCTGTCGGCTAAGTGCGTTTGGTGGCTTGCGTAAAGCTTTGAATTCATCCGGCTGCGAGATCTAATTCAGTGAGCCGCAATCCCGCCTGGAACGGCTTCGATCGCTCTAACCTGATTGGCCCACCCCATGGAAACAACTGGCGAGGCCCTTGCGTCCCACCATTACGCGCTTATACAGAGTATCTAGCACTCGCTCATTGCGACTGCCAATCCAGAAATAATCACAAAAGCTGAGGAGGATCGCATGAAATTCCGTCCGCTTCACGACCGCGTTGTGGTCAAGCGCATCGACGCCGAAGAGAAGACCACCGGCGGCATCATTATTCCAGACAGCGCCAAGGAAAAGCCCTCGCAGGGCGAAATTACGGCGGTTGGCCCAGGCGGCCGCGATGAAGCCGGCAAGCTAATTCCGATCGATCTCAAGGTGGGCGACCGCGTGCTGTTTGGCAAATGGTCCGGCACCGAGGTCAAGCTCGATGGTCAGGAACTGCTGATCATGAAGGAAAGCGACATCATGGGCGTTCTCACCGATCTGCCCACCGCAAAGAAGAAGGCCGCGTAAGCGCCTATCCCCATTTCAAGGAACAACATCATGGCTAGTAAAGAAGTTAAATTCGGCGTTGATGCGCGGGACAAGATGCTGCGCGGCGTCGACATTCTTAACAATGCGGTCAAGGTCACGCTCGGTCCCAAGGGCCGCAACGTCGTGCTCGATAAGTCATTCGGCGCCCCCCGCATCACCAAGGACGGCGTCACCGTCGCCAAAGAAATCGAGCTTGAGGACAAGTTCGAGAACATGGGCGCCCAGATGGTGCGCGAAGTCGCCTCCAAGTCGGCCGACGCGGCCGGCGACGGCACCACCACCGCGACCG
>NZ_SSNA01000206.1 GCF_004799445.1 Bradyrhizobium sp.
AGGTTCTGTCCGATCTGCTATGGGCGGCCTTCGGGGTCAATCGGCCAAGCGGCGACCGGACTGCCCCTTATTGGCGTCATGTCATGGTCATCGACATTTATCTCACAATGGCCGATGGCGTCTGGTTGTATGAGCCAAAGACCCATAAGCTGCTGCCGCACTCGGCGGAAGATATTCGCAAACAAACCGGGCTTCAGGGTTTTGTAGCGACTGCGCCGCTTAACCTCGTGTACGTCGCTCATGGCGAGCGTATGACCGACGTCTCTCCTGAAGAGCGACGTCTCTACGCGTCGGTTGACGTCGGTTTTATTGGCCAGAACGTCTATCTATTCTGCGCCTCCGAGGGGCTTGCGACGGTATTTCGGGGATCGGTCGATGCTTTGAAGCTCGGTCAGGCCCTGAAACTGCCCGAGCAGCAGTTCGTTACTTTTGCTCAATCGGTGGGATATCCGCGCGCCTGAGGCAGTTCAGATAGGGTTAGACAATTTCCGAAAAACAATCTCACCAACGCAAACCGACAATGCAAATTCATATAGCTGCGTCGGATGTGGACCACAGGATTGGCGGCTTGCCGGTCGTAACCGACGAAGACCGTGGCATCATCAATGAGCACTGATCTCTTGCGTGCCGGCGCAGCGCCAGAGCTAAAGCATTTTCCTTTCGTTTCAAAGGCTTGATCTTGTCACGCGACGGGTTTTAGGCCGGCAGCGGAGATCCCTTGGTCTCGGGCAGGAAGAACGCGGCAATAATTCCCACCACATAGATCGACGCCAGCACCATGGCGGCGTGGCCGAAGCCGCCGAATTGGGTGATCATGGTGCCGGCGAGCAGCGGCCCCAGGAACGCAATGAAACGCGGCCCGTTGAACGCGAAGGCCAGCGCGGTCGCCCGCATGCGGGTCGGATACAGCTCCGGCAGCCAGACCGGCATCCATGTGTATTGCCCGTTGCTGAAGAACGCATTGACCGTCGCCAGCAGCAGCAGCAGCTTCAGATCGGTCGTCCAGAAGAACAGCACCGGCGTCATCAACAGCGCCATGATGAAAAACACAATCGTTACCGGCTTGCGGCCGAACGCATCCATCAGGAAGCCCATGCTGAGATAGCCGAGCACCGAGCCGATCGTGTAGGCCATGCCGGCGTAGCTCGCCCACTGGGCGGCATTGAAGCTTTCCTTGGCGGCCAGCGAACCGATGAACGGCGGCACCCAGGTCGAGATGCCCCAGAAGCCCACCGTGGTCGTCAGCGACATCAGAAACACGACGATGGTTCGCTTGCGCAGCGAAGCATCGGTGAAGAGATCAAACAGCGTGAAGCGCGTCAGCTTTTCGGCCCCCTCGCCGAGCGAGACCCCCGACCTCTTTTGGTCGATCGCCAGGCGCCGCTTCTGGTTGGTTTCCTCCCAGATCTTCGATTCCGGAATGGCGCGCCTGATCCATAGCGTCAGCAGCGCAGGAAGCACCCCAAGCGCGAACATGTAGCGCCAGGCATTCGGGCCGGACTGGCTGAGAAACAGCCAGGTGAACGACGCCAGGAAAAACCCCAGACCGAGCCCGCATTGCATGATGCCGGCCCCCTTGCCCCGGGCGCGATCCGGCCACAGTTCGGCCAGCATGGAACTGCCGGTGGCCCATTCCGATCCGATCGCGATGCCGACCAGAAACCGCAACGCCACGAACGACATCCAGTCGAACGCGAAGGCGCTGAGCCCGGTCGCGATCGAATAGGCGATGATCGCGATCACCATCGTGCGCTTGCGGCCGATATAGTCGGCCAGAATCCCGCCCAGCATGCCGCCGATGCCCCAGCCGAGCAGCGTGATGGCGATAACGGTGCCGATATAGGACGGAATCTGTCCATATTGCGAAGGATCGAGCAGCTGCCGCAGCGCGACGCCGGCGGTCAGAATCAGCGCATAAGTTTCGAAACCGTCGAACAACCAGCCGAGGTTCGAGGCAATCAACGCATTCCATTGCGAACGTGACAGCGCCCTGTACCAAGGGCCATCTACGGCGGAAGTCGTCATCCTTGATCCCCCAAAATTTCTCAAAAAATTGATTCGGTTTAGGTGCGCGCCATCTTGGTTGCGGCGCTTTTCACAGCATTGATGATTTCCGGATAAGCCGCACAGCGGCACAGATTGCCTGCCAGATAGTCCCTGATTTCCTCATCCGTAGGCATCGGCTTTTGCTCCAGCAATTTGTGCGTCATCAGGATGAAGCCCGATGTGCAAAAGCCGCACTGGAACGCGCCTTCCTCGATGAACGCCTGCTGCACCGGGCTCAGCTGCACGTCGTGATCGAGGTGCTCGATCGTCGTGATGGTCTTGCCGTCGACAAACGCTGCCGGATACAGGCAGCCCGACACCGCCACGTCATCGACGATCACGGTGCAGCAGCCGCAGAGACCCTGGCCGCAGCTTTCACGGGCGCCGTACAGATCCAGCCGGCCCAGCAGCTCGACGAGATTTTCATGGGTCTGGACGAGCATCTCGGTCTTGCTTCCGTTCAGCACGAAGCTGATCGCCTTGGCATGCTGATTCATCTCAATCTCCGATCGGGTTGCCGGCCTTGAGGCGGATCGCCCTCAACACGCTTTCGGCGGTCAGCGGCAGGTCGGTCAGGCGAACGCCGACGGCGTCGTGAATGGCGTTGGCGATCGCGGGTGAAACCCCGAAAGTCGCGCTTTCCCCGACGCCCTTGGCGCCGAACGGGCCGCCGCCCTGCTCGGCCAGCACGATGTGGTTCTCGATAGCGGGCGGAATGTCGTGGATGCCCGGGATCTTGTAGTCGGCGAACGAGGCGTTGGTGACCTGACCCGCGTCGAACTCCATGTTCTCGAACATCGTGAAGCCAAGCTGCATGATCGCCGCGCCGGACAATTGGGTTTCCACGATGCGGGGATTGAGCGGCCGCCCCATATCGGCGGCGTTGACCAGCTTGGTCAGTTTCACGTGGCCGGTCTCGGTATCGACCTCGATCTCCACGCCGGTGCCGCCGATCATCCAGAACGGCGTGATGTTGTCGGACATGCCGGAAACCGAGTCGGGCGACTTGTAACCCGGAATGTAGCTGCCGACCCCCATCACGTTGCCCGCCTGCATTCCGTACTTCTTCTTGAAAATCTCGCGGGTCTCGAGATTCGAGCCTTCCGGAACGCCGACGCTGCGGGCCATCGCCTCAAGCTTCTGTTTGGCGTCTTCGGCGGCCAGTTTCACCGCGTTGCCCATGTGAAAGGTCGACCGCGAGCCCAGCGTCGCCATGTCGTAGGGCGTGACGTCGGTGTCGGGATGGATCACCCTGACGCTCTCGGCCTGCACCTGCAGCACTTCGGCGACGATCTGCGCCATCGCGGTGTCGGAGCCCTGCCCCATATCCACCGTGCTCATGTAGAGCGCGCAGCTGCCGTCGGCGTAGATATTGACGAAGGCAACCGACGTCGTGGGCGAGATCGAGGCCTTGAATCCGATCCCCACGCCGCGGCCGCGGCGCACCGTTCCTCCGCCGCGATCGAACGGCGCGGACCAGTTCATCCGCTCGGCGAGCTTTTCCAGCACCAGATCGATCGCGGCGTCCTTCATCGCGGTACCGGTCGCCTGCGGGCGGCCTTCCCGCAGGATATTCATGCGGCGAAATTCAACCGGATCGATGTTCAGTTCGCGCGCGATCAAATCGGTATGGCTTTCATAGGCCCAGACCAGCTGCGGAATGCCGAAGCCGCGCAACGCGCCGGCAGGCGGCCGGTTGGTATAGAGCGAGTAGGACTCGATCGCGACGTTCTCGATGTCGTAGGGACCCGGCGCGGTGAAGCCTGATTTCTGGGTGACGCGCGGCCCGATATCGGCATAGGCGCCGCCGTTCCAATACACGGCGCAGCTGCGGCCGGTGATCTTGCCGGCGGCATCGACCGCGCTCTTGATCCGGAACGTGGTGGCGTGTTTGCTGATGGTGTAGAATTGCTCCTCCATCGTCAGCGACCACTTCACCGGCCGCCTGGTCAGAAGCGCGAGTGCGGCGACCAGCGCCTCCAGCTTGATGTAAAGCTTGGCGCCGAACCCGCCGCCGAGATACGGCACCTTCACCTGCACCCTGTTCTCGGGCCATCCGAGCAGCCGGGCGATCTCGATCCGGACGAAGGACGGAGACTGCGAGGAGGTGTGGATGGTCAGGCCGTCACGCGTGGGCTCGGCCAGCGAAACCATCGGCTCAAGCGGGGTATGCATGACCTGCTGGGTGTGGAATTCATGCTCGAACAGATGCGCGGCACCGGCGAATGCCTTGTCGACATCGCCGCGCCTGAGATGGAAATCGAGCGCGATGTTGGTGTTCTTCTTGCCGTGCAGATGCTTGAGATCGGGGAAAGTGCCGGCCGGCTTCAGAACGTCGTGAACGATGGCCTTCGAATCCATCGCTTCGACTTCGTCGAATACCGCGGGCAATTCCTCGTACACCACCTCGACCAGCTGTGCCGCCTGCTCGGCTGCGTGGGCGTCCCTGGCCAGCGCGACGGCCACCGGCTCGCCGACATGCCGCACCTTGCCCAGCGCGAGGATCGGCTGGTCGTGGAACGCGGGACCGTAATAGGGCTCCGGGATGATCTTCCGGATGTCCTCGCCGGTGTACACCGCAAACACCCCCTCGACCTGCCGCGCGGCGCTGGTGTCGATGCTGACGATGCGGCCATGCGCCACGGTGCTGCGCGCCACCTTCGCAATCAGCATGCCCGGCAAGCGGATGTTGTGGACGTAGTCGGCGCGGCCGGTGACCTTCTCGCGGGATTCGAGCCGGGGAAGCGAACGGCCCACCTGGCCAGCGGGCATCGGCTTGTGAATGGTCATGGCTGGGTCTCTCCAAGGCCGGCCTGCCGCAACGCGCGCCGCACATAGACCCGCACCAGTTCGGATTTATAGGAGGCTGAACCGCGGGAATCGCCGATCACTTCGGCTTCAGCCATGGCGGATTCGCCGGCGCGTTCGAAGGTCGCCTCGTTGACCTTCTGGCCGCGCAAGACCTTCTCGGTCGAAACCAGGCGCGTCAGCTTTTCAGTCGCGGCGCTGATCATGAGCCTGACGTCGCCGATGCTGCCGCCCTCGATGCGCAGCGAGCAGGCGATGCCGAGCGCAGGCCAGTCGTCCGCCGATCGCGTCGTGCATTTGATGTAGCTCGACGACCACCCGGCCTGGGGCGGCACCTCGACGAACGTGATCAGCTCGTCGCGCTTCAGCACGGTCTCGTAATAGCCGCTGAACAGCGCTTCGATCAGGATCTCGCGCTGACCGGACGGGCCGGCGACGATGGCCTTCGCGCCCAGCGACGACAGCACCGGCGGCAGATCCATGTGCGGGTCGCCGTGCGCCAGATTGCCGCCGAGCCGCGCGACATTGCGCACCCGCACATTCGACAGGTGACGCATGGTCTTCTCGATGACCGGCGCCACGCGACGGACCTCGTCCGAGTGCTCGACCTGCGACAGGCTGGCCATCGCGCCAATCCGCAGGCTTCCATTGCTGCCGCGTTCGATGCGCGAATAATCCGCTTCGACCTTTTGCAGGCTAACGAGGCGGCTCGGACGAAAGACGCCCGACTTCATCATCAGCATCAGGGCGGTGCCACCCGAAATCGGCCGGACTTCCGGGTCTTCCGCGTCGAGCAGAGCGATTGCTTCGTTCAGCGTCTTCGGCTCCGCCAGCTCGAACGATATCATGTTGCGCTCCCGGCGTTGGTGGCCTGGAATTTGGCCTGGATGCGGGAGGCGAACTGGCGCTCCATTTCCTTGGCCTTTGATTTGAGAACCGGCTGGCCGAGGCTGCCAAGCTTGCCGGTCAGTGCGACTTCGAGTTCATAATTGACCGCGGTACCGCCATCCTGCTCCTCGAGATTGCCAGTCGAGGTCGCGGTGAGGCGCCCGACCATGCCGATCGGTGTGCCCTCCACCCTGGCGACCACGCGAACGGGTTCGTCCAGTTCGACGATCTCCACGGAGACGGCGAATCTGAACTTGATGTAGGCCACCCTGGTCTCGAGCGTCGCGGTGTAGTGACGGTCGTCGATTTCGACGAGGTCCTGCACGCCATCGACACATGATGCGAAGAAATGCGCATCGCGCAGCTTCTCGAACACCGCCTGCCGCGGCGCCGGAACGTCGATCCTGCCGGTGAATTTCATGCGCTGACCTTTTCGAGCAGCATCTGGATCTCGTCGGCAATCCGCAGCGGAAGCTCCAGAGGGGTCAGATGGCGGCCGCCGGCAATGACGTTCAGCGTCGAGCCGGGTACCCCGTCGTGGATCGCTTTGGCCATCTCGACCGGCGTCGCCTGGTCCTGTTCGCCGACGGCGACCCGGGTCGGCATCCGGAGCGCGCCAAGTTTTGCGCGCAGATCGAAGGCGCCCATCATCCGGCAGGTTTCCGCATAGGCCTTCGGGTCGGTTTTCACGAAGGTGGCAATGGTCCGCTCAACCACGTCGGGGTGCTGCGCCCGGAAGGCGTCGCCAAACCAGCGGGTCTTCTGGAATTCGACGAGGCTTGCCATGCCGTCGGCAACGCCGCGCTGGGCTCGTTCTTCCCACTGCTTCGGTGCATTGGCGCCGTACCACGCCGTGGTGTCGAAAAGTCCGAGGCCCGCCGCCCGCGACGGATACTTCGCCGCAAATGAGATCGCGACGCAGCCGCCCATCGATGCGCCGGCGATCACCGCCGAGGGCCAACCGATGCCGTCCAGCACGTCGGCAAGATCGTCGGCGAACTGCTCGACGGAATAAGGTCCGGGCGGCTTGCCGGAGGCGCCGTGGCCGCGGCAGTCGATCGTCAGCACGGCGGCCTTGTTCGACAGGATGTCGACGACTGGCCGCCAGAACTCGCCGTCGAGCGCCAAGGAATGTATCAGTGCGACCCGGCGATGTTGGCTCGCTCCGGTCACGGCATATGAAATCGAAGTTCCGTCGCGAACGGCGAGGGACGCCCGATGCATGGTTTGAGAATTCACCTGTCGATCCGATCCAGATAGCAGTGAATACCGCCAGCTTCGCCGCGGCAATGTCCAGCCGTTCTGACGGATCAGGCGTGGCGGCTCAATCGACAAATTCTAACAGAGGTATTAGAAACGCTAATACCCAGCCGGATCGTGACTCCATGCGAAAGAATTTGCCAAGCCTGTCAGCACTTTATGCCTTCGAGGCGACAGCCCGTCACCTCAGCTTCAGCCGGGCCGCGATCGAACTGAACCTGACGCAAGGCGCGATCAGCCAGCGCATCCGGGCGCTGGAGGAATTCCTCGGCGACAAACTGTTTATCCGCGAAAACAATACAATACGGCTGACCGAGACCGGCCATGAGTATCTGCGCTCGGCGCGAAACGTGATCACCGAGATCATGGTCGCGACCGACCGTGCCATCGGTCGCCACCGCGGCGACGAACTGACGATCGGTTGCCTCGGCACCTTCGCGATCAAATGCCTGATTCCGCTGTTACCGAGCTACCGCAAGAGCAATCCGGATGTTGCGGTGCGCCTGCGCACATTGGTTCCGTTCGGCAACGCCCTGCACGAGGACTTCGATGTCTCTATTCGCTACGGCCTCGGCGACTGGCCGGGGATGGCGACCTGGAAGATCAATGAGGAGGAAGTCTTTCCGGTCTGCAGCCCTCGACTGCTGCGCGGGGCCCATCCGCTCCGCGTTCCCGGCGACCTGCGCTACCACACCCGCATCCACACCTCGTCCCCCCTGATCTTGCGGGACGACTGGCCGTTGTGGCTGGAAGAGGCCGGAATTCCGCAAATTTCCGCGACCAACGAAATCTCCTGCGATCTGCTCTACCCGTCGTTTCAGATGGCGATCGAAGGCATGGGCGTGGTGATGGGGCGCAGCGCCGTGGTAAAATCCGATATCGCCACGGGTCGGCTGGTCGAACCGTTTGCGATCCGGCTGCCGTCTCCCTTGGCCTATCATATCGTCACCGAGGAGCATCGCGCCAAGCTGCCGAAGGTGAAATCGTTTGTCGACTGGCTGCTCCGCGAATTCAAACAGACGATGAGCGAAGTGCCGCGCAGCAGAAATCGCTGAAGCCGGCGCTATGGCGCCCACAGCTGAGCGAATTGCTCGGCAACGACGTACCCGTAGCCCAGTTCGCGCGTGGTGATGCCCATGTCCAGCGAGAACTGGCTCATGCCCGCAACAAAGCCCTTGGAGATCGACGCGTCGTAGTACGGCAGATCCCGCCGGATCAGCGTCTCGATCAACGCGGCTTCCGATTTTGGAAACAGCTTGTCCGCCACTTTGGTCGCCAGCGTGACATCCCGGCGCAAGGCCGCCTGCGCCCTGACCACGGCACGTATCGCGCCTTGCGCAGCAGCGGGATTGCGGCTGATCAGTTGATCGGTCGCGGCCAGCGACGCCATCGTGTAGTCAAAACAGCCGCCGGGACCGTCGCCCCGGCGGACATCGAGGACGACGGTACCTACGCCACGGCTCAACGCCACTTCCGCGCCCATCCCATTGGCCCAGAAGCCGTCGATCTGACGCGCCTCAAGCGCTTTCGCTGCGTTCAAGCCAAAATTGACACTGATCTGGCCAGGTGGACTTGGCACCGGCGCGATATCCACACGATCGCGCTGAACGTCAATATTGGCTTCCCTTAACAATCGCCTCAGTCCAAGCTCGACCCAGGGTGCGGCTCCAATCTTTCGTCCCTTGACGGCGTCGATGTCGCCACGCTTCACATCGTAGTCGGCGTGCATGACCAGGAACCAGTACATCCCCTGGGCCTGCGCACATAACAGCTTGACGCCATCCCAATTGGGAAAAGCTGCGACGGCGGAATGAGCCGAGCCGCCGACGAAATCGACTTTTCCGGCCTTCAAATGCGCGTAGGCCTTGTCGACGGGAAAGACGAGTTCGATTTCGGCATCGATCCCCTCCTCCCTGAAGCAACCCAGTTCGACCGCAGCCACGACAGGAAAGTAGGAATTCGAAATCAGATCAGGGACGGCAATCTTCATCGGGCGCGACCTTTCGATTGCATGGGCGGAGAGGATTAGCTGAAGTCGTAGCTCAGAATACCGAAATCGTAGGAAACAGGTATGATTTAGGCTACCGGGCCTTTGCGGCCGCTTGTTTCGGCGATGGCGGCGCGGCCCATTCCTGGTCGGCTCGGGGCCCGTTCGGATCACCCGTCAGTCCTACCAGCTGCCCCGGCAACACATCGTTGGATTGCCGCCACATCTGTGTGGAGCAGAGCAACGCCAGCATGCATCCCTTGAGCGTCAGCCGATCTGACGACTCGCGCCACAGCGCGACCGAATACGACTTACCGTTCTCTGCATTGTAAATCTGCCCCTCAAATCGCCCCTCTGGCGTCGGCTTCAATCCCATGATCAGCTGATGACCGAGCAGGAAGCGCAATCGCTTGCCTTGATCCGGGTTATTGCCGTCGCGGTAGGGCTGCCCTCTTGCATCGGCGGGCTCCTTCATCCAGACGATATAGCCGCAAACACGCTCAAGGGTCGGTCCGCAACGTTCGAGCCGAACGCGGGCGCGCCCATCTTCGATCACCCAGGTCCCGCTTGGGTCCACCGGGCTCGCGACCACGGCGCGGCAAACCGCAGCCGCCAGGGCGGCGGCGACTGCGATACGCAGTATCATTCGAAGAATCGCTTTCATTCTAGCTCCATTCGGTTGCTTCGATTTTTTTGGAGGTGATTTTCGGTTACGCTCACCTACATGGTCTTGGCGCGCGGCTCCGATTTTAGTCTGCGGTAGCATTGGTGAGCGCGCCATATGGCTGTTGCGGACATATCGCCGGCAAACTTGGATCCGGCCACTATTCCATGAATGGGCCCACGCGGGACCCGTTAAAGATTCCGTCAAGCGAGAAGCTCGTTAGAGGCTCTTGTCCACCACTGGCTAACGAGAGCGAATGAAGAAGCCGCAAGGCTGTCCGGCTGATGGGTTTCCAAATCGTCCCGGCCAAATGCGAGTCTTTCATCTCGGTGGAAAGAGGCGGATCTTCCAGTTCGATCTCGAGCGGCCTCACCACGTCGACGGACGGATTGACGCTCCTGCTAAGGGATTGCTCACGGGCCGCGCGGCTTGGCTTTCGCTGGCTGATGGTTACCAATCTGCGCTTCGGCGCGACGTTAGCGCTTATCTTTGAGCTACTGTCGCGAGGGCCAGCACGAAGCCCAGCGGGACCGTTCGTCGGCTCAGCCTGTCCAGCGGACGACGACAATCCTGCCCTTTCATCGTTGCGCTGTTCAACAATGCGAACATCAGCGCTCGCCACCGGTCCGACTGCGCCGGAACCCCCTGGCGGGCCCTTGGCCAGAACCGCCTCTGCTTGTGTTGGCGCGGTCGGCACCTCAAAGCTGACGGCTTCTCTTGGGTCGAGCGTCGCATTGGCGGCCGCTCCCGGCGCCTTTTCGATCAGAATGTAGTGATACGTGACATAAGAACTGCTGACCGTCGCCAAGACAGAAAGAAAAATTTCCAAGAGAAGTTTGGAGACATATTTCCGCATGATCGGCCTCTATTTCTGCTTACCGTAGGCCCGCATGACGATCGCGATGACCGACAAAAGACAATTCGGGAATCGCTCCGATGATATTCCGCATCTCGATCGATCTGCCCGTCGCTATGTCCTCCTACCGTGCGGGGGCTCTTCTCCAGGTCCCCGACTTGCAAACCAGTCCGCTCATGACGCAGCCGGAAGTCCTGAGAGCAGTCCCTTCAATTAATATCCTGCTGTAGTAGACTGATCCGTCATAGGCGGCTTTGCCGCTCCAGGACGTTTTCCCGTCCGAACGCATATCGAAGAACAAATGCTGCCCGAGCTTGGCTCGCGTGTCGGCTCCAGGTTTCACCCAGACGATGTCGCCGCAAGTCGCCTCGCCGCAGGGCTCGAACTTGACCCGCATTACGCCTTCATCGGACTCCCAGGTCCCGATAATTTCTTCCGCAAGACAATCCTTCGCGGTCAATAAGAGTGCCATCACGACAAGGTACATACTCAATCGAGTCATCTTATTCTCCAATGTTGATGCTTCCGATTAACGAAGGTGCATATCGCTCAGGATCGACGGCAGACTGCGCGCAATCAGATCAACGACAGCTCGGTGCAAATTTTCGTCTCGCAAATCGACCGTGCCGAGAGAGAATCTCTGGTCGACTGGCGAGCTTGGGCCGCCCAGTTTGAAGTTTGTCGCACTGTCGATTGGCGGAGCGACCATCTTTTCGATGACGTCGAACGTCTTCCCATCGACAACCCGGATCTCATAAAGTGCATGTATCTGGCTGTATGTTTGCAGCACTGTCTTGTACGTGATGATGCCAACGCCTTCGACCTTTCGGCTCCCTCCCCCGAAGTTCATCTTCGCTTTCGTGATGACGATATAGGCGTCGAGGCCTTGAGGGGTTACTTCCGTTTCGACAAGCTTCTTAAAGGGATCACCACGCACGAGGTCGAGCGGCTTGATGGGAGATTCGGCGATGGCCGCGAACGTCGTGCGCGGGTAATTCACCGGCTTCACCTGAAACCGACCGGCGAGTGCCGCGGTGGTCTGCTGCACGATCAGGTCATCAAGGCCCCAAGGCCCAATCGGCAAGCTGCGACTGCTGTTATTGAGACCGGTGAGCCCCCCTTTCGCGAAGGTGAATTTGTCTCCTACTGCCGCGATGATGCCAACGGTTTTGATGGCCTGCAGCTTCGCCTCGCGGCTCTCGAACACTGCGCCGGCGGCGTTGCTAAGGAGAAGCAAGATGGTCGTAGCAAAAATCACGCGTTGATTGGTTCTGCGCATGGCCGCTATCTTATTTTGAAGTCGAACGAATAGGATGCGCCAATCCCGACGGTGGTCTGATTCGGCGAGCCTCGAAGGGTCACAAGCGGACTATGCGCCGAATCCCCAAGCAGCCTTTCGTATTCGACATAGGCATGCACTTCCCATTGCGGATTGAATCGATAGGAAACCTGACCGCCGAAGCCGAACGAGTGCGCGCCGCCCTTGGCGTCAAACATTGGCAGCCCGGAAGACAACGCCTGTATGCCTTCGACGCTGAAATAGGGCGCCGTGGCTTGCGTGCTTTCCCAGGTGAAGCGCGGACCCGCCGAGACGATAAGTCGTTGGATCACCGGCACGATGAAATCAGCGGAGAGGTCGGCAACGGCGCCGTGATGGCCACCTATGCCCTGCCGCAGCTCGCCACGCGTGCGAAACCAGTCGACTGGGTAATATTCGACGAAGCCGCCGAGTTCGACCGTGGCTTTGACGTCACCCAATCCGTTCAGTTCGGAATAGTCGAAGCTCTTGCGGCCCGGCACAAATTTGGCAGCGGGGCCGGCTCTAGGTCTCCAAAGTCAATCAGCGCGATGCTTGCGCTGTCGCGCGGACCGCGAAATTGCTCTGCGGCACCGGCCCGCCGAATGGAAAAAATCGGAACCGGACTAAGCATCCAATTCTTCGAGCCCTCGAAAGCAGGTCCGTATTGACCCCCGATGCCAACCATCCCCGTCCAGGTCCCTGACACCGGCGGCAGAACAGGCAATTCATAGGGAGGGGCAGGTAGCGTAAACGCCGGCTCGGCGAATGCGGAATAAGACAAGGACGTGGTCGCGCCAAGTGTGGCAGGCAACGCAGCCAAAAGAACTCGGGGCGCGCCGCTTCCTAAAGACCGGAGAACGGCTTGGACGCTATGCTTCATTTTAGGGCCTCTGACCCCCACCTTGGACGGGATCGACTGGTGTGGCTTGGACCTTCAAAAAGGCCCGCCAACATTGCCCCAAGATTGCCCTTGCCGAAGACGGCCGAAGCTGCCGAAAATACCTCCAATGGGCCGCGAGAGTGATCCGAGGTCCCCAAAGCCGCACCAACGAACATTGCCCCAACATTGCGCAACGAAGCCGTTACCAGAACGTTTTGGCGAGACGATGCGGTGCGCAATCTTCCGCGGCTTGCGTTTGCGGAGCCCATTGCCGTAAAGCGGAGGTATCCGACGAACCATGCGTCGAGATCCGGCCTGACGGGGAGCGTTGCGATCCCAGGATCTATCGACTGAGCAGAGCAAGGAAGATCAGAGTGCGCTCCCTCGTGATCGAAGACGAACCGCAGATTGGGGCCTATCTCAGCCGTTTGCTAAGAGAGATACACAGCATCGTCGACGTTGTCGGCTCCATCGTCGATGCTCAACAAGCCCTGAAAAACTTCAAGTATGATCTGGCGATCGTCGACCGGATGCTTCCCGATGGAGATGCCCTCGCGATTGTGACGGCGCTGAGCCAATTGCCCGAAAGACCGGCAATCATCATGCTGACGGCGAAGGATACCAAGGAGGACGTGATCGACGGCCTGAACAGCGGGGCAGACGATTATCTCGGCAAGCCGTTCGAGCCACAGGAATTCATCGCCAGGGTGCGCGCTGTGCTGCGGCGGCCCCGGCTCCTCGTTCCGCAAATGTTGTCGTTCGGAAACGTCGAGCTGCATCTCGGCAGCAATGAGGCCGTTGTGGCCAACAACAAAATTCTGCTGCGGCGGCGCGAGGCCCTAATCCTCGGAGCCTTGCTGATGCGGCGGGACCGAGTTGTCACGCGCGCTGCGCTGATCGAGGAAATCTACGGATTCGATGACGAGATCGAATCCAATACGCTTGAGGCGCAAGTGTCTCGGCTCCGCAAGAAGCTGGCCGAGCTTGGAGGCGATGTTGAAATTCGCAGCATGCGAGGGATCGGCTATATTCTCAGGATGGCACGACCCCGATGAAGTCAATCACCAGGACCTTGGCGCTTTCGCTCGGTATGGCCGCCGCAGCAATCTTCGCTGTCATGCTCGGCATTGTGATCTGGGCTCCCTTAATCGGCGAAGGCGACCTAACCCGTTGCCAGGTCGCCGCCACCATTCTCGATCGCGCAACGGTCGTCGACCCCGGCCGGACCTTAAGCGTTCGCTCCACCAGCAGTATCGAGGAACTGAAGTCCAACAGTCCCAATCTTTGGTACGTCGTATCCTCCGGTAACGTATTCAATGAGTTCGGAGGCGATCGCAGACCGCCATTGCCTTTCTCGCTCCCCTATCCCGGGCTGATCGGCTTTTCAATTCTTAAAACGTTGGATCAGACGAGCACTTTTTGCCTGGCCGCTATCCCAAGAGGTCCTTCCCGACTGGTGATGATGATCGGAGGTGCCCAACCCGAACTCGGCCAAGTCGGGACTACGTTCGTTGTTCGTAATAGCTTCCCGATCGCGATTGCGGCGCTGGCCTTCGCGTCGACGGTTGCGATTGGCGCGTTCCTGTCCGCACGCTTCGTGTCCCGCAGCATTGGGCGCGTCACGAAACTTGCAGTCGCGATCAATCCGGCAGCACCGCATGGGTCAATTTCACTCAACGACGTTCCTGTAGAGCTCAAGCCGCTGGTCCAGGCTCTTAACCGCGCTTTCGATGAGATTGACGCCTACATCCAGATGCAGCGCCGCTTTCTTGGCAATGCGGCTCATCAGCTCCGGACACCGTTGACCCTGCTACGGGCGAAAATCGAGGATGTGACCGAACCTGCATTAAAGGTGGAGTTGATCGGCGACGTTCGCCGCCTCACCTCGCTGGTCTCCGCCATGCTCGACCTGGCGCGACTGCAAAATCACACCATCGAAAAGCGGCCGATCGATCTCGCCGCCGTAACGCTGGATGTGCTTGCGGATTTCAGCCCATCGGCGTTGGATGCCGGCATCGAACTCTCCCTGGAGCAGGTTGAGGAACGCCCCACAGTGGTGCGAGGCGTTGAAGCCGCGGTTCGGAGCGCCTTGGCTAATCTGGTTGGCAATGCCCTGATGCACGCGCGCGGCGCTCGACGCATTACGGCGGTCCTTGGTCGTGGGAGCGTATCGATCAGGGACGACGGGGCCGGCCTTTCTTTTGGCTCCGAAGGAAAGCTGATCGAGCCGTTTCAAACCAGCAGCCCCGCAGGAGATAGCGCAGGGCTCGGCCTGTCGATCGTTCAAGAGATCATGGCCGCCCATGGAGGGAAACTGATCATCGCTTCAATCCCGGGTCACGGCACAACGGCCAGCCTCTGCTTCTCAGAAGAAGCTGCGAGCGCGCAGAACTAGTCCAATTTCTAAGCTGCGATCACCGAGCGGGCCCCGGCACTTCCGGCAGCGCTTCGAGATGACACGCGACGAACTGGCCGTCTCCGGTCAGTCGAAGCTCCGGCTCCTCGCTCCGGCAGCGGTCGAACACGAATGGGCAGCGGGTATGGAAACGGCATCCGCTGGGCGGGTTGATCGGGCTCGGCACGTCGCCCTTCAGGATCATGCGGGTGCGGGCGGCCCCGGGTTCCGGTACCGGCACGGCCGAGAGCAAGGCTTTGGTGTAGGGATGCCTGGGCGCGCTGAAAATCTGTCGTCTGGGCGCCATCTCAACGATCTTGCCGAGATACATGACGGCGACACGGTGCGTCATGTGCTCGACGATCGCCAGATCGTGGCTGATGAAGAGCAGCGCGAGGCCGAACTCCTGCTGCAGATCCTGCAGCAGGTTGACGATCTGCGCCTTGACCGAGACGTCGAGCGCCGAGACCGCCTCGTCGCAGACGATCAGTTCGGGTTCTGCCGCGAGTGCCCTTGCGATGCAGATGCGCTGGCGCTGACCGCCGGAAAATTCGTGAGGCCGGCGGTTCAGCGCGTCGCGTGGCAGGCGCACGGTGTCCAGCAGCGCCACCACCCGCGCCTCGAGTTCGGCGGAAGATCCGGCGAGGCCGAAATTGCGGATCGGCTCGGCCAGGATATCGCGCACGCGCATGCGCGGATTGAGACTGGAGAACGGATCCTGGAACACCACCTGCACGCGGCGGCGCATGCTGCGCAACCCCTGGGGTGAAAGACCGTCGATACGCTGGCCATCCAGCACCACCTGGCCAGCGGTGATGTCGAACAGCCGCAGGATGGCCCGGCCGACCGTTGATTTGCCGCAGCCGGACTCGCCTACCAGAGACAGGGTCTCGCCACGCTCGACCTCGAACGACACGCCGTCGACGGCATAGACCCAATTGGACTTGCGGCTGAACAGGCCGCCGCGAACCGGAAAATGCTTCTTGAGGTCGTTGACCTGGAGCAGCGGGGCACTCATGCCGCGGCCGCGTCCTTCGGCGCGTAATGGCAGGCGGCGATGTGGCGCGGCCCCTTTTCCTCGAGACCCGGCGCGACCTCGCGGCACAGATCGGTAGCGAGCGAACACCGCCCGGCAAAGACGCAGCCCTCGATACGCTGCTTGAGGCTGGGCACCTGCCCGGGGATCTCGGCGAGGCGCCGCGCCGTGCCCGTGAGGGAGGAACCGAGCTTGGGCATCGCGCCGAGCAGGCCCTGCGTGTAGGGATGACGCGGAGAGCGGAACAGTTCGGCCACCGGCGCCTCCTCAACCTTGCGGCCGGCATACATGACCATGACACGCTCGGCGATTTCGGCGACCACGCCGAGATCATGGGTGATCAGAACGATCGCCGCACCAACGCGGCGCTTGAGGTCCAGCATCAGGTTGAGGATTTGCGCCTGGATCGTGACGTCCAGCGCGGTGGTTGGTTCGTCGGCGATCAGGAGCTTCGGGTTGCAGGCGAGTGCGATGGCGATCATCACGCGCTGGCGCATGCCGCCCGAGAGCTGATGCGGATATTCACGCACGCGCCGCGCCGGCTCCGGGATGCCAACCAGTGTCAGCATCTCGACGGCGCGCGCCTCTGCGGCCTGCTGATCGAGCTTCTGATGCACCCGCAGCGTCTCGCCGATCTGACGGCCGACGGTCAGCACCGGATTGAGGCTCGTCATCGGCTCCTGGAAGATCATCGAAATGTCGTTGCCGCGGATGGCGCGCATCTCGCGCTCCGACAGTTGCAGCAGGTCCTTTCCCAGGAACCGGATCGAGCCCGCGATCTTGCCCGGGGGCTCCGGGATGAGCCGCATCAGCGACATGGCCGTGACCGACTTGCCGCAGCCGGATTCACCGACGATGGCCAGCGTCTCGCCTTCGCCGACATGGAAGGAGACGCCGTCGACCGCCCGGTTGATACCCTCAGGGGTACGGAAATGGGTCTGCAAATTCTGGACTTCGAGCAGTGCCATCGGATCAGAAGCTCATTCCCTGGGCTGGTTCACCGAGTGAATCAGCTTTCGTCTGTTATGCCCATCGCATTCTTGACGTTGAAGCGTTCGAATTCGCCTGAAGTTCTCTACAGGCTCTTGGCCATGCGGGGATCGAGCGCGTCGCGCAAGCCGTCGCCGAGCAGGTTGACGGCGAGCACGGTGACAGACAGGAACGCGGCCGGAAAGAACACGATGTAGGGCTTCACCTGCCACAGCGCCCTGCCCTCGGCCATGATGTTGCCCCAGGACGGAATGGTGGGTGGCGTGCCGGCGCCGATGAAGGAGAGGATGGACTCCACGATCATGGCGCTGGCGCAGACATAGGTTGCCTGGACCAGCATCGGCGCCAGCGTGTTGGGCAGGATATGGCGCAGAATGATCATCGGCGCTCGCGTGCCGGAGGCGACGGCAGCGTCCACATAGGCCTGCTCGCGCAATGACAGCACGACGCCGCGCACCAGACGCGTCACGCGCGGGATTTCGGCGGCGGTGATGGCCATGATGACGTTGCCGACGCTGCCGCGTGTCAATGCCATCAGCGCGACGGCGAGCAGGATCGGCGGGATCGACATCAGCCCGTCCATGAACCGCATCAGGATACTATCGGCCCATCGCACGAAACCCGAGACGAGGCCGATGGTGAGCCCCGCGAACGAGGAAAGTACGGCCACCGAAAGGCCTACGGTGAGCGAGACCCGTGCGCCGTAAAGCACGCGTGAATAGACATCGCGCCCCAACACGTCGGTACCGAACCAGAAATCCGCCGACGGCGCGCGGGTCCGCTTGGCAGGGGCCAGCGCGGTCGGGTCCACGGTGCCGAGATAGGGCGCGAAGATTCCCATCAACACCAGGCAGAGCAGCAAGGCACCGCCGATCGCCACGGTCGGATTGTTGCGCAGGAAGCCGGACAAACCGCGCCGGATTTTCACCGGCAGCAGCAGGTCCGGCAGTTGCTGCGCGATCACAAGGCCCGGTGGCACCGGCATGCGGCTGGTGGTCGAAATGGTCAATAGCGGATCCTCGGGTCAATCAGGGTGTAAGTGAGGTCGACCACCAGATTGACAAGCGTATAAAGGAAGCTGAACATCAAGACGATGCCCTGGATCACCGGGTAATCGCGACGCAGGATCGCATCGACCGTCAGGCGGCCAAGGCCCGGAATGGCGAACACACTTTCGGTCACCACCGCGCCGCCGATCAGCAACGCAATGCCGATTCCGATCACCGTCACGATCGGAACGGCGGCGTTTTTCAGCGCATGAACGAACAGGATGCTGCGCTGCCCGAGGCCCTTGGCGCGGGCGGTGCGGATATAATCCTGCTGCAGCACCTCGAGCATCGAGGCGCGGGTAATGCGCGCGATCAGCGCGATGTAGACACCGCCGAGCGCGACCGCCGGGAGGATCAGGTTCGCCAGCCATGGCCAGAAGCCCTGGGCCAGCGGCGTGTAGCCCTGCACGGGAAACCATTCGAGTTCCAGCGCGAATACATAGGCGAGCAGGTATCCGACAACAAAGACCGGAAGCGAGAAGGCGAACACGGCGAAGGCCATGATGGTGCGGTCCACCCAACTTCCCGCCTTCCAGGCCGCCACCACGCCAAGCGGCACCGCGATGACGATGGTGAGGACCAGGGTAATCGCCATCAGCGAAAGCGTCGGCTCGATGCGCTGGGCGATCAGCGCGGCGACCGGCAGGCTGGTAAAAATCGACGTGCCGAGATCGCCGTGCAGGATGCCCCAGAACCAGGTCCCGAACTGGACCAGAAACGGCCGATCGAGGCCGAGGCTCTGGCGAATCCGCTCAACGTCCGCGGGGCTCGCCTGGTCGCCGGCGATCACCGCCGCCGGATCGCCCGGCGCAATGTAGAGCAGACTGAAGACGAACAGCGCGACGATTCCCATCACGGGCAAGGTCGCCAGAACGCGCCGGAGGACATACGAGACCATGTGGGTCACCGCACCGTCATGCGGTCTTCGATACGCCCCAGAAGAACGGCAGCGGTCCCTTCACGATGCCGGAGATGTTCTTGCGCCAGGCCGTATAGCTCAGGAAGAAGCCGGTCGGCGCATAAATGACGTCCTCGAGCGCAGCCCGGTTGAGACGATTGATCGTGGCCTTTTCCTCATCGAGGCTCTTGGCGTCGAACCAGGCCGTAACTTCCGTCTCCACCCTTGGGCTTGTGGGCCAGCCAAACCACGCCTTGTCGCCATTGGCCCGAATGGCGGTATAGGCGGCAGGATTGAGACAGTCGGCGCCGGCGTGCCAAGTGTGGAACATCTGCCAGCCGCCCTGGCCTGGAGGTGTCTTCTGGGCACGGCGAGAACCGACCGTGCCCCAATCGGTGGCGACGAAGTCGACATTCATACCCAGACGCTTCAACAAATCCGCCGTGACATCGCCCTGTGCTTTGGTGATCGGTTGATCCTGCGCCACGATGCATGAGACCGGCTGCCCCGCATAACCGCTCTCGGCCAAGAGCTTCTTGGCGCCTTCGAAGTCGCGCTTGCCCTTCAGGATCTCGCCGCCCTCTTCGGTGTAAAGCGGCGTATCCGGCGTGAAGAAGCCCGGCAGCGGCTTCCACAGCGCGGTATCATCCCCGACCACCGCGCGCATATAGTCTTCCTGGCTCAGCGCCATGAGCACGGCTCGGCGCGCTCTTACATCGTTGAACGGCGGGTGCAGGTGATTCATGCGGAATGAACCGACATTGCCGAGCGGGTCGGCGATGTCGACGCTGATGTTGCGGTTTTTCTTGAGTAGCGGCACGAGATCGGAGATCGGATTCTCCCACCAATCGACCTCGCCGTTCTGCAGCGCGGCCGCTGCCGTGGCCGGATCCGGGATCACCACCCATTCGACGCGGTCGACAAGTATCTGCTTGCCGCCGGCGAGCCAGGATGGCTTCTCCTGCCGTGGCACGTAGTCCGTGAATTTTTCAAATACCGCCTTTGCACCCGGCACCCATTCGCTCTTGGCGAACTTCATTGGACCCGAGCCGATATATTCGGTGATCTGCTTGAAGGGATCAGTCTGGGCGATGCGCTCCGGCATGACGAAGCTGCACGGCGAGTTGTTCTTGGCCAGTGCATAAAGCAGCTTCGGATAAGGCTGCTTCAGCACCCATTTGAAGGTTCTGTCGTCGACGGCGGTCAACTCGTTCTGGATCGCCTTGATCATCAGCCCCATGGGATCACGAGCGGACCAGCGCGCCAGGCTCGCCACCACGTCCTTGCTCAGGACCGGCTCGCCATCGTGGAACTTCAGCCCCGGCCTGAGGCGGAAGGTCCAGACCAGGCCGTCATCGGAGACTTGCTCGGACTCGATCATCTGACGCTGCGGCTGCAGCGCGGCGTCGAGACCGTAGGGGGTGTCCCAGACCAGCGCGGCGGCGTTGCGCACCACATACTGGGTTCCCCAGATCGGATCGAAATTCGCGAGGTTGGCCTGCGGCACAAAGCGCAAGGTGCGCGCCGCGGCGCCTTGAGAAAGGGCCGGCATCGAAACGCCGCCCGTCGCCGCCAGGCTGCCTGCCCCGGCCAGTCCCTTCAACAGAGTCCTGCGATCCATAGAGCTCTCCCAGTCTCGAATGACTATAGCGATTGCGCTTGAAACGAGCCAGTCAGACCGACGGCCTCACTCCCCTTGCTTGCAAATGGTATGCCAGCGCCGTCCCGCTGGCTCCGAAAAGATCCGGCCAGGGCGGGCATTTTCGAGCGATCACTTTCGGATCACATCACAATCCGGCCTGGCCTGCGAGTCGCTTGAATTTCGATGATTGCTGCGGATGCCACCAGCGACCGCCAATCACGACGCCTTCGGAGACGATCTTGCGGTCGCCGTTGAGGTGCTCGCCGACGACGTCGACGTAGTCGAATTGGCCTTGCTTGATCGAGATCAGGGTGGCGTCTCCGACACTCCCCGGCTTGAGGCTGCCGAGTTCGGGACGCCGCAGCGCCATCGCCGCATCGACCGTCGAAGCCTTGACCACATCGGACAGCGGCATCCCCATGCACAGGAACTTGGACATGGTCGTCACCTGATCGAAGGCCGGACCGTTGATGCACAGAGTATGGACGTCCGAGGAGATGGAGTCCGGATAGAAGCCGTTGGCGAGCATCGCCCGCGCGGTCTTGAAGGCGAAGGAGCCCTTGCCGTGGCCGATGTCGAACAACACGCCGCGCTCGCGCGCTTCCAGCACGACCTTTTTCACCGTGCCCTGCGCGGTGGCGGGCGTATTGGGAAACGGCCGGAAGGCATGGGTGAGCACGTCGCCCGGACGCAGGCGAGCGAGCACCTCCTCGTAACTCGGCGGCGGATGGTCGATATGCGCCATCAATGGCATGCCAACCTGCTCGGCGACCTCAAGCGCGATTTCGAGCGGCACGATCCCCGAGGTGCCCGAGGAATGACGGCCGACCCGCACCTTGATGCCAACGATGAGGTCGCGGTTTTCGTCCGCGACCTTGACGGCGTCGATCGGATTCATCAGCCGGAGTTCCTCACTCTCGCCGACCATGACCCGATCCGAGAAGCCATAGATGCCGGCATGCGAGACGTGCAGATAGGCCAGAATGCGGACCTGGCTCGGCTCGATCACGTGCTTGCGAAAGCCCGCGAAATTACCCGGGCCGGCGCTGCCGGTGTCGATCGCCGTGGTGACGCCGGAGCTGCGGCAGAACTCCTCGGCGTCGATGCCGAGCGAGGTGCCGCCCCAATAGACATGGGTATGCAGATCGATAAGGCCCGGAGTGACGATGTAACCGGACACGTCGCGCACGTCGGTAGTCGGATCGACCTTGAGCTCGTTTCCGACCTTGACCACCTTGCCGCCGGCAAAGGCGACATCCGTCACGGCATCGAGCTTCTGGGAGGGGTCAATCACCCGACCACCGCGCAGGACCAAATCGACAGGCATTGCAATCTCCTGATGTGACAGGGAAGGAAGCGGCGGGAGCGGTCAATCGCGCAGGGGCATGCGTTGCCGCGCGCGGCGCATCGGATCGGGCATCGGCTGGACGACAGCTGCGCGATCGCCGCTGCCTTGGTTCGTCCCGATCAGGACGGCACCAACGGTGAGAAGGCGGCTCATGCGACCATCATTTCGGGAAATCAACATCTCGAGGTCTCGCCTCGCCGCGCTGCGGTCCGGAAAGCCGGGGAGCGCACGAAGCGAAGATGATCAATGTTAGCAAGTTTCGCGCCACCACGTCGAGAATTGCGGGATGCCGAGGTGCAGGTCTGCCTTGCACCGGGCTGGCTGCGCGCCATCAGCTGCCCGGATTCGCTGTAACCGCAATGGGATGGATATCCCGATAGATCGCAAGCCGTGCGGCTTCACTGCAAAACCATTGGCTGTCAAATCGCGTCCGGCCGCGGCGACCGGCCGATCGCCATCAGCGGCGCGATGCCGCTCTCGGAGCACGAGCCGCCGAGATCGCCGAGATCGCCGAGATCGCCGAGATCGCCGAGATTCGATCAGGCGGCGCGGATATTGGCAAGGAAACGGTCGACGTCGGCGCGCAGTGTTACCGCCTGGCCGCTGAGCTGCTCCGCCGACAACAGGACCTTGTTGGCCGCCGATCCAGTCTTGTCGGCTGCCTTGTTGACGGCAGAGATGTTGCCCGAAACCTGGCCAGTTCCTTGCGCGGCTTCCTGAACGTTGCGAGCGATCTCCTGGGTCGCGGAACCCTGCTGATCGACGGCAAGCGAAATCGCCGATGTGATCTCGTTGATGGCGCCGATCGTGCGTCCGATCCCCTCGATGGCCTGTACGGCCTCCGCGGTCGCGCTTTGCATGGCTCCCACCTGCGCCGATATTTCATCGGTCGCTTTTGCGGTCTGGCTGGCAAGCGATTTGACCTCGCTGGCAACGACGGCAAAACCCCTGCCCGCTTCGCCGGCGCGGGCCGCCTCGATGGTTGCGTTCAGAGCCAGCAAGTTGGTCTGGCTGGCGATGTCGCTGATCAGTTTGACAACATCGCCGATTTTCTGCGCCGCAGCCGACAGGCCCTGCACCGTGACGTTGGTGCGGTTCGCCTCGGCGACCGCCTGACCGGCGATCTCCGTCGATTGCGTGACTTGACGTCCGATTTCCGAAACCGATGACGACAATTCCTCGGTCGCAGCCGCGACCGTCTGCACATTGGCCGATGCCTGTTCGGCAACGGCGGCCACGGTGGTCGCCTGATGGCTGGCCTCTCCGGCGGTTGCGGACATATCCTTCGATGTCGCCTGCATTTCCGTCGCGGCGCCGGACAGGGTGTCGAGGGAGGCGCTGACGCCGCGTTCGAACTCGTCCGCCATTCTGCTGAGCAGGAGTTTCCGATCAGCATCCGCCTGGGCCTTCAACACGTCTTGCTCGCCACGGAGCCGCATCGCCTCGATCATATTGTCCTTGAAGACCTGTACCGACTTCGCCATGGCGCCGACTTCATCGCCCCGGTCCAGGGCCGGGATGGCCGTCGCCGTCTCGCCTTCGGCGATCTTGCGCATCGCCATTGTCATCGCATTGATCGGATTCACGATGCTGCGGCCGACCAGGAGAAACAAGCCGGCGACCAGCACCAATGCCAGGCCGACCAGCATCCCCATTTGACGCGCCTGATCCCAAAAGATCGCATGGACGTCGTCAAGATAAACTCCCCCGCCGACCACCCAGCCAAACGGCTTGAAGTCGACGGCGTAGGAGAATTTCGGCAGTGGCTCACCCCCTGAGGCGCGGGGAAAGCGATAGGACGAGAAACCCCCGCCATTGGCGGCCTGCTCAAGCTGCTTGCGCACGAAGAAGACGCCGTCGGAGTCTGCCGCGTCGTACAAATTCTTGCCTTCAACCTTAGGGTTGGGATTGGCTACCGCTATGCCTTGCGCGTTTATGGCATAGAAGTAATCGTCCTTGCCGAAGCGAAATGTCCGCAGCAGCACCTTGCCGCGTTCCAGGGCTTCGGCTTCGGACAGCCCCGCCTGACGGGAGGCCTGATAGTTGAGGTCGAGCGCCTGGCGCGCCAGCAAGACCACATCCTGGAGCTTGGCCCTGCGATCCTCCATCAGATTGCTCCACAGCGCCGAAAGCCCGACGCCGGCAACGGCCGCGATGCCGAGTACCGAAAGACCGATCATAATCAACAGCTTGTAGGATATTCGCAGATTGCCAAGCATTGGGCACCTTATTGCTGAACGAGCGTCGCCGGGGTGGCACAGACCTGCGTGACAATTAGCTCAAATTAATGAAACAGCCCCTAATGCGGGCCGAAATCGTCCGACCAGGGCGCGAGCAACCAGCCGGTCGCGGCGCCACCGCCCAAATCGGCGGCAGTGGGACAGCGGGAATCGAGGAGACCTTCCGGCAAAACGGCTGCGTCGCGCAGCCGACTGCCAGGCGACGCCCATCGGCTCGTTCTCCATGAAGAATTGTTTGGTTTAGTCGCGGCAGTTCCGCCTGCGTTTTTGTGGTCCTGGATCGGACGCGCCGTCGCTAGAGCGCGATCGTCGGATAATCGCGCCCCCACCAGTGCTTCAATTTTGCGGCATACTCACGCTGGAACGAGAGCGGTCCGTGCTTTTTGGTGTATTCGTCGTCGTACAGCGCGATGAAAATCGTCAGGCAAAGAAAGAAATGCGCGCCCATTTCGAACAACGCCACATAATCATGGTTGATCAGTACCTCGCGTTCCCTGTCGGTGAGGAAGTTGACCGTCGAGGTTTCGGCATCATTGAGGCGCGGCCCGATCGACTGTTCCCAGGTGAGAACCAGCGATCGCGGATCTTCCTTGTACCGCCGCAGAAGCTCCGGATCGCGGTCGACCGTGAAGAGGAACTTGTTGACGTAATACTTGCTCATGCCGCCGCCCCCTCCGGGTACCAGGTGATGTAGGCTTCCATGGTGTGAAACAGATCGAGATGGTCGACGTGGCTCGCCTTCTGCGGACCGGCGATACCCATCATCAGGATAAGATCCATGAAGCCATGCGTCGCGTTGCCGTGCGATCCCAGACTCTCCAGCGTCACATTTTCCAGAATGGCCTCGATGTTGCCGCTGGCAAGCCAGTCGATCGCTTTCCGGTCGAATTCCGGATCGGGGCCGTGCTCCTGGAACTGGCGCGGACCACCAAGTTCGAGTGACAAATGTCCGGACCCGACTGCAGCGATGCGCTGGTCCGACGGATAGGCGTCGATGATCTCTCGAATGGCGCGTCCGAGGTCCCAGAAGCGCTTCGGCGACGGCAACGGCGGCACGAATATGTTGGTGTAGATCGGAACCACCGGCAGATCCGCTTGCGGACGCGTCGTGATGATCGGGCAGATGATCGAATGATCCAGCTTCAGCTCGTGACTGAAGGCGAAGTCGAAGCCGCGATCGAGCAGCCCCTGATGCATGAAATTCGACAGCTCCTCATGCCCCTGCAGCACGTATTTCGGAATCCCGAACTCGCGCTCCTCGTTATAGAACGTGGCATCGTAGCGCGCCGCCTTGCCGATCAGGAACGTCGGATAGTTGTCGAGGAAGAACTGGTGAAAATGGTCGGCGCCGACCATGACGAGGATATCCGGCTTGGCACGCGTCAGCGTTTCGCGATACGCCTCGACCTTCCGCTTCCACTCCATCGCCTGCGGCATCTGCTGCTCAGGCGGCGCGGTCGTCGCTTTCAGATAAAAAGGATGATGTGTCGTGGCCAGAACTGCCGCTAGCGCCGCCATTCGCCTCCCCTTCCTTGTCGCCGGTTTACCCGGTCCTCATGCAGTTATTGCAAGAGTATCCCGTTTCATCCGTTCCGGCCAAGCCTCCCGATCGCGCGACAGCGCATCGCGGATAGCTTTGCCGTCCTCGTCTATCCTCGGAGCTGCATTGACCTCGGTGGCCCGCTCGCCGTCAAAGGTAAAGGCCGGCCGCACCGCGCGGATGCCCCCCTCGCTCCGTTCCGCCACCGGCACGATCATTCCAAGATGCGCGACCTGCGGATCCTCGACCGCCTCAGGTATCGAATTGACCGGCCCGAACGGCACATCAAACCCCTCAAACCGCGCAACCCAATAATCGCGATCGTGGGCGGAAAAGATGACGTCGAGCGCCGCCGACAGCTCCCGGTAGTTGTCGATCCGGCCTTGCCTCACCGAAAAGCGCGGATCGTCGGCGAGCTGCGTGGCGCCGGTAGCCTCGATCAGCGCCTGCCAGAATTTGTCCAGCGACGACAGGTGAAATGCGAACAGACGGCCATCGCGGCATCGCACAATGAAGGCCTGGGCGAGACGCGGTCGGTCGGTGCCTTTCGGGATTTCGCCGAGCGCGAAATAACCCGCGAACGGCTCGACCGAAAAATGCATCATCGCTTCCAGCATCGAGATTTCGATCAGGCGGCCCTTGCCTGTCCTTGATCGTTCGACCAGCGCGCCCGCAATGCCGAGCGACGCGTAGATCCCGGTGATCGCGTCGGCGAGCGCCGGCCCGATAAACCGCGGCTGATCGGGATCGATCGCCACGCCGAGAAAACCGCTCATGGCCTGCGCCACGGAATCATACACCGGCCGCTTTGCATACGGACCGTCGGGGCCGAAGCCGCTGATCGAACAATAAACCAGCCGCGGGTTGATCGACTGCAACGTCTTGGCGTCGGCGCCGAGCCGTGCCGCAGCGCCGGGGCGGAAATTCTGCACATAGACGTCCGCCTGCCGGATCAGATCGTAAAACAGCTCCCGGTCGGCATCGCGCTTCATGTCGAGCGACAGGCTGCGCTTGTTGCGATTATAGGCCTGGAAATGCGCGCTGTAGAGTCCGTTCCTGAAACTGCGATAGGGATCGCCCGTCCCCGCGCTTTCGACCTTGATGACATCAGCGCCCAGATCGCCAAGCATCATTCCGGCGCAGGGACCCGTAATAAAGGTTCCCTGCTCCACGATTCGCACACCGTTGAGGACGCCATACATGCCGGTGCGCCTTCCTCAATTTTCGTTGGCGACAAAGCCCGGAGGCGCGGGGCCGTCATAGGTGATGGCGGACGCCGCCGCATGCGACATGGCAAAGCCGATCGGATGGGTTTGCTCTTCGAGCAGATGGCCGATCAAGCCTGCCGTGCGCGCCAGGATCGTCACGCCCCTGAGTGCGAGCAGCGGATAGCCCGCGTCCAGCAATACACAGGGAATGGCGCTCGAGATGTTCATCACCAGCGGTTTGCCGATCACGGACGGCAGCACGCGCTCGACTGCGAGCGCGGCCTGCGAATGACGGCCAAAGACGCCGAGCTCGCGCGCCACCGCGATCAATCGTACCGCACGCGGATCGGAGCCCTTGTGCAGCGGGTGGCCGTAGCCCGGAATGGCGCGTTTTTCGCGGCGATAACCGCCGACAATTTCGCTCGCCGCCATGTCGAGTGCTCCGCCGAGGCTTTCATGAAGCGCAACAACCTCGCTGAACAACCCTCCGGCGGCCTCCGAGGCGCCGAGAATGACCGATCCGCAGCCGAGCAGGCCCGCGGCCACGGCGCCCTGCAGCGCCTCCGGTGCCGCGGCGAGGGTCATGCGCGCCGCCTGGACGCTTGGCACCAGCCCGTGCTCGGCAATTGCCACCAGCGTGGCATCGAGAATCCGGCGTTGCGCGTCATTGGGCAATGTCCCGCAAACGAGCAGCCAGACGTGATCGGTGAACGAGATCCGCCCGATCAGCTCGCCGACGAGATCATGGCCGCGGATCACGATGGTTTCCGGGTTGGATCCCGAAATGCCGGTGGTCGGTTGGGTGGCGGGACCGATTTTCAAGGCTTTCCTCCAAGAGCGTGGCTTTAAGAGCGTGGCTTTATATTTTTTTCGCTAGGCGAAAAAATATTCGTATTTGTGCTATAGGAACACCCGTCGGCCCCGGCTTGTCAAGGACGGCGGCGGGGTGGCAAAGCTGGCTTCGCATCCGAGTCGTGTCAGGTCCGATGGAATGGTTGTGAACGCTGGCGTTGCTGGCGCTTCACGGTTGTTGCGGGGCGGCAGTTGCTTCGGAGGCACTCGCGACCCGCGGAAATTGGACTTCTTGCGATCAATGACGGGACCACAGCCATAAAAAAAGCCGAGACGACTTCCTCACGAACCAAGCGACGCAAGGCGCCGCCGCCCCGACGCACGAAGGTCGAGTTCGTCGAAGCGCTCGCGCGCGGCCTGGCCGTACTCGGTGCTTTCGACGAAGCTCATTCCGAGATGGCGCTGACGGAGGTTGCGAGCCGAATCGGCGTGTCGCCTGCCACAGCCCGGCGCAGACTGC
>NZ_SSNA01000207.1 GCF_004799445.1 Bradyrhizobium sp.
CTAGCCAGCCGCTATCGTCATCCCGCGCGAAGGCAGAGGATCGAGTTGCGCCGCGGCCGCGCCCGGATCAGCCGCGGCGAGCAGCGGTGGACCCGCTCCATCCGCTTTGACCCGGCGCCAGCACGACGACGGTCGCGCCTTGCTTCACCCGATCAAAGAGATCGATGACATCCTCGTTGGTCATGCGGATGCAGCCGGAAGATATGGCCTGGCCGATATATTCCGGCTGGTTGGTGCCGTGGATGCGATACAGGGTGTCCTTGTTGCCCGCGTAGAGGTACAGCGCCCGCGCGCCCAGCGGATTGGCTGGACCTCCTGCAATGCGCGGCGGGTATGGGCCAAGACGCGCCTGAATCTCCGGGGTCGGGATCCAATCCGGCCATTCCGCCATGCGGCCGACCGTAGCGACGCCGGAAAAGGCCAGCGCTTCCTCCCCCACGGCCACGCCGTAGCGGATCGCCTTGCCTCCGGGCATTACGTAGTAAAGATAGCGCGCGTCGGTATCGACCAGGATCGACCCCGGCCGTTCCTTGTACGGATAGTCGACGATATGCCGGCGATATTGCTCCGCAATGCTCGCCTGCGCGTAAGGCGCATTGGCCAGCAGCTGCCGGTCCCTTGGAGTCAAGCTCGCATCCGACGACGGCGCCAGCGTCGCTTGCATGCAACCGCCAAGCGCGAGCCCAAGCAGCCCTACGAGCAACCACGCGAGCCCTGACCTCAGCACCGCCCGCCCTCCAAAGCGTGACTTCGCGCCATTGTTTTCCCCAAATAGTGCGGAAATCAAGGCGGCATGCGGGGTGCGATGGATGTCAGATGGAACTGCGAACCGGTTCCGTTCAGAGCAGCCTGGCGCGGACGAACAGCGCGCGCAGGGCGTTTGTCGCCTGCACCGTCAGCATCGCATTTCCGGCCGCACTCTGAAGAGAGCCAACAGCGTCCTGATGAAGCGATCTGAACTCCATCCACTCGACCGGACTGAGACTTGTTATGAACCGATAGGCTTGGCCAACCGTGCCAATCGAAACCGTCTGGCCGTTCAGGAAAATCCTGAACGTTGTCCTCAGCGGCGTGTCGGAATTTGATACTTCGCTCATGCCTCGGTCGTGGGAAAAAGGCGACGAAGGCAATTCGAAATTGTTGCGCGACCGTTCATGACTTCATGTGGGACCGGGGGCATGCCGTCAGGTTGACTGCCGCGACGCCGACTTGTCGTTGCCGGATCGCCTTTCCTCAGGTCTTCTTTCCCCAAATCTTCGATCCTCAAGTCTTGGCACAACGATGAGGCGCTTTATCTCGCCGTTGGTGAATGCCTTCAAGAACCGGTCATAGTTCTTGATCGACACGCAGCCGTTTGAATCGCCGTTGGGGCCAAGCATATAGCTATGCGCAAGCAATCCGGACCGTCCGAGCGTGTCGTTTTCACCCACGGGGATCATGCGGAGCGCCTGGACACCGTGAAATAGGGCTTCCCGCGGCTTCAAGTCATAGACATTTGGCGGCGTCGCACCGATATTTTGCTGGTCCACGTGGGCCGGATCGTCCATCAGGCTACCGTAGCCGGAATGCGCTTCGAGTTTTGATCCATCCGGCATGTAAACCGCGTGCGCCGAGATGTCATAGACGGCGGTGATGTTGTCGTAGCCGAGCGAGGCGAGGTCCGGCTTCTTGCCGAACAGGCCGCCATCGGGAGCGAGCGAGGCAAGCGTGACGCGCCCCGGCAACAGATCGGAAAGCTTCTCCAGCAACGTGCGATTTTCCGTTCGGGCCAGAGGGACTTCGGCCCGAGCCATGGCGCCGTCGTTCTTGGGGTCCAGCTTCGCCTCAACCGGACGCGACCTGGGAAGCGGAACGGCAGACGCGCTCGACGGCTTTGGTTCTTCGATCGGCTTTGGTTCTTCGACAAACGCTACCGGCGGTTCCTCGACGAGAGCGTCCCGCCAGCCTTGAGGCCGCAGTTTCTGGGCGAGACGATCCTTGGCCTGTTGAAATTTGATCTCGAGTTCCGAAGGCAAAGAACGAAGCAGGAAACGCTGCGGACTATCCGCGGAAGGCAGCCTGGGTGCGGAACGTGCCAGGAATCGGTCATCAAACGATGGCGTGTCGAGATTCTGCGGAGCAGCGGCATCCGAGACCCGGGCACCCGGATCAAAACCCTCCGTCCAGACTGCCGCCGCCGACGCCAATGCGAATGCACCGACGCCCAGTGCAATGGTGCCGGACAATGAAAAGCCGCGTGCCGCCGACGGGACTTTGTCTGCTTTCCTTGTGACGTAGACCATCCATCCCCCGGGGATTCGACGCCTTGGAGCACCGCCCGCTTCGCAGAAAGGACTCAGCAAAAACGCCGCATCATGGGCGCCAAAGTGCGGCATAATCGAGACAAACGCCAGTAGCCCGGCATTCTTCGCCGACCTGGAAACCGCCAAAATCCTTATCAAATGGCGTCGGTCGAAAGCGCAACTAACCAGCGTCCGCGCTTTGCGGCAATACCGAATACTCCTTCGGAATCAGCTTTTGAACCCAGAGCGGCCCCTGTTCCTCCGCCCCAATACTCGACATTTATGAATAGGTCTGCCTTTGCTTCCCCCTTCCATCCCACAAGCCAAGTGATCACGATTCCGTAGCAGACGGTCACGGCCCAAATAATGGTGGGAAAGGTCCGCGACTGACATAGCTCACGCCCGCTGCCGATACGCCTCCCCGCCATGAAGATGCAATCTGGAATTAGCCGGCCGCCCGTCGAGGCATCGAATCCGAGGCTGAGTTGGACTGTACGGGAATCTGCATCAGGATGGTTTGACCGACGGATGCGATTTCGATTCCGCACTCCTGGAATCGCCGCTTCATGCGGCGGTTGAATTCGCGCTGTACCGGCCAGCGACCGCTGTCAGTACAGCGAATCTGGCCGACGATCGACGCCATCGAGCCATCCACCTTGTCGACGCCCCACAGTTCGAGATCGCCGCGGATCGCCTGGCGGTATTCGGGCTCGCGACGCATCTCAGTGACGATCTCCTTGAGGATCTGGCCGGCGCGGTCGGTGTCTTCCTTGTAGGCGACGTTGACGCTGACGGCCGCATTACCGGCGCCACGGCTTGAATTGGTGATCGTCGTCACGGCGCTGAAAGGAACGATGTGCACTGATCCATCCGCGGCCCGCAGGCGAATGGTGCGGATTGAAACATTCTCGACCGCCCCTGACAGGCCGGACACACTGACGTTGTCACCGACCTGCACGGTATTTTCCAGCAGGAGAAATAGCCCGGTAATCAGGTCCTGCACCAATTTCTGCGAGCCGAAGCCGATCGCGATGCCGACGATCCCGGCACCGGCCAATAACGGCGCGACATTGACGCCGATTTCGCTCAGCGCCGTCAAACCGACCACCGTGACGATCAGGCACAGCAGCGCCGTTCGCAGCATCGGCTGGAAGGTACGCAGTCGCGCCGCACGCGCATAGTGACCGTCGCGCGACAGCGCATTGACCTGGCGATCCATCAGCGCGTTGCTTACTTCCCAGATCGCCGCCGCGGCAAGCACGGCAATGCCGATCGTCGCCACCGCCGACAACAATCGGCTGCCAATCTGACCGCCGTAGAACCAGACGATGGCATCCACACCCCAGACTTCGAGCAGCGCAACGAAGCCGATGAATGCGATGACAGCCGCGACGATTCTTCGCAGTAGCGGCAGATAGCGATTGGCGCGGGTCTCCAAGCCGGGGAAACGCTGCAGGATATCCGGGCTGATCCTGAAACCGCGATCGATCAGGCCGAGTACCAGGATCGTGGCAAGACGGGCGATCAGCGCGACTGCAATTGTGCCGACAAAATACTGTAGCAGCAGCGAGTAACCGTTGCGGATATTAAGCGCCCACACAGCCCACAGCGCGAGGTCCAAAACGATCGCGAGATAGTGCCACAGGCCGGCGACGCGATTGCGCACCCTGGCCGCTATGCCCTCGCGGCCGGCCGGCGCCCGAATGGCTTCGGCGACCTGTCGGCGGCACTGCAAGATGATGACGACGATAAAGAGATGCACAATCAGCATCACCAGATGCAGCAACGCCGCGTAGCCGGCGCGATGCAAGCCGAGCAGCAGCGCCACATTCGCAAAGGCGATGCCTGATATGCCGACGGTGACGATGCGCCGCGCCCAGATCTCGATATAGGCCGCGGTCTCGGCACGAGCACGAAGCAAACCGAAAGGCCCCGCCAACGCCCGTGCGACACGGATCAGTCCACGCGACAGTGCGTAGGCATTCACGACCGCCAGGATCACTAGCCGGGTCGTCGCGATTTCGCCGATCCCGGTACCCAGCAACATCATGGCTACACCGATGAAGACGAGCACCGGAAGCAGTTCGAGCGCGAGACGTCCCAATACGAACGGCAGTCTGACCAGCGACTGCCAGGCGCGCGCCAGACTGAGACGCCGTTGCTGCAGTTCCGGCTCCGCGACTACATCCGCCGCGGAGGACGGTGGATCGACCATGCCCAGTGTCCGTGCCGGGGCATGCGCCGTTTGCGGAAGGCTGGCTTCCAGCAGCGCTACCGGCCGCTTGGTGATACGGACGATCAACGATTCGGCAGCGAAGGCGCAACCGAACACCAACACCAGTTTCCATGCGATATCGAGCAACTGATCATAAGCGGACGGATCGGTGGCCGTTCGCACGATCCAGTAATAGAACGTCGTAAAATGCGTCAGCGTCCGCACCATATCGGCAATCTCGTGCGATATCTCGCCGACCTGTTCGGACACCGTCAGCAAGAGCTGTGCGCCAAGGCTATCCGCCGCAAGTGGAATCGCGGGTCGCGGCGCGGGCGCGGGCGGCGCGATTTGTGCCTGCGGTGAGGCATTGGCGATGGCGCGCAGCGTATCGATCATCTGCGCGCGCTTCTTGTCGTCCAGAAGCGTATCGAGCGCCCGCTTTGCCTGATCGGGCGTCAACACATCAGCATTGTTCGCGGCTGAGACGGCTGCGTTGGGCGCGTCCTTGGGTGCAACGCCGGTCTGCGCAAAAGCAGGGAGGGCAAACAACGCGCACGCAAGCAGCATCGAAGGAAAGAGTTTGTGCGACATGAGGACCCCTTGAACATGTGCACGACAGCGAAACCGGAGTCGGTATCTGCGCTCGCGTGTGCATCATGGCGAATCTCCCCTTTTCGCCGTTGCGGTGTGTCGAAAGTTGGCCACCGCAGCGGCGTTGTCTTGGCATTTGCCGCCGCCCAAGAATACCGCAGCGATTGACCGCCGGATTGGTGGCGGTCACCGACTCGGCATTGACGCAGAGAGACTTTGCCGAACATCCATTATTGGACGCAAAGCGGCGGAAGGCTTCGGACCAAGCCGGATCACGAATTTCGGAAAGCGAATACCGGACCCGCGCTTTCGCCGGGACCACGCATCATGCCGAGGTGGGTTCGCGCCCCCTCACTTGATCCTTTTGAACCGCACGCTCTTGCCATCGGCCAGCCTGGTGGCGATGTAGCCGCCGGCGAGGCAGGCTTCGCGCTGCGGCATCTTTTCCTGCGGGCTGCGCAAGGTCTCCCACCACGACGCACGCTGCGACGCGCGCGGCAGTGCGGCGTCGATGATCTCCTCGATCGCTTCGAAGCTCAGGACAAATTCGGGAAGCTTCTGCTTTTTCAGATAGTCCCGCAGGGCGGTGTAATCGTTCACTTCAATCCTCGGCGCGTGATTCGCCTAGCTGTAAGCGGTTTGGCGAGCAGATCATACGCCCGTTTGCCGGCTTGGAACGCGATCGAGCGCAAAATCGGTGCCCGCTTTTGCGCACCTGCCCGAAATGGCCGCCACCCTCGACAAATTGGCCGGTCGCGGCAACCAAGCGTTAACTCATTCCTGCGCAAGCGCTGGCCATTTAAGCCGCCGGCAACCATTCCAGGTGCATTGCACAACACTGGGAGCGAGTGATGGGATTAGGACGGCGCACAGACATGGCCAGCCGGCCCTGGCGGCTATCGGCCAAGCTGCTGATCCTGTCGTCCGTGGTCACGGTGATCGGCTTTTCCGCGATCTGCGCCAGCGTCATGTTCGACATGCGCCGCGGCGAGGAAGAACTGGCGCGGCAGACCCTGGAGAACCTGGCATCCGGCATCGATGCCGACATCGGCCGCAACGTCGAGCTTTACGACCTGTCGCTGCGCGCCGTCGCCAGCAACATGGTGATGCCGGAGATCAATCAGGTCACCAAGCCGATCCGGCAATTGATCCTGTTCGACCACGCCGCGACCGCGAAACATTTTGGCGGGATTCAGGTATTCAATGCCGAGGGGCGACTGAGCATCGACGCCTCGACGCTGGACCCTGTTCCCGAAGTTCGCGGCGACGAGGAATATTTCAAGGTTCATCGCGACCGGCCCGACGCCGGCCTGTTCATCAGCCGCCCGATGCTGCACCACGGCGCCTATGCCATCGTGCTCAGCCGGCGCATCACCGGCGACGACGGACGCTTTCTCGGCGTGGTCGCGGGCTCGATCCGCTTTAGCTATTTTCACGACTTGTTCGGCCGCCTGCATCTCGGCCCGAACGACACCATCACCGTACTTCGTCGCGACGGCACCGTGATCATGCGAACACCGTTCGACCTCGACTTGATCGGCAAGAATCTCGGCCATTTCCCCGGCGTGCAGCGCGCGCTGTCGGAGCCGAGCGGATCATATTCGGGGATCGCCACCGCGGCTCACCCGTCGCGGCTCTACATCTGGCGCGACGGCACCAGGCCGCTGGTCGTGCTGGTTGGAAAGCCATGGGACGATATTCTGAAGCTGTGGCGCACCGAGGCGACCCGGATCGGCGCGATCATGCTGGCACTGATCGCGTTCGTGCTTGCCGTGACGCTGTTTCTCGCGCGCGAGATCGGCCGCCGCGCGACCGCCGAGGACAAACTCGAGGAGCTTGCCACCACCGACGCGCTCACCGGGTTGAAAAACCGGCGCAAGTTCGATACCGCCATCGATGCCGAGTGGCGGCGTGCGGTGCGCCAGCAGACGCCGCTCGCATTGCTGATGATCGATGCCGACCATTTCAAATCCTACAACGACTCGTTCGGACATCAGGCCGGCGACGAGGTGCTGGTCGGCATCGCGATCTGCATTTCGGATTCGGTGCGGCGGGCCGGCGATTGCGTCGCGCGCTACGGCGGCGAGGAATTTGCCGTGCTGTTGCCGGGACTCTCGTCCGAGGAGGCACTTCGGGTGGCCGAAACGATCCGGCTGAAGGTTCTGAAATGGGCCGGCGAGGCAGCGGTCACAACCGTCAGCATCGGCGTCGCCAGCCTGATGCCCGATACAGCCACGGACTGGGGCCAACTCGTGAACGGCGCCGACAAGGCGCTTTACGCGGCCAAGGCTGCCGGCCGCAATTGCTGCGTCTTGGGCAGCACCTCGAGACTTTCGCTGGTGGCCTAGCTTAATTCCACAGGCCCCGTCATTGCGAACGACAGCGAAGCAATCCAAGTCCGGTCATTCCGGGATGGTCCGTAGGACCAGACCCGGAATCTCGAGATTCCGGGTTCGATGCTTACGCATCGCCCCGGAATGACTTCGTCACTTTTCCAGATACTTCTTCATTTCCGCGCGCAGGCCCTCGCGCAGGTCGGGGCGCGCCATGCCGAAGGCGATGTTGGCGCGGAGGAAGCCGGGCTTGGAGCCGCAATCGTGGCGCTCGCCTTCGAACTCGACGCCGTAGAAGCTTTGCATCTTCGAAAGCCCGATCATCGCATCGGTGAGCTGAATCTCGCCGCCGGCACCGTGCTCCTGGGTTTCAAGGATCTTGAAGATTTCCGGCTGCAGGATATAGCGCCCGGTGATCGACAGGTTAGACGGCGCGGTGCCCTTCGGCGGTTTTTCCACCATGCCGTCGACCTCGAACATGGTGCCGTGGGCGGCGTGGCGCTTGCCGACGCCGCAAATGCCGTATTGGTGGGTGAGATGGTCGGGCACGGCCTCGACCGCGATCAGGTTGGACTTTTCGCCAAGCTTGCCAGCGGCCTCGATCATCTGCGCAAGGCAGCCCGGCGTGTTGAGCACCAGCTCGTCCGGCAGCACCACCGCGAACGGCTCGTCGCCGACGATGTCGCGCGCGCACCATACCGCGTGACCGAGGCCCAGCGGCGCCTGCTGCCGCGTAAAGCTCACGGCGCCGGCTTCCGGCTGGTCGCGCGCCAGGATCTCCATCTCCGCCTTCTTGCCGCGCGCGGCGAGCGTGGCGTCGAGTTCGTACATCCGGTCGAAATGGTCTTCGATGACGCCCTTGTTGCGGCCGGTGACGAAGATGAAATGTTCGATGCCGGCTTCCCTGGCCTCGTCGACCACGTATTGGATCAGCGGCTTGTCGACGATGGTCAGCATTTCCTTCGGCATCGCCTTGGTGGCGGGCAGGACGCGGGTGCCGAGGCCGGCGACCGGGAAGACGGCTTTGCGGATTTTCATGGGGTATCGGGTGCCTTGAGAGAACGACGGGGAATGAGCATCTTGATCGCATGTTGGTAGCTGCTTTGCAGCCGGGAACAAAGACGGATATGTGATGCAGGTTCCGTGCCCTGCTCGCGTTTTCCGGAAAATCGGGAAGCCCCCTGACGCAAAAATCCCGCCTCTGTTAAGCTGTTGGAAACCGTCACCAGGCCTCCTGAAAGCGGGTCAATTCAGGGCCTTGCGGGTAGGAACATGACGCAAAGAACCGGACGATCGGCGCTGCCGAGGACGGGCGCGGTAGTGCTTGCGGCGGCGCTATTTTGGTGCGGCGAGGCCCATGCGCAATCCACAGGCGGCGGACCGCTCGACTTTCTCGGCAACATATTCAGCGGCTCGTCTTCAAATGGCGGTCAAACCCCGGCGGGCTCACCGGCGCCGGCAGCGCCGGGCGGGGGCGGTGCGCCGCTGCCATGGAGCGGCGAGGACGGCGCCTCCGGCCACCCGCTGATGACCGCCAGCGCGATCCGCGAGGCGGCGGCGAATTTCGACAATTGCGTCGCCGCGATGTGGCCGGACGCCGCGCGCCGCAACATCTCGCAAGCGAGCTTTCAGCGCTTTACCGCGGGCCTTGCGCCTGACCTGCGCCTGATGGATCTGATGGATTCGCAGCCGGAATTCACCAAGTCGATCTGGGATTATCTCGACATTCTGGTGAACGATAACCGTCTCGCCAAGGGCCGCGAGATCCTCGCCAAATACAAGCCGCAGTTCGACGCGACGGAAACAGCCTACGGCGTAGACCGCTATGTGATAGCGGCGATCTGGGGCATCGAGTCGAATTACTCCACGCAGATGGGGGATCGCAGCGTGGTGCAGTCCACGGCAACGCTGGCCTGCATCGGCCGCCGCCAGAAATATTTCAAGGATGAGTTCCTCTCGGCGCTGGAGATCCTGCACCGCGGCGATCTGCGCCCCGAACAGATGCGCGGCTCCTGGGCCGGCGCCTTCGGGCCGACCCAATTCATGCCGACGGCTTTCAAGCGCTATGCCGTCGACGCCGACGGCGACGGCCGCCGCGATGTGGTCGACGATCCGGCCGACCTGATCGCCTCCACCGCCAACAATCTCAAGAAAGACGGCTGGCAGACCGGCCAGACCTGGGGTTACGAGGTCGTCGTGCCGAAGGGCTTCAACTACATGCTGGCGGACCGGGCGAAAGCGATGACGACCGCGCAGTGGGAGCATCTGGGCCTCAAGCGTGCCAACGGCCAGCCATTTCCGCCTTCCGCCGAGAAAGCCTATCTGCTCGCGCCCGCCGGCGCCGAGGGGCCGGGCTTTCTGATGCTGCAGAATTTCCGCGTGATCATGAAATACAATCCGGCGGAGGCCTATGCGCTGGCGATCGGCCACTTCGCCGACCGCTTGCGTGGCGGCCCCCCCTTTGTGCAGCCCTGGCCGCGGCAGGAACGGGAATTATCGCGCGCCGAGCGGCTGGAACTGCAGCAGCTTCTGGCCCAGCGCGGATTCTATCGCGGCACCCCGGACGGCCAGTTCGGCGGCGAGACCCGGGAGGCGCTGCGCGGCTTCCAGGCGTCGATCGGGGCGCCTGCGGACGGATTTGCCTCCTCGGAGACGCTGGAGCGGCTCCGGGGGCATTGAAACGCCGGATTCGGCCGCCGAAACCAACCTTGAACACAACATTCCGGCGGCTGGCTTGACGACGGCGGCCGATGCCGGGTCTATGGCTCCGAAATCTGCCCGCTTGCGGCCTGATTCAGCTAGTATAGCGATTGCCCGAACGACCGATTGCGACCGACCCGCATGCCAAAGAAAAAATCCTTTTTCCGGGTGTTCACCGAGACCGGCCCGCTGATCGTCTTGGCCGTCGCGGTCGCGCTGTTGGTTGGGATCGTGGCGCCAGCGTCCGCGCAATTTTTCAATTTCGGCGGACCGCCGCGGCCGCAAGCCGCACCGCCGCCGCCAGGCGGTCGGTCACCTGGCGGCTGGTTCGGCGGCGACCTGTTCGCACCATTCCAGCAGCAGGCGCCCAAGCCGGTGCAGAATTTTTCCAAAGCACCACCGCCGGAGAAGCGCGAGACCATACCGGATCGCAACGTGCTGGTGCTCGGCGACGCCATGGCGGATTGGCTCGCCTATGGTCTTGAGGACGCCTATGTCGAGCAACCGGACATGGGCGTAATCCGCAGGCACAAGACCGTCTCGGGCCTGATCCGGTATCAGCCTAAGGGCGACCCGGCGGACTGGGCCGCCGCGGCCAAGGGCATCCTTGCCACCGAAAAGCCGGACGCCATCGTCGTCATGCTCGGCCTCAATGACCGCGTGTCGATGCGCGAGCCGGCCGCCGAGAAATCCGACGGCAAGCAGGCGGACAAGAAAAGCGACAAGAAGGACGCCCGCGCCAAGCCCGATGGCAAGCCCGGCGACCCGAAATCCGGAGCGAAAGGCGATGACGCGGCCGATACCGCCGCCAAGCCCGACGACAAGGCGGTCGACACCGAATTGCCCCCGGACGACAGCGCTGACAATGGCGAGGTTTCGCCGATCATCGCACCGGAGAAGGGCGCGCGTTCGGCGACCGGCGTTTATGAGTTCCACGACGAGCGCTGGGTCGAGCTCTACACCAAGAAAATCGACGAGATGATCGCCGTGTTGAAATCAAAGGGCGTGCCGGTGCTGTGGGTCGGCCTCCCGGCGGTGCGCGGCGCCAAGGCGACGGCGGATTCTCTGTTTCTGGATTCGCTGTACCGCGAAGCCGCCGGCAAGGCCGGCATCACATATGTCGACGTCTGGGACGGATTTGTCGACGAGGCCGGCCGCTTCCTGCAGCAGGGCCCCGACTTCGAGGGCCAGATCCGGCGCTTGCGCTCCTATGACGGGGTGTATTTCACCAGGCCCGGCGCGCGCAAGCTGGCGCATTATGTCGAGCGCGAGATCACCCGGCTATTGGCGGGCCGTTCCGCGCCAATCTCGCTGCCAAGCGAACCGGCAACCCCTGATGCCAATGCGCAACCCGGCCAGCCGGCGCCGCGTCCGCTGGCGGGACCGATCCTGCCACTGGTGGCTTCCTCCGTCGGCACCGATCAATTGCTTGGCGGTCCGGGATCGCGCCCGGCCGCCGTCGATGCGCTCGCCGCACGAACGCTGGTCAAGGGCGAACCGCTCGCCCCGCCCGCCGGCCGTGCCGATGATTTCGCCTGGCCGCGCCGCGAAGTCGGACGCGAGCAGGCCAAGGGCGAAACGCCGGTGGCAGCGGTTTCGCCGGATGGAACGGTCACAGCGCCTGGCGCGCCACCGAAACCGAAGAAGCCTGCTCCGAATCAACCCGGCGCGCCGGTTCAATCGGGCACGCCGTCCATCCGGAATTTTTTCGGCTTTGGAAGCCCGCCGCGCCAGTTGCAGCCGCAGCCGCAGCCGCGCGCGCCGGCAGGCGTTCCGCGCCCGCCGAGTAATGTCGGGCGATCGGCGGCAGTGCCGGTGCCGCCGGGCAATCTCACGCGATGATGTCTCGCGTCGCTCCGGGGCTCACGTCAGTGCGAGCCCGGGAAGACGGGTGATGGCATCGGCCGTTAGCTGTAATAGCGCCAGCGGGGCGGCGGCCGGCGCGGCGGACGCGTCATCAGCATCGCCAGCGCAAAGCCGATCCCGCCAGCGATCAGGAGTGCGCCGAGCGGATTATCCTGCACGCGCTTGGCCACGACCTGCGATCCGTCGCGCAAGGTATCGCCGCTGTTCTCGTAGGCGTCCCTGGCATAGTTGACGGCCGCTTCGCCCGCGTCACGCGCGGCATCCTTGGCCTGGCCGTAGAGGTTCTGCACCGAGCCGGCGGCTTCTCGCGCCCGGCCCGCCGCCTGGGTTTGGGCGTTGCCTGCCATATCGCCGACCGCTCCCTCGACTTTACCGGCAATATCCCTTGCCGATCCGGCAATCCGATCCTTGTCCATCGCGGTCACTCCTTGTTGCGCGCGCTTCTGCGTGAGTTGATTCTCGGGGAGCTAACCGATGAGGTCCGATCCGGTTCCGACCGGCCGGCCAGCGCCCACGCCGTTGACTTCGCGATGTCAGGGAGTAGTTTTTTGCTGCAAATGCAGCGGGACCAACCGCTCGCGCCGATCAGGAGGAACGACATGACCGTGACGATCCGGCAGCTTCACCCGCATTTTTTCGGCGAGGTCTCCGGCGTCGATCTTCGAGAGCCGCTCACGCCACGGCAAGCCGCCGATATCGAAGCCGGCATGGACCAATATGGCGTGCTGCTGTTCCGCGATCAGGACATATCGGACGAACAGCAACTGGCGTTCGCGCGCAATTTCGGCGAACGCGAGAGCGCGCGCGGCGGCACCGTGACCAAGCGGGAAGACTACCGGCTCACCTCGGGGCTGAATGACGTGTCCAACCTCGGCAAGGACGACAAGCCGCTGCCGCGCGATCATCGCACCCACTTGTTCAATCTCGGCAACTGCCTGTGGCATTCCGACAGTTCGTTCCGCCCGATTCCGGCAAAATTCTCGCTGCTGTCGGCGCGGGTGGTGAACCCCAAGGGCGGCAACACCGAATTCGCCGACATGCGCGCGGCCTATGATGCGCTCGACGACGAGACCAAGGCCGAGATCGAGGACATGATCTGCGAACATTCGCTGATGTATTCGCGGGGATCGCTGGGCTTCCTCGATTACACCGAGGAAGAAAAGCAGATGTTCAAGCCGGTGCTGCAGCGGCTGGTGCGCACCCATCCGGCGCATCGCCGCAAGTCGCTTTACCTGTCATCGCATGCCGGCGCGATCGTCGGCATGAGCGTGCCGGAGGCGCGGCTGCTGTTGCGCGACCTCACCGAGCACGCCACGCAGCGCGAATTCGTCTACGTCCACAAATGGACGCTGCATGATCTCGTGATGTGGGACAACCGCCAGACCATGCACCGCGTGCGCCGCTACGACCAGTCGCAGCCGCGCGACATGCGCCGCGCCACGGTGGCCGGAACCGAACCCACGGTCGCGCAGCAGGCGGCGGAGTAGGATTCTTCCCTCTCCCGCTTGCGGGGGAGGGTGCAGAGCGAAGCGAGGCGGGTGGGGGCTGCCTCTGCAAATTCCGATGCCGCGAGAGCCCCCACCCCAGCCCTCCCCCGCAAGCGGGGGAGGGGGCGCACAGTGCGATGACGCCACCAAATCGCAACCGTTTCAGGTTTTAGGCTCCCCATTCGCGGGGCATGACGCGTGGATCAGGCGTGCCCGGCTTCGTTCGACAGCATGCCCGGGTCGATCCCGATCTTGCGCAGCGCGCGGAGGTACTTCTCCTCGACATCGTCGCCGAAAATCAGATCCGGATCGGCGTCGCAATGCAGCCAGCCATTGTCCTGGATTTCGGTTTCCAGCTGGCCCGCCGCCCAGCCGGCATAGCCCAGCGCGAGGATGGCATGCTTCGGACCGGCGCCCCTGGCGATCGCCTTGAGAATATCGACGGTCGCGGTCAGGCAAATCCCGTCGTCGATCCGAAGCGTCGCATCCTTGATGAAGAAATCGCTGGAATGCAGCACGAAGCCGCGGCCGGTCTCCACCGGACCGCCCTTCAGGACCTTCATGGTCTCGGCATTTTCCGGCAGCTTGATCTGGTCGGCCTTCTTGATGATATCGAGCTGCACCAGCAGTCCGGGAAAATCGATGCTGCCCGCCGGACGATTGACGATGATACCCATGGCGCCTTCGGCCGAATGCGCACAGAGATAGATCACCGAACGCTCGAATCGCGGATCGCCCATGACCGGCATGGCGATCAGCAACTGGCCGTCGAGATAGCCATTTTCCGCCGTTTCGCCGCCAGCGCTGGCAACTTTGCGGCGAACCATTCTCGGTCTTTTGCCTTCAGGATCCATCCGCAAAGGACTCCCGTGTCATGATCCATCCTGATATTGGGTGGCGGTTCTGTCAATCAAGCTTCGCTGGATGTTTCGAAACGCATCACAAGCAATTCAATGGCTTGCGATCCGGCTTGGCGGTAAGGACGTGGCATGACCGTGCTAGTTCCCCTGCGAGCCGCGCTCGGCCTCGCCTTGGCCGCCTTGACGTCATCCCTGGCGATCGGGGCGCGCGCCCAGGATGCTTCCCCCAAGGACGCTTCACCCTGGCAGCGGGGCGCGCATTCGGCTGTCCGGCTGCTCGCGGGATCGCGGAGCGGCGCCGTACTGCTTGGCGGTATCGCGGTTCAGCTTGACCCGGGATGGAAGACCTATTGGCGGACCTCCGGCGATTCCGGCGTTCCGCCCCGCTTCGACTTCTCCAAATCCGACAATATCGAGGCCGTGACCGTTCTGTGGCCGGCTCCGACGAAATTCGACGACGGCGCCGGCGGCACCTCGCTGGGCTATCACGACCAGGTCGTGCTGCCGTTGCGGATTGTCGCGAAAAATGCCGACAAGCCGGCGACGCTTCGCGCCGATATCAGCTACGCGATCTGTGAGAAAATCTGCATCCCGATCGAAGCCAACGCCGAGCTCGCCTTCGCCAGCGTGGCGAGCACCGAAGACAGCGTGCTGTTCGCGGCGCTCGATACGGTTCCCAAGCCGGCCAGCGTCGGCGATCCCAACCCGCTGACCATCCGCGACGTCAAACGCGAAGGCAAATCCACCGTCCTGGTCGACGTGGTCGCGCCCGATGCGAAAGCGGTCAACCTGTTTGTCGAGGGCCCAACCCCGGACTGGGGACTGCCGGTTCCAAGACTGCTCGAACACAGCCCACCCGGCGTCAAACGCTTCGCCTTTGAGCTTGACGGCGTGCCACCCGGAATCGATCCCGAAGGTGCTGCGCTCAAATTGACGCTGGTCAGCGGCGAGCGCTCCTACGAATTCAATATCAATCTGGACTGACAGCGGGTCGTTCCGGGGCATGCGAAGCATGAACCCGGAACCTCGAGATTCCGGGTTCGCTCGCTCGCTCCCGCCCCGGAATGACGATCCGGTGACGGCTCCACCCAACCGAATCTTAACGAATAGTTGATAGGCAAAAACCATCGCTGCATCGCCTGCGGTAGCTGAGGATTTCCCGCTTTGGCCGTGATGGACGCTCAATCCGCAACACCTCCGCCCACCGGCGTCGTCGCGCGGCTGCGGGCGATGCTGGCAAGCTTTTCCGGCGGCGCGCCTGACGGCGCCAGCGAAGCCTCGGTGACCCGGCGGCTTGCCGGCACGATTTTCATCATCCGCGTCGTCAGCGCCGCGCTGGCCTATCTCTCGCAAATCCTGCTGGCGCGCTGGATGGGCGGATCGGACTACGGCATCTATGTCTATGTCTGGACCTGGGTGCTGCTGCTCGGCAGCATGATGGATTTCGGCATCTCGGCGTCGGCGCAGAAAATCATCCCGGAATACCGCACCCGCGGCGAGCACGCGCTGCTGCGCGGCTTTCTCTCCGGCAGCCGCTGGATGACTTTTGTCGTCTCATCGCTGGTTTCAGGACTGCTGGCAGGTGTCGTCAAACTGTTGTCGCCGTGGATCGACGCCAACACGGTCGTTCCGCTCTACATCGGCTGCCTCACGCTGCCGGCCTTCGTCGTCGCCAACACCCAGGACGGCATCGCGCGCGCGCACGACTGGATGCGGCTGGGGCTGATGCCGCAATTCGTCGTCCGCCAATCGTTGATCATCGGCCTCACCGCCGGCGCCCTTGCGCTGGGCTTCGATCTCGGCGCGGTCGCCGCGATGCTGGCGAGCGCCGCCGTGGTGTGGGTCGCCATGCTCGGCCAGATGGTGATGCTGAACCGCCGCCTCGGCGGTCACATCGAGCCCGGTCCGAAGGCCTACGATTTCCGCGGCTGGCTCGCGGTCTCGCTGCCGATCCTGATGGTCGAAGGCTTCTACCTGCTGTTGTCCTACACCGACGTGCTGGTGCTGCAACAGTTCCGCTCGTCGCAGGAGGTCGGCGTTTACTTTGCCGTGGTGAAGACGCTGGCGCTGGTGTCCTTTATCCACTACGCGATGTCGGCGACCACGGCGCACCGGTTTGCCGAGTATCACGCGCTCGGCGACAAGGCTCGGCTGTCGGCCTATGTCGCGCATGCCATCAAGTGGACGTTCTGGCCCTCGCTCGCCGCCACCGTGCTGCTGCTGGCGTTCGGCAAGCCGCTGTTGTGGCTGTTCGGACCGCAATTCGTGGTGGGGTATGACATCATGTTCATCGCCGCCGTCGGCCTCGTCGTCCGCTCCGCGATCGGCCCGGTCGAGCGGCTGCTCAACATGCTCGGCCATCAGTATGTCTGCGCGCTGGCCTACGCGCTGGCCTTCGTCATGAATGTGGTGCTCTGCGTCGCCTTGGTGCCGCGGTTCGGCGGCTACGGCGCGGCGGCGGCGACCTCGATCTCGCTTGTGTTCGAGACCGTGCTGCTGTTCTGGATCGTGCGCCGGCGGCTTGGGCTTCACGTGCTGGCGTTCGGCAATGGCGGTTCCGGCAGCACCCCGTAGCGGTTGGAAACCGGCCTCCTGCGTGATACAATTTATTATGACTATGACGGACCTCAAAACCCTGCTGGAGCGTGTCCAGTCCTGGCCTGAAGAGGCGCAGGATGAACTGGTTGCTGTTGCCAACCAGATCGAAAGCGAATTGCGGGGGCGCGACTATCTCGCTACCCGCGAAGAACTGCAGATCATTGACGCCGCGATGGCCTCCATCGACGTCGGAAACGTCGCATCCGAGGCCGAGATCAAAGCAGCATTTGCGCGATTTCGTTCGGCATGAAGCTCGTCTATTCGCGGCGGGCTCTGGCTGATCTCAACACAATCGCGACCTACTACACGGCCAGCGCCAGTCCTGCGATAGCTCAATCAATTGGGCGTCGGCTGGAAAGTGTCATTGAGCGCATCAGCCATGCGCCGGAAGCTTCGCCACGTCTCTCGCAGCGCTCCGAGGTCCGGGCCGCCACCGTCGTGCGTTATCCATTTCGGATCTTCTACCGGGTGCGCAACGACACCATCGATATTCTGCATATCCGGCACACGTCGATGCGGCCTCCAGCAACCGCTCCGGAATAGCGCAGGAATTGCACCCTCAGGCAAACGACGGGAGGGTAAAGGAAAGCGGCCTACTCCGCGGTCCAGCCGCCATCGATCGACAGATTAGCGCCGGTGATCTGCGCCGCGTCGTTGCCGCACAGGAACAGCGCCAGGGCGGCGACCTGCTCGGAGGTGACGAACTCCTTGGTCGGCTGGGCTTGCAGCAGCACGTCGTGAATGACCTGCTCCTTGGTCATATTGCGCGCCTTCATGGTGTCGGGAATCTGATGCTCGACCAGCGGCGTCCAGACGTAACCCGGGCTGATGCAGTTGCAGGTGATCTTGAAGGTCGCAAGCTCCAGCGCCACGGTTTTGGTGAGGCCGGCGATACCGTGCTTGGCCGAGACGTAGGCCGACTTGAACGGCGAGGCCACCAGCGAATGCGCCGAGGCGGTATTGATGATGCGGCCCCAGCCGCGCTTCTTCATGCCGGGCACCACGGCGCGGATGCCGTGAAACGCCGACGACAGGTTGATCGCAATGATGGCGTCCCATTTATCGATCGGGAATTCCTCGATCGGCGAAACAAACTGGATGCCGGCATTGTTGACGAGGACATCGACTGAACCGTAAGTCTTTTCTCCCAGCGCGATCATGCCGGCGATCTCGGTGGGCTTGGTCATGTCGGCGGGCGAATGAATGGCCTTGACCTTGAAGTCGCTCTCGATCGCCGCGCGCTCCCGTTCGATGTCGGCAGGCGCGCCCATGCCATTGATGACGATGTTGGCGCCGGCACCCGCGAAGGCGCGCGCATAGGCCAATCCAATGCCGCTGGTCGAACCGGTCACTAGCGCGGTCTTGCCTGTCAACGTACCCATTGTTTTCACTCCTGTTTGCCTTCGAGGGTTTCGGTGCCGTCCCCCGTGAGATCGTAAGTCATCATGGTTTCACCGGACTGCGGCCGCTCGAGCCAGTCCTTGTGGCGCATCGACAGATGAACGTCGCGCACGCCGGCGTTCCAGTGCTCGACCATCCCGACGTGCGAGAAATCGTAATCCTTGGAGGACGATTCGTAATTCTTGCTGCGATAGATCAGGTGCATCACCGTGACGGTGCTTTCCTTGGCGGCCTCGCAGAGAATCTCGACCGACGGATCGTTCTTGAGATAGTCGGGCAACTTGCCGATCAACTCGCGCAGCGCCCTGCGGGTGTTGTGGATTTGCCGGTTCTTGTCGGTGTTCATGCGGGTGCGGCTGGAAAAGCGGATGTCCTTCTCGCGCTCGGCGGCCTCGAGCAGGGAAACCGGCAGAGGTCCGCGCGCGCTGAACAGGTCGACCTGGAAAATCATCAGGTCGTTGTTGATTTCCTCGTCCAGCACGAAATCGAGCGGCGTGTTGGTGGCGATGCCGCCATCCCAGAAATGCTCGCCGTCGATCACGACAGAGGGAAAGCCCGGCGGCAAGGCGCCGGACGCCATGATGTGTTCCGGTCCGATCTTCTTGCCGAGTTTCTTGAATTCGAAATTATCGAAATACTTGAAGTTGCCGGTCGTGACGCTCACCGCGCCGACGCTGAGCCGGGTCTTCAGATCGTTGATGCGGTCGAAATCGACCAGCCGCTCCAGCGTCGCGCGAAGCGGCGCGGTGTCGTAATAGCTCTGGGACTGCGGGCTGCCCTGCGGCCAAAGCGGCGCCGGGGGGACACGCGGCCGGAAAAAGCCGGGCACGCCGAACGTCGCGATCAGGGCGGCGCTGGCTTCATTGAACAGGGATCGCCCGCGGTTGTCGTTGCTGACGGGATTCCAGGGCACCGGAGCGGAAACCATCTCCCAGAATTCCTTGAGGCGCTCGACCCGTTTTTCCGGCGCATTGCCGGCGATGATCGCGGCATTGATGGCGCCGATCGAGATGCCGGCAATCCAGACCGGTTCGAAACCGAAGTGACACAGCGCCTGGTAGGCGCCCGCCTGGTAGGAGCCGAGTGCGCCGCCGCCTTGCAGGACGAGCACGCGCTCTGCGGTCGCAGGCGTGCTGGCTGGCGCTGGGTTTTCCAAATTCATCATCGCCCTTGGTTCGACCAGGAAAATCAGGGTGCACCGTGGCGTCAGTTCGCGTTGACGTCAATCAGCGAGGGCCGCCGAAGGGATCCTCACACCGAGTTGATCGCGCGGTTCGGTCGACGCAAGAATGAGCGTCCAGAACACCTTGTATTTGGTATTGGGAGCATAGCTCGCCGCGATGCCTAATTTTGTGACACCATTTTGAAGCATGTTCGCCCGGTGTGGCGGCGAGTCGCGCCAGCCGGAAAACGCCTCGGCCAAAGTGTGGTAGCCGGCGGATACGTTTTCCACCGCCAGCGTCGCGGGGTAGCCGGCGGCTTGCAGGCGCTTCGGCAGCGGCGCCTTGACATCGTGGTCGAGCTTGTTGCGGCTGGCCATCGCCTGCGATTGCATTTCCGCAACCTTCATTAGCTGGGGATCGACCACCACGGCGCCGAGACCGTTGTTCTGCCGGTAGAGCGAAATCATCGTGGCCGCGGCCTGGGGATCGAGCCGAGCACCGGCCTCGGCCATGTTGAGATACATGCTCGGCTGTTCGATCGGAACATCCGCCGCGCAGCCGCCAAGCGCCAATAGCCCAATAATCGCGACCAAAGCGCGCATGATTCGAGATTCCCCAGATGACCGAGGGTTGTTGCATGCCAACCGTGGCTGAATGGTGAACAGTGGGGCTTTTTTCGGCTGCAAGACCGCTGTCGTCACCCGCCAACGGGTCAGCGCCTAGGCGCTGACCGATGACAGGCTCCAGCGGGTGACCCAGTATTCCAGAGATGCCAGCGATGGGTCGTGAAGCCGCAGCGTACTGGATACCCGCTTTCGCGGCTATGACGGCAGTTGCCAGTCGCGCGGTCTCGCCCGACGGGGACGCAGCGCAGGGCTACGCCGTCTTCGTCGTATGGATGCCGCATTCCGTCTTGACCCGGCCACGCCAGCGGCCGGCGCGCGCATCCTCATCCTCTGAGGTCCGGCTGGTGCAGGGCATGCATCCGACCGAGAGAAAACCTGATGCCGCCAGCGGATGCGGCGGCAATTTTGCCTCTGCGTAAATCGCCGCGATTTGCTCGCGCGAGGTGTTTGCGAACGGGTTGAACTTCAGCCTCTTGCCGTCCTCCTCGACCACCGGGATGGTGGCGCGCGGTCCGCCCTGAAAGCGCTTGCGGCCGTTGATCCACGCGCTGAAAGGCGCCAGCGCCCGTTGCAGCGGCTCGACTTTCCGGATCCGGCAGCAGGCGTCCGGATCGGAGAACCACAATTCGCGATTCGCATCCTCGCGGCGCAGCGTCTCCTCCAGCGGCTTGACGGAGCGGACATCGCGCAGGCCCAGCGTCGCGATCAGGGTGTCGCGATAGGCCAGCGTCTCCTCAAACAGCCATCCGGTGTCGAGAAAAATCACGGGGATCGCGGGATCGACATCGGCCATGACTTCGAGCAGCGCGGCCGACTCGGTGCCGAATGACGAGACCAAAGCGAGGCGTTCGCGGCCTACGGTCCGCACGGCGCACGCGATGACCTCGGCCGGCGTGACATTGCGAAGCGCGTGATCGAGCTCCGCCGCCGCCGGCAGATCGCGCGCGCCTGCCGTCCGCTCCGCCAACAACGGTTGCGCAAGCTCATTCATTGGCCGGTACTCTCCGAATGACGCAGCTGCATCCGCCGGTGCAGCGCGGTGATGCGGCCATCGCCGGTCGGCTGGTAGAACACCGAATAACGCTTTGCACTGATCCCGAACGCCTCCGCGTCGCCGTGCTTTTTCACCTCGAAGGCGTCGAACCCGGCGCGCAGCATGAACACGAACTGGTCGCGCAGCACCTGGCCGGAGGCGCGCAATTCGCCGTCATAGCCATGGCGTTCGCGCAATAGCCGCGCCTGGCTGTAGGCGCGGCCGTCGCGGAACGACGGAAACACCAGGGCGACCGCCGCAAGCCGGTCGAGGAAGGGCACGAGATCGTCGACGTCGCGGTTGTTCGGCCAGACCACCCCGAGCTTGCCCGCGCGCCGCAGCAGCGCTTCCGGATCCTCGAGAAACCGTGCCGCCGAAACCATTACCGCGGCGTCGCCCGGCAATTCGGCCCCGTCCGGGACGTGGACGAAGATGTCGGTGGCGATTGTTCCGTTCTTAACGAGTGGCATAGACGCGCTCCCTGAAGGGTTCGACGCCGAGTCGCTTCACCGTGTCGACGAAAAGCTCGTCGGGGCGCGCGCGCAGCGCAAGATAGGCTTCGACGATGTCCTCGACCACGTCGGCGACGTCGCCATAGGGAACGGCGGGCCCGATCAGGGCGCCAAGCTCGGCGTTCTCGTCGGCGCGGCCGCCGATCGTGATCTGATAGAACTCCTCGCCGTTCTTCTCGACACCGAGAATGCCGATGTGACCGACGTGGTGATGGCCGCAGGCGTTGATGCAGCCGGAAATATTGATGTGCAGCCGGCCGATCAGGTCGGCGGTGTCATGATTGGCAAAGCGCCGGGTCAATTCCTGCGCGATCGGAATCGAGCGCGCATTGGCGAGCGAACAATAGTCCAGCCCCGGGCAGGCGATGATGTCGGAGACCAGATTGACGTTCGGCGTCGCCACCCCGATTTTGTCGAGCGCCTTCCAGAGCGCCGGCAGGTCGCGCCTGGCGACATGGGGAAGCGCCAGGTTCTGCTCATGGCCGACGCGGATCTCGCCGAAGGAATATCTGTCGGCGAGATCGGCGATCGCATCCATCTGGTCGGCGGTGGCGTCGCCGGGCGGTCCGCCCACCGGCTTCAGCGACAAGGTCACGATCGCGTAGCCCTGCACCTTGTGGGTGAATACCGAATTCTTCCGCCAGCGCTCGAACAGCGGATCGTGCGCGGCCTTCTTCAATTCTTCCGGCATGTGCGGCAGCTTGTCGTACGCCGGATAGGAAAACCGCGAACGGACGTCCTCGATGTCGGCGTCATCCAGCGTCAGCGCGCTGTCGCGCATCGCCAGCCACTCGTCCTCGACCTCCCTTGCGAATTTCTCGATGCCGAGCTCGTGCACCAGGATCTTGATGCGCGCCTTGTAGATATTGTCGCGGCGGCCATACTGGTTGTAGACGCGCAGGATCGCCTCGACATAGCTCAGCAGATCGCGGCCCGCCACGTACGGCTTGATGGTCTTGCCGATGAACGGGGTGCGGCCCAATCCGCCGCCGACCAGCACTTCGAAGCCGGTCTCGCCTTGCGCATTCTTGTGCAGGCGCAGGCCGATGTCGTGAATCTTGATGGCGGCGCGATCGTGCGCGGAGGCGGTAATCGCGAATTTGAACTTGCGCGGCAGGAAGGAGAATTCCGGATGCAGCGTCGTGTATTGCCGCACCAGCTCGGACCAGATGCGAGGGTCCTCGATCTCGCCGGGCGCCACCCCGGCCCACTGGTCCGACGTGACGTTGCGCGTGTTGTTGCCTGACGTCTGCATGGCGTGAATGCCGACTTCGGCGAGATCGGCCAGCGCATCCGGCAATTCGGCGAGCTTGATCCAGTTGAACTGGATGTTTTGCCGGGTGGTGAAATGTCCGTAGCCGCGGTCGTAGCGACGCGCCACATGCGCCAGCCGCCGCAGTTGCGTCGACGACAGCGTGCCATAGGGGATCGCGACCCGGAACATATAGGCGTGCAGTTGCAGATAGACGCCATTCTGCAGCCGCAGCATCTTGAATTCGTCCTCGGTGAGTTCGCCGGACAGCCGGCGCTTTACCTGATCGCGAAATTCCTCAACGCGTTCGTTGATCAGCGTGCGGTCGAGATCATCGTATGCGTACATGAAGATTGACCTTATGCCGGAACCGGAAGATCGATGGTGACACCTTGCGAACGAATGTGTTCGCGCAGGTTGCCGGGCTTGATCTTGCCGTTTTCCCTGATTTCGACTGGCGCGATATAAGGGCCGACCGCGCCGACATCGTCGGCCACGGATTCGACGAGCAGCGCGCGCGCTTCATCGGCGGTGCGGACGATCGCCGCATCCGACAGATCGGTCGACCAATCCCTTGCGGCCGTACGATAGATCACGACCCCATCCCGGGTGCGGTTGGCGGTGACCATGGAAGGACCGGTGATCTTGATCTTTTGTTCCAGCGGAGATGTCATTCGGCAGCGACCTGAAAATATGAGACGAGTTGGGCGAGGTTCGACTGGCGCCACGGCGCGGAGTGCGCGACCACGTCGCCGATGATGAGAATGGCGGGACCGCCGTCGATCTTCTCGACGAGGCCGGGCAAGCCATCGAGCGTTCCGACGACGGCCTGGGCGTCCGGCCGCGTGACGCGCGCGAATACGCCGACCGGCGTCTGCGGCGAACGGCCCGCGGCCAGCAGGCCGGCGCGCACCGAAGGCGCCGCGGTCATGCCCATATAGACGACGATCGTCATCTTCTCGTCCGTCAAGGTAGACCAGCCGACGGCTTCGGCATCTTTGGCCTTGTGCGCGGTGAGGAAGGTGATGCGCAGCGCCTCATGCCGGAAGGTGAGCGGCACTTCGAATTGCGCGGCGGCGCCAAGGCCCGCGGTGATTCCGGGAACAACCGAATAGGCGATGCCGGCCTGCCGCAGCGCTTCGATCTCCTCGCCGCCGCGGCCAAAGACAAAGGAATCGCCGCCCTTCAGCCGCACCGCGCGCCGTCCCGATTTCGCAGCTTCGACCAGCAGGTTGTTGACGGCATCCTGGCCGATGCCGGGCTTGCCGACGCGGCGGCCGACCGGGATCCGCGCGGCGTCGCGGCGCGCACGATCGAGAATCTCCGGCGACACCAGTTCATCGTAGAAAACCACATCGGCGTCCTGCAGCGCGCGCAACGCCTTGACGGTGAGCAAGTCCGGATCACCCGGGCCGGCGCCGACCAGCGTCACCTTGCCCTCGGGGCGGCCTGACGGCAGGGAACCGGCGAACGCGGAGGGATCGGCAATACCCTTCAGCGCCGCTTCGGCTTCGTCGGTACGCCCGGCGAGAACCAGCGCACCGATCGGGCCGTCAACCACGCGCTCCCAGAAGCGGCGGCGCAAGGCGAACTCGGGAATCAGGCCGTGGATGGTCTTGCGCCAGCGGCCGATGAAGCCGGCAAGATCGCCGATCCGGGCGGGCAGCATAGCCTCAATGAGCTCGCGCACCCGGCGCGCCACCACCGGCGAGGCGCCGCCGGTGCCGACGGCCACCACCACGTCGCCGCGATCGACGATGGCGGGAAAGATGAAAGTCGAATGTTGGAGGTCGTCCATCACATTCACGGGCAGGCCGACGGCCTTTGCCCGCGCCGACATCGCCGGCCCGATCGCGCCGGCGCCCGCGCAAAGAATGGCGATGACGCCGGTGAGATCGGCTGTCAGCGGATCGTCATTCGCAAGCTCTATCCTCGCCGCCTCATCCGCGCCCGGAGCGGGCAAATCAAGAGCGGTCAGATCATGATGGCCATCGGTGGCATACCAGCGAACCCGCGCGCCTGCGGCTGCCAGCAGTCGCAGTTTCGCGCGCGCCAGATCGCCGGCGCCGACCAGCACCACCACGCCGCTTTGCAGATCGAGGAATACCGGCAGGAATCGCATGCGATACTCGCTTCCCCAACTTCCGGGGTTGACTGGAATTATTTTCTATATATGTCTCATTCAACGGCCGCAAAGAGAAAATTATTTCTTCTCTATTGCAGCGCAACTATAGAATTTTCGCCTCCCAAGGCCAAGGGCCGGTAGATGCATCTTCTCGACAACGACCACGCCACTGACCGGCTGCATCGGGCCCTCCCGATCGGGCAGTCCACGGTCACGCAAATTTCAACCGACGGGCGCGCCCAGGCACCCTCGATGGACCATCTCGACGCGCTCGAGGCCCAGAGCATCTACATCTTCAGGGAGGCCTTTGCGCGACTGAAGAAGCTCGCGCTGCTGTGGTCGCTCGGCAAGGATTCCAACGTGATGATCTGGCTGGCGCGCAAGGCCTTCTTCGGCCGCGTGCCATTCCCGGCCATGCATGTCGATACCGGCAAGAAGTTTCCGGAGATGTACGCGTTTCGCGATCGCTACGGCAAGGAATGGGAGCTCGATCTGAAGATCGAACCCTGCCCGCCGCTGGAGACCATCGATCCCACGCTGCCGCCGGCGGCGCGATCCGCCGCGCGCAAGACCGAAGGGTTGAAGCTCGCGCTCGCCAAATATGGCTTCGACGGCTTGATCGCCGGCATCCGTCGCGACGAGGAAGCCACCCGCGCCAAGGAGCGGGTGTTCTCGCCGCGCGGCACCGAGGGCGGATGGGACGTGCGCGACCAGCCGCCGGAATTCTGGGACCAGTTCAACGCATCGCCGCCGCCGGGCGCTCACTTGCGCATTCACCCGATCCTGCATTGGACCGAGGCCGACATCTGGGCCTACACGCGGCGCGAAAACATCCCGATCATTCCGCTGTATCTGGCCAGGCACGGCAAGCGCTATCGCTCGCTGGGCGATGCCGACATCACCAATCCGGTGGCTTCGACCGCTTCGAATATCGACGAAATCCTCATCGAGCTCGACGGCACCAGGGTGCCGGAGCGCTCCGGCCGCGCGCTCGATCACGAAACCGAAGACGCCTTCGAACGGCTACGTGTCGCCGGCTATCTCTGACCGATACCGAGTTGAGCATTTCAATGAACATGGCCGTCCCCACAGCGATATCGTCGACGCCCAATGGCACCACGCGTCCGCAGGTTCGCATCGTCATCGTCGGTCATGTCGACCACGGCAAATCGACCCTGGTCGGCAGGCTCCTGCATGAGACCGGCAGCCTGCCGGAAGGCAAGCTGGAAATGCTCAAGGCCGTCAGCGCGCGGCGGGGCATGCCGTTCGAATGGTCGTTCCTGCTCGACGCGCTGCAGACCGAGCGGGACCAGGGCATCACCATCGACACCACGCAGATCCGCTTCCGCACCCAATCGCGCGACGTGGTGCTGATCGATGCGCCCGGCCACGCCGAATTCCTGCGCAACATGATTACCGGCGCCTCGCAGGCGGACGGCGCGCTTTTGATCATCGACGCGCTGGAGGGCGTGCGCGACCAGACCAGGCGCCACGGCTATCTGCTGCATCTTCTCGGCGTCAAACAGGTCGCGGTCGTTGTGAACAAGATGGACCGGGTTGATTTTTCCGCGGCGCGATTTGCCGAGATCAGCGATGAGATCTCCGCGCATCTGACCGGGCTCGGCGTCACGCCTCTGGCGGTTGTTCCAATTTCGGCGCGCGACGGCGACGGCGTTGCCGCACGCACGCCCAGGACCGGCTGGTATCATGGACCGACCGTGGTCGAGGCGCTCGATGCGCTGGAGCCTGCCCGTCCGCTGGAGCAGCTTGCGCTGCGGTTGCCGGTGCAGGCGATCTACAAATTCGACGACCGCCGCATTGTCGCGGGCCGCATCGAATCCGGCCAGCTTGCCGCCGGCGACGAGATCGTCATCATGCCCGCCGGCAAGATTGCGAAAATCAGGAGCGTCGAGGGCTGGCCGGTGACGCCGGTCAAGGGCGCCCAGACCGCGGGGCGATCGGTCGGCATCACGCTCGACCGCGAACTGTTCGTCGAGCGCGGCGACGTCATCGCCCATGCCGGAACCAGCCCGCGCGATACCCGCCGGCTGCGCGCCCGTATCTTCTGGCTGCACGACCACGAGCTTGCGACCGGCGCCTCGATCCTGGTCCGGCTCGGCACGAGGGAAACCCGCGCCACCGTGGTTGCGATCGAGAAGGCCGTCGATCCCGGCGATCTGTCGAGCGTCGAGACCAGATCGATCGCCAAGAACCACGTCGGCGAGATCGACATTGCGCTGGCGCAGCCGATCGCCGCCGATCCCTACAGCGATAATCCCCGCACCGGACGGCTGGTGATCGAGGTCGGCGGCCGCATCGCCGGCGGCGGGTTGGTGCTGTCGGTCGACGCCGGACAACGCGCGATTCCCGTCGATATCGTGCCGGTGGAATCGGCGCTGCGCCCCGACGAACGCTCGGCGCGCTATCGCCACAACGGCGCGGTGGTGTGGCTGACGGGACTGCCGGGCTCCGGAAAATCGACGTTGGCGCGCGCGCTGGAACGCAGGCTGTTCGATCATGGCGGCTCGCCGGTCCTGCTCGACGGCGATACGCTGCGCGCCGGGCTCAACCGCGATCTCGGCTTCTCCGAAGGTGATCGCACCGAGAACATTCGCCGGCTCGCCGAAGTCGCCACCCATCTGGCGCGCAACGGGCACATCGCCATCGTCGCCGCGGTTTCGCCCTCACTCGAAGACCGTGCCGCGGCGCGCCGCATCGCCGACGCCGCGTTCCGCGAAATCTATGTCGCGACGCCCGCCGAGGTGTGCGAGAGCCGCGACCCCAAGGGCCATTACGCCAAGGCGCGCGCAGGCTCCCTGCCGGCATTCACCGGCACCGGCCACGATTACCAGCCGCCGACCGATAGCGAACTGAAGCTCGATACCTCGACACGTTCCGTCACCGACGCGACCGACGAGATCGAGAGGATGCTGACCAGGACCGGCGTTCTGTTCGACGAAGTCATTGATCTGGCTGCCAATATTTGAGCCGGCACCCGCCGCCCTATTAGGCAATTGAAGGGCTTTTCTTAAGCCCGGCTTTGGCGCTAAAAGGCGCATGAACGTCGCGCCCCTGATGGCGCGCTTTTGCCTTTTTGCCCCTGAAAACCGTGCTTGAACGCGGTTTCCCGTGAGAAAAATCCCATCATGAATCGTATCGATGTCCACGGACTGAAGATCGCCCCTGTCCTGTTTGATTTCATCGCCAAGGAAGCGACCCCGAAAACCGGGATTTCGCCCGACGCGTTCTGGGCGGGGCTGGCCGCCATCGTCCGGGATCTGGCGCCGAAGAACCGCGAGTTGCTCGCCTTCCGCGACACCCTGCAGGCGAAAATCGACGACTGGCACCGCGCCCACAAGGGCAAGCCGATCGACCTCAAGGCCTACACGGCGTTTCTGAAGGAGATTGGCTATCTGCTGCCGGAGCCCGCGACCCAGAAGGTCGAGACGGCCAATATCGACGAAGAGATCGGCAAAATCTGCGGACCCCAGCTGGTCGTGCCCCTCACCAATGCGCGCTACGCGCTCAACGCCGCCAACGCGCGCTGGGGCAGTCTCTACGACGCATTTTACGGCACCGACGCGATCCCGCATGACCCAAGCGAGGGAGCCAAGGGCTTCAACAAGGCGCGCGGCGACAAGGTGGTCGCGAAAGCCAAGGCATTCCTCGATACCGCCGTGCCGCTGGCGACCGGCAGCCACACCGATGTGACTTCCTACAGCGTCATCAGCGGCCAGCTCGCGGTCAAACTGAAGAGCGGCAACGCCACCGCGCTGAAATCGAACGCGCAATTCGCGGGCTATCACGGCGACGCCGCCTCGCCTACGGCCGTCCTGCTGGTCAACAACGGCATGCATATCGAAATCAGGATCGACCGCAGCCACATGATCGGCAAGGATGATCCGGCCGGCGTCGCCGACATGATCCTGGAATCCGCCGTCAGCACCATCCTCGACATGGAAGACAGCGTGGCGACCGTCGACGCCGAGGACAAGGTGCTGGTCTATCGCAATACGCTCGGCCTGATGAACGGCACATTGACGGCCGATTTCGAAAAGGGCGGCAAGACGCTGACGCGCGCGCTCAACCCCGACCGCGTCTACACGACGCCCGACGGCAAGGAACTCAAGCTGCATGGCCGCAGTCTGCTGCTCATGCGCAATGTCGGCCATCACATGTTCACCGATGCGGTGCTCGACGAAAAGGGCGAGGAAATTCCCGAAGGCCTGCTCGATGCCGCTGTCGCCGGCCTGCTCGCGATCCACGATCTCAAGGGCCACTCGAAGCTACGCAACAGCCGCGCCGGCTCGGTCTATATCGTCAAGCCGAAGATGCACGGTCCCGACGAGGTTCGGTTTACCTGCGAACTGTTCGACCGGGTCGAGAAGATGCTGGCATTGCCGGACAACACCCTCAAGGTCGGCATCATGGACGAGGAGCGGCGCACCACCGTCAACCTCAAGGCCTGCATCCAGCAAGCCTCAAAGCGTATCTGCTTCATCAACACCGGCTTCCTCGATCGGACCGGCGACGAGATCCATACCTCGATGGAAGCCGGCCCCATGATCCGCAAGAACGACATGAAGGCCCAGCCCTGGATCAAGGGCTATGAAGACTGGAACGTCGATATCGGCCTGATCGACGGGCTGCCCGGCCATGCCCAGATCGGCAAGGGCATGTGGGCAGCACCCGACATGATGGCCGACATGCTGGTGCAGAAGATCGCGCACCCGCAGGCCGGCGCCACCACCGCCTGGGTGCCTTCACCGACCGCGGCGACGCTGCACGCGCTGCATTATCACCAGGTCAACGTGCTGGCGCGCCAGCAGGAACTGGCGAAGGGCGGCCCACGCGCCAGGCTCTCGGACATTCTCACCATTCCGGTATCGCAGTCGAACTGGGCGCCCGACGATGTCCGGCAGGAGATCGACAACAACTGCCAGGGCATTCTCGGCTATGTCGTGCGCTGGATCGATCAGGGGGTCGGCTGCTCCAAGGTGCCCGACATCCACGACATCGGGCTGATGGAAGACCGCGCGACCTTGCGCATCTCCAGCCAGCATCTGGCGAACTGGCTGCATCAGGGCGTCATCACCAGGGAGCAGGTGATGGAATCGCTGAAGCGGATGGCGGTGGTGGTGGACGGCCAGAACAAGGGCGATTCCCTCTACCGGCCGATGGCGCCTTCCTTCGACGGCACCGCCTTCAAGGCGGCCTGCGACCTGATCTTCAAGGGACGCGAGCAGCCGAACGGCTACACCGAATATATCCTGACGGCGCGGCGCCGCGAGGCCAAGGCGGCGGGCTGATCCCGGAACGATTGAATATCGCGATCGTTATATCGTCATCTCAACGCGAGAGGAGATGACGATGGATTGGAACCGGGTTGAAGGTAACTGGAAGCAGTTCAAGGGCGCCGCCAAGGAAAAATGGGGCAAGCTCACCGACGACGATCTCAACGTGATCGAGGGCCGCCGCGAACAGCTCGAAGGCAAGCTGCAGCAACGCTACGGCTTCGCCAAGGACCAGATTCACAGGGATGTGGACGACTGGTTCAGGACGCTGAAATAAGTTTTCCCGATCGGCCAAGGAAGCCCCGGTTTTCGCCGGGGCTTTTTGTTGCCGTACTGGGGCCATGCGCGGCTCCGGATTGCTTCGCCTGCGCTCGCGATCCAGGCTTTTCTAAAACACCGCGATATATTTGAGCAGCGAAATCACGCCGAGGATGATCACGACGACCCGCACGATTTGTTTGACGCGCCCGTCGAGCGGCAACAGGTTGATCAGATACAGAATGAGAATAACGACCAGAAATGTAACGAGCGCACTTACAAGCATTAAAGTCCCCTGATACACGCGTGAGCAAAAAACCGCCCTCCTTCAATGCGCCAGCCGCTCCGGGGTTCCCTCCGGGGAACGCCCGGCGTAAATGCTTGAAAAATCGGCGTTACCGGCCTCGCCTGATGGAATAGCGGCAGGGCCGCTGTCTAAAAATTTACCCTTTTTTGGCTAAGTAGGCGAACTTCTGGGGGCCGCCCATGCTCAATCGTCTCACCGTGTCTTCGCTGATCAAGTCGGTCATCGTCCTGATGGCCACCTGCATGACGGCCATGCTCTGCCTAACTGCCTGGAATTCGTGGGAACGGCTCACCATGACGAGCCGGATTTCGGTGGTCGCCGGCGCCTCCTCGAATCTTTTCAAGGCAATGCACAATCTGCGCAGCGACCGATCGACCACCAGCCGCAATCTGAACGAAGAGGCGACGCTGCAGCCGGACGTGCAGAAATATCTCCGCTCCCACCGCGATGCCGAACTGGCGGCGACGCGATCAGCGGCCGAAGCGCTGGCGTCGATCGAATTTGCCGATCAAAAGACGCTGGTCCCCGAACTGAACCGGCTGATCCAGACGTTCACCGCGCTGGAAGCGGAGTCGTGGGACGCCATGAGCAAGCCGAAGGCCTCGCGCCGCCCGGCGCTTGGCAAGGAATACGTGGAAAACACCGCGGCATTGCTCGAAATCCTTGAAAAGTTGTCCACCCGGATCGCCGCGGCCGTGAATCACAACGATCCGGTGATCGATCAGTTGCTGATGATCAAGCAGCTCGCCTGGCTGATGCGCAATACGGCAGGCGAGGCTTCGCTGCTGATTTCGAATGGCCTGTCGTCCGGCCGCGTGGCGCCCGACCTCCGGCAAACCTACACCAAGCTCGTCGGCGGCATCGAGACCGCGTGGGCTGCGCTGCAGACCGCGGCGGCGGGAAGCGAGTTACCGCGAAGTCTCGTCGAGGCGATGGCCGGGGCGAAGACGGCCTATTTTGCTCCCGATTTCCTGGCGCTTCGCGATCGATTGATGAACGCCCTGGAGACCGGCGGGAAGGCCGAAATGAAGGGGAACGAATGGAGCCCGTTCTCGGTCGAACATATGAGCAGTGCGGTCACCGTCGCTGAACGTGCGCTCGACACCGCCAAGGACTATGCCCTGGCCCAGCATGCCGAAGCCGAGCGCTCGCTGGTATTGCAACTGGTGCTTCTGGCCGCCTCGCTCGCCCTGGCCTTCGGCACCATGACGGCCGTCAGCCGCCGCGTGATCCGGCCGCTGCACACCATGCGCGATGCGATGCTGAAGGTGGCCGCCGGCGATCTGACCGTCGACACCGGATATGCGCAGCGCAGCGACGAGATCGGGGCGCTTGCGGGCGCGCTGGAAACCTTCAAGCAACAGGCCGCCGATAAGCTCAGGATCGAACAACAGGAGCGCGAACGCCATACCGGCGCCGCCGCGCGTCAGCGCGCCGTCGAAGGCTATGTCGGCGAATTCGAGAGCCTGGTACACCAGACGCTCGACCAATTGAACGATGCTTCCGGCCAGATGAGGACGACCTCGGCGGGCCTGTCGGCGGTCTCCAGCCAGACCAATTCGCGCGTCAAGGTCGCGGAGAAGGCCTCCGGAGAGGCCTCGCTCAGCGTGGAGAGCGTGGCTTCGGCGTCAGAGGAACTGAGCGCCTCGATCGAAGACATCAGCCGGCAGGCCTCGCACGCCGCCGGCATCGCCAAGCGCGCCGTCACGCGGGCGCGGGAAACTGACGACACCGTCCAGGGATTGGCCAAAACGGCCGGGCGGATCGGCGAGGTGGTCGGGTTGATCAATTCCATTGCCGCCCAGACCAACCTGCTGGCGCTGAATGCGACGATCGAGGCGGCGCGCGCCGGCGAGGCCGGCAGGGGCTTTGCCGTGGTGGCGTCCGAGGTCAAATCGCTCGCCAGCCAGACCGCCAAGGCGACCGACGATATCTCCGAACAGATCACCGACATCCAGAAGGTGGCCAGCGACGCCATCGACGCCATCAAGGCCATCGGCGGCATTATCGGCGAGGTGAATGAGGTCGCCACCGCGATCGCCGCCGCAGTCGAGGAGCAAGGTGCTGCCACCCAAGAGATCACGCGCAGCACCCAGCACGCCGCGCAAGGCACCAGGAACGTCTCGGAGAATATCACCGGCGTCAAAACCGACGCGGATGCCGCGGCGGCAGCAGCGGAGAAGGTGAAGCAGGCCTCCGAGACACTGGAAACGCAGAGTCTTCAGCTGAGCAGCCAAGTCACCGAGTTCCTCGGCAAAATCCGCGCGGCTTGATCTCTTCCAATCAGCGTCGTCGCCGGCTGCCGGCTTTCTATTCCGACGCCACCACGGGCACGCGCCGATAGTGCGAGCGCAACGCTTCGGGCGCCGGCGAGAGATTGAGCGATGCGCCCCGTCGATCGGCGCCGCGGCCGGCCACCATCAGCCCGCCGCTGCCTGCCACGATATCGCCTTTGCGAAGCGTCGGATCGTCTTCGATTCGGACCGCGGCGAGACCGGTCGGATCCTTGCCGTTGCAGGTACATCCCGCCACCAACTCGTTGCGGTAGCGAAACGCGTTCGGCAGTTCGGAATAGGGCTTTCCGTTCTCGGTGACGGCGTTATCGATACCGCTGCCGTAGACCACCTTGGTTTCGCTGGCCGGGCAGAAACTGTTGCAGGATGCCGCCTTGCTCTGGTTGCCGGCGGCCGATATCGGGAAATAGCGCCCGTCGCAGCTGCGCACGCAATAGGCCTGCGAGCCGCCGGAATAGATGGCGCGCGGACGCGGGGCATCGGGGTCAGGAGCGAGGGAGTTGCCTTCACTTGCAAATGGCAGCGGCATCGCGGGTGCCTGCGGCCGGTGACCTCCGAACGCGCCGAACAGGGCGGAGAGAAAATCCTCCGCCTGCGCGGCCGGAGCCAGCGCCAGCGCGACCAAAACCGCCGCAGTGCCCAATGTCAGCCAGCCCGATCGCATCACCATGTTCGTCTCCGAGACAAGGCTCACTCCTCAGTACAGCGACGACATCGAAAGGTTCATCGCCTGACGACCCGCCGGCGGCGGCGTCATAACGGGACGCGGACGCAGCTGCGCCGGTCGAGCATCCGCCGCTCCGGCGATCGTGGCTTTGGCCTGAAGGTGCGACGCATTCTTCGGCATCACCACCACCCTGGTACCGACATCGACGCGGCTGAACAGGTCGGCGACATCCTCATTGGTGAGGCGGATGCAGCCCGAGGAAACAAACTTGCCGATCGTCGAGGGATTGTTGGTGCCATGGATGCGGTATTCGCTGGAGCCGAGATACATTGCGCGGGCGCCGAGCGGATTGCCGGGGCCACCGGCCATGAAGCGCGGCAGATAGGGCTGGCGCGCGATCATTTGCGCCGGCGGGTGCCAATCCGGCCACTCCGCCTTGCGGCTGATGGTTTGCACGCCGGACCAGGTGAACCCCTCGCGGCCGACGCCGACGCCGTAGCGGATGGCGCGACCCTGGCCGAGCACGTAATAGAGCATCGTGTTGCCGGTATCGATGATGACGGTGCCCGGCGCCTCGCTGGTATCGAGGGCCACGACGGTGCGGCGCAGCCGGTCGGGGACCACGCTGCCGTCGCCTTCATCCGGCAGCGCGGAGTCGGCCGGCGCCATCATGTTGTCCGACGGAAACGCGGTTTGCGGCGCTGAGGCGTAGCCGAGCGCCTGCGCGTTCGCCGCACCGGTGAAGATGGCGGACGTCAACAACAGAGCCCCGGTGAACAACAGCGCAGTGGCGGCGCGCGGCGATGGCCTGCGGCGAGTTGCGATTGTCTGTGTCATGATCTGCCCCCCGGATGCGATGCGCATCACGCTGATGCCTGTCACTAATAAACGCGACCGCGTCGCCACGGTTCCGTCGCCACTCAAATACAGCAGGCGCTGTCAAGAACACCGCGCGTCACGACTGCGCGATGGAACTTTTACCGGGCCTTGCGGGTTGTGTTGGCCTGAGGCCGTTTCGTCGCCTGACGTCGCGGCTTTCCATCCATGTTTGCCGTAGCGGGAGAGCCTGTTTGCGTGTCCTGCCCAACGAACATTCCCTTCCCAGGGAAGCGGCGACCAGTACACCCCTGCCTGACAGCAAAACCGAACTACCGCCGGTCATTCGCCGCGCGGAGGTCGTTGCCTTTGCGCTGGTCGCGTTGCTGGTCATCGCCGTCGTCGCCGTTCTCTATGCGGCGAAAGCGTTCTTTCTCCCCATCGTGGCGGCATTCGTGGTCGGCACCATGCTGTCGCCGGCGGCGGGCTTTCTCGAGCGACATCGAATTCCGCGCGCGGTATCGGCGGTGCTGGTCGTGAGCGCGCTCGGCGCCGGCATCGCGTTCATCGTCGGCCTGATTTCCGCGCCGCTGATGCAATGGAGCACGCGCCTGCCGGAGCTCGGCACGCTGCTCAGGGACAAACTGCACGTATTCGACCGGCCGCTGGCGATGTGGCGGGATCTCCAGGACATGGTCGGCGGATCCGACGCCTTCGCAGCCGCGCCTTTTCAGATGCCTAAATTCGAATGGGTCCAGCCCACGGTCGAATTCCTCTCGCCGACCTTCACCGAATTTCTGCTGTTCTTTGCGACACTGGTCCTGTTCATCGCCAGCTGGCGAGACCTGCGGCGCGCCCTGATCATGACCTTCACCGGGCATGATCAGCGGCTGCGGGCGCTGCGGATCCTCAACGCCATCGAGGAGCATCTCGGCGGTTATCTGCTGACGGTGACGATGATCAATCTCGGCGTCGGCGCGGCGACCGGCATTATCTGCGCGGTCACCGGCATGCCCAATCCCGCCGGGCTCGGCGCGCTGGCCGCGACCTTGAATTTTCTTCCGATTATTGGCCCGGTCGCGATGTTCGTGATCCTGACGGTGGTCGGCGTGATCGCGTTCTCGACCATCGGAGCAGGGTTGATCGCCCCACTGGCTTTTGTCGGGCTTGCCTTTGTCGAGGGTCACTTCGTCACCCCGACCATTATCGGCCGCAGGCTCGAACTCAACGCGCTTGCCGTGTTCGTGGCGCTTGCCTTCTGGACCTGGCTTTGGGGACCGATGGGCGGCTTCCTGTCTTCGCCGCTTCTGATCGTGGCGCTGATCCTCAGGGATCATTTGAGGCCGCCGGACTCGCCGCAATTGCCGTCGGGCTGACCGGCTTTGGCACACCCCGTTTCGCTTCGGGAACTTCCCTTAGGCCGAGGCGTTTGTGAGGTATCTCAGTTCGGGTGCCAGGAGCTTTTGATGTCGAGTACGGACGGCGAAATCGGAATGAAAAACCTGACGGATAAAGCCCAGGAACGCGTCCAGTATGAACGCCTTGAAAAGGATGTTGCAGCCGTGAAACACGATATCTCAGCTCTCACTGACCAGATCACCGACGCGCTCAATTCCTTCGCCGGTACCGCCCAGAAGCAGGCGCGCCGCGGCTACAAGCAGGCGCGCGCCAACGTGGATTCCGCGGTCGACGATATTTCCGAGCGCGGCAGTGCTGCCATGGACGCCGCCCATGACGCGGCCTTGTCGATCGAGGAAACGCTCGAGGACGTCATCGCGCAGCGTCCGCTCGCGACCGTTGGCCTCGCGCTCGGCCTTGGCTTTCTGATCGGCGTGACGTGGCGCCGCTAGCGCCAGGCGCGCGGCCCGCAAGGACCGCCTCGGATTCGATGCTGCCAATTTGAAACGGGCGTCCAGATGTTCGCGCACATGATCGATGGGTTCAAGGAAAAGGCCGGCTCCGCCTTGCAGCTGACGTCGCTCGCGACAGCGGTGGCCGTGGCAGGGTTCTTCACCCTCTCATTTCTGTGCGCGGCGGCCTTTGTCTACGTGCTGCAGACCTATGGCCTGATCCAGGCCTGCCTGACCGGCGCCGGCATCTTCCTGGTCGTCGCGCTGGTCGCGGCCGGCTTTTACGTGGTGCGCAGGAACAAGGCGCAGGCGCGCGCGGCGGAAGCCGCGAAATCCGCGGTCCACACCGCGCTGGCCGATCCGATGCTGGTCGCCGTCGGCATCCAGGTGGTCCGCGCCATCGGCGTCAAGAGGCTGATCCCGATTCTGGCGGTCGGCGGCCTGGCGCTGGGATTGCTGGCCAGCCGCCACGCTTCCGCGGACGAAGCGCCGGCGGAGTGACCAGGCGCGCTACCCTGTGTCACAGATTCAACTTTCAAACAGCCAATTCAGACGTCATTGCGAGGAGCCAACGGGTCGCGCGAATGCGCGCCCGATGACAGGCTCCGCGACGAAGCAATCCATCTTTCATTGCTGCACCAAAGCTGGATTGCTTCGCTTCGCTCGCAATGACGGCAAGACACACCTTCGCAATCTCGCCGCGCCTTTCGCGCGAGTTTTGCCTGTAAATTCCCGCCCTCTGAAATCAGAGGGCGCGGGGAATGCCGGGCGCCCGATGCGCCCGCTGCCGCGTGTGCGGGGGTAGAAAGCACAAAAGCACACGCGTTAGTCAGGTCACACCGGAAACACCCGGCATTCCCCGCGCAATGGTTTTACGGCTTATCTCGTGCTCTCCCCGGTGATCGGCTTGTTGACACCGTCACTGGCGAAGTTACCTCCGCCAACTTGACACCAGCGCCGAGGCGTCAGGACCACACGACTTCGCCGTCCGCATCAAGCGCCATTCGTCAAGAGCGCATCCGCGTCCATCGCATCCCGCCCCGCGTCCGTGACGATCGCGAGCCGCCCCTCTGTGGGGCGGGACGGGGCGAGTTTGTAGAGATGATTTGCCCGACGGGGAAAGCGGAAAATTTTTGCGGGAAGGGCTGGATAGGAAAATCGACCAACAGCCCGTCGGGCAAATCAGTCGGGCCTCGCTCCGGAATGCTTCACCCGCTCGATGGATTGCTTCGCAGAGCCGGTCATCGGGCGCGCATTCGCGCGACCCGTTGGCTCCTTGCGCAAACGCTTCGCGTTTGTCGCAGGCAACGACGACCGAAACTCTCAGGTCATGCAACGGCCGGGCTGAAGCCGCTTGGCGACTTCGGTCAATACGCTGACAACGGGCTCGCAGGCCACCATCATCTTGCGGCTACCGGGCTTGATTAGGGCCGGCGGGGATGAAGCGTCGTCGGCGCCGTTGGCCACCGCCACGCGGACCAGGAAAGAGGTATCGGCAAAGCCTTCCAGCCGAAGCGCAATCGTTCGCGTCCGCCCCGGCGATCCCGCGACGCCGGCCACACGGTCGGCTTTGGCGGCGCGGTTGATGGCGGTTGTGCCGGTGGTCAAAGGCTCCTGAAAGGCCTTCTGCAAACGGTCTTGTTGCAGACGGTCCTGCGAGGCTTCGGACAGATCGCGGCCCGACGCCAATTGCGCCGCGCCGAAAGTCAGCGAGAGTGCGATCGCACCAAAAATCCCGATTGCCAGCCGTGACATGTTTTGCCGCCGTCCTCGCCCCATGGCGATCAGGCCAACAACGCGGCGGGAACCACAAGGTTTCGGGGAACCCGCAATCACTTAACCGTGTCTAAAATTTCTGACCGGGGCCGGAACGACTCCGGGGGCCTGTGCGTCATTTCGGCAGCCGGTTATCCCCCCTGCCCCATTGACCGGCGCTGTAGGGCGCGGCTGTGGTGATGCCAGCCGCGCCCTGCTTTTTGTCGGTTATCCGGTTGATTTTAGGTCGAATAATCGACCGCACTCCGATTCCCCCGAAGTCTCGCTATTACCTGCCCGGGATCCATCGCAGCTCGACGGTGAGGGGCGACATTGACGCGCGGCGTGTCCACGTGCAGCAACAGTTCCCTGCATTCGGGTGGTGGGGCATTGGGCGATTTTTTCGGGATTGTCGGGCTTTCGATCGGCGTCAGCCTGACGGCGACCGCGCTGGCGGCGGCCATCAGCCTGCCGCTCGGGGCGGCGCTCGCGATTTTTTCCTTTCGCGGACGGCGGCTGCTGGTCGTTCTGGTGAATGCGTTTTTCGGCCTGCCGCCGGTCGTGGTCGGGTTGATCCTGTATCTCGCGCTGTCGCGTTCCGGCCCGCTCGGCTTCCTCCAATTGCTGTTTACCCCCGCCGCCATGGTGATCGCGCAGGCGATCCTGGCGATCCCGATCATGACCGCGCTGGTCCATCGCTCCAGCGAACGGGCCTGGGCGCGCTATGGTGACGAGCTGATCTGCGACGGGGCCTCGCGAATGCAAGCGATTCCGCCGATTCTTCGCATCATCCGCGCCGAGCTGTTGACGGCGGTCATGGCCGGCTTCGGCCGCACCATCTCCGAAGTCGGCGCGGTGATCCTGGTCGGCGGCAATATCCGAGGGCTCACGAGAACCATGACCACGGCCATTGCGCTGCAGACAAGTCAGGGCGAACTGTCACTGGCGCTCGCGCTCGGTGCGGTGCTGGTCGGGATCAGCATTTCGATCAGCGCGACCGTGTTCGCCCTGGCCGGCCGCGCGCGAACCGCGGGGAGCGACGAAGCATGACCCACATTCGATCCCTGTTGGCGTTGATGGTGACGGCTTTCGCCCTTCATTCCGGCGCCGTGGCGGCGCAATCCATTACTCTGGCCTCCACCACCTCGGTCGAAGCTTCCGGCCTGCTGACAAACATCCTTCCGCAATTTACCGCGAAGACAGGAATCGCGGTCCATGTCGTCGCGCAAGGAACGGGCAAGGCGCTGGACACTGCGCGACGGGGCGATGCCGATCTGCTGCTGGTGCACGATCCCGAAGCCGAGCAGCAATTCATCGGCGAGGGCCACGGCGTCACGCGCCGGCAGATCGCCTGGAATGATTTTGTCATTGTCGGTCCGTCCGCCGATCCGGCGCATCTGCGGGGCAGCAGCGACAGCGTCGCGGCCTTCAAAGCCATTGCTTCCGCGCAGGCGCCCTTCGTGTCGCGCGGCGACAACAGCGGCACCAACGCAGCCGAACTGCGGCTCTGGAAAATCGCCGGACAAACCGCGCCGATCAGGGAAAAATGGTACCGCGACATTGGCGGCGGCATGGGCCAGGCGCTGAATGCCGCCAGCGCCATCAACGCCTACACGCTGACCGACCGCGGCACTTGGCTCAGCTTTGCGAACAAGGGCTCGCTGGTGATCGCCGTCGAGGGCGACCCGCGCCTGATCAACCGCTACGACGTCATCGAACTCGACCCGCAAAAACACGCCGGCGCAAGACTTGGCCCCGCAAAGGTGTTTGCGGACTGGCTGGTGTCCCCCGACGGCCAGCAGGCGATCGGCGCGTATCAGGTGAACGGGGAGAGATTGTTCAATCCGTCGGCGGATAGGCCGAAGTGATTGCTCTCGAAGCGGCGCGAATTCATTTTCAATACAAGATCGGTCGCGGAGCCGAACCGGGTCCGTACACCAACCTAGCGGGGCGCATACTCATCAAGGGAGCTTGATCG